>CAYYOL010000007.1:0-56537 GCA_964473245.1 uncultured Spirochaetaceae bacterium
GATTCCGGCCCATCCATGGTTTGTTGGAGTTCAGTATCACCCAGAATTCAAGAGCAGACCTGGAAGACCACACCCACTATTCAGAGACTTCGTGAAGGCGGCCATCTCGGTTACTGGAGTGTAGAAAAATTACCGAAGAGTTTCCGACGATTCACTTGACGCTCATGTTTCAGTGTGAGTATGTTTTGGGGGACTGTCAGGGGTGGATGGCAGATCATACAGCGAAAGTGCATGACCTCAAGACGTTTGCAGAACATAACTGGTATGCACATATGGGAAAGACATGAGCAAGAAAGAGAAGAAAGTAACTGACAAACAGGAAACAGAGAAGAGGGCGGAATCGGGACAGGATGCACAGGAGCAGTTGCATGACCTGGCACCAGAAGAGACCGTAGTCTCGGAAAAGCGTGCTGAGACGGAAGAATCCGTATCCCCTCAGGAGGCCAGAATCTTGGAATTGGAAGCAGAAGTGGATCGACTCAGTAAGGCACTGTCGTCCGAGAAAGAGACGTTCATGAGGAAAGCCGCCGACATGGACAACTATAGAAAGCGGCTTATCAGGGAGAAAGAGTCGGCTGTCCAGTTTGCTAACGAGAGACTGCTGAATGACCTGATTCCGATTCTTGACGATTTCGATCGTGCTGTGGATGCTGTTTCGCAGGCTTCAGATGTAGAATCGTATGCAGAGGGTGTGAAGCTCATCAGGAAACAGCTACTCGATATGCTGGACCGAAATTGGGGGCTAAGACGGATGGATGATATTGTCGGCAAAGAGTTCTCTCCCCATGAACATGAGGCGATGATGATGGAGGAAGATGACACCATCGACACCGAAACCGTCCTTGCCGAATTGCAAAAGGGTTATTATCTTCATGATAGAGTTTTGAGAACAGCTAAAGTTAAAGTTGGGAAGCCACAGTAAATAGATTGCTGAAATAATGATTGAAGGCTTGGGACGGCTAGCTGTTCCTGCCTCGTGTACAAATGTTGATGGTGAATTTCAAGGAGAAGAACCATGGGTAGAATAATCGGAATTGACTTAGGAACGACCAATTCATGTGTTGCGGTCATGGAAAATGGGGATGCAACCGTCATCCAGAATTCAGAAGGACAGAGAACAACTCCTTCGATTGTCGGGTATACCGCAAAAGGTGAGAGACTTGTCGGGCAGCCTGCCAAGAACCAGATTGTAACCAATGCGGAGAATACTGTCTCCTCAATCAAGAGGTTCATGGGGCGCCGGTTTGCTGAAGTCCCTTCAGAGATCACAAAAGTCTCTTACAAGGTAAAAGCTGGACCCTCGGACGAAATCCGTGTGGTCATTCGAGATAAAGAATTCACTCCTCAGGAGATCTCTGCAGCAACTCTGCAGAAGATGAAGAAGACTGCGGAAGACTATCTCGGTGAGACAGTCACCGAGGCGGTTATTACTGTTCCTGCATATTTTAACGATGCTCAGAGACAGGCGACCAAAGACGCAGGGAAAATAGCAGGGCTCGATGTTAAGAGAATTGTCAACGAGCCTACCGCTGCTGCACTCGCCTATGGTCTCGGCAAGGATTCGAGCAAGGAAGAGAAGATTGCAGTGTACGACCTCGGTGGTGGTACATTCGATATCTCGATTCTTGAACTTGGCGATGGCGTGTTTGAAGTTAAGTCGACGAATGGAGACACACACCTCGGTGGCGACGACTTCGACCAGGTGGTCATTGATTGGATGGTGGACAACTTCAAGAAGGAGAACGGTATCGATCTGTCGAAGGACAAGATGGCTCTCCAGAGACTGAGAGAGGCTGCAGAGAAGGCAAAGATCGAACTCTCCAGTACCAAGGATACTACTATCAATCTTCCCTATATCACCGCCGACGCTTCCGGTCCGAAACACCTTCAGATGAGTCTGACCAGAGCACGATTCGAACAGATGGTTTCAAGCTTGGTTGAGAGGAGCCGAAAGCCGTGTCTGAATGCACTGAAGGATGCTGGGCTTTCTCCAGCCGATATCGATGAGGTTATCTTGGTTGGAGGATCGACTCGTATCCCAGCGGTACAGGCAATTGTGAAGGAGATCTTCCAGAAGGAGCCACACAAGGGCGTCAACCCAGATGAGGTCGTTGCCATGGGTGCTGCTATCCAGGGTGGAATTCTCGGTGGAGATGTCAAGGACGTCCTGCTTCTCGATGTCACACCGCTCTCACTTGGAATCGAGACCTTGGGTGGTATCGCAACGAAGCTTATTGAACGTAATACTACCATTCCTACACGGAAGAGCCAGATCTTCTCGACCGCGGCAGATGGTCAGACAGCTGTTTCGATTCACGTGCTCCAGGGTGAGCGTGAAATGGCCAGTCAGAACCGGACGCTCGGGAAATTCGATCTCATCGGAATTCCTGCAGCTCCTCGTGGTGTTCCTCAGATCGAGGTTACCTTCGATATCGATGCGAACGGCATCGTGCATGTAAGTGCGAAGGATCTCGGTACCGGCAAGGAGCAGAAGATCAGAATCGAGTCCTCTTCGGGCCTCTCCGAGAGTGATATCGACCAGATGGTCAAGGACGCAGAGCTCCATGCAGAAGAGGATAAGAAGGAGCGAGAGAGGATCGAGGTTCGCAATGAAGCTGACAGTCTCCTCTATTCGACCGAAAAATCGCTCAAGGATTACGGAGACAAGATCTCCGATGATGAGAAGGCGAAGATTGAGAGTGCGATGGAAGATTTGAAGAGTGCCATGGCATCGGATACCGTAGAGGAGATCAAGGCGAAGACTGAGGCACTCCAGCAGGCAGCTTATAAGCTGGCTGAGGAGATGTATAAAGCCACTGCCGCTCAGCAGGGAGCTGCTGATGATGCAGGTGCTGGCACTGCAGATACCGGAGAATCGGGACCCAAGTCCGATGACGGTGTTGAAGATGCCGACTATGAAGTTGTAGACTGATCGAATTTTTACTGAAGGAAGTGTTACACCGTGGCAAAACGGGATTATTACGAAGTCCTGGGAGTTCCTAAAGGAGCCTCCCAGGAGGAAATCAAAAAAGCCTATCGTAAACTTGCTGTCGCAAATCACCCAGACAAGAATCCGGGTGATACTGCGGCAGAGGAGCGATTCAAGGAAGCCAGTGAAGCCTACGAGGTGTTGAGCAACGATCAGAAGCGACAAGCGTACGATCAGTATGGATTCGCAGGTGTCGACGCCGGTGGTGCACAAGATTATTCTAATGTGTACCGCGACTTCAGCGATCTGTTCGGTGGGGGTTTTGGCGACATCTTTGGTTCATTTTTCGGCGGTGGCGGCGGAGGTCGACCAGGCCAGGGATCTCGAGGTCCTGCCGTTGGTTCAAGTCTGCGGTACGATGTCGATATAGATTTCAAAGATGCCGTATTCGGAACCAAAGTGGAAATTTCCTATACGCATCAGGTGCATTGCACCACGTGTCATGGAACTGGTGAAAAGAGCGGATCCGGGAAGAAGATCTGTCCCACTTGTAATGGTGTGGGGCAGGTGAGAAGGAATTCTGGCTTCTTCTCGATTGCTTCTACCTGTCCAACCTGTGGCGGTGAGGGGCGAATAGTCGAGAACCCCTGTTCCGACTGCCATGGTTCGGGTCTCATGAGGAAGAAACAGAAACTCAAGGTCACCATACCAGCAGGAGTTGATACCGGAAACAGGATCTCCATTCATGGAATGGGAGATGCTGGGCCCAATGGAGGCCCTGCAGGAGATTTGTATGTGTATGTGAACGTACGGCCTCACCCCTACTTTGAGCGCTCCGGGAACGATCTCTACTGTCAGATTCCGATCTCGTTCACGCAGGCTGCACTTGGTGGAGATATCGAGGTGATGACCATCGATGATGTACGCGTGAAAGTTGCCATTCCTGCAGGTACCCAGAACGGGAAGGTCCTCCGTCTCAGAAACCGGGGGGTTCCGAAACTTCGGTCTTCTCTTGACCAGAGAGGCGATCAGTATATCAAGCTGGTTGTGGAGACTCCGAAGAAACTCAATCGTGAAGCGAAAAAGCTCATGAATCAACTCTCTGAGGTGATGGGAGAAAATCCACGCCCGGAGCCGATACCGTTCAATGACTAGGAGTCAGCATGGGTGATAGAGTACTGGGCTTTCATGCAATCGAAGAGGCGTTGAAGGATGCTCCCGCAGGGAGTACCCTCTATATCTGCAGAAATATGGAGAAGCGAAACAGTCGTCTTGAATCTCTCGCTCGAAAGGGGAACTCGATTTCGATCAGAAAGATCGCAAAAGTTGAGTTGGATCGGATGACACAGAACGCTGATCATCGCGGTGCTATGCTTGAGCTCGGTGTTGAACGGGGTAAGCGAGACACGCAAAGCAATGTGCTTTCGGTCAAAGAGTTTCTCTCGCGACTTTCAGATGATGAACCGGCTTTGGTGTTGGCTCTGGATGGAATAACCGATGTGCACAATCTCGGTGCGATCATGCGGAGTGCAGATCAGTTCTCAGTCGATCTAGTCATCGTTCCTGAGCGGAGAAGTGCTCAGTCTAATGAGACAGTTCAACGAATCTCCAGTGGCGCGTCACGTTATGTAGCCACTGCTTCGGTGACGAACCTAGTCCGGGAAATCGAGTTGCTGCAAAAGCATAATTTCTGGGTATACGGGGCAGATATGGGGGGTGACGAGTGTCAGAGAACACAGTTTCCACCAAGGACGGTCCTCGTTATGGGTTCGGAAGGTTTTGGATTGAGTCAACTCGTACAGAAACGGTGTGACCACATGGTACGAATTCCCACGACAGGGCACATTGACAGTCTCAACGTTTCAGTTGCGACTGGAGTGCTCCTTTACGAAATACGCAGACAACACTCTTCGAGCTCCTAATCAATCTTCGAAAAACTTGTTCCCAATATCCTTTCGATACCAGGCTCCGTTGAATTCAACGGAGTCGATATACTGGTATGCCTGTTTGTTTGCCTGAATGATGTTCTGCCCAATTCCGACCACAGTCACATTTCGCCCACCAGTAGTGACCGCTTTTCCCCCCTTCTCCATAACTGCACCATAGAATACCATGGGCATGGATTTTAAGAGATTGTGACGAATGAGATTCGGTAGAGGCTTCACCTCTTCTCCAAGCTTCGGATTATCGGGATAGCCCTGGCTTGCCACGACAACGGATACAGCACTCTTTGTGGAGAGGCAGAGCTCGAACTCGTTAAGGCGGTTCTCCCTCATAGCATTGAGGATCTCAATGATATCGCTCTTTATCAACGGTACGATCGCTTGTGTTGCCGGGTCGTTGAATCGAACGTGATAATCGACCAGCACTGGACCGCTTGCGGTCAAAATGACACTGAATGTGAGCACTCCCCTGTAGGCGAACTGTTCGACCTGCATGCCATAGAGTGTCGGTTCAATGATAAGATCGATGATCTGCTGTCTAACATCCTTCGGCAAGGGAACTGGGCAAATTGAGCCCATGCCTCCGGTAGCAGCCCCAGATCCACCCTCTTCGCTCCTTGTGTAGTCGGAACAGAGTGGAAGCATGAGATACCCGTTGTTGTCCGTGAATACCGTAATAGTGACGGCAAGTCCATCAAGATGGTTTTCTACAAGAAGATTGTCAGTTTTCAGAATACCTCTGCCGAACTCCATGAGTGTCTCGTAATCATTCGAATCCACCATGATTCTGCTAGGAGCCATGGCGTTCCGCTTCAGAACGAAAGACTCTCCTGCGTGGCGATACAGAAAACTCGAAAGGGATTCTTCATCTGAAAACAGTTTGTATGGAGGAGTGGGGATATTGTGTCGTGCGGTGAAGGTTCGTGCGAAGTAGCGGTCACCTTCAAGTTTCAATGCATTTCCGGGAGCTCCGAACGTGTCAATTCCTCTGTTGTTGAGATAATCGATGACGCCGGTAAACAGCGGAGCCTCGGTGCCGACAAAAACAAATTGTATGCTGTGTTCTCTACAGGCTGCATATACAGATTCCGGGGACGATGGATCAACTGTCGGCAAGTTTTCCGCAATGGCTGCGGTACCGATATTACCCTGTGCTACATAGAGCCCATCGACCAACTTACTCTGGGAAAACAGCCAAGTCATCGCATGGTCTTTAGCTCCAGAGCCCAATACAAGAACTCTCATGTCTTCTCCTTCCCCTTGCTGTCCGGGACACTGTGAAAGCTATCATGTAACGATTGGCAACGTCAACTCTCGGCAGATAATAGCTGTCTGCAGACAATTTCGTACTCAGCGAAAGTCTCGGCCTTCACCAATGCTTGTTTTGCTTTTGCCGCATGGGGCAACCCTTTTAGATATGAGGTGGCATGCTTGCGCATCTCTCTGCATGCGACTCTCTCTCCAACTGTACCAATCGCCCGAGAGAGGTGTTCCAGCATGACCGCGACTCGCTCTTCGACACTGTGCTGCAGAGGAGCCTCTCCTGTAAGCAGAAGTGTGCGCGTATCCGAGAAGATGAATGGATTTCCCAGTGCACCTCTGGCGAACATGACTCCATCGATACCAGTCTCTTCAAGCATGCGCTTTGCAGCTTCTGGAGAGAACAGGTCTCCCGAACCGAATACAACCACGGAGGGAGATGTTGCTACGATGAACTGCTTCAGATCACGCAAAGCCTCCCAGTCGGCTGATCCAGAATATCCCATGGCACGAGTACGTGCATGCATGGTGATCATGTCTGCACCCCCGGCAAGCGCTGCATCTGCAGTCTCTCGATAGTTGATGGAATGGGAATCCCATCCCAGCCGTATCTTGATGGAGACCGGAACATCGATTCCATTCTTCACTGTTCGGACAATCTCTTCGATCTTTCCTGGATCCCGGAGCAAAGCAGAACCTGCGCCAGTTTTCACGACCTTCGGTACAGGGCAGCCGCAATTGATGTCAACTATGGTGGGATTGGTAGTCTTGAGCCGATTGAGACTTCTTTCTGCCACCGAGGCCTCTCCCATGAACAGCTGAATGGCGAGCAGAGTTTCATTCGAAGCTCGGCTGGTAAGGTGAACCGTCTGCTCGCTCTCACGCGCAAGGCCCTCGGCGCTCACCATCTCACTGAAGGTGAACGATGCTCCATGGTCTATGCAAATCGAGCGGTAGGCTCTATCTGTATATCCTGCTAGAGGTGCCAGAAACAGATTCCCGTCGATGTGGACACTACCGATATCGACGGGATGAAAAAGAGCATTGGAGGATGTTGTCATTTCCATGGTTTTCTATGCAGGCTCCGTGAGGTGGAAAGCACGAAGACTGTTCTCGTAGAGAGCCTGTGCCACCTCTTCAAGTGGAATTTGTTTGATGTCTGCGACTGCCTTTGCTGTCTCAATAAGATATGCAGGCTTGTTTCTCTTTCCCTTGTATGCCGAGGGAACCATAAACGGACTCTCCGACTCTATGAGAATACGGTCTAGAGGAAGATTCGCAATCGTCTCATGAAGATGACGTACATTCTTGTATGTTATGTTTCCAGCAAAAGAGAAGTACATTGGCAGGTCTAATGCTTCCATGGCATAGAACCAGTCTTCACTGTAACAGTGGAAGATTCCCCCCTTCTCACCGATACGGGTCTTGAGAATATCGAGGATGTCCCGACCAGCCTCTCTGTTGTGGATGATGACAGGCATGTTCAGGCTTCTGGCAATATCGAGCTGTCTTATGAATAGTTCAACCTGAGAGTTCTTGTCTCCAAAATTTCTATAGTAATCCAGTCCAATCTCACCAATGGCGACCACGCGCTCGAGTTTAGCGAATGATTGAATCTTCTGCTCCCAATGCATGCCCGGGTTGGTTACCTCAGATGGAGAGACCCCCACAGCATGATATACTCCGGTTGCAGTCCGAAGATTTTCGTATACCTGTTCGAAGTCGTGCAGGCTATTACATATGCTGACGATATGAGAAACGGATTTTCGTTTCGCGAGTTGTATGATGAGCAACTGCTCCATCTGGTCTTCATGTATCAGGCCGATATGGGCGTGAGTATCAAATAATTTCATGGTTTTTCCTGACGTTGATAAGAAATATGTCTCTTGGAGACTATACAAGAAGATAGCACGAAGATATGTACCCGTCAAGGTGGATTTATATTTGACAATTTTGCCCTCACATGGTAGCTTAGGATAGGCTTTCTGGGTATAATGTTTTCCAGTAAAAGCAAATAAGGAAATTCATGAGAAAAGATAGAAAACATCATGGTGACCAGCATGGAGAGCCTCAGCAGAAGAGGAATTCCCAGCGGCCCGAATATGGATATGTGTATCTGATAAAGAATCCCTCCTCAAACGAGTTGACCGTTTGTGCATCGGATGATCAGATTGAGCGCGGTGCTCATGTCATTGCTCCTTCCCGGTATGGTCTCGACTACGGAATGGTCGTCGGATCTGCCATGGATATGGGGCAGTATGAGCCCGGTTCCACCGAGTTTCAGGGAGCCTGTCTCCACGGGGAGCCCTTGGAAGAGAGAGAGGGAGAGGGGGAACTTCTCGCAGTGGGAGAGCCTGGAGAAGAGCTCGGAGAGGCGGACCCTCCCTATCTGGCCTCTGGAATAGTGTACGAAAAAGAGGAGCGGGAACCCTGTTCAGGATGCACCGGCTGCAATCCGGCGAAACACCAGTACCGAAACGAGAAGCCGGTCAAGCTAACTGGTGAAATCGATTGGATAGACCGAATCGCCACACAGGAGGATCATGCCAGATTCCTAGAGCTCAGTGCAATGGAGGACGAGGCGCTCGTGCTCTGCAGAGAGAAAGTACTTGCGCACGGATTAGATATGAAGTTGGTCTCGGCACACTATCTTTTCGGTGAGCCGAAAGTGATCTTCTTCTTCACTGCAGCAAATCGTGTGGATTTCAGAGATCTGGTGAAGGATCTCGTCTCAGTCTTCCGGATTCGTATCGAGTTGCGTCAGATTGGGGTGAGAGATGAATCTCGAGTACTCGGGGGGCTGGCTGTCTGTGGTAGAGATTTCTGTTGTCATGCCATCACGGACAAACTCAATCCGGTATCCATCAAGATGGCTAAGGAGCAGAACCTCTCTCTGAACTCCACGAAAATATCGGGTCCCTGTGGGCGATTACTGTGTTGCCTCTCGTACGAATACGACTTCTATCTTGAAGAAAAACGGCATCTGCCGCAGGAGGGGAGTAGACTGAAGATTCAACATGAACTCATGAAGATTTCGGAAGTGAACATTCTCTCTCGTAAGATTTCACTGATTGGGTCAGAGGGTAGGCATCTCACCATTCCATTCACCGCAGTTTCTTATAATGAAAACAACTCTCGATGGGAAGTGGACCGTGGCTATCTAGACGAATTTCTCTCAAACTGATACAAACTATTGTATTGACCGATATTACGGAGTATGGTATTTTGTGTATCCGTTGGTTCAGAGATACAAATAATTCCCTTGAACTTATATAATTGACAAACCTTTGGAGGTATTACGTGTTCAACACTAGCTCGGCTGCCAAAAGAGAGCGCCAGAATGAAAAGAGAAGAATGAGAAACAGAGAGGCGAAAAGTGCAGTGCGCACTGCCATAAAGAAGTTTCAGCTTGCAACACAAGCTCAGGACAAGGACCTCGCGAAAGAGAAGTTCGATCTTGCAATCAAGCTCATCGACAATGCAGGAAGCAGAGGAGTCTTTCACTCAAACACTGTTTCTAGGAAGAAATCCAGACTTGCACAGCAGTTCAATGCGCTGAATAAAGCCGAATAGCACACTGTGCAGAGATTTTTTCAATAAGGAGTAGGTCCATGGCTAATAATAAATTAACAAAGGCTGAGATCATCGAGAATATCCAGGAGAAGCTTGGATTGAATCGTCCCGATGTCCACAGTGTGATTGACGAGTTCTTCGAAGAGGTCAAACGTGGTCTGGAAGAAGACCGGGTGATCGAACTTCGAGGGTTCGGCACATTTGAAGTCAGAACACGAAAGGGTAGAGAGCGTGCGAGAAATCCAAAGACTGGAGAGCTCGTTGCTGTTGATACTCACGGTGTGGCAATATTCAGACCTGGCAAGGAGTTGAAGGATTATGTCTGGAAGCTTCGCCAGAACGACGATAAGTAATACGGGAAGCTGTGGAATTACCTAAGAAGAGAGGCTTTGTAACATACGGGTTGGAAATCCTGGTTCTCCTTGTAACTGCGCTGATTTTTTCTTTTGCGTTTCCAGGATTTCTGTCGAATAAGGGATTCGGTGCGATAGCCTTTTTCGCTTTGATCCCTCTTTTTGCGGTTATCCGCCACACCAGCTGGAAAGCAATCCCATTCTATGGGTTTCTATTCGGCTTCACCTTCTATACACTATTCAATTACTGGCTTACCACTTTCCATCCACTTGCAATCTTGCTGGTCCCCATAATCAAGGGTGGAGAGATGGTATTGCTGTTTCCAGCGTTGAAGGCAGCTGATCGTTGGTTCAAGCGATTCGGTTTTCTGGTGCAGGCAATCATCTGGGTAGCCTATTCCTATCTGAGCCAGTCCTGGTTCGCAGGATACCCCTATGGAACCATCAGTTCAGCTGTCTACGAATTCCTCCCTTTCATACAGATTGCAGATTTTTCAGGAATATGGGGAATTACGTTCATCATGATTCTCCCCCAGGCTCTACTTGGTCGCTATGTCGGAGACCAGTGGTCCGGTCCTCGCATGGCGTTCACGCAGTTTGTTCGAGACTATAGGATCACCGTGATTTGCTATGGTGTCGCCATGGTGTTTATCTTCGTTTATGGATTCGTGACTATGAACACCTGGAATCGGGAAGAGCCGGATCAGTACTGGCGTGTAGCCACCGTCCAGCATAATGCTGATTCCTGGAAGGGTGGATTCGAAACATACAAACGAAACTTCAACAATCTTCGGACCATGAGTCTCCAAGCCCTTCAGGGTAATCCCGATATGATTATCTGGTCAGAGACCGCGTTCGTCCCATCGGTCTACTGGCATACGACTTACAAGACAGATGAAGCGACCGCCGAACTGGTTGACGAGTTCGTTGCATTCGGCAAATCGCTGCCGGTTCCACTTCTCACCGGGAACCCGGAAGGCGTGTTGGACGACGAGAATCTCCCCCCCCTTCTGCCCGATAGATCGTGGAATAGGAAAGATTACAATACCGTCATCATGTTTGAAGGTGGAGAGATCAGAGAGACGTATCGCAAGCAACATCTCGTTCCGTTCACCGAACACTTTCCCTATGAGAAAGAGTTGCCCTGGCTCTACAATCTGCTTCTTGCCAATGACTATAACTGGTGGGAAAAAGGGTATGTCCCAGTTGTCTTCGAGACAGATGAAGGGGTTCGTTTCTCCACACCGATCTGTTTCGAGGATGTCTTTGGGTATCTCTCAGCGGGATTCGTTCGAAGTGGAGCAGACGTGATTGTGAATATGACCAATGATAGCTGGTCTGGTGCAGTATCGGCAGAGATGCAGCACTTGGCACTTGCAGTTTTCAGGTCGATCGAGAACAGAAGATCGACGGTCCGTGGTACAAACTCGGGAATCACGGCAGTGATTCTTCCCACAGGAAAAGTCGTCGATCCCATGGAGCCGTTCACCCGTGGGTGGCATATCTACGATGTCCCTGTCTACACCGATGACGATTATACTATCTATACTCGTTATGTCGATTATCTTGCGCAGGCAGCGGTCTTCGCTTCGGTTGGGCTACTCCTCCTCGGAGCAGTTCTCCGAATAGTTCGGTGGAGAAAGGAACGCTGATATGGATCAAGCTCACGCGACGGTCGCTCTTTGTATCATTGGAACTGAAATTACCCGTGGCATCATAGCAGATAAGCATGGAACGATCATGGCCCGTGAATTGACGAATCTTGGATATCAAGTTCGCAAGATCGTGATTGTTCCAGATGATGGTTCGCTCTCCCCACTGCTTCACCAGTGTGCCCAGGAAGTCGATCTCATTATCCTAACTGGGGGATTGGGGCCGACTAGCGATGACATGACACGACAAGTCGTCGCAGACCTTGCCGGTGTTCCGCTCGTTCTAGACATTGAAGCTTACAAGGTTCTCCACGAGCGAATCGGCGACCGAATCGAAGGTGCAAACAAGCGACAAGTATACGTTCCTGAAGGGTTTCGAGTAGTACCGAATCCGAAAGGGACGGCTCCCGGATTTACCGGGACATTCCCGGCTCCTGAGCCATCGGATGGTCGAACCGTGACCTGCTATGCCATGCCGGGACCTCCGGTCGAGATGCATGAGATGTTCTTTGGCAGAGTTCTACCGGAACTGGCTGAAGCTGTGGGCAAGACACTCGTGGGACGCGACGAATATACCTGCTTTCTGACACCTGAGTCCAAACTGGAAGATATCTGTTACGAACATGCTCAAAAGCAGATTCTCTGGGGAACCCGTGCACAAGAGTATCGAATCAGTCTCTACCTGAGTGGAGGGTCGGATCTATCTCGCCAGAAAATGGGTTCAGCGGTGCAAGAGCATATAGGAAAGGGTCTGGTGCACAGAGGCGATATCTCCGTGGTGGATCTGCTCAGCGACTTCCTGCAGGAACATGCCATGACTCTTGCTTGTGCCGAATCCTGTACGGGAGGGTTAGTCGGCAAGTTGATGACCGACCGACCGGGTAGCTCAGCATGGTTCTGGGGTTCGATCGTCTCCTATGCTAACAGCGCTAAGGAGCGGCTATTGGGTATCCCAGCAAACGAGATCGAAGCATATGGTGCTGTCTCGGAAGAGGTGGTTACGAGCATGGCTCGGGCAACCATGGATATTTCTGGAGCCGATTTAGCGATTGCAGTCTCTGGCATTGCTGGACCCGATGGAGGGACGCCCGAAAAACCGGTAGGAACCGTGTGGTTCGGATTCTCCGGAAAAGATCGTCCTCCCGTCTCCTTGGCACTTCGATTCAGCTCCTATGGACGTAGTTCCGTTCGGAGAAGGGCTGCAGTGGCAGCTGTATTACTTGGTTACTTTTATATAAACGGGGATGACTTGCTTGACATCATTGCAACCTGGCAATATATTTAAAGTATCCAGCGGGATTGCCTTTTACCATCCAAATAATTAAAGAAAAGAGTTCCTGCGAAATCATACAGCAAGCATGCAATAGTGTAAAAGACAACAAGTTCGCATCCATGTGGATTAGATTCTTTGGAGATTATCAATGACATCAGAATATGAAAAAGGTCCCGAATTGTTCGCGATTCCCGAAAAGGGTAACGCGGAAAACTCGGAAACACAGAAGCCCTCAAAGCGCGTAGTTCGGCGGAAGAACGGTGACTCCGCGTCTCCTGTTGTGGTGAAAGTATCGCAAGTAGATTCCTCTGAGGGGTCTCCGAATGCTGAGCCGGCTTCCAGTCAACCTGCAGAAGGCGAAGGAAAGCCAACTCCGAAGAAGCGAGGCCGACCACCAAGGAAGAAGCAAGTCGAGTCGACTCCAGCACCTAGTGTACAGGAGAAGAGTGTAGAAAGGGGTAGTGAGCAACCTGCTCAATCACAACAATCGTCTCCTCAGACCCAGAACAGAAACCATGGCAACCAACAGTACAATAGACAACAGTCAAGAAATCACCAGAACAACAAACAGAACAATCGACAGAAATCAAATTACCAGAAAAACAATCACAATAGACAGAATAATCGTTCAAACTCGCAAGTCGAGGATATCCCCGTGGAAATTTACGTAGAGGATCCGAACGTTCCCCGTATTGTGGTAAATGATCTTTCCATGATGACATTGCCTTCACTCAGACAGAAGGCTGCAGACTTTGGGATCACCCAACCGGTCATCATGGATCTGAAGAGACAGGAACTCATTGTCGAGATTCTCAAGTTGCACGCTGCGAAAGGTGGCGTCATCATGGCTTACGGTGCTTTGGAAGTCCTTCCCGATGGGTATGGTTTTCTCCGATCTCCGCAGAACAACTATCTCAGTGGACCGGAAGACATCTACGTATCGATCTCACAGATAAAGATGCTCAGTCTCAAGACTGGAGATACCGTGGAGGGTCAAATTCGACCACCGCGAGATGCAGAGCGATACTTTGCCATGATTAAGGTGCAGACGATCAATCATGAAGCACCAGAGGCTGCTCGAGCCCGAGCAGGGTTCGACTCGCTTACTCCGCTCTATCCCGATTCTCGATTGAACTTGGAGACAGTCGATTCCGATATATCTACGCGAATCATAAACCTGTTCTGTCCAATCGGAAAAGGTCAGCGAAGTCTCATCGTAGCCCCTCCTCGTGCAGGTAAGACCATTCTCATGCAGAAGATAGCAAATGCCATAACAGAGAATCATCCCGAGGTCTATCTCATGGTGCTTCTCATTGACGAGAGACCGGAAGAGGTCACCGATATGCGAAGAACGGTCAAGGGAGAAGTGATCGCATCGACATTCGACGAGCAGGCGACAAGGCACGTCTCTGTTGCCGAGATGGTGATCGAAAAGGCGAAGCGCCTTGTTGAACACAAGCGCGATGTAGTCATACTTCTCGACAACATCACTCGATTAGCCCGCGCATACAATCAGACTGTTCCTGCATCGGGAAAAATCCTGTCTGGTGGAGTGGACTCGAACGCATTGCACAAACCAAAGCGTTTCCTTGGAGCTGCGAGAAATATCGAGCATGGTGGAAGCCTGACAATCATCGCTTCTGCGCTCATTGAGACTGGATCCCGAATGGATGAAGTCATCTTCGAAGAGTTCAAGGGAACCGGTAACAATGAAATCGTCCTCGATAGAAGAATGGCAGAACGACGACTCTGGCCTGCAATCAATGTGAAGAAATCGGGTACGAGACGAGAGGATTTGCTGCTCACCGAGGAAGAGACCGCTAAGATCTGGGCATTGCGAAATGCCATCAACCCACTCGAAGATATCGAGATGACTGAACTGCTCATTGACAAAATGAAGAAAACAAAGAATAATGAGGCGTTTCTCCGTTCTATGAACACTGGGGTGTAATCTAGTCGGAGACGTGATTATGAAGTCGTCCTTCTGTCAAGGCACAGACCGTAGCAGAGGGTAGCAGTATAGAGATTGGAGGAAGAGAGATGAAACAGGGAATCCATCCCAAGTATGAATTAACCAAGGTAACCTGCGCTTGCGGGAATGTGTTCGAGACGAAATCCACCGTCAAGAACCTCGATATTGAAATTTGTAGTGCATGTCACCCATTCTTCACCGGCACACAGAAATTGGTCGACACCACTGGACGTGTTGAGCGGTTCAAGAAGAAATACGGCCTTGCCAACAATTAATTTACACGGTGTTGAAACCAACCGCTTCTCACGGAGGAGCGGTTTTTTATTGCATTCTCGGTGGTCTTCGCCTAAGATTGATGCATAAAGGACCATATGAAACAGATTGCGGAACTCCATGAACTTGAACATGAGGACAAGCCCAGATCAGTAGTGACGGTTCCCGGAATTGTGACATTCTTAGGGGAGTTCGCCGACTACTGCAAGGGTTTTACTCTGTGTGGAGCCGCCTCGTCTGCTCTTACTATCGCCATTTCACCGAGAAGTGACCAGAGCGTGCGATTATTTCTCGCTCCCATGAAGGACCGCAAGCGATTCAACCTCCAGAATGTGAAATACCGTAGAGAGGATCGCTGGGCAAATATCATTAAAGGCGTGGTCTCTGTTTTACAAGGAAGAGGCTTCCCTTCCGGAGGCTTCAACATAACCTTCTCAGGAAATCTTCTGAGTAGGGATGGCACTATGGTAAACTCGGCAATCGCCCTTGGCGCGACTATCGCTCTACGAGAGCTCTATCACGATACCCTTAACCTAGATGATTGTCCTGCAATAGCCTATTCTGCTCTCTCGTCATTCACGGGAGAGGAGTGTCGACTCATCATTTTCCTTGCCATGATGCATGTGAGAAAGAACTCACTGTTGCTCTACGATGTTCATCACCTCACCTTTGAACGCATACCACAGCTCGTCGAGAATGAAATGTTGCTTCCTCTCATTGTGGAGAGTAGAATCTCACCTCATGCGATACGCGAGGAGTTTGCCATCCGAAGAAGAGAGAGCAGGAAGGCGTTTGAACACCTCCGCACTGAATTTCCGAATGGTCTCGTGCGTGATGTCTCGGAGCAAGAGCTCAAGGAATCGGTTGGAGAGCTGAGCGAGGAGGAGAAACGGATTTGTCTCTATGTCCTCGCTGAGAGTCGTCTGGCCCGGGAAGGAGCCCGTCTGCTTGCACAAAAAGATATGGTGCTGTATGGTAAGGTACTCAGTAAGGTACAGGCAGGATTGCGGGACATGTTCGAGGTAACCTGTCCAGAGATTGATTGGCTCACCAAACGTGCAACCGAAATATCCGGCTGTCTCGGAGCGACCATGATAACAAATGGTTCCAGTGGAACCATCCTGGTACTGCTATCTCCCGAATCGCTGGACCTGTATACCACGAGGATGGAGGAATACGAGCATATTTTCGGGTTCAGACCCACCTGGAGTCTCTATAACCCTGTGGATGGCCTGAAGATTGAATCGCACTAAATATGAACATTCTGTTGACCAACGACGATGGATACCAGTCAGAAGGAATCTCGGTTCTTGAGACCGTTCTTGCGGAAGCGGGACACGAAGTCTGGGTCTGTGCGCCGAGCGACCAGCGAAGTGCTCAGTCGCATGCCATGACATTGAAAGGGAAGATCAAGTTCATACGGTACGACGCACGTCACTATCATTGCAGTGGAACTCCAGCGGATTGCATCTTGTATGGACTGAACGGAGAGGCTATACCTATCGTTCCCGATGTAATCATCTCAGGTATCAATCACGGTTACAACGCCAGTACAGATATTCTCTATTCAGGAACAGTCGGAGCGGCAAGCGAAGCCGCACTGCGAGGTGTTCCAGCGATGGCGGTTTCTGCCCGAGCCGATAAAGAGACTGGCGTCTACCCCTTCGTAGAAGCGGCCGCCTTCGTCGCAGAGCATCTCCATGAATTTTTACCGCTCTGCACCAGAGACGTATTGTTGAATATCAACGTTCCTCCGCAGCCAAACGGAAAATGGCGCGTGGGGATGATTGGACAGCTCGCCTATTTCGATGTCGTCGAGCGTAGTTCCAGTGCGAGATCGACTAGCTACGATGCCTCTTCTACCAAACTGGGTCTTGCTTTCGGCGATGCAGATGTAGATGCAAACGGAGTCGGTATAGGAGATGAGATGACTCTCCTATTGAAGACAGAAGTTCCTCCCGAACTCATCCATTCGGAACTGGAGACTGACTATCACATTCTTGGTGAGCACTACATATCGGTCACACCGATAACAGTCCATCCAGTTGTCGATATGCACACTGCAGAAGTTCTCGAAAAACTCAGACAAGGGAGTTCCGACGTATGAGAAGCTCCTCTTCGGCTTGGGAGAATACCTGCACACGCTGTGGTCTATGTTGCCACGAGAAGATCATCTCAGGCCGATCCGTCGTGTACGATCTCGATTCGCATTGTGAGCACTACGATCCCAAGACACGACAATGCACCATCTATTTCCAACGTCTTGAAAAGGCATCCCGATGTAAGAGGATAACCCGTTTCAGGGCAATGTTCGCCTCATACCTTCCCGAGAGTTGTGCCTATGTCCAATGGGCTAAATCTCGGCATATTCGCTTTGCCATCCATCGAGATATCCGATTCTTCCGCAGAGATCGAGGTTCCCGATCGGACGACGAAGACCCTGCACCTTCTCTTACTTTGGAAATGACGACTTGACCCCACGGGTGTCGCACCCGTATGTTGAAGAGAGAGAAGGTACATGAAAACAGTATATTTAGACAATAATGCAACTACGCAGATGGCCCCTGAGGTCATAGATGCAGTACAGGAGAGTTATCGACTCTACGGAAATGCCTCGAGTATGCACAGCGCGGGTCGTGAATCGGCTGCAGCTGTGGAACATGCTCGCAGTGCTGTGGCACGTATGATCGGAGCCGACCCATCCGAGGTGATCTTCACCAGTGGTGGTTCCGAATCCGACAACGCAGTATTCGCTCAGGCTCGGGAAATGATAGACGATGGAGCGAAACGGAAACGCATAGTCACCTCCACTATCGAGCATCCGGCAATCATCGAGACATGCAGACACCTTGTAAAGAGAGGGTATCGAATCGATTATGCACCGGTAGACAAGACCGGAAAGATCGACATGGAAGCGTATCGCAAACTGCTCGGTCCCGATGTGCTACTTGTATCGGTCATGTCGGGTAATAACGAGACCGGAACCATACAGGATATTGCCAAGATCACAGCTTTAGCGCATGAAGTCGGTGCATTGGTGCACACCGATGCCGTACAATCGATTGGAAAGATGGATGTCGATGTCCATGCATGGAACGTGGACTATCTGAGCCTATCGGGACATAAGTTCTATGGTCCGAAGGGAGTCGGAGCGCTTTACGTTCGCAAAGGGGCCCCGTTCGATGGATTCATCAAAGGCGGGCACCAGGAGCAGGGCAAGCGAGCCGGCACCTACAACAACGCCGCTATCATCGGAATGGGTCGGGCAGCCGAGTTAGTCATGGAGAGCTCGCTACAGGAGCGAAAAACCCTCTGGAGCTTGAGAGAGAAGTTGAGAACTGGGCTCTCGGAGAGAATCCCCGAGGTGGTAGTGAACGGTCATCCCATAGACTGTCTGCCCGGGACTCTGAACGTCTCGTTCGGGGGAGCCGAGGGAGAGTCCATTCTTCTCATGCTGGACTTCGAAGGCGTCTCTGTATCCACAGGAAGTGCGTGCGCAACCGGTTCCCTGGAACCATCCTACGTATTGCTTGCAAGTGGGCTAGATGTCGAACTAGCACACGGGTCCATCAGGTTCAGCCTCGGACGGTTCAACACCGAGGATGATATCGACTATGTTTTGGAAAAAATGCCGCCAATCATCAAGCGGCTCAGGGAGATTTCAACGAGATGAGTAACAATGCATCTGTTTGGGTATATACGGACACGGTCAAAGAGCACTTCATGAATCCAAAGAATGTGTGGGAGGATGATGCTTTCGATCCAGATGGAGAGGGGCTTGTCGGTTCCATGGCTTGTGGCGACCAAATGAAAGTGGGAATTACGGTGAAAGACGATGTTATCACCGATCTCAAGTGGCAGACCTATGGATGTGCCAGTGCCATTGCCAGCACCTCTATGATGTCAGAAATCGCCATTGGCATGACACTTGAGGAGGCCTATGAGCTAACTCCGGCAATGATCACAGAGAGACTTGGAGGACTACCACAACACAAATTCCACTGTTCAGTACTCGGGGATAAGGCTCTTCGAGCAGCGATCGACAACTATCTTGACCGAAATGGTCGGGAGAACCCTTTCAAAAGCAGAGTCGCAAAGGTCATCTGCGAATGTAAGAACGTCACCGATCAGCGAATCGAAGAGTTGGTGAAGAGTAAAGAGGCGACCACGCTCGACGAATTACGAGATATCACCGGATTTGGAACGGTATGTGGAAAATGCCAGTTCAAGGTTCAGCAACTATTCGATGAGTTCAAGCATATATACAACGTCTGACCTTCGGCCTTAATGACACTCCTGGTGGAATTCACTTCCACCAATGAATTCTCGAAGCAGTGAATCGCTCGGAACCAAGTCTGCTGGAATAGGATACACATGTTCCAAGATTCCCAGCAGACGCCTTGCCGTGGGATAGGCGTCGTAGGCTTCTGGTTTGACCGTCTTTAATAAAGGTTCGACATACGGTTTCAAAACTGGAAGTTCATACTCAAGTGCCGAATTTATCATGACATCGGCCTCATTCTGATAGGGGAAGATATGCAACGTCTCTCCACGTTCAACCGAAGGCCACATCTCGAGGGTCATCTGAGCTGTTGTGCTGCGCGTTCTGTTGTCTCGTACGATTCTCCTCAGAATTCGATTGTCTGTGGTTGAAATCCTGTTGTGGTCGTCCAGATTCAACTGCGTGAGAGCCGAAATATAGATCTTGAAAGTCGTGCCCCTGTCGATTCCCGGAATAAGCTGCGGATTCAGTCCATGAATCCCTTCGATGACCAAAACCGTATTATCCGATAGGCTGATGGGTTTGTTCTCGAAATATCGGCGACCATTGTCTTTGAATTCGAACTTCGGTAGGTCGACAAGCTCTCCGGCATAGAGAGCGTTCAGATTGGCACGAAACAGGTCGAGATCTAGTGCTTCAAGAACTTCGAGATCGGGTTTCCCATCTGCATCGAGCGGTGCCTGATCTTTCGGGCGGTAATAGTTGTCGAGCGAAATCTGTATCGGATTGTAACCGAGCAGACGAAGCTGTATGGCCAATCGAATGGCGAACGTGGTTTTTCCCGAAGAAGAAGGACCTGCTATGAACACTACCTTCACACTCTTCTTTTCACTTACCATATCAGCGACTTGAGCGATCCGTCGATGTTGCAGATCCTCGTTCATTCGGATGAACGTGAAAATCTCACGTGTACCACAAATAGCATTCATCTCCCCAAGGCAGTTTACCTTGAGAATACTTCCCCAGATCTTGTTTTCTCTGAAGACAGAGAAGAGCAGTGGGTTGTCTCTGAATTTGGCAATCGAGAGGAAATCGCTCGAAAGTGGGTAGCGAAGCAGCATACCACGTTCACCGTAGGGGCGCAGTTCCCATACCCCCACCATACCAGTGGAGGGGAGCAGCGGTTCGTAGGTGATATCCATGAATGATCCACACCGGTAGAGTTCAAGCGTCGGATCGTTCCTATAGGAGAGGAGCAACTCGGTCGCCGGATACCCCTTGCTCCTGAAATGTTCAAGTGCAGCCAAGTAACTGACTGTACCTTGGTGGATCTTCAGGTCAGAGTCTATGATCTCCTGCATGGCTTGAGCAAGTTTCTCCACATCCTCACGAGCAAGATCATGAATGTCTTCGAATGTGTAATAGAATCCATCTCCCAAAGCATGTCCCACGATGAGACGGCGATCTGGGAAGACTTTCTCACTCGCGTAAGCCAAGAGATAGCTCAGCGTGTGACGGTAGATCCGTTTACCGGTATGACTGAACATCCGAATCGGTTCAATATGGGCATCGACCATCAATTTCGCACCGAATGCAAGCAGCTCATTGTTCACGCGGAGCCCAATCACAGGATTGTCCTGATAACGAGGTTTCTCCGGGTTTAACTTGAGGCGCTCTGTCACCACCTCTTCTACGCGAGTTCCAATTGGTATCTGAATGCTTATCTGGTTATAGGTTAGCGTGATGACTTGTTCCATGAATATTCCTCATTTGCTTTCGTTATGTTTGTACCGAACTGCATCCCGATCTATCGCGTATCCCCAATAGGCAGCTTCGAGAACGCTGATGATATCTTGCATGTCCGGAAGATGTCTGCTGGAAAGCAGATCTCTACTGCTGTGGATGACTCGGGCGATTGGTTCCAAGTGCTCGGGTAGCATCGCCCGCACCTGTCTCTCCTTTCCTGCGATATCATACAATCGTCGCGCGGGTACCGGAGTCAATGACGAGGTGAGTTCGGTAAAGAACGTCTGAGTCCACTCGATGCAGGAGAGGGCCTCTCGCTCAATGTCCTCCTCCTGTTTTCCCACAAAGCCCTTGCTAATCCCGACTGTCGTCGCAATCTTGGCCAGAGCTGACTCGGATCCCGAAAAATTGTATTGCAGTGCATGAGGAAGTAGCACCATCATGCATTGCCCGTAGGGAATGTTGGTAGTGGTATGCATGGCGACTGCTCCAGCATGTGCAAGTGACCCTCCAGTCATGGACACAGCCAACCCCGCAAGATGGGATGCGATGGAAATGCCGAGTCTTGCCTCGAGATCATGCGGGGTGTGTACCACTCTGAACGAGTGGATCAGAAGGAGCCTGATCGCTTCCAGCGCATATACTTCACTTGAGGGGGTCGAGAGTGTGCTTATTATCGACTCCATGGCCCTGCCGAGAATTGCGGCAACTCCCATCGCAGTTTGTAGTGGGGATATCGCCTTGGATAGTTTCGGATCGAGTAAGACAGCAGCGGGAAACAGCGCAGTGTGGGAAAAGTACAATGTCCTCTGCAGGGTTCTGGAGAAAATATAAGCGAATTGTGTCGCGGCACTGCCGGACCCAATCGTGGTCGGAATAGCGATAAGAGGGTAGCACGGGTGGGCTGTATCAAGCTGTACAGTTCCTTCGTTTCTCGTGTCGGTCGTGTTCACACCGAGTAATTCCAGCTTCAAGACCTTTGCAAGATCGATAGTCGAGCCTCCACCCACAGCGATGATTCCATCGTGGTGCTGTTCGGTAAAGCGCTTCACGAGGACTCTGACCGTGTCGCTATGCAAATCTGAAGCAGTTACTGTGGTTACTCCCTTGCCAGCGAGAATGGCATCAGAAATGCCGGTTTCTGCAGCTCCTCTACTGAGGATGATGAGTGGATTCTCACATCCAACAGAACTGAGGAACGAAGAGAGTTTACGTATTGAATCTTCTCCAGAGATGACTCTTACGGTGTTTGACAATGAATATGCGACCGAAGCACTCATTGTTCACCCCCTTTTCCAGGAAAAAGCGTGAGTAATGGAAGCAGCTCCCTCACATTACGAGGGTGGGTAAGGAGGTCGTGCATATCTCCACACAGATAGTGGATGATACGATCGGTTCCTTTGGGATCTGAAAGCGACAACCAGGCCTTGGTGAATTCGATTGGATCCATCCCCATGATAGCCTCCTGCATCACGTTGTATGCAGACTCTCGCTCCCTTTTCAGGCGCATACACACGTAGGGAAGCAGTGCTCCGGCACTCTGGAACCGGTCTGCAAGACCTGGAATGGCGAGTCTTTCGGCAAAGTCGAGCACGGCATGGTTCGTCCGATTCTGAGCGCAGATACCGGCTACATGTACTGCGGCTGCACTGGATAGCGTGCATTCAACCCAGGATACTCTGTTGTTAGCAGAATCGACCAGACGTTCGAGTGCCTGGTGTGCATAGAAGAATGCAGACTGCGCCGTGCCTACCATCATAGGATTGCTCGTTTCTAGTAAAGCAGTGCAGACCTGGAGCAGTGCGAAGCAGATGCTCCGTGCAGTCCCGATCGGTGTAGCCAGGCGGGTGAGTCTCCCGTCGACCACCGCTTGAGAGGGGATGATCGAACCATCCTCTCCACCGGTATACTCGCTTGTATCGGATTGCCCGAAAGGAATCAGAATCATGGGCACTTTACCACGCTCTGCATACACTCTTCCTGCACGGGCTATTTCACTATCTCCACAGACGACGACACCGTTGTATGTGGAGATAGGCTCTTTTAGCTTCGCTTCACCGTACTCGCTACCAGTATGAGCGGTAGGAACTTGTACCACCGGAGACTGCTTTCCAAGATACTCCCTGCCGAACAGAGTGTTCACGAGTGCGGAGAGTGTCCGTTTCTGCAGAGCGTCTTCTGGAATCACCCATAAGGGAGAGTCCATACCGAGCGATGAGAGAATCGAGGGGAGTCGATCAAGCGCTCGATGGGAGGTGATTATCGGAGTGCCTATGCTGAAGGAAAATGTGTAATCGGGAATCTTCTCTGGACTCATGTTCGCCCTCCTCGAGGAGAAAGGAGGCGGAGTGACACCACCTTGATCCTATGCAATCCCCGGTTGATCGAGATGCTTCGCTCTATGAGTCGAATGAGGGTCATGACGATCTCAGATGGCCCTTGCACAGTTATAGCGCCATCTGCGATGCACCGTGATAATGATTCGCGATGTGCCATCACTGTGCTGAAGCGAAGCGGATCGGAACAGTGTACGATGATTGAAGCGTCCACATCAGATTCCTGATCAATAAACTGGAGAGTCCTTCCAACCTTTCTCGTTGTAAGCTTTCGGAGCATAGTATGGTGCACGAGACTGTAGACGATGACCGTCTCATCCTCTATGACATCCAATAGAGACCCAATGCGGGGATCAAGACGCGACAGAATTTCCATGTTTCTGCACAGATTCGCAAACCTGCGATGGACGCTCCTCTTGAACATCGTGTGCTACCTCTTGCGAGTCATTCTACTTGGAGTAGGTAGGTTCTGCAAGGGACAACAGTCGAGTGAAATCGGGTCTGTGATTGACACGAGGGTGAGCACTCTGTAGATTGGTGGTACAAGAGGACGGCTATGGAAAAAGTGGGAGGAGCAAGACAGTACCTCGTTATCGACCTCGCTACCGAACAATGGGAAGTTCGGTTACTATCGGAGTCCACGTACGCACGTTATCCCGGTGGAGAATCCTTAGCTCTCCATCTCTGGTCTCAGTTCACCGAATCATCGTCCCCAGTGAATCCATCACAGGCTCCACTCATACTCACCCTTGGATCGCTCGCAGGCTCGGGAGCCCCCTGTTCAAACACACTCACCATCACAGGCCTCTCTGCAACGACACATGTGGTCGGTTCTGCAACTGCGCCCGCATCGGTTGCATCGTATGTTGTAGCATGCGGCTGGCAAGCAGTGGTAATACTGGGGGTTGCAAGGCGCCAGATGACGCTTCACATAGATTCCGAGAGTGTTCGATTCGTTCCCTCTGAGAAACTGTTGCAAAAAAGGACTTCGCAGACTGTGCAGCTACTATCACCGGAAGGGGATGAAGCGGTGCTTTGTATAGGACCTGCAGGAGAGCAGGGCCTTCCTCTTGCTGCCATCATGCATGAGGGACGAGCGGTGGAGCGGCGCGGTTTTGGTGCAGTCATGGGTGGCAAGCATATCAAGGCTCTGGTCATTTCTCGAGGACCCTATGCATTCCGCGCATTCGATGATCGACTATTCTCTGAGGCGATAGTGAGCATCGAGAAGCGAGTGAGTTCCAGTACCTATGTAAAAGAGTATCAGCAAGCAGGCCCGCTGATTCTGCTTGACCTTGCAAAGAGGCGAGGTTTTTCGGCGATCGATAATGTTACGAAGAGAACTGACCCTCGTCTGTTCCATATAGGTGCTTCAGAGTGCACGAGAAAGTTTGCACTCGAGCGTTCCGCTTGCGAAAATTGTCTACTCTCTTGTCAAAGAAACGTGATGCGCCCAGGCGGGCAAGATACCATCCTCCCCAATGCGCAAGAGATGATGGCCCTTGGTTCAAATATTGGAAACTACGACCCGTCTGTCGTTATGCAGTTGCGCGAGAGGTGTATCGATTTGGGTCTACATCCAGTCTCCACAGGCATGCTTCTCGGGTGCATTATGGATGCCGTCGATCGGGGTTTTCTCGATGATGTGCTTATCCGGTTCGGGGAGACTTCGCATCTACGGGAATTTCTCGAGAGCCTGGTCGAACAGAGTTCCGTGCAGAAGCGATTTGGAGGCGGAGTGGTGCAGTTTCTTCGTTCCTTAAAACAAGAGCACGCCACCGTTATCGATTGTCAGATTGCCGGTCGAGAGATGGCGCCATACGATCCTCGAGGTGCGTGGGGACAGGCGCTTATGCTTGGATTGCACGAGGATACTCCGTTCATCCCCGAGTTGCTGTGCGAATGGCTGCCTACCACCGATGTCCATGCAAAAGCCGAGTGGGTCATCATGCAGGAGAACTTCCTTGCTATCATGCGGTCGATCGGCCTGTGTGATGAGATGATGGTGCCGTTGCTATACGATAATGGAAAGCTGATTCGTTCTTCGCTTCTCAAGCTGTTCTCCCGGTTCCCAACCAAAGCGAGAGTTCTGATCGATCTTGCTCCATTGGCTCAGTTGCTCTCTGGTTTCACCGGTATCGAGGTCTCGACGAAGCAACTGCTTGCCATCGGTAGGAGAACGGTTCATATGAGGCAGCGTCTCCAAGGCCTGCAGTCGCTTCCGGCACCGTTACCGATACGATTCCTTCTGGAACCCGAGAGCAATTGCGAAGAGGGAGTGACTGTGCCCTACACGAAGCTGGTGACACGGTATCAATTTCTCAGAACACTCGATTGTGCTTCATTGGAGGAGGAGTAATTCTGATTGGAGCTCGGCGCGTTCCCAGCGTATTATCTCAAATACTATGTATCGGATTACTCATGCTTTGTAGCCCTTCCCTGCTTTTTTCTTCCCATCGACCGACTACGATCTCTAGTCTCATGTACAACGATAGTGTGACTCTCGGTCTCACCGACAATCCAGATGATCTCCGTTCTTATGGTATGGAAGTTCTGTTTTCCCATGCTTCTGGTTGGGATTTCTACACGTCTATCTTTGGGTTGACGTTCCGAGCACGTGATGCTGCGGAGGGTTCGGGTCGGTACGATGAATTGATTCTCCAGGCAGGTCGACTGTTCCATTTCGATTTCGGTTTTCCCGGAACGAGGATCCTCGTTGATGTGACGCCATTTGCGGGGATCACGCTCATGGGAAACTTTGGATTGGATTGGGCGCAGAATTTTGTCCACGATGTCTTTTCGATTGAGCCCGTAGTGCTGGAGTATGATGTCTCTAGATCTACGATATCTCCCCATTTTGGTTCCCGTTTGTCTTTTTCCTACAGCGAACCTGCTCCATGGTTTTCTAACACCGATCTTATTTTTCGTGCGTCTGCAGAGGTTTCGCATGCAATTTCCTATGTAAGTACGGCCTCTACTGATATTTCGATCGGTCAGTCTAGTTCTTCTGTGGTCGATGTCATGGTCGGCCTTGGGTACTCTTGGGCTTATCCGTACGATGATAGTTTCACACACGAGCGGGTGACGATGAGCGAAACTGGTCTTACGGGTTTTCTTCGTGGGCGTTTTGGGTTGTTCCGTTTTTCCTATCGGTGGTATCTGGATCGTTTGCAGGGGTATGGTGGGATGGGCTTCCATCTCGATTTTGATGATGATATTGCATGGGAGTCCTCCGATTTGATACTTTCAATCGGGCTTTCTTTTCCTGAGCAGATGCTTTCTTCGTCGTTGCGGTATGTACTATTCGATGATGTAAGTGTGTTCGCGACCAATATGTATAAAATGGTTCCTCTCTCTGATGATGGTCGTACACGAGAGATTGTCACTCACTGGATTCTCGGTGGTGATTATGAGTTTTCATACTGGGATGTGGGTTGGATGCGTCCTTTCGCTCGTTTAGGTGCTGGTGTTCGTCGTTTCCTTGTGATGGAAGATTCAGATTCTCCGTTAGATAGTAATGGTCGTGTTCGCGTGTTTTCCGCTGTGTGTCTTGTGGTCGATGCTAGTGCCGGTTTCCGTTTTTTTCCGGATGGGAGGTTGCATTATCAGGGTGCGGCATATGGGGTAGAGGTTTCGTTTGGTGCGCGTTTCAGTGATACTGATCGAGTTATACAGGCTAGTGAGTCGTATGACCTTCAGTTTACCGACCGATGGAGGCCGTATGTCAGGGTTGGGCTTACTATCGCCACGGGGTTATGATGACAAGACTGGAGTTACTTTTCTACAGCACAAGGCTCTCAAGCTCAACCCCTGATGAGAGCTCATGTATAGAGATGATATCGCTTCTGATCATGGCGTAGGAGGGGGGCTTGGAGTCTCGAGGACTCGAAACTGAACCTGGGTTGAGGAGAGTTGGACCTCCTTTGGTGTGAACAAGCTTCGCTCTGTGAGTATGACCGGTAATGAAGATATCCTGTTCTCCCAGAGCCCGGGGAACCATCCTCCAATTCGAGAATAGCTGCCCATGAGTGAAGAAGACGGTTCGTTCTCCAAACTCCATGCTATCGTACTGCGGAGGAATAGGCCTGCCAGTGTCGGCGAAAATCCACGGAGAATCGCAATTGCCACGAACAATGGAGATGGGAATACCGGTGGAAAATAGCATCACCTGGTTGTGCCCAAGCCGTTCAAGACCAACATCCCCTGCACAGATCAGTTGGTCTGGGCGTTCCATCTTGATGCGTTCAACCAGCATTGCAAGCGCTTTTACATCGCCATGTAGATCGGAGAAAACGAAGAGCTTTTCCATGTATCGAATGTAGTTGACGGCGTTTGAATTGGCAAGTGGCATCGCATCATAGGGAGAGATATGCTGCAGGACGATTCCCATTGTATGGTACCCTGTTCTTCACTTGAAGTGGCGTGATGAGTTCACAAAACCACGATTGGTGCCATTGTTTTGAAAGGTGAAGTTGTGTGCGAAAAGCTCGTCCTACGAAAAATCTCTTCTTGATCGATTCTAGGATATCCTTCGGTAGTCCCGCAACTTCGGCATGGGTGATCCGGGGCATCGTGCTTCTGTGAGGTTTGAAGAAATTGTGATATGCGACATAGCAGAGGAATCGTTGGAAGTTCCGGTTTGTCTCGCGTGGGAAACTGGTTGTCTCACGTTGCCAATCGGATAGATCGTTCCGTAACCGAGAATCGATGTAGTTGACCGGAAAGAGCGGGTTTTTCATATCCCTCCATCGGCGTGACGACGTGATAACATGGATGAATTCACCAGAGTCCATCATCTTCTGTATCATGGAATTCTTCTCGAGTTGGACTGCATAGATCTTCAAGGCATCACTATTGCACACCATCGTCTTTTTGTGCTCCGATCGTCTCGAAGAGAAGGCCGCGAGGTGGTCGACAAGTTCCTGAATCGATTGTGAGAATGCGCCCCGACGCCATTGTCCTTGCCGATCATGGAGTGCTCGACGTTTTCGTTGATGTTCATTCATGTTTCCTCCACGTCTGAAAATCACTTGGGTGACCATGCTGATGTATTGTGACCACTGGCCTACTGCAATGGTGTAGTTGTTTGGTTGATACTGGCTTCCTGTGAAATTCTGCATGCCATCAATGGCTATGTCCTCGTTCGTTCTGATGTGGGCATTCGCTTCGGTGATGGCAGCCATCGCTTGTCGGCTGATAATCTGGAGTTTGTGTGCAATGGTTCTGGTCGTGCATCGGTAGTGGTCGGCAAGTGCTCGTTGACTGAAACCGTTGCAGTAATGGAATAGCAAGTCTCTCAGGTCGATGTCGATTCGTTTTGCATAGTAGTCGGTGTAGAATATTCGTTCAGTGAATGATCTTTTACACTCTCTACATCGGTATCGTTGGATGTTTCCCCTTGTGAGCGAAGTATAGAAGCCCCTCCGAATCCACCAGGATGTGCCTTTGGAAGCCATTTTGTCATGATATCTGCATTCAGGATTAGGGCAGAAGGGTGGTATGAATCGAATTGTGTTTTCCATATATAAAATACGACAAAGATTTCTCGATTGCTTCACTTTGGGGTAAACTCCAGTTTTGTCATCACTACCTAGTTGCTCGCCCTCTTCACCTGCTTTACAATACCCATGGAGGCATGTCATGGAAACCAATCAATTCACGGCAAGTGACAATACGTCCATCTTCTATAGAAGCTGGATACCGGAAAACAAAAACTTCCACGCCATCGTCCACATCTTCCACGGAATGGCCGAACACAGTGAACGATACCATCGCTTCGCATCGTATCTGAATGGTCTTGGAATTGCCGTCTATGCACAGGACCATCGAGGTCACGGAAGAACCTCAAGCGATGATGACCTCGGATACTTCGCTCCAAGTAAAGGGTGGCAAAGAGTCCTGCAAGATGGATATGAACTGAGCCAGGAAATCGCACGAAGACATCCAGAGAAAGACCTATTTCTCTTTGGGCACAGCATGGGATCATTTTTAGTGAGAACACTCATAGCACTCCATCCGGAGCACTATCGTGGTGCAATCATCAGTGGGACCGGAGCCAGCCAAGGCCTGCTCGGAGCTGTGGGTAAAGTACTCGCCACAGTGAGATCCTGGAGAAACAAAGGGAGAAATCCCGACCAACTGCTCGATACCCTCAGCTTCGGAGCATTCGGAAAAGCCTTCCAGCCCGAAAAGACCAGCTTCGACTGGCTCAGCAGAGATGAAAGGGAAGTCCAGAAGTACGTCGACGACCCACTCTGTGGATTCGTGTGTTCCAGTAGATTCTTCGTTGACCTGCTCACCGGAATCTCCATGGCCAACAGCAAACGAAATATACAACGAGTACCGAAAGACTTCCCGCTCCTACTGATCAGCGGAGCAAACGACCCAGTAGGAAAGTTCGGGAAAGGATTCGAAACCGTATGTGAAGCATATCGAAGCGTCGGACTGACTGACATCACCTGTACACTGGTCAAAGGAGCACGCCACGAACTTTTGAACGAAACGAACAGAGATGAGGTACACACCATGATTGGTACATGGTTGGAGTCACACAAAACCAGGAAAAACCGCTAAGAGAGAGACATGCAGAAAAAACAGAAGAATTCGATGCCTACCCGCGTTGAAACAATAGAAAAACGCTCACTGATAAAGCGTTTCATCCTCTTTATAGAAGTCTGGTATGGAAAGTTCATGAAGGATAGAATAACCATACTCGCCTCCGGAATCGTCTACACCACACTGATATCCCTCGTTCCCTTCGTATCGTTTCTCGTTGCATTTCTGGCACTGTTCAACGTGTTGCAGCCATTTTACATCCTGCTTGCGGATCTGTTCACCTCGATCTTTGGAGACGAAGCAGGAGGGCAGCTTGTAGGAATGATCGAACGCTACTCGACCAACGCGAGCGGACTCGGAGCATTCGGCCTGGTATCATTCATCATCACTTCCATCCTCCTGTTCAATAAAGTCTGGTCGGTGGTGAATCAAATCTACCGATCTGCATCGACACAGATGAACATGGTGAAACGATCGATCGGATTTCTTACAGTCTTGATCGTCGGAGCCGTACTGCTGGGAGCCTACATCAGCATAAAATCCCTCTTTAGCACCTGGGTGGTCCAGGTACTCGGATGGACCCTCTACAACAGTCTCGTTCTCTCCGTGATACAGATAGTTGGACCATGGGTCATCGCGTGGCTCTTTCTTTTCCTCATCATCAAGGTAGCGCCGAATGCAAAGGTGAGCACCGCAAGCGCTTCGATCGGATCGATCGTCGGCACCATAGGCATGTACCTTGTGAATGCCCTGTTCTCTGCACTCATCTCCCGTGTGTTGAACTACTCGGTCATCTACGGTTCGTTCGCTGCAGTATTCCTCTTTCTTCTCTGGGTCTACATGATCTGGATCGTCATACTCGGGGCGGTAGAGGTGAGCTATGTACACCAATATCAACCGGAGAAGATGACCCTCGCAAAACCGGTTTCACCTGCTGAGCAGTTGGCGAACGGGGTGAATGTGATGATGGTGATTGGGCAGAAGTACCGCGTTGGTGGAGGCGATACGAAGATTCGCGATCTCACCGACCGTTTGCTTATGAACGAAAGGCAGCTGTTCTCTGTGCTGGACCTCCTGGTCGACAAGAAGTTCATACTTCCCACCAACCCCACGAGGACAGCTTACGTGCCTGCTCGTCCGCTCGAGGACCTTAAGGTGGTAGAATTGGTCGAATCGCTGTATGGGGAGGTCTATCTGGAACAGAATCTCGATACCATAGGAGACTCGATTGCATCGCAGATCAATGCGAAAGGAATCAGGACACTGGGAAATCTCAGTGTCGCCAATCTTGTCGAACGCGTGTGATTGCTTATTGTTGAGTAGTAGTAGGAGGTTGGTATGAAACAGTTCGTTGTCGATTCGTTCGCCCCGGTGGATGTTCTCCGCTGGCCGGCAATGCCCGATCCCAAAGATCGGGACCCGATCGGGCGAGGCGTTTGGATCTGGCCTCGCTCCCGTATCCGTGCCTATGAACAAGTCAATCCCAAGAATGCACATGGAGACGGGTTCCTTATCTTCCCCTATGCCTTGGCCGTATACGATGGAGCCGACCGTCATGTTCTCAGTGTCGTGGTGGAGCAGACCGATTATCGAGTACTCGCACAGATGACCGGAGAACGGTTGCGTGATCTGGTAGGGGAGAGGAAAGGTCACCTTTCGGAGTTACAAGTGTCGACCTATCACGCCGAAGCGCACGATGAGTTGGGTCCCTATGAAGGGGTTGTTGCACAAGAGATAGTCATGCAGACGCTTACAGAAGTTGTTGCAGATACCTTCGATCTCTGGGAGGAGCCTGTGCGTCGGCAGTGGACCTGAATGTCAGTTGACAGTCTGAAAGATCTCTCGTAGGGTTGACAGCTGGGAGGAATGATATGGTGAGTGAACCTGGTGAAGATCGCGGCTCCCGGAAGGCTGTCGCGCTCCTTTCTGTGTGTATTATGATTGGGGCTTCGCTCGCATCCATTGCGGGATTGATACCGTTTTCGGGCTCCTCTGCAGTCCCGGAGAGCTTTGAATCGCTATACGGTGAGCGTGTGCTTCTTGATGGAACGGGATTATATGCTCGAGATTCGATCTCGTGTGCTGCCCAGGCGAGAGGGCAGGATGTAGTCACTCTGCTCGTGGGTGTTCCGCTGCTCGGTGTGGGATTGATCGCAGCCAGAAAAGGGAGTGTACGGGGAAAAATACTGCACAGTGGGGCGTTGGGATATTTCCTCTATACCTATGCCTCCTATTCGTTCCTCTCTATGTACAATCCACTTTTCCTCCTCTATGTGGCGTTGTTCAGCATGTCTCTGTTTTCGTTTGTCCTTGTGTTTCGCAGTTTTGGCGCACGGGAGGTGCTCGATTCGCTTGTCGCTGGGTATCCGAGACGCTTTCTCGGTGGATACTTGATCGGCATGGGAGTGTTGTTGTCGCTCATGTGGATCGCACGCATCGTTCCTTCGTTGGCGGCGGGCGAGCCTCCGGTGGGAATAGAGCATTACACCACGCTGATCATTCAGGCGCTCGATCTTGGTGTTGTTGTTCCCGCATCGATAGTGACTGGAGTTCTGTTGCTCAAGGAACGAGCGATCGGAGCCACCTTGGCGGGGGTACTCTTCATCAAGCTGCTTACCATGGCACTTGCACTCTTTGCGATGATGCTGGTTATGGCACGTTCGGGAGTAGAGCTGGCACTTGGAGAAGTGATCATCTTCTCTGTACTTCTCGCTTTGGGAATCGTCGCTTCGTTGGTCATGTTCAAATCGGTGCGATCGGCGTAGATTACGCAGATCTGAGCGGGCGGGCAGTTCTCACCGGCAACGAAATCACCCTTCTGCATGCATGTGGGTGCAATCGGGGCAGATTCCGGTTAGGTAGAGCGTGTGGCCGGTGACCTGAATGCCCATCTCCTGTTCATATCCGTCGATGAGCGAAGAGATTCTGCAATCTCCGAGATCGATGAAAGTATGGCACCGTTCACAGTGGAACCAGTGGTGATGCCCTCGAGAGCCTTCATCAGAAGCTGCTGCTGTGTAGTAGCGTTCTGTACCATGTTCAGAGCAGTGCAGTACGAACGAATCGGCATACCCGTGGTGCTCCAAATAGTGAAGTGTTCGATAGATGGTGACTGGGTTGCATGCAACTTCGATACGCTCGGAGATTTCGTTTGCAGAGAGTGGGCGGTCGGCTTGCAAGAGCACCTGAAGTGTTGCTTTTCGTGCTTTGGTCATACCGATGTTCTCTCCCTTGTTCCCTGTCGTTTTTTTCGCGTGATCATCCTGGCTGCCGAGTATGAGAGGAAAATGGCACCGGCAAATACGACAACCATTGCTCCAACCGGGAGATCGAAGGTCCATCCAGTGACCAGACCACCGATCGAAAAAAGCGACGCATAGAGTGTTGCAAGCACCATCATGCCGATCATGTTCTTCGCCGAGAATCCTGCAGTGCCTGCTGGAAGTGTGAGCATTGCAATCACCATGACGATGCCGACGAACGTCTGCAGTAGTACGATGGCCACTGCGGTGACACTGAGCAGTATCAAGAAGACCATCTGGGTGGAGATACCCTTCACCTGGCTGAACTCATTGTCGAACGACGATGCCTCGAGCTGTGGATAGAATCGCCAGACCATGAGAATGACAAGAACGTCGAGCACGCCGAGTAGGATCAAGTCGCGGCTTGAGATAAGCAGAATGTTCCCGAACAGATAGCTTGTCGGATCGGTGTAACCAGGGGTTTTCGCCATAAAAAGCACTCCAATGCTCATGCCGATAGCCCAGATTGCGTTAATGACGGTATCTTCTCGTTGGCTTGCACGCATAGATACCATGCCGATGATAATTGCAGCGAGAACTGCAAAGAGAATCGCCCCCGCAATGGGAGGAAGGTTTGGTACTATGCCGGTTGCGGAGAGGTAGAGGGCAAGGCCGATTCCTCCAAGAACTGCGTGGCTGATCGCACCTGCGAGCCCCGCAATTCGTTTCACAGTCACAATGGTTCCGAGCACACCGAAGAGGACCGACGAGAGGATTCCAGCGAACAACGCGTTTCGGATGAACGGCATCGATGGGTCGAATAGAGCTGAAAGAATGCCATCGCTCATGAGAGATCTCCTTCTGGGCAACAACAATCGTCGCCAAGTGTGCTGTCGTGTAGTACTTTGAGTGCAGCTCCACCGAACATTTGTGCAGGAGCCTCTCGGGTTGGCTCGACCTGGTGTTGTACGATAACTCTACCCACTCCGGATGGTCCGATGTCCCCGACACAGAGCACCCGATCGGTTAACGATGAGACGAACCCGGTATCGTGCGTAACGATAAGGATAGATGTTTTCCCTTTCAGTGAACCGAGTGCACTGAAGAGTCGTCGTTCACTATCGGCATCCATATTCGATGTCGGTTCATCGAGCACGAGCATCTCCGGGTTGGCACTCAAAGCTCTTGCTACAAGTACGCGTCTCCGCTGTCCTCCCGATAGTGCGTGATAGGGTCGTTTTGCCAGATCTGATAATTCCATGGTAGCGAGAGCTTCCTTGACCGCTTGAGCATCTTCGGCGGAATAGCGGCGGAGAAATGGCTTGATGCGACCCATACGGACAACTTCCTCGACAGAGATCGGAAAGGTAGGATCATAATCTGCGTGCTGCGGCACATACCCTATATGCTCTCGTCCGATCTGAGGAGATGAGCCGAACAGAGTGACCGTTCCAGTTTCGGGCGAGGTCAATCCAAGTACCAGCTTGAGGACGGTAGTCTTCCCAGCTCCGTTTGGCCCTACGAGGGCTACGAACTCTCCTGCATGCATATGAAACGAGGCTCCATCAAGAACGGGGACTTCGCCATAGGAGAATTTCACTGAATCGAACTGCAAGACGATTGGAGCATGAGGATGGTGTGAGATGGCAGCAGAATTCACTGAGCACCTCCTTGTGGTGACGGCATCACCGTTCTCTGTAGTGTCTCACCGATGCTCTCGATGTTCGTAATCCAGTCGTATGCAAGTGGATCGAGCGGGAGTACTTGCGCACCGATTGTCTCTGCAACGGTACGAGCTGCCTGTGTGGGAAATTGTGCCTGTACGAATATCGCTTCGGGTTGTGCATCTCGTGCCTCAAGTATCAGGTTGGAGAGCGCGCGGGCGGTCGGCTCCTTCCCTCCGGTCTCCACCGCTCGCTGATGGATGTCGAACTCGTCGAGCAGGTATCCGAACGATGGATGGTAGACGAACACCGTTGATCCTGCCAATGGAGCAAGTTCTCCGGTAAGTCGATCGAAGAGGGTATCGATCTCGGTATGGAACGTATGGAGATTCCTCTGATAGATATCTGTGTGGGTGGGGTCGATGCTGATCAGTGTATCGGCAACGTGTTGCGCCATGATCTTCATGGGCTCTCTGCCGAGCCAGGTGTGTCGATCGATTTCTCCATCGTGATGGTGCTCCTCTTCATGATGATCATGGTGATCATCCTCAGCCTCTTCTTCGTGATGGTGCTCCTCCATTGAGCGGAACGTGACCCCTTTGGTGCCATCTACTATGGTGAGCGAGCTGTACATGGATGAGATCTTCGGTCTCAATGCGATTTCGAATTCCGTGCCGCTGGTGATCCAGGCATGAGCCTGAGAGAGCGATGCCATCTGTCTCGGTGTGGGTTCATACGAGTGTGGACTCTGTCCAGGCCCTACGAGCACGACAGTCTCGGCTAGATCCTCTGCAATACGATCCACGACATACTGTTGGGGAACGATGCTCACCGCGATTCTCGGTGTCACAGACCCGGATGGTTCCGATTCGGACGTCCCACGCGCAGAGAGGGGATACAGTAGTGAAAGTAGTAGTAGCGAGGTGATGAGACCCCTGGCTGTTCTTTTCATAGTCGACTCCTCGGATATATAGTACACATCGGAGGAGAAAAATGCAAGTGACTTGCAAAAGCTCTTCAATTCATGCTGGTAGCAGAATGTAGAATCTCGATCTAGAGTTTCGACTCCTCTGTCGCCAAGAGGCTCTTCAGCTCGGTGTATGTCGCTGTAGTAGGAGGTCCCTTCACGAAGCCGACGATGCTTCTGTCTGACCGAACCACGGCCAAAGTCGCTTGGTCATCGATGGGAATACCTGCCTGCGAAGCGAACTCATCGGCCTGGTTTAGGAACAGAATCGCCCCCTGGTCAGGAGGGACGAGTTCATCGTAGCTCTTCGCGATTCCCCTGCGTACCACCCCTTGAATAAACCGTGGGACATCGAGCACGGGAAAGTGATAGATTGGAATCTTGCCAAGTGATCCACCATCCGATTCAAGCAGCCTCTGCCATTGAAGCAGGTGCCCCTGTTGCATCTCACCACTTGCTCTGGATGTCCCGAGTGCAAGCGCGAAGAGGGTGATCTGCGTTTTGAGTGCATCATCGGGAAACGTGAAGTCTGCTCCATCGAGAGTCTTTGTCTCTACGGTAGCGAACGAAGCCCCGCTCATAAGTAGTTGGGTACTCGACAGTAGTATGACGATAAGTAGAATCATGATTCGTCGTGTGTTCATGCCGGTTGTCTCCCAGCTGTCCTCTTTCTCGCAACGGCACGCCACGACTGAATGAGGATCATGGGAAGTATGGCACCGAGGAGTACCCACCCCCATTGTCTGAGCGTGATAGGTGTCGTATCGAGGACTCGATTGAAGAATGGAACATATACGGCAACCAATTGGAGACCGACCGATATGATCAGTGCTCCGATAAGTAGTGGATTACCAATGATCCCACGATCGAGACCAAAGGACTCTTTCTCTCGGACATTGAAGATATGGGCAAGCTGACCGATCGCCATGGTAGTGAAGGCGAGTGTCCGCGCGGTGGTTTCGCCAAGGTCCGCTGAGAGAGCGAATAGGAACACTGACAAGGCTCCCGCACTGATCAATGCTCCGTTGCTCAGAACCCGAAGGAGGAAGCTTCGGGTTACGATACCGGTCTTCGGGTCACGGGGTTTTCGTTTCATGACACCCGGCTCTCCCGGTTCCCATGCAAGCGACATCGCTGGAAGGACATCGACAACGAGGTTCAGCCAGAGAATTTGCAGGGCGACGATGGGCACCGGTACACCGATTACTAGTGCGACGAATACCACCAATATTTCGATGAAATTGCACGAGAAGAGGAAGTAAATGAATTTTTCGATATTATCGAAAATGATTCTTCCCTCTCGTACGGCATCGACTATGGTGGAGAATCGGTCATCGGTGAGAATCATATCCGATGCTTCTTTCGCCACTTCGGTACCTCTGATTCCCATGGCAACACCGATATCTGCTCCATTGAGAGCTGGAGCGTCGTTGACACCATCGCCTGTCATCGCGGTTACCTCATGCTCCTCATTCAGCGCGCGTACAATCTGTAATTTGTTCTCGGGAGAGACTCGTGCGAACACTGAAGTGGATCGGATCCGCTTTGCCAGTTCCTGATCTGACATCGTGTCCATCTCCTTACCTGTGATCGCCTCGGTATCGGCATCCATGCCGATCTGCTCTGCGATGATCCGGGCTGTCCTCGGATGGTCCCCTGTGATCATGATGACACGTATGCCGGCCTCTCTTGCCTCCTTTACGGCTTGTTTTACATCACTTCTCGGAGGATCGATGATTCCGACCACTCCAAGGAGCGAGAAGCCCTTCTTCAAGGCATCTTTCATGTCCTGTTCATCGCCATCTCCTTTGTAGGATGCAATCTTTCCAATCGCAAGAACGCGCATTCCTTGGTTAGTAAGTGAGTCGTTCGCCTCCTGTAGCACGGAGAGTTCGGATTCTGAAAGGCCAGAGTTTTCGAACAGAACATCGGGAGCTCCCTTAATGTAGAGAGTCGACTCCTCTTCGTGTGTATAGGCTGTAGCCATGTACTTAGCTCGAGAATCGAACGGTATCTCTCCGATTCTCGTATAGCCATTGCCTTCCAAATTCTGTCGGTCAAGGTCGCCTTTACGGCCGAGTACCACCAGTGCTCCTTCTGTTGGATCGCCAATGACTGCATAGTCGTTCTCCTCTTCGATCAACGATGCGTTGCTTGAAAGTACTCCTGCAAGCAACAACTCCTGGAGTTTCTGCCTCCCTTCGATATCGATTTCCTCTCCACTCTGCAGGAAGGCTCCTTTCGGTTCATAACCGTTGCCTTCGACTGTGAACTGGTCTCCTGATATAAGGTGTACGTGAGTCACGGTCATCTGGTTCTCGGTAAGGGTGCCTGTCTTGTCTGTGCAGATCACCGTCGTGGAACCAAGTGTTTCAACAGCGGGGAGGTTCTTCACCAGCGCGTGGTGTTTTGCCATGGTTCTCATACCGAGAGCCAGTGTAATAGTCGAGACTGCTGGAAGTGCCTCGGGAACTGATGCTATAGCCAATATGATGCCGATCTTTATCATGTCGTAGATCGGTTCGCCGGTGATGATGCCTACGATGGTGACCACCACGGCTACGATTGCGGAGATGAGAATGAGGGTTTTTCCCAAACGGTCCAACTGCTGTTCGAGTGGTGTGGCACTCTTCTTCTGGTCGAGCATTTCGCTGATTCGGCCGATCTCCGTCTGCATTCCGGTGCCGGTGACGATGGCATAGGCATTTCCTCGCGTTGCGGCAGTTCCCCCATGTACCATATTCTTTCGGTCACCGATAGGAGATGAGTCGTCGATTGTGTCGGTCTGTTTCTCTATCGGTTCGGACTCCCCTGTGAGTGCCGATTCGTTCACCGCGAAGTTGGAAGACCTGATGATTCTCCCATCCATGGTGATTGAATCGCCCTCCTCGATGAATACAAGGTCTCCAGGAACGAGCTTATGCGATGCCATTTCTTGAATGTTCCCATCGCGAAGGACTTTTGCGACTGTCTTTACCATGTTCTGCAACGCTTCAACCGATTTCTGTGCCTTGAACTCCGAAACGAAGCCGGAGAGTACGGCAATGAGTATGGCTACGATGATTGCGACCCCTTCTACGGTATCTCCCATGGCGAAGGCTACAGCCGATGCCGCCATCAACAGGTACACAATGATGTTGTTCAAGTTGTGCAGCAGAATCTTCCAAGGAGAGACGGTACTGCCACTTTCGATACTGTTCGGCCCGTACTCGTGCAATCTTCTTTCGGCTTCCTGTGTTGTGAGACCCTGTTTATCGTCGGTTTTGAACAGTTGGACAATTTCCTGTTCAGTATAGGTATACGCTGGCTTTTTCATGGTATCCAATGAGTCACCTCCATCGTTTGTCTGCAGTTGGAGAGAGTATAACACGAAGAGATGCCTAGTATGATCGAGAAGTTTGGAATATTTCCAAATTTCTTTATCAACTCGAAAGGGAACAGCTTGTGACGACCTCCTTGTATCGGGGTTCCCGATATGTGGTGCGAAATTTTTCCAGTAGCCGATTTGGTTGAACCTTTGTATATTCTCTGGCAATGAAAGGCGACACGATCCTTGGGTGAACCTTGGATCCAGTAGGTGTTGCCGTTTCACTCGTCGCAAAGGGCGAGTAGCTTTTCATCCTTGATAGGAGCTTGTCTGTGCTGCCATGATACCGACAGCACTCATCTGATGAGCTAGTCAGGGAGTATGAGAATACAGGAGACAACTGCCATGTCGGAGCATCATGCATATAGAACACAGGTACAGTGGAGCACGCAGAGAAAAGGGAAGTTGAGTTCAGCCGGATTTCCTACCATCGAGATAGCGACTCCTCCCGATTTTCCCGGAGGTCATGCGGGAATCTGGTCTCCGGAGCATTTGTTCGTGGGAGCAGCGGAGATCTGTCTCATGACCACATTCCTCTCCTTGGCGGAGAAGACGAAGCTCGATTTTCACAACTATGTGTCTGAAGCCGAGGGGATTCTCGAGAAAGCCGAGGGAGGACTCCAGATAACCAAGATCAGTATCCGTCCGAGCATAGTCGTAGCCACAAGTGAGGATACAGACAAAGCCCTGAAGCTTATCGAAAAAGCCGAACGATACTGTCTTATCTCAAACTCCATGAAGACCGAAGTCAGTATCGAACCTACTGTCACAGTTCTAAAAGAGAACTGAGAGGACATGTTCGATTACAAAAGATAGAGCTCTCGGTCGATGAATATGGTAACAAGCTCGGAATCGAACTGTTTCCCAGAACACAGTTTCATCTCTTCAACAGCGATCTCTCTGGGAAGAGCGTTCCGGTATGCTCGATTACTGGTCATGGCGTCGTAAGCATCGGCTATGGAGACGATTTTCACATCGAGTGGTATCTCTGAACCTCGGAGGCCATCTGGGTATCCTTTGCCATCGATTCTCTCATGGTGACTTCTGATAATCGGTCGGTACTGTTGGAACAGTTCGATATGCGAGATGATCCTTTCACCTGAAACCGGGTGCATCCGTATTATCGAGAACTCTTCGTCGGTAAGAGGGCCTGTCTTGTTGAGGATTTCTTCAGAAATTCCGATCTTTCCGATATCGTGAAGTAGCGCTCCACCTTCTATGGTGAGAATTCGATCCTGCGACAGTGCTAGTTCCCGTGCAAGTGCTACAGAGATGCTTCTGACTCTGCTGCAGTGCCCCTTTGTGTAAGAGTCCTTTTGTTCAATGGTCTCTGAGAACGCTTCGAGCGTGGTCCTGGTTGTGTTTTTCAGAGCACGTAGAGCATACTCCAGTCTAGATTGAAGCTCTTGGGTGGACTCAGATACTTGAGCTGCGGTCATAATCTCCTGCTTTCGAGCTCTCGATTTCCTGATAACCCGTTGTACACAGGCTAGGAGTGTTTGCCTGCTAACCGGTTTTGTGAGGAAATCGGAGGCTCCAGCACGAATCGCCCGCATGCCGGTGTCAAGATCGTTGAATGCAGTCAGCATGACCACTGGTATCATTGGGTAGTGATGTTGAATTTTCTCAAGCATGTCAAAGCCGGAAGGACCGGGCATCTTGATATCCAGTAGCACAAGATCCACCGTGTCTGCCTGAGCTTTGAGCACTCGATCAAGTTCATGACCATTGACGCATGATGTCACTTGGTGTCCTTCCCGTTGGAGAAAGAGTTGCAACACTTTTCTGATCGCGGGGTCGTCGTCTGTTGTCACAATATGATTATTCACTATCTACCTCACCGGATCTGATTTTTGGAAAACCAAACAGGAATGGTACCGTGTCCCGATATTCCTGATATGAAGAAAACATCCTTGGAAATAGGACTCGATCCTCCATTATAACCAATACAAAATTGAAAATAGTAAAGAGCATACAGAGCAAAAGAATACCCGGATCCCAGAACAGTATTGCCACCAGGACGTTGATCGTAGTATACCAGAGAAAGCCCGGGTGTCGAGAAAAACTGTACGTTCCTCGATCATACAACACCGAATTTCCTCCATTATTCCTAGGTATCTCGATAAGTACCGAATAGATAAGTAACCATGAGAATACGAAAATAAGAAGTATCACCGGCACTGTGACTGCTATGTGATGGGGGATCTCTACCATGAAAAAGAAGAGTACATACGGAACCGCAGTGATGAAAAATCCGGGATATGCGATTTTCCTGAGCAGTTTTTTCTCATGAATTATCGATACATCATAGAGTCCTGACAAAATATACCCTGACAATCCGAGTGCTCCGTACAAAAATAGTTTGATAAATTCCATACAATGCCCCTATACTAATACAAGTTCGATACATTTGGAAAGCGAAAAAAGGAATTCACATGGTCATTGATATCTCCACCATCATCCCGGCGGTCGCGTTCATTCTTTATGTCTCCTTCACTATCTTCGGGTTTTCCCAATATCGGAAGGATCGGTTTTACTGGTCGTTCCAATTCTACATGGTGCTGTTTTCCATTTGGAGTTTCGGCTCGATGATGATGCATCTCGACAGTGGTTTTTTGACTCCCTTGTTCTGGAATCGGTTCATGCTTGTCGGACTGCTTGCCGCACCGTTTGCTCTTGGTACTTTTATCATGGATATTCTCGAAATCCGTGATAGACGAGTGAAGAATTCGGTGTATGGGAGCTATGTGCTAATCATCCCCTTGCTGTATCTGAATCTGTCTGGACGAATCGTTATCGATGCCGGTTTCACCGAGCATGCCGAGTTTTTCTACAACCTGGGTTCTGGGGCGGTCATTGCTTATGGTATCATTTATCTCTATCTCTCGTTTACGTTAGCCGTTATGTTGGTTGGCAGCAGGAAAGAATCAACCAACATACCACAGAGAAACCTACAGCTACCTTTGATCGGCGTCGCGATCATGCTTGTAGGTATTCTCATGAACATTAATCCTGATATTGGAAAATACCCCATCGATATCTTCTCGGCAACGATCAATGCTGGGTTGCTCTTCTATACAATCTATAAATACAAACTCATCAACTACTCGAGAGCAGGGCTCGTGATCATCTATGGAACGATTCTGGCGTTCATTGCCTCTGTATTGTATTTTTCCATAATCAGCATCATCCAGCATTTCAGTCAAACCTTTGCTCCTGAGAACTCGTTTCAGCTCTCACTTGTCCTGGGTGTGGTCACCGTGATAATCATTCAGCCGATACGTAATCTGTTTATCTATATCGTCGACTCCGTGATCATCCCCAAACGGCATCCGTACCAGACGACGATCAAGAAGTTGAGCAAACGGTTGACCACTATCGTGAACCTGAGGAATCTTGGCGAGGAGGTTGTCACGAATCTGCGATCGGGAATCAAGGCGAACTGGGTGCTGTTCGCTGCCAAGCAGACCCATGACAGCGAACGATTCCTGCTCATTGCCAACGATGGTTGCCCCACGAAGCTTTCGATTGGTGATGAATTGATCTATACATTCGGAGCGTACGTGAATGAGAAACTGCACCGATTGCAAAGGGAGAATGCCTCCTCCATAATCTACGCGAAACCAGATGAAAAGCAGTTCCATGTGAGTGAGGACATTCCTTCTGCCAGCGTGTTGATACCACTGATATTCAGGCAACAAGTCGCTGGATATATCCTCATTGGTCTCGATGAATCGAAAACGCTTCTTCGTCCCAATGATCTTGAAGCTTTGGAGATTCTCGCAGCACAGACGGCACTTTCGCTCGAGAATGCTCTCTCGTTCGAGCAGTTGAAACTACAAGGGGAAGAGCTTGTTATGAGCAAGAACAAGCTCGAGGCAATCTTCAACGGTATCGCTTCACCTGTCTGTCTGATCGATATCGACTACAGTATTCTGGAAGCGAACACTGCAGCAGTCAATCTGTTCGGAAACAACAAGCATGAACTTATCGGCGGAAAGTGCTATCGGGCATTCTTTCAACGATCGAAGCCATGCCGATTCTGTCAGGCGCTTGAATGTCTCCATTCGGGTGTCATGCAGGAGACCGAGTCGGCAGTCACTGACCGTGTCTATTCATTCCAATTCCATACAGTTCGAGTTCCCGAAAACTCCAAGAGTGTGTTCATTGAGATCATCAAGGATATCACCGAACAGAAGAACTTGCAGGAGGAGCTGGTACGGACTGAGAAGATGGCAGGTCTGGGTACGCTCGCTGCCGGTATTGCACACGAATTGAACAATCCTCTCGCAGGCATATCCGGTACTGCAGAAGTGCTTCTCGCCGATGCTCCTCAGGAAGATCCGAACCGGAGCCTCTTGGAAGATATCTTGTCGTATGCGCAAACCGCTTCAGATGTGATCAAGGAGTTGGCTATCTATTCGAGGAAAGAGGTCGTAAAGGAGATGCAGCAGGTCGAGATCGTTCAGGTACTCGAATTCTCCCTCCGCCTCGCGATGCGTGGCGTGGATTCATCTGATATCACGGTGAAGCGGAATTATCATGCGCTTCCGGTGATTCCTGCTCATGAAGCGAATCTTCAGCAACTATTCGTGAACCTGATTGTCAATGCCATACAGGCAATGAAAGGCGATGGAACGCTTACGCTCACCTGCTTTGAGAAGGATGGCTTCGTGCATATTCGTGTCAGCGATACCGGACGGGGCATCTCAGAGGAGCATCTCAGCCAGATATTCACCCCATTCTTCACCACCAAAGCCCCTGGTACAGGTACAGGACTCGGACTCTCCAATTGCTATGGTATCGTGGAGAACATGGGAGGGCGTATCCGAGTCCGGAGCGAAGTGAACAAAGGTTCCGATTTCACTGTCATTCTCCCAGTGAACGATACAGAGCGTGAGGCTATCAGGTTCCGTCTCGTCGAGGATCCAAGTGGACTCAATGATGTGTTCTTTCTGCAGCGGAAGGTCTTAGTCGGAGAGAAGGGCTACCTCGAAGAGTCCATACGGAGAAATGAAGATGAGAGTGCTGTGCATATGCTCGCATTCAAAGGTCTCCAGCCTGTGGGTACCGTATCGCTCATGACCAGTGAAGATGTTCAGACGCTCCCACTCGCACGCTACTTCGATCTCGATTCCGTACTGCAGCACTCTAAAAGCGCAGAGATTCTCCGTCTCGCAGTCTTACCTGAGATGCGAAACACCTCGGTCTCACTTGGTCTGATTGTACTGGTGTTTCTGTTGGCTCGAAGTAAGAACATCGAGGAGATAGTTATCGATGCCTTCGCAGACGATACCAAGACGATCAAGCTCTATAAGAAATTCGGCTTCCGCGAGGTGGGAACCTACTATTCTCCTTCGGCCGTGACTGTCCTAGTCCTTCAGCAAAAGACCACTATGGAACAAGATCAGAGTCAGTTGCGACATTTCGTCAGACCGCTGTTCGAACGTCTTCGACCTATGTTCGATTTCGGAGTCCACACGCAGGGGATACTGGACGAGATGGATGCAATTCTCAGCACGGAAGAGAAACAGGTCGAAATGGCGACCGAGGTGTCCCCATAGGGGCTCTTGTAATGAATATCATTGATCAGTATCATTTCCTGTGTGAAAACCTTTATTGATTGTATCCCTTGTCATATGCAGCAGACGTTGCAGACCGGGCGGCTTTGTGGACTCTCGGACAGCGAGATCAAGAGGCTGTTCGATGGTCTCGGAGGTCAGCTATCCCAGATTTCTCTTGATGAAGCTCCTCCGGTGATGGCTTCCCGCCTCCAGCGCATCATAACAGAGATGACTGGCGTTGCAGACCCGCTTCTCGCTGTAAAACGAGAAAGCAACGAGGCCGCGCTCTCCTACTATGAGGAGGCCGTCTCTTTCATTGACGGCGCGGAAGACCCTCTGAGAGCGGCGATTCAGGTCGCTATCGCAGGGAACATCATAGACTATGGTGCAGTGTTCAACCTCGATGTAGATGCAGAACTTGAACGTATCTTGCAGCAGGAAAAGGAGCGAATCGCCTGTGAGGAGAGCGAGCTGTTCTCATATGAACAATTCAAGCATGATTTGGAGCAAGCGAATTCACTGCTCTATATTGGTGACAATGCGGGAGAGATCGTCTTTGATAAAGCACTGATTGCAACAATACAACGGCAGTACCCTCATCTCGCCATCACCTTCGCTGTCAGGGGCTATCCGATTCTCAACGATGCTTTGATGGAAGATGCGGAGGCTGTTGGACTTGATTCATTAGTGAAAGTGGTCTCAAGCGGAGTCCATACACCTGGGCTCATGCTTGAGTATGCAACTGATGAGTTCAAAGAGCTGTTTAATGAAACGGATGTAATAATCAGCAAAGGCCAGGGAAATCTCGAATCTCTCTTGGAAACACCAGGGCCTATCTATTTTCTGCTGGTAGCGAAGTGTCAGCCCATTTCCCGGCTTCTCGGATGCGAGATCAGAGATATCATTCTCAAACGACAGACCCTTTCCAGTATTGCTAGGGAAAATCCTTTCTGAAGACCACTTTGTCTCCACGAATGATGCTGCGTCTCACTTCGATGATTTTGTGTGAAGTGGAGAATGTCATTCGGGTGGTCTCGAACACCGGAGAATCAAGATGGATACTGAGCAACTCGGATTCGTAGGGTCGTGAGAGCTGAGGCGACAGATACTCTGTTGAACGACCGACCGAGATATGATACGTCCCCCGAAGTAGTTGGATAAGCGATTCATTCTCCTTGATTCGTTGGTCTATACCACGGGCGATGTGCTCTGGTACATACGAGTACTCAAGACTGATGGGAGACTCCTGATACGAGCGGAGTCGGACAATCTCATACACCGACTGCCCTAGATCTTCCTGACGAAAGTAGCGCTGCACAGAACTCGGGATAGGGCCCAGACTGGTGTTGATGATGGTGGACTTCGTGGACATTCCCGTGTCACCGACTTCGAGACCAAACCAGTAAGAGGAGGTGAGCTTCTGTTCAATTCTCCTATGGATCACCGTCCAGCCGATACCTCGACTCGATGTGAGGACCCCCTCCTCCCTGAGCATCTCGAGTGCCTTTCTCAAGGTCACTCGAGTCACTGAAAACTCTTTTGCCAATATCGATTCCGCGGGGAGTCGTTTCCCATACTCATATACACCATTGTTGATTCTATCTAGCAGTATATGGCGTATTTGAATGTAGTATGGATAGTACCTATCCCGCGAAATCGTCTGGTTCTCCATAACTATGACCTTAGTCCTATCAGCTACCCGATTGTGGTGCAGAGAACATGGACTGAAGTCGGTTTAGGAGTTCAGGGTCTTCTTGGATCTTCATTGCCATGTTGTTGAAGCTCTCCAGATCGTAGGAATTTTGTTCAAGTGAACTGAGTATCTCCTGTTCGGTCTCCAGGTGGATGGTATTGATTGCAGACATGACCGCTGAATACTCTTCGATTTCCTCTTCAGTGGCCTCTTGTGCAAGCATCTCAGGACTCTCCTGCTGCATGACGAAGATTTCATCCAATCGTTCGGGTGCGATCGATGCATCCTCGATTGTGGCGAATATCTCCTCATTGGCCTCGATCTGAATTTCCTGTACCTCGATCAATGCCATGCCGAACCGTGTAAGCTCCTGGTCGGAGACTTGTCCCTCGCCGAAGGAGAGATCGTTCGGGCTGAATAACGGTGATGGAGCATCTGCCGCGAAAAGCGACGGAGTGAGCATGAACGCGAGTAGCAGTACTGCGATAGTGAATCCAAACCGATAAGACGGTTTCCTGTTGAGCTTCTTGAATTTTTCTGTATGTAATTGACTTCTCATGTATACTAGAGTATACAAGTATGCATATGGCGTCAAGGTCACCAAATAGATCATTATGGATATTCTCCACTCTTTTCATGGTAGGGTTTCTCATGAAGTACAACTACCTTGCCATGCGAGTGTATCAAGTACCTTCAGTGACACTCCTCGGTATTCGGAATGTGTTGTTTGTGGTGGTATTCATCCTCTGGATTCACCCGATTGCCTATCGCAGTCGAGGACGAATATTTCTCATAGTGTTCTCGTTGCTCTGCACAGCATTCTTCTTCATGAATGTCTGGTACAATCGGTACTTTGGAAACTATCTGAGCATCAGCGACATGCTCATGGGGCGTGGTATGAGGCCGGCGAAGGTGCTTCTGCTGCAGCTGATTCGTGCTTGGGATGCCTTGCTCCTGATCGATAGTATTGCCTTGGTAATGTTGCATCTGCATCGTAAGAATGTGCGAACTGTCGCTATACCCAATTGGTATTCGTCTCTGTATCTCGAGCATCGCAGGTGGTGGATCGTCGGAGTCCTGTTTGCGGCAGTGATCCAGATCTTCGGAGCCAATATGCGGTTTGGGAACGACTCTCCCATCGTCCTGTACAGAAGGAGCACCCCAGCATTTGTGAATGTGTACGGCATGGTACCACTCTATTCTCTTGAGGCGGCACTCCTTGCATTCCCCGAAGCCTTTCCTCCTCCAGCGATACCCAGAGAACAGGTTCCAATCATAGAGAACGACCTCGCTGGAGAGAAGATCGTCAGGAGAGAGCAGAATATCATTTGCATCCAGGTCGAGTCTCTCGATCGGAACATCCTCGGATACAGCTACGGAGGAAGAGAGATAACGCCGTTTCTCAATCGCTTGCGAGACGAATCGCTCTATTTCGATAACTTCTATGCTCAGCACGTCAACGGCAGTTTCGATGCCGAACTCTCATTCTTCACCTCCGTATACCCGCTGAACAAGAACTATGGATTCAAGGTGAATGATCTCATGTCTTTTGATAGTGTCATTCAGACATTGGGAGAGCAGGGGTACGCAACGGTGGCATTTCATGGGAATGACAAGACGTTCTTCTTCAGGGACAAAGCTTATGAGGAGTTGGGGTTCGACCGCTTCTACAGCAGGGAAGACTATCACGAGTCTCGAATGCGGTATTCCAACTTAGGCTCCACCTTCGGTATCAATGATTACGATTTCTTTGATCAGTCGGCGCAGATACTCAGGGAGATTGATCAGCCATTCTTCGCATTCTTCATCACCGTGACCAGCCATACACCATTCGATTTCTATCCAGAAGAGATGGAGGTGCCTGAATTCTCCTCGATACAGAATCCTCTGGTACGAGGATATTTCAACTCAATGGCGTTCGTCGATGCCTCGCTTGAGCACTTCTTCAACCATCTGGAAGAGGATGGATTGCTGGAGGATTCGTTGATCATTCTCTATTCCGATCACGATGCAGGGGTGGACAAGGAGGAGTATGCATCGAAACGGGATTTTGTTCTGACTCGTCAAGTCAAGGTTCCCGAGTCGATTCCCCTTATGATAAAACATCCCGATATCGATCCTGGCGTCTCTCACAAGGAGGGTTCTCCTGCAGATCTAGCTCCAACCATTCTGGATTTGATCGGAGAGATCGATAAACCGAAGGATTTCATGGGTTATTCCCTTCTTGGACCGGTCGATGTCCCGATACTGTTCCTCCATGAGCTTCCACAACTTCTGCATGAAGGGCAGCTATTCGTGCTCTCTCCCGATGGGCTGGAGAGCGTGGGATACGATCCCTCGTCCGGAGTGAGAGATCTGAAACTACCGGAGGAGGAGTATGTACACATGCTCGATTATATTCGAGATGTAATCTTTGCACGGAGGGTCATTGAACCGTAGGGTCACTCTCCGTTTGAGGTCTTTCGCTCCCTAATGCGTTTTGCCTGCGTCTTCTGAATAGCATCTATAATCTTCTCGTAACCGGTACATCTGCAGAGATTTCCTGCAACCAGCTTCCTGATCTCTTCTCTGCTCGAGGGCTTCTCCTGCGTAATGATGGGAATGGAAGACATGATGAATCCCGGGGTGCAGAAGCCACATTGCACGGCTCCCTCTTCGATGAAGGCCTGCTGGATATCCGAGACAGCTCCTTTTACATCGCTCAGACCCTCGAGTGTGAGAATATCTTTACCTTCCGCCCAGATAGCGAGATAAATACAGGAGTTGAATGGTAAGCCATCGATCAGCACGGTGCAAGCGCCACACTCTCCAACATCACACCCATGTTTGATACTGGTGAGGCCTTCGTTTCCACGAAGCATGTCGGAAAGCGAGGAGCGGACATCGATAAAGTATTCCCGTCTCTTTCCGTTGACGGTACAGGTAATCAGTTTATTAGCCATGAATCTTCCCTCCTGCCTTTTCGATAGCAGCAGTAGCTGCTCTTCTGGCAAGTTCCTTGACGAGGTGTAGTCTGAACTCCTTCGAAGCTCTCCAGCTACTCCGTGGCATTACATCGGCGAGAGTCTTTTCAGCAATCCGTTCCAGCAGATCTTCCCCGATCGGTTGTCCGTTGGCTTCTTGCTCAGCGGAGACTGCCCGTATCGGCGTGGGAGCTGCTACACCGAAGGCTATGCGGAGTCGTTCAATCCTCTTTTTATCCTCCGAGAGTCTCACATTGACCGAACAGCCCAGTGTCGCGATATCCATTGCCTTTCGCTTTGCATATTTTATGTAGTGGCCATATGTCCTCTCGTAACTCTCTTTCGGGATGCGAATCGCCGTAAGGATCTCCTCCGGACCCATATCTACTCTACCCGGACCGAGGTTGAAGTCGTTATAGGGGAGAAGCCGAACCCCATCTTCACTGCTTAACTCAAGTATTGCATCGTATGCCTTGAGGGTCGTTGCCGAGTCGGCACTGGTCACTCCGTTGCAGATATTTCCTCCGATCGTTCCGATATTCCGTATCTGTGGCCCACCGATCTGGTCTACAGCTTCCCCGAGGACGGGAATGTATTGTTTCACCACAGGATGAATTGTGATACCCGAGAAACTGGTGAGCGGGCGAATGACGATCGTTCCATCCTTCTCCAGTGAGACCCCGCGAAGATCATCGAGACGATAGATACTGATAAGATCGCTTCCTGCGAGTTTTCCCTCTCTGAGTTTGATGAGGATATCACTTCCCCCAGCTAGGATTAGTGCCTCAGGATGCTGTTTTTTCAGCTTCAAAGCCTCTTCTACGGTGGTTGGTTCATACAGTGTATTAAAATCGTACATGGGGTTCTCCTATTTGATCAGTCCTGCCTCTCCGAACGCATAGAAGAGTTTCTCTGGATGGAGTGGAATCGAGTCGATTGCCACGCCCGTTGCATTGAGCATGGCGTTTCTTAGTGCCGGAGCAACGGGAATAACCGGGGGTTCTCCAAGTGACTTATTTCCAAAAGGTCCGGTGGGATCGTGTGTTTCAACGAATTCCGCGTGCAAGTCCGGGGTGTCGATTGCAGTCATGAGCTTATAGTCGAGGAGATTGTCGTTCAACATACGCCCGGTCTTCGGATCGAACAGATGGTATTCGGTAAGACCGTATCCGAGTCCCATGCTCATGCCTCCATGGACCTGCCCCTCGGCTGTCTGACGGTTAATGATCTTGCCCGAGTCGTGAACATTAACGATGTCGAGAATCTTAACCTGACACATGGGGATATCAACCTCTATCTCGACGAAGCAGACTCCGAACGAATAGGTATTGTCCGAGCAGTGGTGTGTCTCCTCGGCTGCGATATGTAGGGAGTTGGTGAGGCTGTAACACGATTCAAGTGCAACTTCGGCGACGGAGATCAGTGGTTCATGCTGATTTTTGTGTACAATCTGGTTCTCTTCGATATCGAGATCCCATGCCTCTTTATGAACCATGGTTGCTGCGTAATCGAGAATTTTCTTTTTAAATGCCTCTGCAGTCTTCTTGACTGCAAGTCCCGAAACGTAGGTCTGCCGTGAAGCATAGGCTCCAGTATCGTATGGCGTGACATCGGTATCTTGTTGGCTGATGATATGAATCTTGTCTGCAGTGAACCCCGCAGCTTCAGCGGCCATCATGGTGAACACGGTATCTGCACCCTGGCCGATCTCCGTCGCTCCGACCTGCAACTGTGCCGAACCATCCTGATTCAGCAACATCCGGCAAGCCGAAGTCTCAAGACTGATCGGATATACTCCGGTCTTGTAGCAGAAAATCGCCATACCGACACCCTTTCGTGTCGGTCCGGTCTGCTTCTCGTAAGCAACGCGCTTTGCGCTGTAATCGAGGTATGCATCCCCTCTGTCGATACACTCTTCCAGACCCGTCGAGTGGCAGGTGATGGTGGTGATGGGGTCGACGTATCCGAGTTTCATCATATTCTGCTTTCTGAATACCAGTGGATCGAGTTTCGTCTTTGCCACGATATCATCCACATGCGATTCGAGAGCGAATGCTATCTGGGGAATTCCGTATGCCCGCATGGCTCCGGCTGTCGGCAGGTTGGTATAGACCGTGTAGGCATCGCCCTTGATCGCACCAACTGGGTACATCATTCGGAACCCGTTCACTGCATTTGCAACAAGAGCATGAGCATGTGATGCATATGCTCCCTGGTTCGAATATGCCTCGATCGATCGAGCGGCGAATGAACCGTCCTTTCTGATATAGGAGACGATATGGAACTTCATAGCATGTCGAGTTCGTGTACATGCGAACGTCTCTTCTCTCGTATAGGAAAGCTGTACCGGTCTACCGCCCACTCGAGTTGTGAGATAGGCGTTCAACGGTTCGGTGAGGGCATCCTGCTTGTTTCCGAAGCCCCCTCCAATGTACGGCTTGATGATCCTAATGTCGCCGAATCCGACACCGAGCGCCTGAGAACAGACTCTTCGAACTATATGAGGAATCTGTGTCGAGCTGACCACCACGATCTTTCCGGCCTCCATGTAGGCGAACGAGTTTGCCGTCTCAATATGGCAATGACTCACGATCGGAGTTTCATAGGTCCCTTCAACTTTGGTGAGATTTGACTCCTTGATCGCCTCATCGAAGGAGCCGATTTCGTATGACGAGTGGACGACCACATTATCGGGGCGTTCATCATGAATGGAGCGTGCATCGGGCTTCATCGCATCTTCTACCGAGAGTATGGGCTCATACTCCTCGTAGGTGACTTTAATTCTCCTTGCCGCCTCATTCGCTGCAAGCTGAGTCTCGGCGATAACCGCAGCGATATCGTCTCCATAGCATCGAACACGGGTGTTGAGCAGTTTTCTGTCTGCGATATCCTGATGCTTCTTGTCGGTCGACCAAGGGTGTCCTGCAGTGGGGAACTGGATATCGGGCACATCGAAGCAGGTGACGATATCGATCACGCCAGGGACCTTCCACGCCTCGGAGAGGTCAAATGAGGTGACCAGGCCATTCGCTATCGTGCTGTGCACCACCTTTGCCCGCAGGGCACGGGCATGCAACAGGTCCTCCGTGTACTTGGCAGTTCCTACCACTTTATCTCTTGCATCCACACGTTTCAGGGGTGCACCGATTATTTCCATTGTTCCCTCCTTCCTACTCGAGGAACACATACTTCCAATCTCTTGGGTTCTCCTCTCATGACTCCTTTGGAGACACGGTCAGCATTACGGGTTACGCACTACATGACAGGATATCCGACAGCAAGAGTACCGAAAGCGATACGCTCTACTCTCATGTTACAACAAAATGCAACAAATTCAAGAATTTTTCGACTTTTCGCTATCTCCTCCGTCCCACTAGTGCCGCTCATGGCTGCTACCAGGCTGCGACGGTACCATCTGATCGAGAATCGGTTCCCCCCATGAAAAACCCATCCGATTCATCTACCCAGATAATCTGGCCTCTCCCGAACAATTCCTTGTTCTCGGAGATTTCCACTTCATGACCTCTGGCTCTCAGTGCCTGTATGATAGGTTGCGGAAAATGCGCCTCCACCACAACACTGTTTCCCGAGAGCCATCGCCATCGGGGGGCGTCCAGTGTACTCTGAGGATCCATATCTCTGTCAATACTATGAAGAAGCGTCTGTAAGTGTCCTTGAGGCTGGTTGAATCCTCCCATGACACCGAACGGACCGATTGCCCGTCCTGCCTTGGAAAGAAAGCCTGGGATTATGGTGTGATACGACCGTTTGCCTCCCTCAAGTCGATTCGGGTGTGTGGGATCCAATGAAAAGTTCGCTCCTCGATTCTGCATTGCGATACCTGTTTCGGGAATGACGATTCCCGATCCGAAACCCTCATAGTTGCTCTGTATGTAGGAGACCATGTTTCCTTGATCGTCTGCAGTCGCGAGATAGACCGTACCCCCTCGCTGAGGCTCTCCACATGAAGGTATACGTGCCTGTTCGGCGATACGAGATCGCTGTCGCGCGATATAATCGTTGGAGAGCAGTTGTGCTACCGAATAGGGCATACTCGATGGCTCGGCGATATATGCAGCTGCATCGCTCATGGCCAGCTTTGTCGCCTCTATCGCATGGTGAACTCGTTTTTCACTCTCATGACCCTCCGAATGCATGCCTTCGAGAATTGCCAGTGCCTCAAGTACTGCAATACCCTGTCCGTTCGGGGGAAGTTCCCACACATGATACCCTTTGTAGGAAGTCTTGATCGGGTCTATCCATTCGGGCCGATACGCAGCTAGATCCTCTTTTCTCAGATACCCCTCATGCGCTCTCGAGTAGGCGTCGATACGGTCTGCGATTTCTCCCTCGTAAAAATCTCGAGCATGAGTTGCTGCAATGCGCTCCAGTGTCGTTGCGTGATGCCCGGAGGACCAGAGTTCTCCAGCCCGAGGGGCTCGTCCGTTCGGAGCGAAGAGTGAGAACCAGGGCGTGAATTGCGGATCACTGGCCAGGGGTGCGTACCGGTCATATGCTCGAGCCCACTGTCGTGCGACGGTTGGCGATACTGCATATCCCTGACGGGCATAGTGTATTGCGCTCTCCATGACTCTCTCCAACGGTAGTCTGCCGAATCGTTCTGAGAGAGCTGCCCAGGCGGAAGGTACACCAGGCACGGTCACCGGTATCCAGCCGCGGGTCGGCATGCCGCTGAAACCCTTGTCGGTGACAGCCTTGAGACTTATTCCCCGAGGAGCTGGGCCACTTGCGTTCAATCCGTGGAGTTTTCCTTGGGCCCACACGAGGGCAAAGGCATCGCCACCGATACCATTCGATGTCGGTTCGGTTACCGTGAGCGTTACAGCCGTGGCAATTGCGGCGTCGATTGCATTGCCTCCCTCCTGCAATATGCGAAGTCCTGCTTGCGCGGCGAGGTGCTGACTAGTGGCAACCATGCCGTGTCTCGCAACGACTGGGGGACGACCGAAAGCAATGGATGATGTGGGGTTATGATGAAGCATCTCTGCATACCTCCCTATATGGTTCGGACAGTGTATGGAGACCGAAGATGGGTGTCAACGTATCGGAAAGCTTCGAACTGAAGCAGTAAATGAATCGTGAATTCAGAAGAAGATACAGGATGCTGGTATCTAGAGGAGTACTCCTTTCTTGAAGATCATGATTGCGCGATAGTTTCCAGTCTCACTTTTTGTTCGCTCTAATCCCGATGCAATATCGAGGATCTGGTTCCAGAGCTGGTCGCACACGGATGCAAGTGAAGCTCCTTCCAGCAAGGTTCCTGCGTTGAAGTCGATCCAGTTCGGTTTCATCTCGGCAAGTTTGGAGTTCGAGGAAATCTTGACAGTGGGAATCATGCTGGACAGGGGATTCCCGCGTCCGGTGGTGAACAGGAGCATCTGTGCTCCCGAAGCAAGCATATTGGTTATCGATACATTATCGTTACCCGGTCCCTCCAATAGGTTGATTCCCGTTTTCTTTACACACTCTCCATAGGTTAGGGTATCGGTGATGGGAGAGAACCCACTTTTCTGAATGTTTCCCAACGATTTCTCTTCCAATGTGGTAATGCCTCCTTCCCGGTTACCTGGTGATGGGTTTTCGTATATGGGGATATCGCTGTCGAGATAGTACTGCTTGAATGAGTTTATCATGGCCACTATCTTGTCGAATGTCTTCTTGGTATCTGCTCGATTCATGAGCAGATGTTCGGCACCGAACATCTCTGGAACCTCGGTGAGGATACCGCTGCCGTCACAGGCAACCAAGCGGTCTGCGATGCACCCCACGAGAGGATTCGCCGTGAGACCGGAGAAAGCATCGGATCCTCCACATTTGAGGCCGAGAATCAGCTTGGATACAGGGGTCTCGACCCGAGTATCGTGGTGCATCTCATGGAGAATCTCCCCTACGAGATCGAGTCCATGCGCAATCTCATCTTCCTGAATCTCCTGTGTCACCATGGTTCTGACACGACTCTCATTAATCGAATCAAGTAGTGGCAGGAAGTGTTTAAGATCATTGTTCTCACACCCCAGGCTGACAAGGAGTACACCACCTGCATTCGGATGCTGCACGATCCCTTTCAGAATCTGCTGACTTATGCTGGCACCTTCACCAACCTGAGAACACCCAGTGTTGTGCGGCAGGGCGTAGATTCCATCGCACAGGCCTTCAAACTGCTTTCGTGCGGCTTCGGCAATCACTTCGGTGGTGTGATTCACACAACTCACGGTGGGGATGATCCACAGCTCATTTCGCGTACCTGTCTTCCCTCCGGTTCTCGGATAACCGAGGAATGTGTTTCTGATATTCCCCGGAATCTTCTTTGCATAGGGTGTAGGGTTGTATGCGTAGGAGATGATGCCGCTCAGACTGGTCTTCATGGTGTGGGTATGTACCCAACTTCCTCTGGGGATCGTTTTGGTGGCTATTCCGATTGTAGATCCGTATTTAACGATCTCATTACCCGCTTCCATGCCCCGCAATGCGAACTTGTGCCCAGCTGGAATAGCTTCCTGCAGGCAGAACGTAGTGCCATCCACTGTTATCTCCATCCCAGATGGAAGCGACTGCAAGGCAACCAGTACAGAATCGGAGGGGTGGACTCGCATATAGGCTTGTTTCATGGATGCTCCTTTAACGGCAGAGGTTATCTGACGATAACTTAAAACTGATGAAAGTGCAAAGAGCTCACTTCCGGAATAAAAATGTACGACAAAATATCTTGAATACTCTATAGTATTTGTTGTAGATAAGGGTTGCTCATGGTGCAGGATAAACTGAAAAGGTTGGATCTCAAAAGTTTTCTTCTCCCTCTGGCAGGAATCAGTCTCCAATTTCTGTTGTTTTCTCTCGTGTTTCTGTATACCAGAGTTAACCAGAAACAACAAGATTTTCGCAATACAGCACTCAGTGTCGCCGATAGCTATGCTCAGATGCTTTCTCACTCCCGGGAGGCATATAACACCATCTCCTCGTTGTTGGATG
>CAYYOL010000007.1:56637-68732 GCA_964473245.1 uncultured Spirochaetaceae bacterium
CAGATGCTTTCTCACTCCCGGGAGGCATATAACACCATCTCCTCGTTGTTGGATGATAAACTGGAGATGGCCAGTCAAGCAGTACCGATATTCGATCACTCAGGGGGAGATGAAAGCATTGCAGATCTTGCTCACAGGCTTCATGTGGATGAAATCTATGTATACGATGCTGCAGGGAAGATCCAATACAGTAATACCGGCGAATATATTGGCTGGCAGGCTTTCGAAGGGCATCCGGTACATACCTTTATGACCGGAGAGCTGAATTTTTTTGTTGAAGAGGAGATTCGGAGAGATACGGAGAGTGACCGGTATCTCAAGTATGCTTATATTCGAAATGAAGATGGAACGTTCTATCAGATTGGTGTAAAAGCAGAGAATCTTGAGCAGTTCCTAGAGCATTTCGAATACTCTGAACTGGTGAATCACGCATACACCAGTAGCGGAGAATACCATCTTACATTCATCAACTCGGACAATATCATCGTTTCGAGCAGTCTGGAAGGGATTACCGGAGCGACTCTGAAAGATGAACGGGTTTTGGACTTGCTGTATGCTGGAAGCGATAACGTCCACAGAATCGACTTCGAGGGAAGCTCTGTGTATCTAGTCGGGGTTCCAGTGCTCATAGAAGATCAATTCATCGGGAACTTGGTAATTACATGGGAAGCCGACGAGTTGGCGAATGAGATCCAGGGACTGATTTTCCAGGCAATCTTTCAGTATTTGATTCTACTTTCATTCTTTGGAGCGATTCTCTACTACGCATATCGGAAAAACAAAGCGAACGTTCGACTAGCGTTTTACGATGCATTGACCGGTCTGCCGAATGAGGTGTTTCAGAATGAGTATCTCGAGGACATCTTGAAAACGAATACTGTGAATCAGGCAATCATTCTGATAAGAATCGAAAATCTTGCCACATTGAATCTGCTGTATGGATCTTCGTATGGGAATGTGTTGTATGTAGCGATTTCGAATGCGATACAGGCCTTCCTCAGCCATGATGACAGACTCTTTTCGTATGCGAAACGAGAGCTTGTGTACATTCGAGGAGCCTATGCCGATAGAGATGAGCTCCAGGCTGTTGCAGGAAACCTTGTGAAACACTGTCGTGCTCAGTTAAAAGAGGTATTCGATCAACCTCAGGAAGTCCAAATAGGCGTAGGGGTTGTGGAGATGCGAGGATATCGGCCAGGGTCAAGCGATACATTACTTCAGAATGTCAGCCTTGCGTTGAGTTCTAACACAAGGCGAGCCGGTGCCATTGTCAGCTTCTATGAGGATGCCATGGAGGCTAGAGAGAGGCGCGAAGACACAATCGAGAAGAGTTTGAGGGCGATTACCGAAGGGAGAGATCAGCAAAGCTTCTCTTTGCACTATCAGCCGAAAATCGACCTAGAATGTCAGGAGCTGATGGGATTCGAGGCCCTTGCACGTTTGGAGTTGCCCGCTCTCGGTTTTGTCTCCCCGCCTGAATTCATCCATGTCGCTGAGAAGAAGTTCCTTATTTACGATCTTGGCAAGGAGATTCTGAGACAAGCATGTGAGTTCATCCAGCTGCTTCAGAGCGGTGACCGACAAGGATTGACGGTTGCCGTGAATATTTCGGGATTGCACAGGGAAGAGTTTTTGGATGATGTGAAAGCGATAGTCTCGATGTACGATATTGATATCAGGTTACTTGAATTTGAAATCACGGAGACGACATTGCTCGATAATTTCGACCTGATCAATGAGAAGTTGCAGCAGATCAAGCACATGGGTATAACCATCTCTCTAGATGATTTTGGCACCGGGTACTCCTCATTCGCTCGTTTGAGGGAGTTGTATATCGATTCAGTCAAGATCGACAGGTACTTCATTCGTTCCATCGTAGAATGTGACGACTCGTATGCGATTGCTGTAGATATCATCTCCATGGCACACAAGATGGGACTCACGGTGGTTGCCGAGGGTGTGGAGACGGAATCACAATTGTGCTACCTGAGAAAGCATAGCTGTGACCTAGGACAGGGATATTATATAAGCAGACCGCTTCCGACCAAGATGGCTCTCGACTTCTGTCATTCATATCCGGCTACCAACTCCAGTAAGTATTGATGAGCGGTCTTGTTGTATAGGTCTTCCCGAGGAACATGACATGTTTGTTTGAAAAGTGTGGTATGCTGTGCAGATACAAGAGAGATACAGTATGCATGAATTACAAGAATTGACCGATAGGATTCTCGCATTCCGTGAAGAACGGGATTGGGAGCAATTTCACAATTACAAGGATGTTGCGATATCGCTGGTGCTTGAGGCGACAGAACTGCTTGAGCATTTTCAATGGAAGAGTCCAGAAGAGATAGCTGACCACATAACTGAACAACGAGAGAGCATTGGTGAGGAGTTGGCCGATATCTTCTACTGGGTGTTGCTGCTCAGCCATGACCTTGGCATAGACCTGAGAGCCACCTTCGAAGCGAAAATGGAGAAGAATGCCAAAAAATATCCCGTAGAGAAGGCAAAAGGGTCCCATAGGAAGTACACGGAAATCGATCGTGACTAGCTTTGAAATGAATGGTATGCAAGCAAGCTTTCGTTTCCGGCACTTGTTCGGCAAAGTGACCACTTCGTGGTCCCACTGCTCTCACTCCGTTTGGAAATCGTGACCCCAGGGCAAGAGGCGGCGGGGTATCTCCCCATACGTTTCCTGCACTCTCTCGGTAATGGACCAATAGTGATTGTTCCGCTACCCTCGTTTCGTTGGGAAATAAAAGGAGTTTTCCTTGTTGGTGTATCAAGGCGATAAAAGTGAATTCCTCGATGATGTACTGAACGGGTATATCGATGACAGGATAGAACAACAGATGCAATCAGTACTCCATCGTTCTGTCGGAGCCGGCGAGAAGGCCTCATGGCAGCACTCGATGATGTACATGGCTCAGGTTCTCCACGACCCTGAGATCCCTACCGATGCAGGTATTGCCATCGAGTTCTCGATTCCTCAGAGTGCCAAGCGTGTGGATTTCATCATTTCGGGATTGGACACAAAGCAGAAACATCATGCCGTGATTGTCGAGCTGAAGCAGTGGAGCGAGGTGTACCCGATTGAGCATATCGAGCAATTGATCGAAGTGGGTTCGAGCGATCATTCCCATAAGGTAGTAACCAAGTTCCGAGGACGACGCCAGACCACCGTGCATCCATCGTACCAAGCCTACAGTTATAAAACACTGATCAGCGATTTCAATGCGAATGTCCAGGATATACCCATCCACCTTGCCCCATGTGCCTATCTCCACAATTATGAACAGACCGACGAGTACGATCCACTGTTTCTTCCCCATTTCAGAGAACTCATCGACCAAGCTCCGGTATTCTGTCGAGGAGACGCGAAGAAGCTCCAGCGATTCATCAAGCAGTTCATCAAACAGGGCGATAGGAAGGAGACCCTCGCCTATATCGCACAGGGCGACATTCGGCCATCAAAAAGCCTCCAGGATGCGCTAGTGTCCATGATGCAGGGTAAGCGGGAGTTCATGCTCATCGATGAACAGGAGGTGGTGTTTCAGCGGATCCTTTCGTATGCCCGTATGTGTGCTGCCGATCGTAGAAAACGTACGATAATCGTGAAGGGAGGACCTGGAACTGGCAAGACGGTGGTTGCAATCAACCTCCTGGTCAGACTGATCCAAGAGAAACAGTACTGTGCATATGTTACGAAAAACAGCGCCCCGCGTAGTGTTTTCGAAGCGAAACTGTCTGAGGGTGCTATGAAGAAGCGTCATATAGGGAACCTGTTCAAGGGGTCGGGCTCATTCATCGAAGCCGATAAGGACGTTTTCGGAGCTCTGCTTGTCGATGAAGCGCATCGCCTGAATAAACAGGGGAGGCAAGGGCCGGTGGTACGTGGAGAGGATCAGGTAAAGGAGATCATCCACGCGGCACGACTTTCGGTATTCTTCATCGATGAGTTTCAGAAAGTCACTGCTTTTGACTATGGGCGCGTGGACACCATCCGCGACTGGGCAGACAGACTCGGTAGCCAGGTCTTCGAAGATGAGTTGGCGAGCCAGTTCCGTTGTAATGGGTCCGATGGATATCTCGCATGGCTGGATCATATGCTAGAACTGCGAGAGACAGCGAATACATCACTTGATGGGATCGACTACGATTTCCGGGTGATGGACGATCCTGTAGAGCTCGAACGGTCAATCAGAGAGAAGAACGAGATCGATGGCAAGGCTCGGCTGGTTGCCGGATATTGCTGGGAGTGGGTGACCAAGAGAAACCCAGAGGCAGCGGTGGATATCCGAATCGGAGAGTTCGCCATGCCATGGAATCTGAGTACGAACAGCACATATGCCATCACGCCCGGATCGATCGACCAGGTAGGTTGCATCCATACTACACAGGGGCTGGAATTCAGTTATATCGGGGTCATCATAGGCGAAGATCTACGGTATGAAGGGGGCCGATTGGTCACCGATTTCACCAAACGGGCAAAGTCGGATAAATCTCTCACCGGCCTGATCGGTCCTGCAAGAAGAGGGGACGAATATGCTCTCGCAGAAATCGACAAGATCATCCGAAATACGTACCGCACACTCATGACTCGGGGAATGAAGGGGTGCTATGTCTACTGTGTCGATTGGAAGCTAGCAGAATACCTCAAGGGGTTCCAGACGAGAAGCAGGGACTAATCCTAATTATAACAAGAACATACTTTACAGCCTTTCTCTCTCGGGTTAAGCTGCTGATATGGATTGGGAAACCGAAGCACGTATTGCTGCCTTTAGACACCTCTCAAATCTCGAGCAATTTGACACATTAATTCCCGGCAGGGTCCTTGCAGAAGGGTTCTCCTGGCAGGGACGAACGATCACGCTGAAAGGGCAGACGGGTATCTGGACACCGAAAGGATTCTCCTGTCCCATTTCGATCACCTCTCGCGCCAGCGGTCCCTATGATCTCGATGGGATCGAGCCGGATCTCACCATAATCTATGCCTATCGCGGAACCGATCCGAATCAGAGAGACAACAGGAATCTGCGATTAGCCTACGAGACACGAACCCCGCTCATATTCTTTAAAGAGGTGCTCAATCATCTCTATCAACCCATATGGCCGATTCGGATCATCGAGGACCATCCAGACCGGCTCTTCGTGAAAGCCTCCATGGAACCGGCGTACCGGGATCTGAGTTTGCACCGTTCCTGGGGGGATTATCAGGTCTCATCCGAGGAGGTCAGGCGGTATGCGATGGTGGAGACCCGACACCGCCTGCACCAGAGCAGATTCCGGGAGATGGTCATCCATGCATATAGTGAGCGGTGCACCATGTGCAACCTGCGACACCGGCAGTTGCTCGATGCCGCGCACATCATTCCCGATGCAGATGATGCAGGGGTTCCGAAGGTGACCAATGGGCTTTCCCTGTGCAAGATTCATCATGCCGCCTTCGATCATAGCATCATTGGTATTGATCCAGACTACGCGATACACGTGCGAGAGGATATCCTCGCAGAAGTCGATGGTCCCATGCTGCAATATGGCCTGAAGGAGTTGCACGACAAGCGGATCATCCTCCCCAGAAAAAAGAGTGATTGGCCGGATCGGGAGTATTTGGACTGGAAGTTCCAACGGTTTTCGGGTTAGCAAGAACGTGAAGTGTTTGCTTTGTCAGAGCCTTTCATAAGAGTTCTCGTTCTGCGATCGCCTTCACTATGGGTATATCCGCAGCAATCCAATCCACTGAGAAGAGCTCATCGGCTGAAAGCCAACGACAAGCTTGATGTTCGTCGATCTCCAGTGAACCGTTCATTACAGTACATAGATAGGCCTCCATGGTGAGGCTGAACGAGCTGTATCGGTGGTGTACGGTCATGAGGTGATACTGCACCGCGATGGTTGTGGATAACTCTTCTTCGATTTCTCGAATGACCGCCGTTTCACCTGTTTCATCTGGTTCGAGCTTTCCTCCAGGGAACTCCCACTTTAGGGCATGCTCACCGATATTCTTGCGCTGTGCGGCAAAGACTCGTTTCCGTTCTATGATGACTGCAGCGGCAACATGGATGTGTTTCATATTTCAGTGCCTCGTATCCGTATTCTGGCAGCTTGCGGGAAAATGTTCTCGGTCATTATGAAGAGAGGAGGTTACCGTCCCAGGTTGAACACTCCAGCAACCTCCTCTTCTCCACTCAATCTTTCTAGAAAATTGAGCTTACAGGAGCCCGATTTCCCTATAGTAGCGAGCAGCTCCCTCATGTATGGGAAGTCCCGCCAAATCTTTCACTGCTTCCTCGAGCTTGACCTTTTGCAGTGGAGCCTGGGTCGCCTTCAATTCATCGAAGTTCTCCCAGAATGTCTTGGTGAGGTCATAGATTACATCGTCATCGACACGTGCATCGGTACAGACTGTGATCTTGATTGCCGAGGTGAGAACATCGTCAGACTGTCCGGGGTAGGTGCCAGCAGGAATCGTGTAGGCTCCATACCAGGGGTATTCACTTTGTAGTTTCTCGATAAGACTTTCATTGAGGTCGAGCAGCTTTCCTCCGGCTGTGGAGAGCATCTCGGTGACCGCAGCATTCGGGATTCCGGCCATGATCCAAGCGCCATCGAGTTGCTTGTTTCTCATGAGATCGATTGCCTCGGTGAATCCGACATACTGTACACGCAATGCGTCGGGGTAGTTCACGCCACTGGATCTCAGGTGAATGCTCGTCTCCACCTCGGTCGTCGAACCTGGTGCACCAGATGCGAAACGCTTTCCTTCGAGATCTATAAGGGATTCGATGCCACTGCCACTGGTTACCACTACCTGGTTCGGATTGGAGTAGAGGCCGATCATGACTCGCAGATTGGGGTTCGCTCGCCCTTCGAACGATCCGATTCCATTGAACGATTCGTACATGATCGAAGTCACTGCGACTCCGAGCTGAGCCTCTCCATCGGCAAGCATGTTGAGGTTCGCGATACCGCCTGCACTCGCCTGAGCACTGGCGCGCACATGTGGTAGTTTGGTATTCCATAGATTACTCATTGCCGAACCGAGAGGGTAGACAGCACCGGTGGTGGCTGCTGTGGGAAAGTTGATTACGGTCCTTTCCGATTTTGACTCCTGCCCTCCGGCTGCGAACAGCATCGTTGGAACCAGAAGAACGACGAGCATGACAAGTACGCTACATTTTTTCATGTGTTCTCTCCTATAAGTGATTTTCTTTGTATGACTTGAATGGTCATTATAGATCCTAGAATCAGCAATGCCCCGATATCGGTGACAAGTTTCGTCTCGATGAATAGTAGCCCGGCAACGATAAGCAATATCTTCTCGATGGCATGTAGTTTCAAATAGAGAAACCCTTGCAACCCTGCAGAGAGCGCTATGACACCGATAGAGGAGGTTACAATAGCTCTCAGGGTAAGGAGCAGAGGAGTATCGGGGAGCGTTCCGAGGAGAAGGATCGGATTGTCTAGAAAGAAGAATGGAAGAACGAAGCCGGTAAGCCCCAGCTTGACTGCTATGAGACTCGTTCTGGTCTGGTCGGAATCGGCAATGCCACTAGCCACATAGCTACTCATGGCGACCGGCGGCGTAATGTTCGAGAGGCAGGCATAGATAAGACAGAACATATGTGCTGCCATGGGTATCGCTCCCGCCTGAATGAGCACAGGGACGGAGACTGTGGAGACAATCACATACGCTGCAACGCCGGGGACTCCCATGCCCAGGACAATGCTCATGAACATGACCATGATCCCGGCAAGATAGAGCTGACCTTCACCCACGACGCGCAGGATGATGTACCCGAAACTGAGGCCTAATCCGGTAAGTGAAACGGTTCCGATGATCACCCCGATGATTGCACAGCTCATACCAACGGTGATCGCTGATCGTGAGCCTTCGACCGTGGCACGGACAATGGTTGTCCAAGTCATCCTTGTCTCCTTGCGGAGCCAGGAGGCCACCACCGTTGCGAATATGGATATCACAGCGGCGAAAAGTGGCGTGTAACCGAAACCGAGCAGTGTTAAAAGCACTACTAGGGGGATGATCAAGTGTCCCTGGTTCTTGAGTACATCGAGCGCGGCAGGGATGTTCTCCTTGCTCAGACCTGAGAGGCCGAGCCGCTTGGCTTCAAAATGGACAGCAAAGAGAAGTGTGAGATAGTAGAGGAATGCGGGGATACAGGCTGCAAGCAGGACTGTGGTGTAACTCACACCCATGAATTCGGCCATTACGAATCCGACAGCGCCCATGATCGGTGGAGCGAACTGTCCTCCAGTGGATGCAACTGCTTCGACAGCTGCTGCGAACTCCTTTCTGTACCCGGTCTTCTTCATCATGGGAATCGTAATGGTTCCTGTCGTCGCAACATTTGCGATCGCCGAACCGTTGATCATTCCCAAGAGCGCACTGGCCAGAACTGCGACCTTTGCAGGTCCACCTGCACTTCTTCCAACCAAGGTGAGTGCAATGTCGTTGATGAATTGACTGAATCCACTATATTTCAGATATGAGCCGAAGAGGACGAACAGGAATATGTACGTTGCACTGACGCCGATACCGACGCCAAAGACTCCTTGGCTTCCCCAGATCATATGATTGAGCACCCGCTTCAGGCTGAAACCGACATGTCCCAACTCACCCGGAATAAGCATGCCGAGAAAGTTGTACAATATGAAAATGAGCCCGAGGACTGCAAGGTTCTTGCAGGCACGTCGCCCCCCTTCGAATAGGAGAACGATGGCAATACCTGCTATCACGAGGTCGTTGGTGAGTAGGTATCCTCCTCTGCGGGCAATCACCGTATAGTTGTGCAGCAGATAGGCAAAGGTTCCTATGGTGAGTGCCAGCAGTACAAGATCCCAGATCGGGGGAAGTCTTCTGGTTCGCCTCTCGCTGGAGAATGTGGGAAACAGGAGAAACGTGAATCCCAGCAGGAAGAATAGGTGCCATGTCCGTAGAGCCATGGCATCGACCATGCCGAATGTGTTCGCATAGACTTGAAATGCAGCCCATATCAGAAATAGGACAGTGATGCCGTTTCCGAGAGGACCGGTAAACGTTCGCAGTTTGCTTTCAGGCTCTTTCTCTTCTAGTAGATTCCGAGCCTTACGCTCTTCTTCCGAGAATGGTTCCGATGTATTGTGTTCCATGCATGTACCCCAAATTACCCTCCAATCTAGTAGGTGCGCACCTTTTTGTCAATTTGGATATGCATAATTTTGTATATTCATAAGAAAAGTATGCAAAATGAGTAGAGGGGCGACTATCGCTCCGACTGAGCACGATCGTGAAAGCGTTTTGCCGAATTGTAGGTGCTTCGACCATGGTGAGGAGTCCTGTGTTGGAGGTTTCTCCCTTTCACAGAGGGGCAACCCAGACAGTTGGAGCTTCTGTAATAGTCATGACCGACACTACAGACTTTTCGAATCTTTCCCCGTTTCAATCTGAGAAGTTATTGACGGTCTTGTGCCAGACCAAAATTCAAAGGAGTCCGATCAAACGCCACCAGAACGTCTCGACGAACATAGTGAGGAGATAGACCACCCCGATGAACGGCACGCCAAAACGGATGGTCTCTCGCTGCGAGTAGAGGCCATTTGACTCTCCATGTCCTACCAGCATGTTCATGTGGTGGAAGGGGAGAATGTAGTGTGTACCAATGACCGTGTAGGTCCACAGCGAGGTCACCAATGGGCTTATTCCCAAAGGCTGTGTGAAGATGATGAGTGCCGGTACTGCGACACCCATCACAGATAGGACACTTCCCAGTAGCATATGGACTATGATAGTGAATGTGGTTATCAGTGCTGCGAGCATGAATGGATTGGTTGGCACCTGTTCTGGAAGCAAAACCTGAGCGAGCCATGCGTTCATGCCGGTTTCAGCTCCAACCTTGCCGATTGCGGTTGCAGCAGTGATGAACAGCAGCACATGCATGGGAACATCGCGCCAGTTCTTCGGTTCAACCACATTTCCCACCACAGGAAGACTCATGAGCATGGCAAGGAGAAATGTTACCCAGCCGATATCAACTCCATGGATCGTGTCGGTACTCCACAATCCAATGGCAATAGCTAGCCATACAAGGACTCGTTTCTCTCGCGAAGTGATTCCTCCTAGCTCCTGCAACTTCTCTCGTATCGCATGTGTGTCCACCTCTAAAGGCTTGCTTGGTTTGAACAAGAGGAGAATCAGTATGCAGGTTGCAATACTGGCGAAGATCATGGGAACTCCCATGACCTTCAACCATTGCATCCATCCCACCGAAACTCCGGCATATTCAATAGCGAGCGGGTTCGTCACACTTGCTCCGGTCAAGAATATCATGGAGATGGGCACAGAGGATGCGAATACGGTGAAACCGATCTTGATCGCATCGCCTTGTTCCACTTTGGCCGACTTGATGAGTACCATCATGACCGACATAATGAGAAAAGCTCGTGGCCATGCGTGGGGGATAAGGAGACTCAGGACGAATGTGAGCAGGAAGATTGCGACGATAAGTGTCTTGAACGATCTGACGAAGCGAAGCATGAAATGGTAGGCAATACGTTCTCCAAGTCCTGAATCGCGAACCGCCGCGGCAATGAGATAGGCTCCAATCACCAGATACACACTGGATCCGAGCCAGCTTGAAAGCACCACAGCAGGTGTGGATACCTGCAGTATGATAAGAAGAGCGAGGTACAGGCCAGCGATGTAGCCGCTTTGAGCTACTTGAAAAGCCCAGAAGGTAACCGTCATGAGAGATAGGGCAAGCCCCATCTGACCTGTGTGCTCCAGGCCTTCGAGCGGCAGGATCATACACAATGCAGCTATACAAACACCGAGCACCAGGCCCCACTTCTTTGCTCGAGACATGAACCACCTCCGATTGGCACTACTGTAGCGGGAAAAATGCATTACGCCAATATGGAGTCGGTTGCATCCAGGTGCTCAGCAGAACGTGGGGGTGCTTGCGTAGCGGAGTTCCGAACTGGATATCGCACTCCTTTGTAGCAACACCGGGGAGTTTGCAATTCAATATCCACTGGTGATCAGGATACATCGATGCAAAGAGATTGGTTTGCGATTGGATAGAGGCTGAACCCAGAGCGAAAAAAATGAAATTCTTTCTTGACAACTGAGACTTGTATGATAACCTATGAGTGGTTTTTCTGGGTAGAGCTTATATAGGAGAGTACGCAGCATGAAGATTGTAAAACAACAAAAGGTTTCTGCTCAGGTTTATGAGAAGCTGCTTGAACAGGTGAAAAGTCGAAAATGGGCAGAAGGGGAGAAGCTCCCTTCGGAGAATGAGTTGAGGCAGGAATTCGGAGTCAGCCGAATCAGCATTCGGGAGGCAATTCAGAAGCTTACTGCCATTGGTATTGTGGAGACACGTCAAGGAGAAGGCTCCTTCGTCAGGCGCGTGACAGCCGATACCTACAAGGAATTTCTTTTTCCCATGTTCATGATCAGCAAGAATACCCTCCAGGAGATCCTGGAGTATAGACTGGTGATGGAAGTTGGCGCGACCGAGATCGCCGCCAAACGGATTACGACAGAAGAGTTGGATGAGCTCGAAGCGATAGTCGAACGAATGGAGCAGAATGAAGCCGATGTGCATCAGTTTGCGCATGATGACCTGCTGTTCCATATGGCAATCGCAAAGGCTACTAAGAACCATATGCTCATCAATGTATCAAATTTCATGCAGGATCTTCTGTCGGTAAGTATGGAGTCGATCGTTACCCATCTAGGAAAGCATGATGGTCGGTATTATCACCGCCTCATCCTAGAGGAGCTCAAGCAGGGTAAGGTTGAAGAGGCTGTACGAAGCATGCGTGAACATGTAGCACGTACTGTGGACAGAATTTCAGAGTTGGCGGAAAAGAATTTTGATGAGTAGATGTGGGATTTTCCCATATCGCATATAGAGTTGGATCTACTTGTATGATGACAAACAAGTAGTAGATGGTATGTGGTTATTAACCACAGTTGGCGTATATGGTGGAGAGATGAAAGGGCTTTTTGTTCGCCCTTCTCTTGTTAGACCAACATATATGACAACAGACAAGTCACTGCGTAATTATGGCAGGTAGCCATAAAAAAT
>CAYYOL010000008.1:0-68559 GCA_964473245.1 uncultured Spirochaetaceae bacterium
AGATGCTCTCGCTGCCGAGGCGGCACAATTCGTGCGTGATAATCTCCTGTAACAAGGAAAGCTTGTTTGACGATTGCCCAAAGATACCGTATCATGCAAGAATCATTCGCTAAAAAGGAGTGAATCATGCGTACGATCCGTTGGGGAATCATAGGGTGCGGACAAGTGACCGAGATGAAAAGTGGTCCGGCGTTCCAGAAGGTTCCCGGATCCACGCTCACGGCCGTAATGCGCAGAGATGCAGAGAAAGCGGCAGATTATGCGAGACGTCACAATGTACCTCGGTGGTACGACAATGCAACAGCACTGATCGAGGATCCCGAGGTCGATGCCGTCTATATTGCCACGCCACCCCATGTTCATATGCACTATACCCTCGAAGCAGCCAAAGCGGGGAAACCTGTCTATTGCGAAAAGCCTCTGGGGTTCCACTATGAGCAGAGCCGTACCATGGTCGAGTACTGCAAGGAGCGGCAAGTTCCACTCTACGTTGCTTATTATCGGCGAGCTCTACCAAAATTCACGCTAGTGAAAAAACTCCTCTCCGATGGCACGATAGGAACGGTCCGGTCCGTTTCAGTTGTCGCCTCACAATCTCTCAAGCCCGGATACATATATGGATCGGATTGGAAAGTGGATCCCAAGATTGCTGGGGGCGGATTGTTTCACGACGTTGCATGTCATACGCTCGATCTATTGGACTGGCTCTTTGGACCGATAGTGGAGGCTCGAGGTTTTGCGGGAAGGCAAGAGCGTTACTATGAGGCCGATGATATTGTAAGTGGTAGTTGGGTCTTCGATTCGGGCGTCCATGGCTCAGGTATCTGGACTTTCCAGGGGTGGGGCGACTACGATTCGGTAGAGATAATAGGATCGCTCGGAACACTTTCATTCAGCGTTATGGACCTGTTTGCACCACTTACGGTGCGCACCGAGGGAGAGGAGCGAACCATAGGCGTTCCCGATCCTCCAGAACATGTGGCTCAGCCACTGATAGCGGAAGTCGTGCAGGCATTGCTCGGAAATGGAGTCTGTTCGAGTACTGGAGAGAGTGGTGTGCGAACCGACTGGGTAATGTCACGATTAGCGATTTAGGAGTCTACGAGGAGGACGTATGTTTGTATCACACCGAGATGAGATTGAGAAAAAGAGACTGAGTCACCCCGAAATGAAGGGAGTCGAGAAACAGATATTGATCGGACCGGATGAAGGATGGCAAGATCATGTCATGCGACTGTTTACCCTTGATAGTGGGGGGTATGCCCCACGACATGCGCATCGGTGGCCTCATATCATGTATGCACTCGAGGGGAAGGGGAATCTGTTCATGGACGGTAAAGACTATCCGCTGACTCCCGGTTCAGTTGCATATGTTCCTGCAGATATTGATCACCAGGTCTCGAACGCAGGTGAGGCATCATTTGTCTTCATGTGTATCGTGCCGAAGATCGGAGAAGCCTGATATGGAGATAGCTAGCAGTGTCCGTTCACCTCGTTATAGCACGCTCTTCCCGTACTGCCTTGGTTTGACCGACCCCGCATCGAACAGGCAGAATCTGGAGTCGGCTCGTCCTCTGTTCGATACGGTGACCCCAGAGGAGACTATGGTGCTGGTAGACAGCATCATGCAGGCTGTAGATGATATCGAGCTGGTCAAAGTGATCGTCACTAGGATGCTTCACTCATTCACGAAGTCGCTCACGGCAGAACCACGTCCATTCGAACGAGGTTTGCCATTCATCGATCGGCTTGTAGCTCGCAACGACCAGATCCAGGCAACACTCGAGTCGTTAAAACCCTCCATTTCTCGGTTCAACAAGGGTACATTCGAGCAGCCGGATAGAGAGCGAGTACTTGAGTTGCTGAAAGAACTCGATATACTTACCGATCAGTATGCCATGAAGGAGAATATCCTTTTTCCGGTAGTAGAACGGTTCATAGATGAGAGTAGATGCGTACAGCTCATGTGGGCGATTCACGATGATATCCGCTCGAATTTGAAGCAGCTGCATAGTGCGCTGAATGACCCTTCGACTGCTCTGAAGGATTTGAATCGACTGTTCGGTCAACTGTTCTTCGATATGAAATCCATGATCTTCAGAGAGGAACAGGTCCTTCTACCCACAGTGATTCCACGGATTCCACGGAATGAGCTTGTAACCCTCTCTGAAGAACAGCACGAGACGGGACAGGTCGATGCCTCATCTGCGAAGGCTGCTGCCGATCAGATCGATCTGATAACCGGAAATCCGAGTGCAAAACAGCTCGTTCAGATATTCAACAATCTTCCAGTGGACATCACCTTGGTCGATTCAGAGGATAGAGTAGTCTATTTCAATACACCTGAACACCGAATATTCCCTCGAACCAAAGCAGTGATCGGTCGCACCGTACAGAATTGTCACCCGCCGAAAAGCATGCATGTGGTGCAGCGAATTCTCGATTCATTCCGTGCGAAAGAGCGTGACTCAGCGGATTTTAGAATCTCTGTCGGCGGTAGGTATGTGTGCATCTCTTATCATGCACTGTACGATGCCGATGGAACCTATGCGGGAACACTTGAGGTCTCACAGGATATCACCGATCTGCGTGAACTCGAGGGAGAGAAGCGACTGCTTGACTGGGAGCATGGCGAGTGACGGTGAGTCACTCTGATGCTATCTCTTCTGAACGTTTTTTCGGAAAGAGTTGTTCGATCTCCTCACGAATGGTTTCTCTGAACGATTTTCTACTCTCCTTGAACAGGAGGTCCATCGTTTTCTTCAGCTGAAGGCGGGTCTCCTTGCTCATATGCGTGTAGGCTTTGAGAATGGCATACGCGGATTGTAGCTTGTCGCTGGTAAGATCCTCGAGCGTCTCGGCGCCTGTTGCATCGACTAGTTCACAGAAACCTTTCACAAACTCCTCACGCTCCTTGATAGAGACCTTGTTTAACCAGGTGCGGATTGCCTGTTTCAATGCAAGGACACCCTTTCCCAGTTCTTCAGCCTCACTGAAGTGAGGTCCCTCAATTTCCCATGAAAACGGGTCGTGCTGGAGTATGCTCACCTGACTGCTTTCAACAGCAGTGTAGTCTCCTCCATGTTCAAGCAGTATTCCCACAATGGAGGATTGGGGAATGAAGGTGGAGATCTTTTTCACCATACTCTGGTAAGGAGAGCTTTCCACTACCTTGCTCTGGAATCCTGGGCCATCATTGTTGTAGACGGCCTTGATCCGTTTCCGATTTTTAGCCGAGGCTTTCACTGCAGCATAGACGGCAAGGTTGCCTCCCTTCGAGTGGCCTCCTAGAATGAAATTTCCGGAGAGTTCACCACAGATCCGTTCGAAGTAATCGGCTGCAGCATGCTGAGCTGCAATTTCTTCCATGAAACTCATCTGCAGGTCCTCTTTCCACCCCACGAGATTGGTGTCTGTGCCACGAAAAGCCACGAAATGGAGATTCTTCTTCACTGTGAACACCATGGCTGCAAATTGGATGGATTCTTCTGCGTTGAGTTTTGTTTCGTATAGCTGCAATGGAATGGAGCCGAATCGTTCTGTCTGTGCGACCTGCTCGAGCAAGTGGTGGATTTCAGCGAAAAATCCGAGCGACTCGATCTTCTCTTTCTGTTTCTCCATGCATGCTGCGTAGGGTTCGGCAAGTTCGGAGAGTGTCAGGGGAAAAGGTCCTGTTGTATCCGGAACTATCAGCTCGTACTCTGCATAGGTAAGGGTGGAGAATATGAGGCTATCGACCTCGTTCACCGGAGCGTGGCTGAATGTCAAATCTCCACGCCAAGTCAGATAATCATACATTGTGGCCATGATCACTCCTCTCTGTTACAGGAAGACTATAGCCGATTCGAAAGGGGAAATCCAGCTCCATTTCGGTAATGCCGACACCAGTCTTCCGTGCCATTAGGGATGGTCTTTATAGCTGGTGTGCAGTCCCTGTTCATCGTCGTTGATGAAGACACTGGCGGTGATGTTCATAGCGTTCACTAAGGAGAACTAGTTACACTGCATTATTTATCATGGAAGGAGTTTTTTAATTTGATCCTATACACAACATCTCTTTGCCGAATGGCGAGCAACAGAATAACAAATTCAGAGTCATAGATTCGGGAGTTGATTCTGTAGTTGCCAATCCTGTACCTCCAGTAGCCCGATAGGTTTTCAGTCAAAAGGTTTGCCAAAGACACGGGGCTCATCGCATCCCTCGAGTTGCTTAAGGTATTTCAGAATCTTGGTCTTTACGGAGTTGTCTAAATCCGAGAGCTCTTTTCTGCTCGTGTCTCAAACTCTATCTGCCAACCCATTTGCCTCTATGACCTCATCAAGTGTGTGCGTCCTGCTGCGTCCGGCTCTGAGATCTTCTTCGCGTTTCTGGGCCAAGTATACCAATTCCAAGTCACTTATTTTTTCTAGGAGGGCTTCCTGAATATAATAGGTTTTTGTTCTTCCGGTTTGTTTCGCCAAATTATCGAGACGATCGACCAATTCTTTTGGTAATCGCACGGAAACAGATTCACTCATAGCATATCCTCCTACTCCTATTATCCTTAGCTTCCGCGATTTTTAACACTCAAACCCGAAACAGGGTGTTTCGGTACATCACAGGTTGACCAACCTCAGTACTTAATAATTATAGGTAATGTAACAGAGGACAAGTACCACTCTTTACCTTTTTACTACTGTTCATACCGAAGCCCTGGTCAATACAGTGTTCTAAAAATCTTGCTCAGTCTGCGTTTGATAAGGGGGCAGTAGTATTCCAATACTATACTTTTTAGATGAAAATACCTGAATTATAAGTGTTTTAGCTGATGAGAGACTTGAGACTACCGTTTTAAATTCTCCTATAAGCTAAGTGATGCAGAAGGGGAGGTTACTTCAGATATCAAGGAACAAATCGTCTAATCCTACGAGGATCACTCCATCAAGAGCTGCTTGGATAATCACAGCTTTGGTGAATCCTGACTTGCTGAAGATATAGTAGAAGCACCTATCAACAGTGGGGTGAACCTCAGTAGCAACCATGAAGTGGTTATACTCGTCCATACCAAATTCCTTGTTACGGAACTTGCATTCACAGAAAATAGCACTTCGATGCTGTTTATCGAAAGCTAGAATGTCGATATCGCTCTCTTTTCGAGTTCTCTTGTCAGTTCCCCACCAACGACCCATGGTGTATGGCACGAAAGGAAGTTTTCCAAGCTTGGCAAGCCGAATGAGGTATTGAGTGCAAATATCTTCAAATACTTCTCCCATATAACTCGGTAGTTGTTCATAGATCTCTAGAGCAGACTGCTTTTCTCCAAGCAATTCATAATAGCTTCTATTTGCAAAGATGAAGTGATACCAGAATAGGAAGAAATTGTCTTTGATTTGGTATATACTCTTTTTACTGGATTCTTTCTGTCCTGCAGGGGTTACTTTATCTACCAGCTTCATGTTTTTCAGCGTCTTAATATACTTGGAACATTTAGTTTGCTCTTCATGGATTTTTTGTGCGATATCATTAAGGCGACTGGAGCCCGTTGCGATGGCCTCGAAGATGCTGTTGTAGATTGCAGGTTCACGAAGTTCCATCTTCAAGAGATTCTGTGTTTCGTTGGCAAGAAAAGCTCCCATGCTAAGGATGTTTCGCTCAATATTTTGAGCGATAGTAGCAGTATCACTGAAAGCTTCAAGATAGGATGGTATCCCACCGAGTATCCCATAACATACCAGTTTCTCTTCATTAGTATAGTTGGGAAAGAATGCAGCGCTCTGTAGATAGTCAAAGCCCAGCAACTCCAAGGTGTTGGTACTTCGCCCATAGAGCGGGCTCTTTGCACCCATAACCTCAGATTCCATGAAACTCACACTCGAGCCACATAGAATAAGAAAGAGGTTCTTATCTTTGAAATAATGATCGATTGCATGCTGTAAGATGGATGTAATCGTTGGATTCTCTTCTGCTATGAATGGGAACTCGTCAATGATCAAGACGACTTTCTTGTCCGAAATCTGGCTAGATAGGTACCGGAAAGCCGCATCCCAATCTGCGAACGAACCAAAGGATGATCCGGTGAAATGCGTTTGCAGAGTCTTAGAGAAATCAGAGAGGTTCAAGCTGTCGTTCTTAGCCTGTGCTGAATAGAAGATTACCTGATGGTTCTTGGCAAACTCCTTTAGAAGAGAGGTTTTTCCTACACGACTTCTCCCATAGAGGACAAGGAAGGAGAACTTAGGAGAAGCATAGATTGACTCTAGTAGGTCTAATTCTTTGTCTCTTCCTATGAACACGGTAGCCTCCTAATAATCAAACAATATACTTATGATTATTATACTCGTGATTCCCTAAATGTCAAGGATTGTGTATGTGCCAGCTTTTCTTTCACTTGTACTGAACGATGAATATATGAAGAACTATTCATAAAAATTGCTCCTGCTACTTAACATATTTCATGATATTCGCTAGTAACATCTACGTCAATCAATGGATGTAACATAGTAGGTTGTATCGATTGATCATTGAACAGGAAGCTGTTATGCAAATACATGCTACAGATACGAGGTGGAAAATCTTTTCATGAGGGTTCAAGCCTGTACATACATAAAAACTATTCCAAGCTTTTTTCCAGATAGTATCTGCTGCTCGTCTTGGGATAGTTGTTTTGTGTGTACTTCACGGTGTATCCATGCTTTTCATAGAATGGTTTCGCCTGAAAGCTCATGGTATTTACAACCGAAGTCTTGCATCCGTTATCTTTAGCAAAGGCTTCGGTTTTTCTCAATAATTCACTGCCGATACCACGAAATCGGAATTCTTGATCGACCCAGAAAAATTCGATTTCAAGCCATTGCCCGAATAACGAGAATATGATGCCCCTTGCTAGGCACTCGTTCTCGCATGCTGTTAATGAATACTGGACTTTCGTCTTTTCTTCCCAAAATTCCTTATTGTATGCACGTAATCGATCGCGTATCTCATTAACAGCTACAACACATCAGGATTTTCGATAATCTTGAATTCCATGTAAAATCCCCAAAAATATCCCTATCCGTTCGCAGAAAGTACCGGTAATGATGATATCATGAATGGCCGGTAATTTCAAAATCAATGAAGCTATGTTCTTTCTAATCGGCTTTCAATGTGTCAGAATTACAACCTTTCATTCCCCGATGATCTTGATCAACACCCGTTTGTCCCGTTTTCCATCGAACTCAAAGTAGAAGATCTGTTCCCACGTGCCGAAATCCAAGGCTCCATCGGTGATGGCGACCACGGTCTCACGACCCATGATGGTTCTTTTTAGGTGGGCATCGGCATTATCTTCGTAACCGTTGTGCTGGTATTGGGAGTAGGGCTTCTCGGGAGCGAGCTTTTCCAACCACTTTTCGTAGTCGTTGTGCAGACCGCGCTCATCGTCGTTGATGAAGACACTGGCGGTGATGTTCATGGCGTTCACCAGAACAAGACCTTCGGTTACCGCACTCTCAGTGATTGCTTGTTGCACCTGTTGCGTGATATTCACCAACCCTCTTCTGGAAGGAATTTTGAAGTGCAACTCTTTTCTATATGATTTCATCTGACTCCTCCTATAGTGAGTCATCGTATCATGAAGTGGCGGTTCAGGCAAAGAAGCACTTCGATTCGAGTAATATTCTGTTTGTTATTTGTTGGTTGGTAAAGTAGTATATAACTGATGAAACGGTTAGTTCTGAACATTCTGAAACGGTTTCTCGTGATTGTTCCTATTGCTTTGCTGTTCTTCGTCATGGTCGGGCGTTTGATGGTAGTCGAACAGGAGAATGCCCGGAATAAAGTGATAGCAGAACATACTGGCCACTTGCGTCTTATGGACTTCATGATCTCCAATGTGTTTAACGAGTACTATACCACATTACATCTTATTCAGAATGCAAATGAAGTGAACCTGTATTTCGAAAACCCCTCGGAGCGCACCCGGAACGAGGTAGAACAGTTCTTCATTCGAATGGCTCACAACAGATCGTATATTCGAAGATTGTTTCTCAGCGATACCGAGGGGAGCATCCTCATCGGATTCGACGCAGCAGAGAATCAACGCGTATCGAACGATTCTCCTAGCCCGACTCAGCAGCCGAGTCGTGAAATGGCTCAAGTAGTGCGTACCATGGACCCTGGTGGTTTCTACTTTACGCCGCTCGTGCAACCCGAAATGCATACGGAAGTATTCCATGGTCGACAGGGGGTACTTACCGGCATACCCGTATATAGAGACGATACCCATGCTGCGAACATAGGAATGGCCGTCTCTGGTGAACATATTCTCTCCATGATGGATCAATTCTTCATAGATCACTCGAGTGAGATTCAATTCACACTGGTCAATAGTGATGGATCCACACTCTATTCCGATCTGGAACGGCGTGTGCCGGATGATTTGAACCGGGAGATGATCGAAGAGAACATAAGAAACATCATACAGATGGCGAAGGAGAGTTCAGAGGGGCATATCATCCAGAATGGCCATAATTACTACTATGTAGCCTTCAACCCATTTTCGGGGAACTCTCCCTATTACCAGTCGAACGACTATTTTCTCGCTGGGATCGTCTCATTCTCAGACGAAGACGTCATAGCAGTATCGGATTCTTTCATACTTAAAAACAAGCCGCTCAGATGGGTGATCTCACTTGTCGTCCTCCTGCTGGGTGGATTCATCAACGTGCTCACCTATTTCAGGAAAAACGATCGGGAACTCCTCTCTGTGAGCAATCTCGTCTCCGACCAAGCCCACGATGGGGTGGTCATTACCGACACAATGCAGCATGTCACCTACTGTAATCGTACCTTCGAGGTCATGACCGACCTCTCGTTCGACGAGATTCGAGCTGGTGATCATGCTATCATGTCGGTCTCAGGGGAGAAGTTCGATTCCGAACAGGCGCTTTCAGAGACCAGAAACTCAGATACCAAACACCACTCCTGGAAGGGGTTTGTCTGGCTTGGGGGGAGGCACCACTTTGCTCTGACGTACCTTATGATCAGTAGTATCGCCAATGGACAAGGCCATGTCGCCCACACCGTTGGACTCTACTCGAACCCGAGGAACCTCACCAAGGAGTCTTCGGCAAAGCTGTTGTTCTCCGATGAGTCCGATTTAGATCATATCGACAGTCTCCCGCTGCAACTCTTGAACAAGAGGTTGCAGGACCGAGAGCCTTTCGTTATCGCATACATGCGATTGGCGAACATCGATCGAATCGAAGCTCAGTACACTTTGGAGGAGCACTACCACCTGGGAGCGATGATTCGAAAACGTATGATCACCACATTTGGCAACGACCAGCTGATCTTCCAATACTCACCCGATACGTTCGTGTTCACCGTACCCGCAGGTCAGGCGAGTTCTGACTATGGAGTCGAACTCATCCACTCGCTATTCGAAAAACCGCTGATATTGCGTGGTATACAGGAGATGGTTCTGGTGCGTTGTGGCATATCGCTACCCTCCAATACCTCCATACCAGCTTCTGTCATGATGCGGCAAGCAAAGATGGCCTTAGCGGCACAAGAGCATTTCGGTCAGGACGGTCTGCTGAGATACGATGCGACAGTCAACGAACAGCTGCATCGCTATTACCGTATTCTGCAAGATATTCCAAAGGCTATTGAGACGAGAGCAATTACTGTGTACTACCAGCCTATCGTGGAGTGTACAAGCGGCCAAGTTACTGGTGCTGAGGCTTTGGTGCGATGGAGGCATCCGGAGTTAGGTGATATTTCTCCAGCAGAATTCATTCCGATCATTGAACAGCATGGATATGAGCGGATGCTTGGCATATATGTGGTGGAGTGTGTTGCAGAGTTCATGGGATCGGTAGGTAAGCACATGAGGGATGATTTTTCATTCTCCGTGAACATCTGCCCGACAGAACTACAGGATCCGGATCTGGTTTGGCATATGGTGCGCGCTCTTGATGCTCATGGTGTTTCGCACCATGCATTGGTGATCGAATTGACTGAAAGAACACTTCTTGCCGATCTGCAAACTGCCAATATTGTGCTGCAACTCCTCCATGAGCAGGACATTCAGGTTGCGATCGATGATTTTGGCACAGGCTTCTCTTCATTGAGCTATCTGCATGAACTGGATGTCGATGTTCTGAAGATCGACCGGTCGTTCATCAAAGGCTACCCAACCGAAGATGATGGGGTGATACTCAAGGCCATGGTCGGTATGGCGAAAGAGCTCGATATTGCAGTGCTCGTCGAAGGTATCGAAAATCCTGAACAACTCGAGCTGATACAATCTCTTGGGGCTAACTCGTATCAGGGTTTCCATTTCTCCGGGGCAATCGCTCCAGAAGACTTCAGACGACTACTCGATCCTTCGTAGCGGACTGGACTCCCATGATCATGAATGCCGAGATGATGAGCATGAGACTGCTAACCATCAATGCGAATCCAAGCGAGCTGAATGTGGCGATCTTAGTGACCAGCCAAGGGAAGATCATCCTTCCCACGGTTCCGCTGACTATGTAGGAGAGCGAAATAAACGCCGTATTCCGTGGATACCAGGTCGATGTAACCACGATATACATAGGGATTGTGGCCCCAGCGAAGAATCCACACAATAGAATCAACAACAACACGATGTAAATCGAGCTGAACAGCATTGCCCCGATGAGAGATATTCCTGCGAGGAACATTCCCCAAATCGAGAGGGTGAACGGACTCCCTCCACGACCCATGATAGGCCCTACTAGCAGGCGGGAGGCTGCTGTGCCAATCCAGAATACCGTGAGCGATGTTCCTGTGACACTTGCAGACTGTCCAAGCTCGGTCTCCACATATACCGGGATCCAGGCTGCACACACCACCTGGCTCCCCATGTAGAAGAGAATGACGAGCGTGTAGAGTATGAATGCTTTGTCCTTCAACAGTATACGGATAGGTCCGACCTCATCCTTCATCGAATCGTGTGTTGTTCTTGATCCATCCAGTTCCGTTTCCCGCTTCTTTCTACTTGCATGCCTCTGCAGGATTCCTAGGACGAGAATCGTTGCCATGATCACACCGACGAGGCCATAGGCTAAGCGCCACGATTCTCCTTTGAAGGGGAGGATGAGATAGCCAGTGGCGATCGCTCCCAGGCTATAGCAAAAGTGGAGTAGGGGGATATAGAGCGCCCGTTTCTCATAGTACTCGCTTGCAAGTGAGGCATTCGACCCACTGTCGACAAGAAAGGTTCCGAATCCCAGTAGCAGGTAGAATCCGAACAGGGCATGTGTCGCAGAAGAGTATGCAATCGATATGAGTGCAACGATCAGAAACAGGTAGCCGAATTTTGTGACAGCACTCTGCTTGAGGCGTTTCATGATCACCAGTGAGATCGCCATCGATGCAAGAGCGCCCATCTGTTGAAAACTCACAAGCATACCAGAGCCTGAGAGCGTGAGCCCTGTAGTAGCCATGATATTCGTGGCAAGCGGTCCTAGCAGGTTGTACGAGACGGCGAAGAAAAAGAATCCTGCAAAGAGAAACACTGGATGCATCTGGTCTGTGTCCTTTCCTGTCAAGCGGCGTTCGATTACTGTATCATGGGGTGTGTACGAATGCAATCCATGAGTGAAATCGGATAGTGTATCAGTACCGCTATTTGCTGCTCGAGGAGAAAATGTTCTCTATGGCTCTTCCCATTTATGATAATTTAAGGTATTATGATAAAAGAAATTATGTACTATTATACATCGTTGGAGGAAGTCATGGATAGAAGTAAGACACCAGTTGTACTCGTTACTGGTTCGAGTCGGGGAATCGGTCGAGGAATTGCACTGCAGTTGGCACGAGAGGGAAACTCTGTCGCCATCACCTATGCTGGAAACAGAGAAGCCGCTGAGCAGACTGCTCGGGATTGTCGGGACTTGGCAAAGGGAACCGAGGCAACATTCGAGATATTCAAAGCCGATATCGGAAGCAAAGCCGATCGTGACGCCCTGGTCGAGCAGGTGTTTTCGACATTCGGGTCACTCGACGCGTTAGTGAACAATGCAGGCATGGCTCCAAGAACGAGAGCCGATATTGTGGATGCATCTGAAGAGTCGTTCGAGGAGCTGGTGAGAACCAATCTGCAAGGTCCCTACTTTCTTACGCAAGCAGTAGCCAAGCGTTGGTTAGAGAGTGGAGAACCTTCGGTAATCGAGTCGGGTTACAAGGTAGTGTTCGTCACCAGTGTTTCGGTCGGTACGGTATCGGTCAATCGAGGTGAGTATTGTATTTCAAAAGCGGGACTCTCCATGGCGGCTTCGTTGTGGGCTGCACGACTGGCTGCAGAGGGCGTGCAGGTCTATGAGATCAGACCGGGAATAGTGGCAACCGATATGACTTCGAAGGTGAAGGGCAAATACGACGCTCTCATCGAGGATGGCCTCGTGCCACAGAGGCGATGGGGCGAACCAAGTGATACCGGAAAAGCTGTTGCCTCACTCGTGCGGGGCGATTTCCCCTATTCGACCGGTTCGGTGATCTTCACCGATGGGGGGATGCATATCCCGAGACTGTAGCTTGACATGCATACAAAAAGAGGCCGAATCGTCTTCCATGGGATTTCGATTCGGCCTTATTGTGTAGCGATGTGTTACAGGAACATGAGCGACAATTGCGGAATATAGGTGATCAGCATCAATGCTCCCAAAAGTAGAGCCATAAACGGCAATACTGCCCGGGTGACCTGCGAGACCGACATTTTACTTATACCGGAGGCAACGTAGAGGTTCAGCCCGAACGGAGGAGTGACCATACCGATGGCAAGGTTTACGATCATGATTACGCCAAAGTGGATCGGGTTCACACCCAGGGCCATTACCGCTGGGAGGAACAGTGGAGCCAGAATGGTGACGGCAGCACTCGGATCCATGATCATTCCCACTACCAGTAGCAGCAGATTGATGAACAGCAGGAGTGTGAACGGAGTCGATGCATACTGAAGAATAAACTCAGCAAGCATGGTAGGAACTTTTCTGAAGGTAAGATAGCGACTGAGAACTGTTGCATTCGCAATGATGAACATGATCACAGCAGAGATCGTCACAGACTTTCTCGCTATCGCCATAACCTCGGATAGTTTCAACTCCTTGTATACGAACAGACTCACCGCAAGGCTGTACACAACTGCAACCGCAGCCGACTCGGTAGGAGTGAACACGCCAAGATAGATTCCTCCAAGAACGATGAGCGGCATCATAAGACCCCAGAAAGACTTCCTCAATGAGTGGAGCACTTCCTTGAAGTGGGGAAATGGCTCTTTCTCGTATGGTTGCTTTCGTGAAATGAAGTATGCAGCTATCATGAGCACCAAACCGATCAGAATTCCAGGAACGATACCGGCAAGAAACAACTGTGCAATGGATTGCTCCGAGATGACTCCATAGACCAAGAGGGTGATGCTGGGAGGAATGATGATCCCTAATGAACCAGATGCACACATGAGTCCGACTGCGAATCGTTTCTCATATTTTGCCTCTTCCATCGATGGAATCATGATTCCACCGATAGCCGCAACTGTTGCAGGAGCACTTCCCGAAAGAGCAGCGAAGAACATAGATGAGATGACTCCTGTGATCGGAAGACCTCCATTGGTCCAGCCGATGAGTTTTTTAGCAAAATCTATCAGTCGCTTCGAAACTCCACCTTTCAACATGATGTCGCCGGCGAAGATGAAGAATGGAATAGCCATGAGAGCGAACGAGTCGACACCGGAGAACATTGCCTGGATGATCGAGCCGTAGCTTCTGCCAGCCTCGAAGTGCATGAACAGCATCGCACTCATACCAGTTGAGATACCGATGGGGACTCCAATCGCTAGCAGGATTGTGAATAGTATCAATACAAACATAGTCCTTACTTCTCCATCGGAGCTTTAATCTTAGCGATAAGCTCCATGCTATAACGAATGGCCATGAGAGCACACCCGAAGGGGATGGCCAGATAGGGGATGAACATGGGAATCTCAAGCGTTGGTGTGATGTTTCCCATTGCTCGGACACGGAACACCAGATCGAGTCCGAATCGTGTGACCATGAGACAATAGGCAATCGAGATAGCAAGTGCCAGAATCTCAACACCCTTCCGTGCAACCCCTGGAAGGAGCTTGACCAGGACATCCACCGATGCATGGGCCCCCTGCTTGACTGCAAGGCTGCTACCCAAGAATACAAACCATACAATACCATACCGTGCAAACTCTTCTGCCCACACGATGGATTGACCGAACACATACCTGAGAACCACCTGGATGAATATCATCAGTGAGGTGACAATCATGAGAATCGCGGGAATGTGCTCTTCAAATACTGCGAAGACTTTTTTCATAGGATTATTCTTCCATCTTGAACGATCCACCGATCACCAGCGACCGTATGGTCGCCGGTAACCGAAGGAATCGATCATTCTTTTCTCATTATCTCGACTGCTCGAGAGCTTCAACCAGCTCATCTCCACCAGGAACTGAGCTTCTGAATACATCGTAGACAGATGCTGTGGCTTCGAGGAATGCCTGTTTCTCGGCAGCAGTGAGTTCAACAATCTCTATGTCGGTTTCACGAAGCTGTCTCAGATATTCGGCATCTTCGAGTCGAGCCTGCTCCCACTGCCAGACAGAGACTTCATCAGCTGTCTCGTTGACAATCTGCTTCAGGTCATCTGGAAGGGACTGGTAGAACGACTCTGCAACGAGGAATGCGTATCCAAGGTACCCATGCTCCGAGAGGGTCAGATGCTTCTGTGCCTCATAGAAACGGCGGGTGAAGATATTGGCCAAGGTGTTCTCCTGACCATCTACGGTACCCTGCTGCAGTGCTGTGTAGAGTTCAGCAAATGCGATATCGACACCATTGGCACCAAGAGCGGCAAACTGAGAAAGCAGCAGAGGACTCTGGGAGACACGGATTCTCATACCGGCCATGTCTGCAGGAGTGCGAACTGGGCGAAGGTTGTTCGTGATATGCTTAAAGCCACCATCCCAGTACCCAAGTACGCGCAAGCCCTGCTGGAGCAGGAACGGGTTCAGAATATCACCGACAGGACCGTGCATTGCATCGTAGGCTCCCTGGGAGTCGGCGAATGCGAACGGAAGGTCGAACAGCTGTGTCTGTGGAACGAATGCAGGTAGCACACCGGTGAATGGTGCATTGAATTCGATATCACCAAGCTGCATCTGTTCGGTGATCTCTCTATCGTTTCCCAGCTGGCTGTCGGGATAGACAGAGATGTCGAGTCGACCATTGGATCGCTCTCTCACTAGATCGGCAAACATCTCTGCTGCCTTACCTTTCGCGATCGTAGGACGTACAACGTGAGCAAACGTAGCTTCGAAGACCTTGTCTTCAGCAGCCGTTTCAGACTGTCCTGCTGCAAAGAGTGAACCTGCAACGAGAACGACCATCAGAGCCAAAGAAATAATTCGTCTCATAATACTCTCCTTAGTATTTTCTTAAGTTCCTAGGGAACTTATTGCTATAATCAAGTCTGAAGATATGTTCCTGACAGGAAATCTCTCCAGACAGTCTCAAACCAAAAATCATCATCTGGAATGGCCCGGCACTGAATATACTCATGTACAACAGAACCATGTTCCATGCGAGTGGACATGATTGTATGCCTTCCATACTCTTGTTCAGGGAGATAGCGCCAGAATGCTTCCAGCTGGTCGTGAATGGTTTTTCCTTCACTGTGTAGCACCAAGGCCGACCCTCTGCTCCCTCCTCCCTGGGATAGGTACGCCGCTATGGCGCTGAGGTATACCTGGTGGGCAAGCACCAGGTGACGAGTCTGGAATAGCTTTGGTAGTAAATAGCGTGTATCAACTTGTATGTGTCTGAATGAATCGACTTGGAGTTCTGCTGCCTTGAGCTCTGCTTCTACATCTGTTTTCGATCGAGTCATTGCACCGACTTTGCTCATTCGTTGCCTATACGTGCGGCGGTATGCTCCCAGTTCTGCCAGTGCTTCGACTTCTCGATTCTGTGACTGCACATTGGTGGCAACGCCATGCTTCGCAATCGTATACATACGTTTAAGAACATCGACAGCAACCTGTTCGAAGTCGTCCCAGCTCACCGTTCTCCCTTGGTAGGATCCTGCAATCTTTCGCGCCGCCCGTTCTCCACCTACCTGACCCGAATTGAGTGCGGACCCTCCCGGTCTTGCGACCCCATGGGTTCCTGCTACCTCTCCCACTGGGAACAGGTGTTTAATATTCACCGACTCCCACCAGAGATCTACCGAAAGTCCCCCATTGTTGTGTTGTGCGGATACTGCAACCTCAAGCGGTTCAGTTTCCAGGTCGATACCATGATCTCGATATAGAGCGATTGCCTGTGGATTCATGCGCTGTAGTCGTTTGAACGGAGTCTCGGCAAGAGCATCCGATCGTTCCAGATAGGTGCGGGCGACCGTACCTACTGCATCGAGAGAGAATGCATGGGAGCCGGGGACGGCTGATGGGTTTCGTCTGAAGTCCATGAAAACCTTACGTCCAAGCAGTACTTGCTCCCGGTATACGAGGATATCGATGAGCGAAGAGCCTCCGTTCATGATCTTATTCACATCGAAGGGCCACTGGTATCCTTTGAGGAAGATCGCATTGCATAGTTCCTCGGTGGTCTGGAAAAATGGCTGTAGGAATTCGCGTGGATCGTTTCCATCGGAATCGGTGCTGATATATGCGGGGATGACCTGCTGATAACTACCGGACACATTCCATCGGAACTTTGTTGAGGCTAGGCCGAACTGCGATTCGGTCAGGTTGTTCGCCTCGGCACCAATTTCCAAGGCAAGCCCAATGGCTCCTGAGTGGCATGCAGGATAGACGGAATCTTCATAGATGCCCCCGGGGCCGCCAACGCCGAAAACAACGTTTTCAGCCATATAGAGGCGGAGGCCATAGGTCTCATCCAGTACAGCCTTTCTATCGATTGCCACGGCTCCGACGATACGGTCCCGATTCTTGATCAGGGATATGACCTCGGTATGTTCATGAATCGGAATATCTCTTCGGTTGACTTCCTGCAACAATGCTTCAACCATCTTCTTAGATGTATAGGGACCTATGGAGCACCCTCGTTCACGAGAGTCGTGGTCGGTCTTGTATCCCACATAGCCACCATAGGTGTGTATGGGAAACGGAACACCGATCGAGGAGAGATAGTAGAACCCCTCTGCTGAGCCCATCGATTCGACGAGAGCGATATCGCCGTGCATCGCTCCACCTTGGAATAGATCCTGTGCCATCATATAGGGAGAATCGGGCTCTTTGGTATTGGTCGCCAAGCGATAATAGGTCTGTTTGTCAGACCCGGTATTGTAAGAGGTGCCTCCCTTGAGCGATTCAGTGATGATGATGATATCCTCAATGCCGAGTTGATGGAGTCTGTTGGCTGCTTTGAGTGCAGCAGTCCCACTTCCTATGATCAGGGTATGTACCTGATGCACGGGGAATGGCACTGAATCGAGTTGTATAGACTTCAATGGTGTATCTTCCTGCATGTTCATATAGTATCCCCTTCGATATACTCGCCATCGACCTGTATCTGACGCAATTCTGTGGATCTTCCGATGACTCTGTCTTTCAACACCTTGCCCGCTTCCTGACCCATCATGAAGACATCGAACCGGATAGTGTCTATCCGTTTGCCGATGAACTCCAAAGCAGGGGAGTCGTCGTGTCCCGTGAGAGAGAAATCCTCGGGAAATGAATACCCTGTCTTCAGACCAATCTGGTAGAGATACAGCGCCACCACATCGTTGAAACTCATGATTGCGTTGTATCCTGACCGTTTCAGTTCGTGCAGGAAGGATAAAGGGATCTCTTGTAACGACTGGAACTCGAAGACATCGTGCTCCACTTCGAATGGAACGCCGAACCGGTCGCAGGCCTGAGCTATTGCCTGCCGTCGCTCTCTGTTGATGTAAGCGACAGGAGTGAATCCCACGTAACAGAGCTTTATGTGCGCTCGTGATCGCTGTTGGTTCTTCATGAGAATCTTTTCCAGCAACAGGGCCATCTCTTGCTCTGTGTTGTAGATCACTGAATCGAACCCTTTCGAGAATCTATTTACCAGAAGGATCGGGATTCCACGTTCTCTGATCGATTGTACCAGATGCGGTTTCGGCATAGTGAAGGCAAATATACAACCATCGATATCTCCCAGTTTCTTGTTGTGGAATGCTTCGTCGTCCAACTGGTTTATTCGTACGATGATATTGACTTTGACATCGCCGAAGCCCTGATAGAGTCCCTTCACGAACTCGGCGATATCGTAGAACAGGTTGATATAGGTGAAGCGTGTATCGGGAAGAAACAGCTTTATGTTCAGAATCGCTCTGGACTCATGCTTTCTGATCGTCCGTTTCTCGTACCCCAGCTGTTCGGCCGCATGCAGAATGGCATCTCGCTTCTCATTGCTCACGAGCACGGAGTTGTTCAGTACCCGTGAGACGGTCGAAAGTGAGATGCCGCACGAGGTTGCGATATCCTGTAGGGTTACACGCTTGCCTTTATTGTTCATGCCTTGGTTCTAAGCTGCTTCAGTACGTCGCGATAGTAGGGATCATAGACCACACAACCATCATGTAGCTGGTTGACCATAAGCTTCGTGCAGGCTGAACAAGCTGTGCAGTAGTTGACAGGTTCTCCGTGCATGACTTTGGCGGGAAAAAGTGGGTCGGCAAAGCTCTGTCGCCCGAATCCGATCATATCTACGAAGCCCTTGTTCAGATTCTCCTCGGCATAGTCGAGAGACTCCTCTCGGAGAATCGAGTAGGCTGATCCGATGATCTTCATGTCCCCTGCAAATTCTCGAGCCTCCTTGCAGTATCTGAAATGGTGCAGGTAGAAATACTTCGAGGGATTCGTCGGTCTGGTGACCTCGGAGGTGACACCAGGGATACCGGCAGATACATTCAGATAGTCTGCTCCCTCAGCTGCCATAAGCGAGATCACCTGCTTCATCTCTGTCAGATCCTCAATCAGGGAGTCGGCTTTCGCTGTTCCACAACCGCCACGAACACCTTCGAACATGGAGATACGTGAGCCGAGGATGAATCCATCCTGACCGATAGAGGACTTCAGCTCACGTAGGGAGCTGAGGAGGAAACGAGTTCTGTTCTCAAAGGAGCCGCCCCATTTGTCTTCTCGGACATTCGCTGGACGAAGCATCTCGGCGCCGAAATATCCATGGCACATCTTGAAGTCGATACCGTCTGCACCTACTTCCTTGCTCAGATGTGATGCCTCGATCATCATCTGCCTGATATCTTCGACTTCCTGTTCGTTCAGCAAGTGGGCGTTACCACGCCCCTCTTCGTAGAGTGCTACCTGTCGGGAGAACGGACCAGATTTTCTGCCGGAGTGGGTGAGCTGGAAAAGGAGTACTCCGTCCGGATTCTCTTTCTTGTACGAGTCGACCAGACGTTTGAAACTATCCAGATTCTTTTTATTGAGGACCAGGCCATTGACTCGAGCACGAGATCGAGGATCGACCGAAATAGCCTCGACAACGACAGCGCCCCATTTCCCTTTCGCCAGTTTGACGTATCGATCAAGGGTTCTGTCTGATACAGCTCCTCCTTCCGCACCATCATTTCCTTCCATTGCCTGTACAACGAAGCGGTTTGCTGCGCTCTTATTGCCAATCTTTAGTGGGGAATACAACGTTTCCCACTTGTGAGAAGCTGTTTGGTCTGACATCACGATCCTCCTGATACTCTGTTACATATGTTCAATTATTTGCATGAAAATAGTTTTTCTTTGCATGCAAATTATACAGGAAAAAAAATACCTGTCAAGGAGAAAATAAATATATTTTTATCCTTTGACAGGTCAGCGGGGGAGATGGAGAGAGCTTACTCGTTGAGGAGTAGGACCTTCATACTGTTTGCATCTCGGTTCGACGCGACATCCAATGCCTTCTGCAAGTCGTTCATAGAGAATCGATGCGAGATGAGTCGTTCAATACGCAACGCCTCAGCCACTTCGAGTGCGATAGGGAAGTCCCAACGATATCCTTGTGTTCCCTGTACGCGTATCTCATGCGAGACGAATCGTGTCGCAGGAATACTGATCTCAGGTTGTTCGAAGATGCCTACGATAGTCGCCATACCACCCTTTTTCAGCCACATCATGGACTGTACGAAGGTTTGTTCCAGACCGACGCACTCGAATGTGCGATCCACTCCGTTCGGTCCGGTATAGGCTTTCACCTGCTGCTCAACTTGCTCCGTACGGAAGTTGATCGTGTGAGTCGCTCCGAACGCCGCCGCCAGTTCGAGTCTAAACGGATTTCCATCGATGACAGTCACATTGCTTGCACCGCTTCTTTTGCACAGAGCGGCGATCAGCACACCAATGGCTCCTGCTCCTGAGATGATCACCGAATGGCCTAATCGTATATCCGCTCGTCTCACTGCATGCGTTGCTACCGCAAGGGGTTCGATCAGCGCCCCGGCTTCGTAGGAGAGCGATTCAGGTAGTTCGAATACATGATCACTCTCAGCGACGATGTAGTCGGCCATGGATCCGGAACCGATTCTGTAGAGGAACGTGATCTGATCGCAGTAGTTGTAATCTCCACTGCGACACGCTTCACAGACTCCACACGTCTGGCACGGTTCTACGGTGACTCGCTGTCCGACCTGAACCTTGGTGACCGATGAACCGACTTCTACGACATCGCCGGAGAACTCATGTCCGATAGTCGCTGGGAGCGGGCAGAACGGGTGCATACCCTTGAAGATATGAAGATCGCTCCCACAGAGTGCACTTGCCTTGATCTGTATTCTCACCTCATGGGGTTTCAGAGGGAGGTGCTCCTGCTCGATCACATCCACGACTCCAGGTGAAACGACTCGTCCGATTCTATTCATACTGTTCATCTTGCAACTCCTAGAGATCCCAATAGATCGATGCTCCGCGGTGTGCAGAGGAGGTCATCTTGCGATAGAGCGCAAGATATCCGCGAGCCGGCTTATCCACCGGGCTCCAACCCTGTTTCCTCTGTTCGAACTCCTGTTCGTCGACATCGACCATCAACGATCTATTCTCGATATCTATCGTGATCTGATCTCCATTCTGGATGAATGCGATGGGCCCTCCGTCGTAGGCTTCAGGACTAACGTGTCCGATTGCCAGACCGCCGGTTGCTCCCGAGAACCTGCCATCGGAGACCAGTGCGATATCGGATCCCATCTTCTTACCCAGTACTGCAGCCATAAATGTCTCCATGTGAGGCATCCCGGGAGATCCCTTAGGTCCTTCGTTGCGGATCACGACCACATCGCCGGCAACGATCTCATCGTTGAGCATGGCATACCACGCATCATCCTGCGAGTCATACACCTTCGCTGGTCCTGAGAAGTTCCAGAGTCCCCGTGGGATCGCGGCGAACTTCACGATACAGCTCTCCGGTGCGATGTTTCCTTTGAGAACAGCCAATCCGCCGTGGGGATGTATGGGATCCGAACAGTGGTGGATCACATCGAGATCTGTCGAACGGCGTCCAAGCGCCATCTCCTCTGCAGATCCGAACACGCCTTGTGCCGTCCCAATGATCATATCAGCCTGGAGCATCTCGCCAACGACGGCATTCAGTCCTCCAGCCTTGTCGAACTCCTCCATGGTGTAGGTGGGGTGGTTCGGGTAGATTGCGCTGATCCAGGGAACCTCAGCACTGATTTCATCGAAGAATTTCGGGTCTATATCCAGACCAGCCATTCGTGCAATGGCGGGGATATGGAGAATCGAATTGGTAGAACCTCCGGTAGCCATCATGTAGCGGACAACGTTTTCGAAGTTGTCTCTGGTGATCAGATCCAGTGGGCGTGTTTCTGTTTTGACCAGTTCTACCAGTCTTCGAGCGGCGACCTTACCCAGTTCATGCCATCGCTCTGTCTGGCTCCGAACACTAGCGTTCCCGAACGGTGAGAGTCCGAGGACCTCAGCGGTCGCACACATGGTATTCGCAGTTCCCATGAAAGGGCAGGCTCCTGGGGTGGGGCATGCATTTCTCACCACTCCTTTGTAGTCTTCCTGTGAGATCTTTCCACCCTGATACGCCGCGTATGCCTGCTTGGTATGCGTAAGCGTGAGCATATTCCCGTCGTATGATCCTGCGGCCATGTAACCACCAGTGAACATGACTGTGGGGATGTTCACCCGCATTGCCCCCATGAGCATTCCGGGGACGACTTTGTCGCACGTCGATAACAGCAGCATGCCTTCGAGCATGTTCAACTCAGCCAGAGTTTCGACTTCGGTAGAGACGAGGTCTCGGGCTGGCAGGGTATAACGGTCACCAGGGGTGTTTGAGCAGATTCCATCACAGATACCTGAGACGGGAAGTTCCAATGCAAGAGCTCCAGCATCGTAGATTTCCTGCTTCAGTTCATCAATAACATCTTTGAACGGGTAGTGACCCGGATTCATCTCGTTCCAAGCGTTTATAATTCCAATTATTGGTCTTTTTGCATCGTCTTCTGTTATTCCCATTGCATACAGCAGTGCATTTCTGTGGTCAAGTGATTCTTCGTTCCAAGTTCGGATCATGTCATTCCTCCTGTGCAGCTCCAAAGCTCTTTTGAATCTAGTTGATATTCGAACTCCTTGCAAGCGGGCTAGCTGAGAATCAGAGATCTCAAAAAAATGTCATTAGAGATGCTCATATTTGTTGTAATTTATTGAAGTCGTTATTGTTGTACGTTATTATAGTCAAGTAAAATGACAATATGGAGTGAGGGAAATAATATGAAAAGAGTATGGCTATCGATGCTTGTCGTCGTGGTGATCATTCTTGCCACAGGGTGTCCAGATGTGGTCTCTTCAGACACGGTTTCGGTCACGGTGTACTTCATGAACGAATCTGCCTCTATCGGAATCACTTCGTTTCAATGGAAACTCGCCGATGATACATGGAGTGCGGATCTGATTCCTGAAGGAGAGGTCCTACCAGCTGGCGACTATTTTATCACAGAGGTAGTTATGCCGAGAAACGGAAAAATGTACTATCGAGTGAAATCCGATAACAGTGATTACATTACCCACTATGAAGAGGAAGCGTTGCATGTGCTCCATTGGGCAGGAGATACCCGTTATTGCGGTGTGACATTGGCCGAGGATGAAGACTGTATATATGCCTCAGGATTCACCAGTGGCTGGAGTACTGATGAGGGTTTCGCAGATGAAAATCTAGCCAGTTGGCAACAGTAGTACCGTACCCTCTGGGATGGTTAAACGCATCCCAGAGTATCAATGAGATCTAGCCGTATCATGAGGAACACACGGATGAGTATCCATGTGGATCCTCACTTTTCTCTCCTAAAACACCCATGCCGCCCCGACCATGACACCGAGAGATGGGGAGCCCGGATTCGCCTTCCAGGAGAACAGATCTCCCTGTTCACCCATGAACGCAGTTGCATACCCATGGAAGCTGAGCCCTTGCATCACGTTCCATGTTGCTCCTGTAGTGATCGAAGCGCTGAGATCGATCGGAGAGACTATGGATCTCAATGAAAAGTTCCAGCTCTCGTTCGGTACATAAGCGACCTCGGGGTAGAGGAGTATACCGTAGGCATCATTCGATGCTTGGGCGGACCATGCGCCGAATGGTCTCACCAGTGCTTCGAGCCTCAGGGTGAGTGTTCCTTGCCATCCCACGGAAATCATATGAAACAATCCACCACTCACTAGCCAGCTCTCTTCCAGTTCTTCGGCGATCTCGCTAGCCGGGTAGGCGACATTCACCGACGAGGCAGCGTACCAGTCCGGACCGAAATTCCCCTGCAATGACACATAAGGGGAGACTACCTTTCCTGTATCCACACTACCCACAGAATCTGCGCGATAGGCACCACCGAACTCCACTTTGAGAGAACCGACAGTCGTGTAGATTCTCCCTCCGAGCACCGTATCTCTCGGGTGGAAGTCCAATTCCTCAGGAGGGATCACGACCGCCTCCACAAAGGAAAATGGTCCGAAAGGGACGGTAACCGAGGTGAGCCACTTCGTTGACGTCCTGAGTTCCTGATTCGTAAGATCCACAGCCGTATCCGAACTGCCGAACAAAAGATCGGCAGCATTGAAGAGCACTCCGTCGCCCCAGCCGACACGGGTCTTTCCCGCAGTCAGGCGGAAGTTGGGGAAGCGAACGCGGAGATAGGCTCTATCTACAGCTACTGAAACAGGATCCTCTCCAATGTCGAGTTGTGAGTCCTGATAACTGAACGACAGAGCCAGATCGCCACGCACATTCCCCTCGTTCGGACTCTTGAATGATACCGATGCGCGTGGACTCATGAGATGGATGAACTCAGGATCCGAGTCGGTATCGGCAAAGGAGAACACGTGGTAGAGCTGCAGATCCACCACCGGCGTTGCCGCAGCGAAGAGCACTCCTATACTTGCCATGATTGCCAGAGTGAAAAACAATCCAAAACGTTTCATGAGCAACACCTCACCAAGTCAGATTCTGCAATGTGAAGATCGCAGGGTCGACAGCTACGGAGATATCGAGATGGTGGATTCTCATCTCGGTCGACGAATTACGTTTCATGGCATCTGAGATGGTGGAGACCTTCGGAAGAGTCCTCCCCTCGACCTCCATCGTCTCCTGCACCATCATCTCCTTCAGCAATCGTCCCGATTGTGTAGAGAACTCACCTTTCCAGACCATGAAGGTCTCAGTGTCGACCCAGAGCTTCTGCATGGGGTAGGCAACGGTGCGTGTCTTCGCGGTGAGCTCAAGGACATGGCACTCCCTACCGTCGATCTGCTCGGTACCGAGCAACTTCGCCGTGTAGTTGGCAAGCGTATTTCGTTCACCAGTCATATCCTCATAGGAGATATCGCTTCCGAGCATGCTTTGTCTGAGCGCAGCACCTTGCAATCGGATCAGCTCCTCCGCATCGGGATAGAACAGATAGAGCTCCCCTGAGGTCCGCAAGACCTTCTGTCCTCGTTCGGCGACACTGGTGAACTCGATCAGGGAATCGTACTGACCCTGTGACCAGGCTTTGAACGTACTCCGCTTCTGGCCGAATCGATCGGTGGTCACGATCTCTCCTTCGGAATAGGAGTGTTCGAATGTTTCCACCTCATCCATGGCTCGAACGATATCCTCGGCACTCATCGCACCGAGCGGCATGAGGATCACACAGGAAAGTAGGAGTAGGGTAATTAATTTAGACATAACGCAAAGCCTCCACAGGTTCGATTTTCGCTGCACGACGGCTTGGTATGAGCGTAGTTGCCGCCGAAATAATGACAGAATAGAAATAGACAATGATCACTGTCCAGATATTGAATTTGGGATATAGAATGCTGGAGATCTCCATATCGATGCCGCTCATCGCATCGGTAAAGTTCAACCCAGCCTGTTGCAGATAGAGTATCACACCAGAGCCCACGATGACACCGACGGCAGCTCCGACTGCACTGATGAACGTCCCCTCAAGGAAGAAGAGCCTGGTGAGTTCCTTCCCATGCATCCCCAGTGCCTGGAGCGTCCCGATCTCTCGCATCCGCTCGTAAATCACCATCATCGTGGTGTTTATGATCACCGTACTGCCCAAGACAATGAAGAATATGCCTATGATGTAGTAGATGAATTGGGCTATCTCGATGAAGCCGTACATCATGCTGATATCCTGATACGCCTCAACATCGAGTCGAGTTCCGGTTGCAGATTCGAGTCGATCGAGAATCTGTGTCGCCATGGCCCGTTCATCACCATCAACGGTGATCAGTACCTCCTGTACCTCCTGATTCATCCTGAGGAAGTATTGCACGCGATCGAGCGGAGCCCAGAAGAATTGTGCATTCAGCGCTGCAACGGGGAACGTCCCTATTCCCACGATCTCCAGTGTGATAGCGTTGCTCCCTCTGGCAGCGGTTGTGCTCATGATCGTGATCTTGTCGCCGATGGAGACTCTGAGATCCCGTGCCAGCACTGCTCCGATCAGCATCTCGTTCTCACCTTCCTGAGGGATTCGCCCCTCCTTGATGATCGAATCGAGGTCCTGAAACGACGATTCGCGAGCGAAATCGGCTCCGATACCCACTGCAGGGTGATTGCCACCATTGATATAGAACGAAGAGGCGAAGGTTATCCGGGGTACATAATCGGTGATCCCCTCCATGGTCGAAAGGGTGGAGTCGATCGTATCCCAATCCACGTTCAAGTGTACCGGATTATATCGTTCGAATTCTGCAAAACTACTGTTCCGGACTCTGACCTCTCCGGTATAGTATGTGGCGAGGTTGTGTGCCATGTCTTCGCGCATGCCCTGAACCAGAGCGAAGAGGAACACGATACTCATGGCAGCCACAGCTATGGCTATTCCAGAGAGGATCGATCTCCTTCTGTTTCTACTTATGTTTCTGAATGCTACATGTATCAGTTTCATTGTCATGATTCTGCTCCTCTACTGGTGTCTGAGACACGACGGGATATCCATCTTTAACGCTCTTCTCGTGGGAATATAGGCCACAAGCATCGATAGGAGTGTACCGAATAAGAATGCCACCACCAGTGTCGCTGGACTCCACGCTCCTCTCATGACACTCTGGATTCGATATCCCATATCAAGATCCCGCATGAGAAATCCCAGATCCACACCAACATTCACCATGTAGATGTTTCCTAGGACACCGAGCAAGACCCCGGTGATCGAACCAATGAGGCCGATTCCGCCTGCCTCGATCATGAATGAGAGCTGGATCGCCCTGTCGCTCATACCGAGTGCACGCATCATTCCCAACTCACGAATTCTTTCATAGATGGCCATGAGCATCGTGTTGGAAATACCCACAGCAGCGATAAGGAATACCATGAAAAGAATCATGCTCGTGCCGCCCCGTTTCGTCTCTGCTAGCGCTACATAGTCCTGAGCGAGTTCATCCCATCTGGCGACTTTCACTCGCTGAGACGAGTCGTCCAGCATCTCTGCGATACGGGCTACCTCTTTGGATATATCGCTTCGTTCAGGAATTGCCATATTGATCTCTGTGACCGTTCCCTCCATACCGAGGTACTCGTCGGCAACATCGATTGGAATCATGAGGAGCGTCCTGTTCACGTTCGGGTTCGGACAGTTGACTATACCTACGATCTGCATATCCATTGCCTCGTAGAAACCACCCCTTCCTCGAGTCACGAACGTTACCCAGTATCCGAGTTCTGCTCCGATATCCTCTGCGAACCACGATCCGATGACCAGTTCATTTGCACCGGCTTCTGCGAACCGACCCTCGATGAGCGTCTCCTCGAATCGAAATACGGTATTGTCGAGGTCAGGATCCACTGCAGTGACCTGAACAGACATGTTCCCATCCTCTCCAAAGTCGTCGCTGTAGAGAATCATATCGGCTGCGAATGTAGTGCGTGGTGCAGCGGGGATACCTATCTGTTCTAGCGATGAGATGATCTCGTACGGTTGTTCAACCGAGATATCTAATGGCTTGAGAAGTCGTTCTTCCCAGTACTCTTCGTGCATGATCCGCGCCGAAGAGGTCTCGTACCAGCGGAGATTCCGCATCGATTCAGCCTCCACACCAATGAGCACAGAGTCGACCACGATGAACATCATGAGTCCAATGGCAATGGCGAAAGCGGTTATGAGCGTTCTCCTCCGGTACCGGCTGAGATTCTTCAATGCAAGGGAGATGATGAATTTCATCGTTACCTCCTCTCGTCACTTTCGATCTGCCCGTCGTGTAGCGACACCAGACGTCTCGCGTACTCCATTACCATGGTATCGTGGGTCGAGAAGATGAACGTCGTGTGATACTTCTCGTTCATCTGTTTCATGAGCTTCAGTATCTCCTCTCCTGTCTTGGAGTCGAGGTTTGCAGTCGGTTCATCGGCAAGTACGATCTTTGGGTTTTTCACCAGAGCACGTGCGATGGCAATCCGTTGTTGCTGCCCACCGGAGAGACGATCGGGACGTCTATGTTCCATCCCCTCCAGGCCAACCTCCCTGAGGATCCGCATGGTCCGTTCTTCGATCTCCTTCTCGGGAAGAGAGAGTATCGACAGGACAAAGGAGACATTCTCGTAGGCGGTGAGTACCGGGATGAGGTTGTATGTCTGGAAGATGAATCCAAGATTGTGTCTTCTGAATTCGGTCTTCGCTCGTTTGTCCATCTGTGAAACGCGAGTACCGTCAATGGTGATCTCTCCACCATCGAGTGCATCGATGCACCCGATAAGGTTAAGCAACGTGGTCTTGCCCGATCCCGAAGGCCCTGCTATGGAGATGAACTCTCCATCGGCAATCTCCAAAGAGACTCCCTTGAGGGCGCGAACGACCGTCTCTCCTGCATGGTAATTACGTACGACATCTTGTACTTGAATCATTACGACTCTCCTTTCTATTGGTGTCTGAGACATGACGGAATATCCTGTTTCGTGGCTCGTCTGGTGGGGAACCACGAGACGATCACCGATAATAGTATTCCCATGGTGAATGTGGTGAGAATTCCGCGAACATGCCATGTCCCACGGAATATGCTTTGTATACGATAGCCGAGATCCATCTCTCGCATGAGAAATCCAAAATCTATCCCGTAGTGGACAAGGTAGAGATTTGCAAGTATTCCTGCCGCGGTCCCTACGAGTGAACCGAGTAGGCCGATGCCTGCCGATTCCAGAATGAACAGGAGATGTATCTGCCGGTCACTCATGCCCAGTGCCCGCATCATTCCCAACTCTCGTACCCGTTCATTGATCGCCATGATCATGGTGTTCGAGATTCCCACAGCGGCGATGAGGAATACGAGGAACAGTATAACCGATGAGGATCCGGTCTCAGCCTCGATCATGGCTATGTAGTCGCTTGCCATTTCGTCCCAGCTTAAGACCGTCAATGGAGCACCCGAGGCGGCCATGAGTGTGCCTATTAGCTCTTTTTCATGAGAGATGTCTGCAGAATCGGGCAGGGCTATGGCAATCTCGGTCGCCAGGCCCTCCATAGCAAGGTAGTCACTGATCGTATCGATTGGAACAAGGAGAAGTGATCGGTTCACATTCGGATTCGGACAATTCACGATACCGACTATCTTCATGTCCATGGCTTCGAAGAATCCGCCGTTCCCACGGGTCACAAGGGTAACCCAGTAGCCAACCTCAGCGTTGATATCTTCTGCCATCCAGGAACCAATGACCATCTCGTTGCTCCCCATCTCGGGGTAACGACCAGTCATGAGGGTCTGTTCCAGATCGAAGACCGTACTATCAAGGGCTGTGTCGATAGCGGTGACCTGAACTGGGATGTTTCCATCCTCTCCAAAATCCTCACTGTAGAGGATGAGATCTGCAGAGAAGCGGGTGCGTGGAGTCGCGCGATAACCGGCATCGTGCAATTCGGTTACCCGATCGTAGGGTTGAGGAACCGAAACATCGAGCGGCATGAGAATTCTGTCCTCCCAATACTCGGTATGCATGACTTTCAACGATGCCGTTTCGTACTGCTTGAGGTTACGAACCGACTCACGGTCGATACCGACAAGGAGTGAGTCTATCATCAGAAACAGCATGAGTCCGACTCCAATCACCGTCGCGGTTATGAGCGTTCTGCGGCGGTATCGAGAGAGATTCTTGACTGCCAGCAGCATGAGGAACTTCATGGTCTCCTACTCCTTCGACTCGGGTTCGTCTTTTGGGACTATCTCCGGGTGTTCACTTTGCAACTTTTGCAGTGCGGCACTCCCAAGTACCGTTCCAAGGTTCATATTGTCCAGGATCGATGCCGGCATGAGCATCATCGAATTGTTTCTTCGGATTCCCTCGTATACCATGTTCATGGCACGAAGCTGCAGTGCGGTCGGGTTGTGTGCATACATCTTTGCCGCCTCTTCGAACTGTTTCGCGATCTCGACCTCGGCTGCTGCGAGAATGACCCGTGAACGCTTCTCGCGTTCAGCTTGCGCCTGCTTGCTCAATGCATCTTCGAGCTCTTTCGGTATGATGATATCGGTGATTTCGATCGAGAGGATCGTGACGCCCCACGGATTCGTCTTCGCATCGAGTGCCTGTTGGATCTCTCTTCCGAGTTCCTCTCGTTCACTGAGCAGTGAACCGAGCTCATGCTTCCCTATGGCGTCGCGCAACGCAGTCTGAGCCGAAAGGATGACCGCCTCCATGTAGTGTTCCACCTCGAGTACCGCATGCTTGGCATCCCAGATCATCCAGAAAGCCAAAGCATCGACATGCACAGGCACGGTATCGCGGGTGAGTGTCTTCTCTGCACTAAAGTCGGTTGCCCGTATTCTTGTATCCACGAACTCTGCGATTCGGTCGATCAATGGAAGCAGTATGTGCAAACCTGGTCCGTATACGCGGCGGTATTTACCCATTCGGAGCACGACCACCTTGTCCCAATGCAACACCAGCTGAATCGAAGCAGAGATGAATAGTCCGAGGGTGCCTGCAATTCCTAATGGATAGAGATCGGCTGTGAATTGTCCGAACAATATGAGCCAGATAACAACCGCGAGCAGGATGATCGTTGACCACATGGGGACAATGGCAATCAGGATCGAGGCGATGAGTATTGTCACCGCCATGGATATGACCTGCATAGTGGGGACCAAGGGGAACATGGTTGTCTGCACCCAGATGCCGAGCCCTATGAAGATCGCAAGTATGAAGAATGAGACTGCTCCATATGCGAAATCCTTGTTCAGTGAGAACTGTTGCAGGTTCTTGATCCGTTCATATTTCTTGGTGAATAGGTTCATGCTTCTCCTCCTTTTTGTAATGTATCGCTCCCCAACTCCTGAATGTGGGCGAGTATCTCCTCCAGCGTGAATCCGTAGGAGGCTGCCTTGGTTATGTATGTCCGGGTGATCTCAGTGAGAATCCGTTCCCGCTCAATGGAGTCGATGGAGATTTGTTTATCGCTGATGAAGGTTCCCGAGCCCTGTTGTGTCACGACGATGTTCCGAATTTCCATCTCGTTGTAGGCACGGGCAACCGTGTTTGGATTGATGCTGAGGTCAACTGCTAGGCTACGGACTGTAGGGAGACGCTCACCTTTCGAGAGACGTCCATCTGCAATGGCCATTTCGACTTGCAAGATGATCTGTTTGTAGTATGGCACCCCGCTTTTAGGATCCAATGTGAACGTGAGGGTCTTCTGTTCCACCACCTTTGTCATAACATAATCCCTTTTTCAACTAGAATTGTATTAGTGTATTAGTACAATGTCAATACACAAATTCTCCCTTTACTGAAATAATCGGGTATTTTTTCTTGTCGATGAAACTTGACGCCCGTTCGATTGTTCTTCATAGTACTACGAAGCATGCAAGAAGGAGCTGATTATGCGTTCCAAAAAAGCAGCGGTTATCGTGGGAATGATCCTGATCATTGCTCTTGCCTCCTGCACCGTGAATTTCAGTGCATCGGGTCGGGCAGAAGGATTTGATATGGCCACTGCTGTAACCGCTCAATATAGAAAGATCTCTCCACAATTGGCGAAGGAGATGATGGACTCTGGCGATCCACTTACGATTGTGGATGTCAGAACCCCTGCAGAATATGCCCAAGGACACATTCAAGGAGCAATTCTTGTTCCGAATGAGACCATTTCCACCGAGCACCGACCCGAAGAGCTGCCCGATACACAGGCAACGGTATTGGTATACTGTAGAAGTGGTAGTAGAAGTGCACAAGCTGCACGAAAACTCGTTTCACTCGGATATGTGAATGTCTACGACTTCGGGGGTGTCATCGATTGGCCCTATGAACTAACGACACAGTAGAGCCCCATGGTATTACTGTCGATTGAAAACATCGCGAAGACACTCAAGGACGCTCCTCTGTTCGAAGGGGTGACTTTTGGTATGAACGAAGGGGAGCGGATAGGGCTGGTCGGTCCAAATGGATGCGGTAAGAGTACCTTCTTGAAGATTCTTGCTGGGAGCATGCAGTCCGATGCAGGAACAATAGCAACAGCTCGAGGTTTGACCGTCTCCCTGCTCGACCAGCAGCCGCTGTTCTCAACTGGCCAGCGGGTATCCGAATTTCTATTCGAGAGTGCTCATCCGACTGTGGACTTGCTGAAATCGTACCATAGGCTATTGGCCGATCATCCGCTCGATACCGAAGCTGGAGCGGCAAAACTGCATACTGCGATGGAGGAGATCGAATCGGTCCATGGGTGGGATATCGAGACACGGTATGCCTCCTTTCTCAGTGAGCTGCAGGGGCCCGCGATGGACGCGACCATGGATACACTCTCCGGTGGCATGATTCGAAAAGTCGCTATAGCGAGAGTCTTTGCCGTAAAACCTGATGTCGTGTTGTTGGATGAACCTACGAACCATCTAGATATCGCGACGATCCAGTGGTTAGAGCGGTATCTGGTTCAACAGCAGTGTTCAGCGATACTGGTCACCCATGATCGGTATCTGCTGGATCATGTCTGTACCTCGATTTTCGAGTTCGACCGTGGGCGAGTATTTACGCATCCGGGATCATATAGTCAGTTCCTGCAGAGAAGGGCTGATCGCCTTTCGAATGAACAGGCGGAACAGAATCGTCTGAAGACTGTCCTACGTAGAGAGATGGAGTGGCTGTCCAGAGGCCCAAAGGCCCGAGCCGGGAAAGATTCGGGGAGAAAAGCCAGAATCGTCGCCATGCAGCAATCTCTTTCTGATGCCGCCGAACAAGCAGCCGCGTTTACGTCGCTGCAGAGCCGGATGGGCAAGAAGATCCTCGATCTAGAGGGTGTCGGGAAAGTCTATCAGGACAAGACCGTGGTCAAGCCGTTCTCACACAGCTTTTTGAAAGGTGATCGAGTGGGGCTGATCGGCCCGAACGGGAGTGGAAAGACTACCGTATTGGACATGATCGTGGGGAGAGTGAAGCCCGACTTCGGTGTCATAGATACAGGAGTGAACACTGTATTCGGGTACTATGACCAACTCGATTCGTTCATGGATCGAAGCAAAACAGTGCTGGAACATATCAGTGAAATTGCAGACGAGGTCACCATTGGTCCTGGTGAGACGATGAGTGCGGCGAGATTTCTCGAATTCTTCGGGTTTCCCACATCGTTCCATCGAATAGAGATTGCCCGGCTCAGCGGGGGAGAACGGAGAAGGCTCCATCTTATCGAGGTCCTGCTCCATTCACCCAATTTCCTGTTGCTCGATGAACCCACCAACGATCTCGATATTGACACGATTCGCAGACTGGAGGAGTATCTCATCGATTTTACCGGGTGTGTACTCGTCGTCTCTCACGACCGGGCATTCCTTGACCGCATTGCAGATACCTTGTTCGTTTTTTCAAGCGATGGTGGTATCGAAAAGTTTGCCGGATCGTATTCCGACTATGCTTCAAGTGAACTGGCAATCGCCGCTACTCAGGCCGAAAAGCAGGTTCAGAAGCCGACAGAGACGAAACAGAACCGGTCGGTGAAACGTGACAGAAAAAGGCGGCTTACGTTCAACGAACAGAAAGAGTTTGGAACCATTGTGGACGAAATTGAACTTCTCGAGCAGCGCATTAGTGTTTTAGAGATGAGCTTTTCCGATCCAGAGGCACCTGCAGAGACTCTCGCCGATCGAACTCAAGAGTACCATGAGGCACGCCAATTGCTAGAGGATAAGATGGAGCGGTGGGAATTCCTTGCTCAACTAGCAGAGGAGTCTTGACTGCTTCCGGTAGTGGCCGTTCGTCGATTTGTAGCTTTTCGCATCTCCCAGGTTGAGAAGAGCAAAAGCCCCGCCACGACAGCCGAGTAGCCGAGGGCACCGATTCCACGTAATCGCTCCTGGAGAATCAGAATACCGAGAAATGAGGCGGTGATTGGTTCGGTGAGTCCATAGAGGAATGCATGACTGGCAGGAATCTTTCTGGCTCCGGTGGTGAATAGCCAGTAGGGGATCGCCGAGGAGAGTAGGCCAAGTGCCAGCACGAGAATCAGTGAGTTCGGTTCGCGTGCCCAGGAGAGATCCCCCACGAGTGCAAAGGGGAGCATGAACAGGGACGATGCTCCCATGACTGCACAAGCAGACTCCAGTGGCGACGCGACTGACTGCATGTTTCGAAGCATGGTCCCTACTATTGTCCAACCTGCGCCGGCAGTGAGGGCGAACAGACTGCCGAGGAGGAGCCGGCTGCCCACCCCTTCGATAGTCTGTTCGGATAGCGCCATGAGCGCACAGCCGGCTGCTATGATAATCGATGAGACGAGCCATGAAACACTCTGCCGTTCTCTCTTGACCAGCTGTGCATAGACTCCGCTGAACAGTGGCGGTGTGCCGATAAAGATCATGGTAGCGATGGTGACTCCGGCAGTTCTTATCCCGAGGTAGAGTGTAGCTTGGGCCACAGCCAGAGCTACCGCCCCGACGAGCAGATTCCGTTTCGAGAATCGTATTCCACGGGTGAACACTCGTCCCCTGTGGGTGAGTGCCAAGACACATGCTATGCCAAGAGCACCGATACCGAGGCGAAGAGCTCCTACCGTGAGCGAAGAGATAGTCTTTGGAAGGAAAGAAGCTATGGTTCCGTAGGTGCCCCAGCAGACTCCGGATAGGAGCACCATGATCGCTCCGGTTATCGATTCATGCATGAGCAGAAGGGTACAGCGCTACGGTGGGTCTGTCAATGAAAACGAAAAAGGTGCGTTCAGTATTGTGTTTTCGGATCTACTTGCAGCCTCCAGCATGGGACAAATCGCTGGGATGAACTTACAATCACCTAGTTTTCACAATCTGAATCAGCACCTTTTTACCACGAAAATCGTAAAGATAATCGTACCGGTTTGGCTTTAGCAGGAATCGAACCTATCCGAAGTCACCAGACTTAACCACTGTTCTTGTTATGAAGATAACGAAAATTCCGGGAAGAGTCAATGGGTTTTTGAAATAACTCAAAAAACACCAGCGAAATATTGTGTATGCAGATGGATAATATTGCATATCCACACTGGTGATGGTACTGTCTTTCATGCGTCTCAAACAGCGTTGGAGCGCTCCAAGATTGCTTCACAAGAGAGACACTGATGTATCTGGTAGGCAAGAGAACTGGATATAGGAGGCGCAGATGACAGGAATTCAGAAGTTGCGAGCAGAGATCCGATTCGATATGGTAAGAAAACCGGTTCGGCAACGGGGATTCCTTAGGCCGCTTACGTGGATTCTCAGCTTTCCCGCAGTCTGGAAACGAAAGTTGAAGATCGACAAGGTTCGTATGGATGGACTCAAGCCTCCCTATCTCCTGCTGTGTACGCACCATGCATTCATGGATTTCAAAGTGACTACCGCGGCAATTTTCCCCCATCGGGCCAACTATGTGGTCGCTATAGATGGATTCATAGGAAGAGAGTGGTTGCTCAGGCAAGCTGGAGGTATCTGCAAGCGGAAGTTCACCAATGATGTCCAGCTCATTAGACAGATACGACACGTCCTAATGAAACAAGGAGATATTCTAGCGCTCTATCCAGAAGCCCGATACTCGCTTATCGGAACGAATGCCGTACTGCCCGAATCGTTGGGGAAGATGGCGAAACTGCTCGGTGTTCCTGTCGTGGTATTGAATATGCACGGGAATTACCTGCAGAGCCCCTGCTGGAATCTGACTCCAAGGAAAAACCGCCTTGAGGCAGATCTGACGCAGATATTGACTCCGGAGGAGCTGAAAGGGGCTACGGTAAGCGAGATAAATACGGCAATAAACAAGGCCTTCGAGTATGACGAGTATCGTTGGCAGAAAGAGCAGGGTATCATCATAGATTATCCGAAACGAGCTGAGGGACTTCACCGGGTACTGTACCAGTGTCCACATTGCAAAACTGAGTATCGAATGAGCAGCAACGGTGCACAGATTATGTGCAACGCTTGTGGCAAGGTTTGGGAGATGAGCACCCTGGGAGAGTTGGAGGCAGTAAAGACTGCCACCGATGAGAAAGCATTGGCAACTGAATTTCCTCATATTCCCGATTGGTACGAATTTCAACGAGAGCAAGTACGAGAGGAGGTGCGTCAGGGTATCTACCATCTCACCTGTGATGTGACGGTGGATGCGCTACCGAATGCAAGGAAATATATTCGTTTGGGCACGGCGAAACTGACTCACTCGATGACCGGGTTCACGTTGAAGGGCAATTTCGACGGAGAGGATTTCCTCCTCGAGAAGCCGGTTGCCAGCATGTATTCTTGCCATATCGAGTATGACTATTTCGGAAAGGGAGATTGTATAGACCTCTCCACGCTAGATGATACATATTATATCTATCCCCACGGAACCGATTTCTCTGTCACGAAGATCGCCCTGGCAACCGAAGAGCTGTTCTATTCCAGGTGATGGTCCTTGTCGGTTATTGTCTCGATCATGTAGAGAAACTCAGGGGCAGACATGTTGAATGCTTTACCAAGTCGCTCCACAGTAGAGAGGGTCGGGCTGTGGTCATCGCGGAGGATTTTGTAGATCTGCGATCGAGGCATACCCACCTGCTGGGCAAATTGGGTGACCGGGCAGTCGTATAACTGAAGTATCCTGTATAAGGCTTCGCCGATATCCATGCAAGCATACTACCACGGCCATAGCCATACATATGGCGTTTCTCTCCGAATCGAGAATGAGGCAAACTGTTTTATCACTGAACAGGTAGATTATTTTTCGAGAGCCGACTCATCCAGAACCGCGTCCGGTGCAGCTCTTCCAATGGCATCGATACCATTCATGCAGCCGGACTTCGTCGCGTATCCCTCCTCAGCTATAGCAATATTCTGCCCATTCGCTGCCAAGAGTCGATACCGGTACTGGTTCGCATTGTCGAGATACACCTCATATTTCGGATACTTCTTTGCCTCGGGTTTTTGCAGTGTCTGATCCTCAACATGCGAACGAGCATTCTTCTTGATCGCTTCGATTCCGTCTCGGCAATTACGAAGACTGCTGTAGTTCTGACTGGTAAGTATCGTCTGTGAGTTCGCTGCCAATAGACTGAACCTGAAAAACCCTTTTGGTGTCTTTTAAATAATGAACTTCGATGGCATGGATGCTCCTCCAAGTTGATTGTGGTCCCACCAGTATATCAGATAAAAATTATAACAGGTATAAAATTTTATTCAGTTCATCAATATGGCACAATCCGGCGTGGCATAGTTCACAAAAGTGGGTATCACGCCTGCATGATATGGAGAGCGAAGCCTCCTACTTCTGGCTTCAGGTAGATGAAGTGTATAGTTCCATTGGCGTCCCGTCGTGCCGATTCGGGCACCCCTTCGAATCCGAAGAGGCTCAGGTATGTGAGCGCACGTTCGACATTCCACGTGCGGATCCCGATGTGTCCGTGGGCACCCATGCCCGTCTGCTTCATGATTTCGATCGAGTCGCTGGAGAAGAATGAGTTCGACTTCTCCGAGAGAGGCTGGAGAATCGTTGCCAATGTCTGAGCTGTCGACTTTGCTTCGTCTTCGTCTCTCTGGTTGATACCGAGATGTGCGAACGAGAAGCCATGCACGGCATGCACCGCCTCCTTACAGAGATGCGATATCTCTTCCCATTTCTGCTCTTTGATAAGAGAACCCGGAACCATCCAGCTTCCTCCACATGCAACGATATAGGGCTTTTTCAGGTAGTCTCCAAGGTTGTGTATACCGATTCCGCCTGTAGGCATGAATTTCATAGTAGGAAACGGTGCACTGAGAGCCTGAAGCATCGGCAACCCTCCAGAGGCTTCTGCAGGGAAGAATTTCACGACGGAGAGGCCTCTTTCCATAGCCTGTTGGATCTGACTCGGGTTGTTCACTCCAGGGTACACAGGGATTCCCTGTTCCTGACAGAATGCCACGATATCATCACTGTAGCCGGGTGATACGATGAATTGTGCTCCTGCCTGCTGTGCTCGTCGAGCTGCATCGACACTCACGATCGTTCCCGCGCCTACAAGAAGCTGGGGCAATTCAGTCCGGAGGACTCGAATACCCTCCTCTCCGGCAGCAGTTCGGAAGGTGATCTCGGCAATGGGGAGACCTCCTGCAAGAAGAGCTTTGCCGAGCGGAAGCGCCTGGTCGGGCGAATCTATCTTTATTACGGGCACTACGCCCACCGATTGAATCATCTTGTGTACTGAAACCATGGAAACCTCCCAATTAGCTACACCGAATATAGCATAGAATCATGAAAAATGGAACAATATTCCGAAAAAATATTGACCTTTATCGTACCCATGATATAATACGGAAGTATAAGAAGGAGAGGGTAGGTACATGAAGCAAGTAACCACATTTGGAGAGATTATGCTCCGACTCAAATCGCCACAACATGAACGGTTTTTTCAATCCCCATTGCTTGAAGCAACATTTGGGGGTGGAGAAGCGAACGTGGCTGTCTCTTTGAACCTGCTCGGAGATTCCGCCCAGTTCGTTACGGCTCTTCCGAAGAACGCCGTCGGCGACTCTGCTGTGTCGGAACTTCGACGTCATGGGGTAGGAGTCTCTCAAATCGTGAGAACAGACGAGGGGAGAGTGGGTATCTACTTCATCGAGACCGGTGCTAATCAGCGCCCTTCCAAAGTGGTCTACGATCGAGCCGGATCGGCAATCTCGCTAGCCGAAGCATCTCTTTTCGACTGGGATGTTATCTTCCAGGGTTCCGACTGGTTCCATATCACCGGCATCACGCCGGCGCTTTCACAGATCTCTGCAGACACGGCTCTCGAAGCCATGAAGGCTGCAAAGAGACTCGGACTTACGGTCAGCATCGATCTCAACTTCAGAAAAAAGCTCTGGAAGTACGGCAAAAGTGCACCGAGCGTCATGCGTGAACTCACAGCCTTTGCAGATGTCATCGTTGCCAATGAAGAGGATATCCAGAAATGCCTCGGAATCGAAGCAGACGTGGATGTCACAAAGGGGTCATTGTCGGATGAAGTATATGAGCAACTTGCGCAGAATGTGATAAAAGAGTTTCCGAATATCAGTCAGATAGCAATCACCTTGCGTGAGAGTATCAGTGCCGACAGAAACGGTTGGAGAGCTGTACTGCATGGGAAAAATGGATTCTATGTCTCAGCCAGATATGCGATCGATGACATCATCGACCGTGTCGGCGGTGGAGATTCGTTCTCGGCAGGTCTGATCTATGGGCTACGCCATTACGATGAAGAACATGCGCTGAAATTCGCCGTCGCTGCATCGTGTCTGAAACACAGTATCTCGGGAGATTTCAATCTCACCACGAGAGAAGAGGTCGAAGCACTCATGAAGGGCGATGGTTCGGGTCGTGTTCAGCGGTAGCCTGATAGCCGAACATCGATGAGATTGTCTGTGCGTACTCAGTGATGGCACGGACATACATATCGCGCTGCTCCATATCGAATCTGAAAAGAGGCCAAGAGACCGATAGCCCTGCAATGACTCGGCCGGTATAGTCGCGAACTGGAGCAGCGATACACCTCACACCCTCCTCATACTCTTCCACATCCTCGGAGAATCCTTGTCGAGCTACGAGCTGTAGCTCACTTTTCAGTTTTTCCTTATCCACCAAGGTACTCCGTGTGTATGGCACAAGCTCCAGCAGATCCAGCAAGCGGTACTGTTTCGACTCCTCCATATCTGCAAACAATATCTTGCCGATCGCCGTGCAGTAGAGAGGGATCCGTTTTCCTACACGAGAGTACATTCTGATCGTATATTCGGACTCTATCTTCAGTACATACATGGCCATATCGTCATCTTCGACCCCCATATGGACCGTCTCACGGAGTCTGCTCTGGAGCTCCTCTGCATGGGGTCTTGCATCTTGGGCTATGTCCATATGACTGAGTCCTTTGGACCCAACACTGAACATACGGAGCGTGAGCGAGTACTGGTCGTTGGCATCTCGACAGACGTACCCGAGATCGACAAGCGTTGCAAGGAATCTCAAGAGCGTGGGTTTAGGTATATGCGTCTCCTCCGAGAGCCGCTCAAGATTGATTTTTCTGTGAGCGGCCAGACGTTCGAGGATATGCATGGTTCTGGTTACAGAGTTCAAATTAGCACACGCTCCCTAGGCAAAATAACGTTCAGCGTTTCGGAAACTGATATCTCTCACTATGGTATCGAGCAGCACTGGGTCTGCAGGAATCTCACCCGCTTCTGCCCACGTTCCGAGTATGGTGCAGAGGATTCTCCTGAAATACTCATGCCTCGGGTACGAGAGAAAGCTGCGTGAGTCGGTGAGCATGCCGATAAAGCGGGGCAGAGAGCCGAGATTGCCCAGAATCTTCATCTGCTGTTCCATACCGTCTTTATGATCGCAGAACCACCACCCGGAACCAAGTTGAATCTTCCCCGGGATTCCATCGCCCTGGAATGCTCCCATGATCGACCCCATCACATAGTAGTCCTTCGGATTCAATGTGTAGAGTACGGTCTTTGGAAGACGGCCTTCCGATGCCAATGCTCCGAGGAAACCGGCAAGTTTTTCTGCCATAGGCAGATCGTGTACGGCATCGAAGCCAGTATCTGGACCAAGCTTGGTGAACATGGGCCCATTCAGGTTTCTGATTGCGTTCAGGTGCAGCTGCATGACCACGCCAAGGCGAGCGTACTCCTTTCCGAGATGCACCATAATACTGGTCTGATAGGCATCTATCTCTTGTTCGGTCAGCTGTTCTTTGGCGATGCCCTTTTGGAAGATTGCCTCCACCTCTGACTCGCTTGCCACAGTGTAGGGAACCATGGGTATCCCATGATCGCTTGCTTTGCACCCCTGTTCGACAAAGTACGTTAGCCGTTTCGTGAGTGCTTCACAGACATCCTTGACTGAACGTATCTCCTGGTCTGCTGCAACACCGAGGCGCTCGATGTATTCGGCGAATCCTGGAGCTTGCACGAGGATTGCCTTGTCGGGTCTGAACGATGGCATTACCCGTGTGTCGATACTACCGATGGGAGCACTCCCTTCGTTGATAGATTTGTGGATAGAAAGATCATCGGCAGGATCGTCTGTAGTGCCAACAGCTGCCACCTTGAACTTCTTGAAGATGCTTGAGACGGCAAGGTCGTCGGATTGGAGCTTCTCTTTAGTTGCGTCCCAGATCATCGTGGCACTAAACTCGTTAAGCGGTTCGGAAATTCCGAAATAGCGTTGTAATTCGAGGTGGCTCCAGTGATACAGCGGATTGCCCAGTAGTTGCGGCATGGTCTTCGCCCAAGCCATATACTTGTCGAATGGATCGGCATTCCCCGTGATCAACTGTTCATCTACACCAACCGAACGCATGGCACGCCACTTGTAGTGGTCCCCTCCTAGCCAGATTTCGGTAAGATCGGCAAATTTTCGGTTCTCTGCAATCTGCTGTGGTATGAGATGGCAGTGGTAGTCGAAAATCGGCTCCCCAGCTGCGCTGTCGTGATATAACTGTCTTGCAGTTTCGTTCTCGAGTAGAAAATCGGGTCCCATAAATGGCTTCATGCGTATTCTCCTATTTCTCGTTCGTGTATTTGGCAGAACTTCCGCCTGCATACCTTAGACTATTGAACACCAGCTTGAGGTGAAATTGCAAGCCTTTCCCTGTACTGAAGACTTTTGACTTCAGAAACTGTTTTATTGACAAATCATTCTATTGTGTCAGGCAGGATGATACAGTAGAGTGGTATTGATATGACAACCATTCGACAAGGAGTCGCTATGCAATTGGAACACCATGCGTCAATCTTCGACAAATGCTACAATTTCACCGAAGCAGCTCAAGTGCGCGCATCGGGTTTGTACCCATATTTTAAACCGATCAGTAGGAGCGAAGGCTCTCGAGTCTACATAGATGGAAACGAGATGCTCATGCTCGGATCGAACAACTATCTGGGCCTAGCGAACGACCAAAGGTTGAAAGAGGCTGCAGAGATGGCAGCCCAGCGATATGGTACGAGCTGTAGTGGGTCGCGGTTCATGAACGGAACGCTGGATATGCACGAAGAGCTTGAGCAGAGACTGGCAACTTTCGTCGGCAAGCCGGCAGCTCTCTGTTTCACGACGGGGTACCAGACGAATCTCGGAACCCTCTCTGCGATTCTTGGTAGGGGAGAGCATGTGATTGTGGACAAATACGATCACGCCTCGATCATGGATGGTATTTTCATGGCAGATGGCACCAAGAAGCAGGTCTCTCTTCACCGATACAAGCATAACAATATGGCCGATCTCGAACGGGTTCTCAAACTCATACCCTCCCACGCCGCCAAACTCATCGTAGTCGATGGAGTTTTTTCCATGGAGGGGGACATCGTAGACCTACCTGCTGTGAGAAGACTCGCCGATGCCTATGGGGCTGGGGTGTATCTTGATGAAGCTCATGCATTAGGAGTCATCGGACCAACTGGAAGAGGGACCTGCGAACATTTTGGAGCAGATCCTGATCTGTGCGATCTTCTCATGTGTACCTTCAGTAAATCGTTCGGATCGATCGGTGGTTTCGTTGCCGGAACCGAGGAGGTCATCGATTTTATCAAACACTTCGCGAGACCGTTGATTTTTAGTGCCTCCATGCCTCCTGCCAACATCGCAGCCGCAATGAAAGCACTTGATATCATGGAGACGAGTCCGGAGTTAGTTCAGAGACTCCAGCAGAATGCACGACGGATGATCGATGGTTTTGGTTCCCTTGGTTTCAATGTGGGGACCTCCGAGACGCCCATTGTACCGCTGATCATTGGTGATAATGAGAAGACATTCCTCCTGTGGAAGCGGACCTTCGAGCGGGGAATCTACGTGAATCCGGTGGTCAGCCCGGCTGTTCCACCGCAACGAGCACTTCTGAGGACATCGTGTATGGCAGTCCATACCGATCAAGAGTTGGATCGTGCCATGGATATCATTGGAGATGAGGCGAAGAAGCTGGGAATTATCTGAATCGACTGTTCGATTGCCTCGCTATTCGGTATAGTTGATACATGAAGAAGATAGTTGTAGATGATCCGGGGAGATTCTCCCCGTTGGTTGCCTCAGCGATACAGCAGGTGGCTCAAGCCAGCGATCGGGAGATTGCCATTGGGGTTCCCGGTGGTCGCGGGGCGGTTTCAGTTGTGGCCGGATTGCTTCAGTGCGATTCGGAGATTCTCAAGCGCGTGCATGTGTACCTTGTGGATGAAAGGCTCCATGGGTCGACGAACTTGGATACATTGCTCGATGTGGGTCTTGCCGATGCCATTGAATCCGGGACGTTCAAACGTTCTCAGATCCACGTTCCCCAGGAGGGGACCGAGTTCATGCCGCATGGGAGAAATCTTGAACTGCTCTTCCTCGGCGTGGGTGAGGATGGACATGTGGCGAGTCTGTTTCCCGGCTCGTACCCCGAGCTTGATGCAAAGGGTACAGATTCGGTTGTTCGCATCGATTCGAGTCCCAAGCCCCCACCGGAGCGGTTCACCATAAGTTATCGAGGGTTGAAGGATCACGCAAAACGGGCACAGACCTACCTCCTCTTCTTCGGTGAGGGAAAAAGGATTGCCCTTGAACGGTTTCTGAGTGAGAAGGAGAACCCTTCCACACTTCCCTGCATGTTTTTCCCCCGTGAATGGTTCAGTTTCAATGTCGTCACCGACATAAAGGAGATTTCGGTATGAAGCGAATCGTTATTCAATTCGGTGGAACGGGCGACCTGGCACAGAAGAAGCTCTATCCTGCCTATGAGCACCTCATAGAGGAGGGCTTCGATTTCACCATTCTGGCGCTGGGGCGTCGTTTCAAGAGTCCCGATGAGTTCTCCAAGGCGATGGTTCCCGATAATGCCTCGAAATCGTTTTTGCAGCGCTTGCAATATCTGTATTACGATATGGCCGATCCGAATGCAACCGATCCACTTCGAGATAAGATCGAGCAGATAATCGATTCGAGCGACGAAGTCGAATTGATCTACTATATGGCGTTGCAGCCATCGCTCTATGAGGAAGCCATCAGACAGATACTGGAAGTCGATTCGCAGCTCTCCTGTCAGTGTGTACTGCAGAAGAAGATAGTGGTGGAAAAGCCCTTTGGCTTCGATCTCGACAGTGCTATGCGGTACAACGAAATTCTTCTCAAAGCATTCGACGACAAGGAGATATACCGAGTCGATCACTATTTGGGGAAGGAGTTCATGCAGAATTTGCTCATTCTCCGGTTCCATAACGACATCATTCGGAGCATATGGGACAACCGTTCCATCGAAAGCATTCAGATCGTATTCGACGAGACGCATGGAGTGGATCAACGGCTGGGGTTCTATGAGCAGATCGGTGTGGTGCGAGACACGATTCAGAACCACATCATGCAGATTATCACCTACCTCACCATGAACGAGCCTGCGACACTCTCTCCCGAGGATATTGCCGTGGAGAAGGTGAAGGTGCTCAGATCGATCGCTCCCGTTTCTGAGTTCCATACGGGAAGATATGAGTCGCTCGGTGCAAACAGCGGGCATGTGGTCGATACTCCGACGTATGCAGCGCTCAAGCTCGCGGTGAACACCTATTACTTCGCAGGGGTGCCCATCTATATCAGGACGGGGAAGATGCAGAAGGATGCCAAATCGTTCATCTACGTAAAATTCAGGAATACCACCCAGAAAGTGATGCACGATGACACAATCGGAGAGAATGGTGTGATCATCACCATCCATCCAGAGCTCACCATAGATATCAGCATGAATCTGAAGGAGCCCGATACTTCCTGGAAGTCGAAACCGGTACGATTTCGGTTCAATCAAGCCGAAACGTTCGGAGCGAACACACCTGAAGCATACGAGCAGATCGTCAAGAAGATACTGCAAGGAGACAAGAGTCTTTTCCCGAGTATGCGAGAGATCATAGAGTCGTGGAGAATCGTAACTCCCATGCTCGAGCATGAGCGGCACATGGAGGTGTATCCGGTTCGTACGCTTCCCCGGTTCGCCAAGGATCTGGCAGAGGAGAATGGATTCTCTTGGTTCGATTGATTGCCGGCAGCCATGGTCCCCATACCTCGCCGCTAGGGGCGGTCGAGAAGGTGAAGCTTCCTAGAGTACATGGTGAACATACGAAACAGAAGAGGCCGATTTCCGGAGTATTTCCGGTGACCGGCCTCTCTGTCATAGTGCAAGAATTCTTCTACTCTTCATCGAGCAGTCGCTTGTCTCCAGATAGCTTCTGAATCGGAGCGATGTTCTGAGTCACCTCGAGTGTTCCGAGGTACGTGCCCTGCTCGTCGCGTACGGGATAGTAGCGGATATGGGCATATACTTCACCCAGATGAATATAGAATTCGGCAACATCGCGCTTTCCCGATTTGAAATCGTTGAGGATCTCCTCTACGATATGCATGCTGGCTGGCGGATGGCAGTTCATGACCTTTCTTCCGATGATTGCTGTGGTACGGGGGAAAATCCTCTCACTCGCTTGCGAGAAGTAGGCAACTTCATCGTTCGCATCGACGAAGGTGATATCGATCGGGAGTGTATTCAGGACTCTGGTAAGCATTTCTGGTGTGAATGAACCGGTTGGCAGCTTAACAACTCCTTCGGACATGTCAGCAGTCTTCGCTTTCGGCACCTCCTCGGCAGGAGGTGTCCAAGTGGGGTGATCGTCGAGAAGGCAGTAGCCGACTTCGGGACTTCCCTCCGAGATCTGTCTCCAGTCCGTCACAAAGAATACATCGCTCACCATGGGGATCAGGATCTCCTCTTCCTTGGAGATCATCTCCATGATCTTCTCTTTCGTCTGCTCAAGGTGTGTAAGCAACGCACCTACGGCATCCTTGTTCGGTCTTCCACCGTTCAGAAGATCTTCGAGATCCCTTCTGCTCTGTTTCACCATATCACGAATCTCATCATCCACACCCCACATGACCTTTGGTGGTGCAGTGATTCCGTACCGCTCCATGATGGGGAACCAGAGATTCTCCTTCTTGCTGTAATGCTTGTCGATCTGCCACAACTCCTTCAGATCTTCCAGAAGGGCAGAAATCGACTTGAGATCACCTTGCGAGAGACCTTGAGCATGAACATCGATACGGTCGACGAAGAGTCGTTCAATTGCGCGATTCTCCTCTCTGAGTACCCATGTCGGGTGCCCCTGGTCCTGCGTCTGATTCTTTTCCCCGTGAATCTCTGCCACGGACCCCTTGAAGAGTGACGAGTGCACATCGCACAGTTTCTGGATCTCCTCCACTTTCACTCCCTCGTTCTCAATGAGAGCTTTCTCCATGTTCGCAATCTCATCGGCACCGACATGGCCGAATTCCTTGGCGAATTCGGCTTTCACCGTGTCGAAGTCGTCTCCTGCGTGGAGCCGCTGGATGAGCTCTTTCAGTTTCTGTTGGCGATTAACGCTGTTATTTATTTCAGCACTCATGCGTGTTCCTCCTGGTCGCTTTGTATAACGGTATAGCCATGGGACTCGAGACCACGAACTATCTCCTGCAGATCCAATCCACGCAATGCTGCCCCTTTTGGGATGGTCATCACCTTGCCAACTGTCTGAAGCATGATCGGCTTCACAATCTCGGTGAACCCCAGCAGTGCCAATATCGGAGCGAGTTCCGAATCTGAGCTACAGAGCGTGTGTACTGTCTTGTCCAATGCTATGATTTTCTTTGCCATAATGTATTCCTCTCAGAGGATAGCATATCCACATCGACTGTTATGTTGCAATTGCAACGATTCTACACAAAAAGACCCCTGAGAGACAAGTCTCAGGAGCCTAGTATAGTATACTCGTGTGCTACTGCAGTAAAAGCCTACCTACGAATCAATTCGAGAAGAGTGAGGCGATCTCCTTCGCATAGAGATCGTTGATCTTGTGACGCATGACCTCCTGTTTTGCCGAGAGCTCTTTGCCGACTGTGAACGATGTAGGCAGTAAGGCGAAACGGTTGATCCGTTCATAGGGTTTGAATCCATTCTTTGCACTCACAAGTTCATTGATCTCTGTATGGATCAATTCCACCACTTCCGGCAGTTCGGTGACATCCCTTCTGGACATATAGGGGATATTGTTCTCCTTCACATAGAGTTCAAGCTGTTTGGTGTCCGGTACGATGAGAGCTGCAAGGTATTTCATGTCTTGACCGATCACGACAGCCTGTTCAATATACTCCGATTCACGAATGCGAGCTTCGATTGGGACCGGCTCGATATTCTCTCCACCACTGAGTACGATCGTGTCCTTCGCTCGACCGCGAATGGCGTACTCACCCTTGTGGGTCCAGATACCGATATCTCCCGTATTGATCCAACCTTCACTATCTATGACGGCCTTGGTCAGTTCAGGTCGCTTATAGTAGCCTGCCATCACCTGAGCTCCACGGGCATGGATAACTCCCTTCTTCCCGGGAGGGACCGCTTTGCCCTGATCATCGATGATCTTGATCTCTGTCTCAGGCAGGGGAGCCACGGTTCCAGGCACCTGATGCTTGATGTCTCTGAGCCCGATCACTGGGGCTGTTTCGGTAAGGCCATATCCGTCGAGCAATGTTATGCCTATAGCTTTGAAGAAGTTATCGACCGATGTAGGAAGCGATCCACCCCCCGAGACGCCTGCTCTGAAATTGGTTCCGAACTTCTTTTTGATAGTCTTGAAGACCAACACATCTCCTAGCATCTTGAATGGGGTGAGAAGGAGAAGGGGGATCATGCCGACAAGCAGATCGAGTGGATAGAATCGACGTCTGAACTGCGGCATCCTGTTCGCCACGAGGTTCATCGCCTTTGCATGATTCGCTCCTACCCATACGAAGAAGTGGAACAGTGCCCGTGCAACAGGGCTCTTACCTTTGACATTCTGGTAGACTCCCGCTTTGACAGCCTCCCAGATTCGTGGAACTGAGCCCATCCAGGCTGGATTCACCCGCTGCAGGTCCACAAGCATGATCTTCCCGATCGGTTTCGAGTATGCGATCGCCGAAGCCTGTGAGACGATGACATACTGGAGAATTCTTTCGAACGAGTGCCAGACCGGCAGTACACTGAGCCAGCGCTCCCCTTTATGGAAGTCGATGACTTTGGGCAGTTGTTCAAGCTGAAACAGGAAGTTTCTGTGGGTGAGCATGACTCCTTTCGGTTCACCGGTGGTACCACTGGTGAATATGATGGTGGCGATATCGGAGTCTTTGCCCTGTTCGATCTCTTTTTCGACGAAGGAGGAGTCACTTTTCCGTGCTTTCTTGCCCATCTGCATAACATCGTCGTAGGTGATCACATGGACCGGTCCTGCAGTATCCAGTTCCTTGGTCGCATGGTGAGTGGTGTCTATAATGATGAGCGTCTTCAAATTCGGTAGATTACCGGAGAGGTCGAGTATTTTTCTACCCTGTTCAGAGTTCTCTGCAAAACAGACGGAGCTCTCGGTTATCTTGAGGATGAATTCGAGCTCGTACGGCATGGCATCGCGCCCACGCGGCACATCTGCTGCTCCAAGCGAGAGGATCGCCATATCTGCGACCAGCCACTCCTTCCTGTTGTCGCTTATCAGTCCCACAGGGTCGCCTCGGGAAACACCGACTTCGGCCAATCCTGCAGCGAGATCAAGGACCTCGTTGTAGAAGTCTCTATAAGTCGTTGGGATGAAGGATCCGTTATCATCCTTGGAAAGTTGTGCTTCGTTCGTTCCATAGCTGGTTACTATATGTTTCAGCAGCTGTGGTAGGGTGTTGTACATAGACACCTCCTTTGTGGCTACCCTTTTAATATTACAAAATATCAAATTCTGTCAAACTGTAATATATAGGGTTTTTCTAACTGGGGCAAGAGATTGGGCCGCACTTTTGAATGTTTTTGACATATTTTGCAAAAATATCTAACTTGACATAATAGAATCAAAGTGTCAGGATAAAATAGATTTACCCGGATACTTCTCTGTATCTGGGTGAAAAAATAACAAAATTGGTCGTTTGTGTTGTATACTGTACATCCAAGACCAGAAAGTCGGCAGCAATTACACCGGGTCAATCCCACTTGTTGCCACCGATAGGAGGTCCTGCATGAATCTTGTCCGAGTACGCGACGATGAATGCAAAGGATGCGCTATCTGCGTCTCCGTCTGCCCGAAACAGTGCTTAGTCATGTCAGACAAGCTCAACTCCCAAGGATATGCGTATGTACAGTTTGTGAATCCGGATGCTTGCACTGCATGCGGTCTCTGTTTTCTCAGTTGTCCCGAACCAGGTGCCCTCACCGTACTCTCCGGAAAGGAGGATGCGTGATGGGTAGAAGGTTGATGAAGGGAAATGAAGCAGCTGTCCATGGTGCACTCATGGGGGGATGCACCCACTTCTTCGGGTATCCGATCACCCCCGCAAGTGAGATAGCACAGGCAGCTGCATACTACTTCACTGCAGCTGGGAGAACATTTCTACAGGCAGAATCCGAGGTGAGTGTCATTAATATGCTCTATGGAGCTGCCAGCGCGGGAGCCCGTGTCATGACAGCCTCTTCCGGACCCGGCATAGCGCTCATGGGCGAGGGCCTGAGCTATCTCGCAGGAGCCCAACTGCCTGCAGTAGTGATTGATATGCAGAGAGCGGGGCCTGGACTGGGAAATATCTGGCCTGAGCAGAGCGACTACAACATGGTCGTGAAAGGAGGCGGTCACGGGAATTATCGGAATATCGTGCTAGCACCCGCTTCAGCACAGGAGATGTTCAGTTTCACGAAACACGCATTCTCTCTTGCAGATCGGTACCGTATGACGGTGATGATCCTCAGCGATGCCTACATAGGACAGATGATGGAGCCAGTGGAAATCTCTGGACCTGTGGAACAGGGAGAACGGAAGGAGTGGGCAGTCTATGCCGATTCCGATAGCAGAGCGAATCTCATAACATCGATCCATATGAGCCCGGATCTGCAGCGAGAGCATAACGAAAAGCTGCAACGTGTCTATCACGAAGTGGAGCAGGCAGCTGTCGACTACGAACTTTATCAGGCAGGCGATGCCGAGATCATGCTCGTTGCCTATGGTGTGGTTGCTCGAATCTGTCATTCGGCGGTATATGCGTTGCGAGAGCAGGGCATGCGGGCCGGATTGCTTCGGCTGAAGACTCTCTATCCATTCCCGAAGAGACTCATTGAGACACTGGCGAAGCAGGGTATGCCGTTCGTTGTCGCAGAATTAAGCAACGGGCAGATGGCCGACGATGTGGAGCTGGCAACCAAAGGGAAGAGCCCAGTATTCAGACATTTGACCATGGGAGGGGAGGTCCCCACTGTACGGGAGTTGACTCAAGCTGTAGCACACTATGCATCATCGAGCGGAGGTGTACAATGAGGGCACAGACTGAACGGTTTAAAAAGGCGGATTCATTCTACGATCGATATGAACGGAAGGGACCGGGATCCATGATAACCCACTATTGTCCCGGTTGCGGGCATGGTACGATTCAGAAACTGATCGCTGAGGCGATAGATGAACTCGGTATCCAAGATAGGACTATCTTCCTCTCCCCAGTGGGATGTTCGGTATTCTCCTACTACTATTTCGACACGGGGAATATCCAGTGTTCCCATGGAAGGGCTCCTGCTGTGGCTACCGGTGTAAAGCGGACGCTTCGCGATTCGATCGTGATCAGTTATCAAGGCGATGGAGATCTCGCCGGTATCGGAATGACCGAGATCATGCATGCTGCAAACAGAGGCGAACCGATTACCGTCTTTTTCATCAACAATGCAATCTATGGCATGACAGGCGGTCAGATGGCACCGACAACACCTCTGGGACAGAAGACACTCACCAGTCCCTTTGGCAGAGAGTTCGAACGCGACGGGAATCCGATAGGCATGGTGGAGGTCATGAACTCGCTCACCGCTCCGGTGTATCTGCAGCGTTGTGCCGTCTCACAACCGAAAGAGATCTTTCAGACTCGAAAAGCGGTACGGAAGGCATTGCAGAATCAAATCGATGGACTCGGTTTCTCCTTTGTGGAGATCCTCTCACCCTGTCCGACCAATTGGCGGATGAGTCCAGTAGATGCGCGAACCTGGATAGCGAGTGAGATGGTGAAATACTACCCACTCGGGGTGTTTCGAGATCGGATAAAAGAGGTCGAGAGCGAGCATGGCGACACCAAGGAGACTCCATGGTTGGCCGATGCCGAGTTGATTGATCTCCTTTCGGGGAGCGTCTCGGTGCCGGAGGTCTCTCGTGAACCGCTCGTCGAACCGCAACGGATACGGATTGCCGGGTTCGGTGGACAGGGCGTGCTTTCAGCTGGTGAGCTGATCGCAACCTGTGGTATGTCCGAACAGCTGGAGGTCTCGTGGCTCCCCTCCTATGGACCTGAGATGCGTGGCGGTAGCGCGAATGTCAGTGTGATTCTCGATAACGATGAGATCGGTTCACCGGTAATCGACCATCCAAACGTTCTGATAGCGATGAATGACCCTTCGCTCGACCTGTTCGAGAGTCAAGTCTCTCCGGGTGGAATGATCATGGTGAATTCCTCCATTGTCGATAGAGCAGTTGAACGGACCGACGTCACGGCAGTGTACGTCCCTGCAACTCGGTTGGCGAGAGATGCTGGATTACAGTCAGCGGCAAATGTCGTCATGGTCAGTGCCTATGCGTTGCTGTCGGGCGTATTTCCTGTTACGGTGATCGAGCAATGCATTCCGATTGTCCTGAGAAAGCCCGAGTTTCTTGAGCAGAACCTTCACCTGGTGAAGCGTACTCAAGCGTATCTTGCAGAGCAGCTGTAGGGGGAGAGCATGAAGCGGAAGCAGCAGGCGGTACTGGCTATCAATCCCGGATCGACCACTACGAAACTGGCACTCTATGTCGACCGCGAACAAGTGGCTTCGGTCTGCCACGAGCATACTGTCGAGCAGCTCTCTGTATTCAAAACAGTGATCGATCAGTTCATGTTTCGCCGGGATCTCGTTATCGCTTTTCTCGATGACAAGGGTGTTCAGCCCGGTACTATGGATATTGCCATGGGAAGGGGCGGTCTTCTCCATCCATTGCCAGGAGGTGTGTATCGGGTCGGACCGGCCATGCTCAGGGATTTACAGCATGGCCGTTATGGAGAGCATGCATGCAATCTGGGAGCCCTATTGGCAGATGCCGTGGCGAAACGGTATGGGTGTGATGCTTTGATCGCCGATCCCGTGGTGGTCGATGAGATGATCGATGAGGCTCGTATCTCGGGGATACCAGAGATACCGAGGAAGAGTATTTTTCACGCATTGAACCAGAAGTTCGTTGCACGGAAGGCTGCAAACCAGCTAGGGCTCTCCTACGATCGGGCTCGACTGATCGTAGCCCATCTGGGTGGTGGCATTTCAGTAGGTTCGCACCAAGATGGACGGGTGATCGATGTGAACAACGCTCTCGATGGTGAGGGGCCTTTGACTCCTGAACGATCAGGAGGTGTTCCCGCGGGAGATCTCGTTAGACTCGTCCTTTCAGGTGGGTTCACTCATCAGGAGCTGAGAAAGAAGATCACCGGATCGGGAGGCTTGTTCGCCTACACTGGAACCAGAGACCTGAAACAACTGGCAAAGAGAGCCGAAGAGCATGATGCGAAGGCGGAATTCTGGATTCGAACGCTGGTCTATCAGGTGTGCAAGGAGATTGCATCTCATTTTGCTGTACTCCAAGGACGGGTAGATGCCGTTGTGCTCACCGGAGGAATTGCGCATAATACGACTATCATGAAGATGATAGAGGATCGGATCGGCACTCTGGCTCCGATTTTGATCTTTCCGGGAGAGGGGGAAATGCAATCCCTTGCCGAGAATGCTTTTGCCGTTCTCGATCAGAATAGGGAGGTTATGGACTATGAAGGAAATTCGTAAGTCTGTGGCTCTGGTTGGTTCATCGCATGCCGAAAGTCTGCGAACCATAGAGCGGTGCCAGCTCACTTCGTGTGCCTCATTCGTTCTGTATGGCGACGAGGAGGCTACTCGCAAGATCGCTGAGGAATCGGGAATCGATCTCTCCGGTCTACGGATAGTCGCGACCTCTGACCCGCAGGATTCGTGTACCAAGGCTGTACAGGCGGCTGCTGAAGGGGCTGTGCAGGTACTCATGAAGGGTTCGGTCCATACAGCCGACTTTCTGCGTGCTATTCTCACCAAGGAGTATGGATTGCTTCCCGAAGACTCTCTGCTCAGCCATGTAGCACGGTTGGAAGTGCCCTGGTATCACAAGCCGTTGTTGCTTACCGATGCCGCGGTCTCGATCCTTCCCGATTTGGACACCAAGGTGCAGATCATTGCCAATGCAGTGTCGGTCGCTCACAAATTGGGTATAGAGACTCCTCGGGTTGCCCTTGTCTGCCCAGTCGAAACGGTGAATCCCAGGATCGTCTCGACTACCGATGCGTCACAACTCGTATTTCTCCAAAAGAACACTACAGTCTTCTCTCAAGCCTTCATCGAGGGACCATTCGGACTCGATGTCGCCCTCTCGTCACAGGCCGCGAAGACCAAAGGGATCGGAGGGAGTGTTCCAGGTCATGCCGACATCCTCTTGTTCGGAAATCTCGATGCAGCGAATGCAACCTACAAAGCATTCCTTTCTGCCCCGGGTGTGCTCTCCGCTGGAATTGTGGTTGGTGCCAAACTGCCTATTGTCCTCACCAGTCGTTCCGAGTCCATGGACACGCGGGAGGCATCCATTCAGCTGGCACTCTCCATCTCAGATTAGTACAGAGTCACTGAAACCTGTACAGAATGGTGTGGTAGCATCACCTCCTGCATGATACACTGATGTACACTTGTTGGTGATATATGGGTCAAGATAGAGATAGAGATAGAGAGCGAAAACGACTGAAATTACTCGAAGAGATCATCGATCTTACTCCAGCACTCATCTGTGTTGTGGATCTTACCGGTGTGTTTGTCATGGTGAACGATGCGTGGCATACGATGCTCGGGTACACAAAAGAGGAGCTGCTGCACTCATCCCTGATCGACTTCCTCCATCCCGACGATCGGGAGCCTACCACCCAGATCATCCACCGGTTACGCAGTGGTGAGAAGGTTCTCCATTATGTGAACCGGTATCAAGCAGAAGGGGGTAAGTACCTGACCCTCGATTGGCGAGCTCATATCAGTGACGGACTGATCTATGGAACAGCCCGGGATATCTCTCAGGAGATGGCGGATCTGCAACAGAAACAACGTGAACTCGATATCATGAATCTCCTGTTCGAACAGACGCTCACAGGCATGTTCTCAATACTGCTTACTACACCCATCGACTGGCAGCAAGTAGTGGAAGATGATCGTTTGCTCGATGAGATGCTACAGGAGTCACGGACTGAACGGGCAAACAGCGCTCTTCTGGAGCAGTTCCGTGTATCCGAAAGCCAGATAGTCGGTATGCGGGCATCGGAGCTGTTCCAGCTTGAGTCTTCACGAACTCACACGATGTTCAAAAATCTCTTAGTGCAGAAAAAGATCTCAGCCGAAGTGAATATGCAGCGATTCGATGGTAGTGATGCCTGGTTTCAGGGGGAGTACCACTGTCTTACTAACGAGCAAGGAGAGATTGTAGGCTTTTTTGGCATGCAAATCGATGTGACTGAGAGAAGAGAGAGTGCATTGGCGTTACGGCAGAGTGAACACCGGTATCGGCTCATCACCGAACATGCATCCGATGTCATATGGGTATACGACTTCGAGCAAAAGCAATTCACCTACATGAGCCCCTCGGTCGAGCGATTCATTGGTTATACCCCAGAAGAGGTCATTGGAAAAGCGTTTGAGTTTTCCATTCACCCCGATCATGTACTGAATACGCGGAAGACACTGACTCGCATGTTGAAGGATTTCAAGCGGGCTTCGAACAACTCCAAGCAGTGGACATTCGAGGTGCGGCATATACGGAAAGATGGTTCATCCCTTTGGGTAGATGCATCGGTGAACTTCCGGCTTCGTTCCCGTGGAGGGGTGGAGGCCATAGGGGTCAGTAGAGATATCTCCATGAGGAAGGCTTACGAAGATAAAATACTCCATCTCAGTTTCCGGGATCAGTTGACCGGTCTCTACAATCGCCGCTATTTCGAACAGCAGCTGGAGGCGTTGGCATGGAATTCAAAGGCCTTTCCCGTTTCGATTCTCGTGTGCGATGTCAATGGTCTCAAGCTCACCAACGATGTATTCGGTCACCAGATCGGTGACAGGCTACTCACTTCGTGTGCAGATATCCTGCTGGCTCACAAGCAGGAGGGCGATGTGGTTGCACGGGTGGGAGGAGACGAGTACATCGTACTCATGTACCATACCACAGAGGATGAGGCAAGAGACCGGGTCGTTGAAATCCGACAGAGCATTGCCGAGAAGCGGATCGGAGAGACTCGTCTGTCCGTATCATTTGGGTGTGCAACAGCCTATGAAATGGTTGAGTCGTTCGAGCCGATTTTCAAGCAGGCAGAGGATGCTATGTATCGGCAGAAACTCATGGAGAGTTCGAGCTACAAGCATAATCTCATCAAGATCCTCATTAGAGGGCTCTATGAGAAAGGGGAGTACGAGCGGTGTCATAGCGAGCGTGTCGCAGAGTTGTGTTACCGGATGGGCAAGCTGTTCGGGTTCTCAGATGCGCATCTGAACGAGTTGAAGCTCGCAGGCATGTTTCATGATATCGGCAAGGTCGGTATCTCATCCACTTTGTTGAACCAGAAACGGCCATTGAATGCTGACGAGTGGACCCAGGTCCATCGACACCCTGAGCTCGGATATCACATACTGAGATCGGTTCAGAGCTTCGAACGGTTAGCTGACTGGGTGTTGGCGCACCACGAACAACCGAACGGAAAAGGGTATCCGCGTGGACTGAAAAACGATACCATACCTATCGAGTCGCGCATAATAGCTGTAGCGAATGCCTACGATGCCATGACCAGTGAGTACGGATATAGGCAGCCCATAACCGTAGAGGAAGCGAAAGCGGAATTGCAGACTCATGCGGGAACCCAGTTCGATCCGCAGGTAGTACAGAAGTTCCTGAGTATACCGCTGACCGATCTCAACTGCGATCCGGAGGATCCAAAGGAGGCGATGTATGAACAGCTACGCCCCTCATGATCTCTATGAGAATCTGCTCAAGTCGATAGCAGATCCCTTCTTTGTGATTGCCGAGGATGGCACCTATCTTGATGCATTCGGAGGGTCCGAGCGTAAACTCTACGACGACGCCGCGTCGCTGAAGGGGAGAAACATTCATGACTTCATGGAAGCGGAATTTGCCCAGTTCTTCATGGAACAGGTATGCAGAGCGCTCACATTGGGGTCGATTCATTGTTTTGAGTATCAACTCCAGACGGATTCAGTGGAGGGGATCCCCAAAAACGGGCCTGGGGGAAAACAGTGGTTCGAAGCGCGTCTCTATCCACTCGAGAACCTCTACGAGGGCAAACGAGCGGTGACAGCCCTCATACTCAATATCTCGGAACGGAAGTGCCTGCAGCAACGACTCAGAGAACTCTCATACCAGGACTCCTTGACCAAAGTGTTCAATAGACGGTATTTCTTCGAACGATTGAGCGAACAATTGGAACTTTACACGCAAGATCGGATATCTCTGGCCATCATGGTGCTGGACATAGATCAGTTCAAGGATATAAATGATACCTACGGACATTTTTCAGGTGATCACATCTTGAAACAGGTGGTGCAAGTCCTTGAGCAGTTCATAACACCCGATATTACACTGGCTCGGTTCGGAGGTGATGAGTTCATATTCTCTGTCGAGCGGCTCCCTTTCGATGAGGTCATGCGCAGTGCCGAATGTGTGAGAGCTGCCATCGAGCGGGAAAAGTTCGTGTTCGCAGAGCACACGATTCCTGTTACGGTGAGTATCGGCGTATCACAAGTCACGCAATTCGATACAGATACTGCGAGTATCGTAAGCAGAGCCGATAAGGCGCTCTACCTTGCAAAGACGCAGGGAAGAAACCGTGTGGTAAGGATGTAGGCAAGTCATGGTAATCGATGTAGTCTACAATATTTCACTTTTGCTCACGGTGGGTGTGATCTTCGCAGTATACCCTATGAAGCGGATGCGTCTCGATCGGGTGCATCGGGTCCTGGTTGGATTCATCATCGCTGCAGTGGGGTTGCTTATCATGTCTCGTCCTGCCGTGTTTGCCGAGGGGATCGTCTTTGATGGAAGATCGATTCTCCTTGGTACGGTCGGCATGTTCTTCGGAGCCATACCTGTTTCGATCGCAGCAGTCTTTATGATCCCCTATCGAATCATGATGGGTGGTGATGGAGCGATCACCGGCGTTCTGGTTACTCTCTCTGCAAGCGCCATTGGGTCATACTGGCACTACCGTCGATTCAACACCTTCATAAAGCGAGGTCGCATCTCCCACCTCGAACTCTATCTGGTTGGTCTCATAGTTCATGTCGTCATGATACTCAGCATGTTATTCTTTCCACGGGAGTTGTGGCGTTCTACCTTCCTGTACATGACCATTCCAGTTCTCGGTATCTATCCGCTCGGATTCTATCTCTTCTCCATGTTGCTCTATCGGCAACTGCATAGAGTCGTTATCACCGAGCAACTACAGCAGAGTGAACGGCGGTTCAAGTTGATGTTCGAACAGGCACCGATTGGGATCACCGTGACCGATTCTGTATCCGGCAAGGCTCTTGAGGTGAACAGGGCTTTCCTGGATATCATTCGTATGACCCGGGATGAGTTTGCCCAAGTCACCTGGATCGATATAACGCATCCTGACGATCTTGAAGACGATAAGATGATGATGAAGAGCCTGATTGCGAATGAGATCGATTCCTACCACATGGATAAACGGTATCGTCGACCCGATGGATCGTATGTGTGGGCTCATATGGCGATCACCGCTATCAACTCGGAGACATCTGATGAGCCGTTGCATTTGTGCATGGTCATGGATATCACGGCGCGTAAGGAGATGGAATCGGCTATCCTCTGGGCGAATCGACACGATGTTCTCACCGGAATTGAAAATCGACAGTCGTTCGAGGAGCAGATTGAAGTTTGCGACAAGGCTCGAAGGTATCCGTTGAGTGTGCTGATAGGGGATTTGAACGGTTTGAAGGTCGTGAACGATGCATTCGGAAGAGAGACAGGCGACGACCTGCTCATTGCAACGGCGAAGGTTTTGCAGCGGCATACAGAGCATCTAGGAGTCTGTGCTCGTATCGGTGGCGATGAATTTGGAATCATGCTCCCCGAGACAGAAGAGGATGCTGCGTGGCGCGTTGCAGAACAGTTGCAGGCTGCAATCGGTGAGTTGAGCGTTCGGGGAGTCCGGATGACTATGTCCTTCGGTGTTGCCACCAAACGTTCTCAGGGCGAGAGTCTGAACGAGATTTCGAAGCAAGCGGAGAATATGTTGAGCCGAAGTAAGCTCACCGAAAGTCCCAGCGCGCATAGCAGGGCGGTCCACACGATCATAAATACCCTTCATGAGAAGAATCGGAGAGAGGAGTTGCATTCCCGTAGAGTAAGTGTACTGAGTGTGCGCCTTGCCGAGGCAGCCAAGATGGGAGCGAAAGAGATCACCGAGATGCGCACCGCAGGACTGCTGCATGATATCGGGAAGATCGCAATCGACGAGGCAATCTTGAACAAAGTCGGAAAGCTTACCGCGCAAGAGTGGGAAGAGGTCAAACGACACCCCGAAACAGGGTGGCACATCCTCGGTTCAGTCGGTGAATTGGGTGAACTTGCTACCTACGTACTATCACATCACGAGAGGATGGATGGAAAGGGGTACCCACGTGGACTGAAGGGAGATGCTATTCCGATCCCTGCACGAATCATAGCCATAGCAGATGCATACGATGCGATGACAGCTGAGAGAACCTACCGCAAGACTATTTCCAATCGTGCAGCGGCAAGTGAGTTGAAACGGTGTGCAGGAACCCAATTCGATGCGGACCTTGCTCGACTGTTCGTCGAGCAGGTCCTCGATATGGAGTGGGATGCTTTGGATTAGCCTCCCGGTTCAAGTCGCTGGTGCAACTTCGAGAATAGCAATAAGGTCCTCCGGTTCTAGGCGGTAGCTTGATCCTTTTCCCTCATAGAAGCCGTGGTCTCTCACGAAATGGATGTGCAGATCGGTATAAACCACTTCCCGTCCGAGCCGCTTGTTTACAACCGTGGTGTTCACTTTCTCATACATACCGGGTCCACCGAATGGTGAAGGGAGTTTTCCTCGAACCGAGTCCACGCGTACATCGAAATGATCATCGACTCCCATGAATTCTCCCAGCCCATCCAAACCAATGTCACGGAAGTATTGCATCCGTTCGGCAATCTGCTGGTGTGTGACCTCGGCACGACGGACGGTTGCGTCATCGGCATTGAGAATATCGATCAGCTTCCTGTTGTCAGTTCCCAGAAACCCTTCAAGGGTGATCACTCCGGGGGCCATTTGCCGTTGTATTGCATCGTAACCTGGTGTTTGTTTCATTATGCAACTCCTTTTTCCTATCAGGCGAACTTGTCGAAGTAGATTCGTTCTTCCGGCATGCCAAGCTCTTTGAGCACTTTCACACAGGCATCTATCATGCCCGGACTTCCACAGAGATAGGCCTCTGCTTCAGATGCGTTCTCAGCCATCCGTTTGACGACATCGGTTATGAGTCCCGTCTCACCTGTCCAGTTGTCCTCGGGTTGCGGTTCGCTGAGCGCCGGGATGAACTTGAAGTCCTTCATTCGCTCTTCGAGTTCTTTCATTTCGTCTAACAGGAATAGATCCTTACCAGTTCGTGCTCCAAAAAAGTATCTTGCCGTCCTTGGACTCTCGTGTTCGGCCATGTCGAGCAATATTGACTTCAACGGAGCCATTCCCGATCCTCCTGCAATGCAAATGATGTCCCGATCGGTGTCTCGCAGAAAGAACTCTCCGTAGGGGCCATTCACCATGACCGTATCGCCCTCTTTCAGATGTTTATGGACATACGTCGTGCAGATACCGTTCGGAACGAGTCGTATCTCGAGTTCTATATGGTTGGTATCGCTCGGTACCGAGGCCATGGAGTAGGCTCGGTAGACCGGTTCATCGGTGAGCTCATACTCAGGGACCTGGAACTGAATGAACTGACCGGCCTTCATTTCGATTTCGGGAGGATCTTCCAATTTGAGGCGCACCTCTTTGATATCGTGCGTAAGGTCTCGAATGCTCTCCACTGTGGTGGTGAACTGACGGACGGAGAAGAGTTCCTCGGGAATCTTGATTGCAACGTCGTTTTTGACCTTGAATTGACAGGAGAGTCGGATATTGTCGCTTCTCTCCTCCTCCGAGATCCAGGGGAGCTCTGTTGGCAGATAGTTTCCTCCACCTTCTAACACCTGCACCTTGCACAGCCCACAGGATCCTCTTCCACCACAGGCACTGGGAATGAAGACTCCCTCGTTGTTCAATGCCTTGAGCAGCGGCTGGCCCCCGAGTACCTCGAGTTCCTTCTTGTCGTTGATGGTAATCTTCACCACACCGTAGTTTCCTACGGTTGCATCGGCGATCACCATGAGCAGGGCGAGCACGACGGCAATCAGGGTAATGATCAGTACGCTTATGAGTAGTGTTGCTATCATGTTTCCCTCCTAGGAGATGTTAATCATGCCGGTGAATCCCATAAAGGCCATGGCCATGAAGCCGGCGATAACGAGCGCTATACCCGCACCTTCAAGTCCGGGAGGAATCTTTGCTGTTCGCAACCGCTGTCTGATTCCTGCCATGGCAAGAATCGCGAGCAACCAGCCGAGTCCGCTTCCGAGACCGAAGAAGAAGCTGGTGATAAAGGAGTACTCCCGAATCACCATGAATAGCGAAACACCGAGGATGGCACAGTTTACGGTTATGAGCGGCAGGAATATACCGAGTGCGAAGTAGAGGCCTTCGCTGTACCGTTCGATTACCATCTCAATGAGTTGCACGAAGGCAGCAATCACTATGATGAATACGATAAATCGGAGGTATTCAAGCTGGAATGGGACCAGAAGAAAGTGGTAGACCACCCAGTTGATTGCGGTAGTGACAGCGAGCACGAATGTCACGGCTATGCCGAGGCCTGCGGAAGTCTCCAGTTCTTTCGAAACGGAGAGGAAGGAGCACATGCCGAGATAGTTCGTCAGTAGAATGTTGTTGGTGAAGATCGCTGCAAAGAACACAGCTAATGGGAATAGAAACTCACTCATTGCTTCCCTCCTTGAAGAATGCTTCTCGGGCAATCCACATGAAAATGGCAAGCATGAAGAATCCGCCAGGAGGCATGACCATGATTGCCCAACCGGTCCACCAAGAACCGAGGATCTGGAATCCGAACAGTGTTCCCGTACCCAGCAGTTCGCGGAAGAATGCAATGACCAGCAGTACATAGGCGTAACCGATACCGCTTGCAAAACCGTCGATCAGTGAAAGGCTAGGTTTGTTCTGCATGGCAAATGCCTCGATACGTCCCATGACGATGCAGTTTGTGATTATGAGACCGACATAGGGTCCCAGTTGCCTCCACATATCAGGATAGAAGGCTTTTAGGACGATATCCACGATGATTACATAGGTTGCTATCACCATGGTCTCGACCATCATACGAATTCTCGATGGAATTGCTTTTCTCAGTAGCGAGATCGTCCAGCTGGAGAGTGCCAAGGTGAAAATGACGCCGAGGCTCATGACCACTGTGTTGTCCAGCTTGTTCGTAACCGCCAGTGTTGAACAGATTCCGAGAATCTGCGCAAATACTGGATTATCTTTCCCCAACGGGGCCAAAAATGTTTTCTTAACCATTCCCGGTGCCATATTACTGCCCCCTTGCTATCGAGTCGCTCTCGGCGACGGCTCTGTTTATTATGTCTCTGAATGCTTCACTGGTACGTGTAGCACCTGTTATGGCATCCATTTCATCATCTGCCTCGCTGGTTCCTTCTTCCACCATGCGGAAGGGGCCTTGTCTACCGATGAACTGTCCGGTGAACCAGGCCTCTTCGATGCGAGCTCCCAATCCCGGTGTCTCGTTCTGGCTTACAATCGATACACCACTGAGCGTGGTGAGATCATCTTCAAAGCCGACCATGACGGTGATCGGTCCCCATAATCCTGGACCTATGATCTGACGAACGTAGCGGAGCGAGCCATCCGGCCGTTCCACATGATAGATGTCCTGCTGTACGGACACACCATCTTCGAAGAGTGCAGCCACCGATGCAGGTTGCCCATCGTGATCTACCCCTGCAGCGTCGAGCACACTTCTCCAGACGAAGAACTGTTCATTCGTCTGCACCCGTTCGAGCGTGGTCAAATGGAGCGTCGCTGTGACAAGGATGCACGCGATGGATACGAGTGCCATGACCACAATCGGGTGAATTCTTCTCGTGTAGAAACTCTGAGTCTTCATGCAGCACCCCCTGCCTGAGCCTTTGCCTTCGCTTTCCGTTTCGCCTTCATCTGCTTGAAATAGTGATCGAACAGTGGTCCGAACATATTCACCAGCAGGATTGCGAATGTAACTCCTTCGGCCCAGTTAGCGAACACTCGGATAACTACGGTGAGCAGGCCGAACAAAGCCCCATACACCCATCTGCCGATATCGGTTGACTGTGACGATGAGATCGGATCTGTGACCATGAAGAAAGCACCGAGGAGAAAGCTACCGCTGAGAAGTGCATACAACGGGTCGGATGCATTCGGGTTTCCTCCGAGCCAGAGTATGGTCTGCAGAACGAGGAATCCTAGAATGGATCCTGCGACTATCTTCCAGTTTGCTGCCTTCTTGTAGATGATCCAAGCTCCACCGAGCACGATAAGAAGTGCAGAGGTTTCACCGAACGAGCCACTGACCGTTCCGAGTAGGAGTTCTAGATACGAAGCAGATCCGGTTGCCATTGAAGTTGCGGCAGAGACACTGTCTGCAGTTGTTAGCCAGGTTCCAAAGCCCGCGGGGAACCAGTTCAAGGTGCTCTGTGGGAGCAGAAATCGTGCTGTGAGGGGAACTCCGAAGCTGATATAGACAAAAGCACGAGCGGTGATCGCGGGGTTGAAAACGTTCTTTCCGAATCCCCCGAACACCATTTTCCCGAACACGATTCCGAATGCGATTCCAACTGCAGCTATCCAGAGTGGAACGCCTGGTGGTAAGGAGAGTGCGAAGAGCACGCACGAAACGAAGACCGACTCGGTAACTTTCAGCTTGTACCGTCTCGCCATGAGCCACTCGCTCAATAGTCCCGATGCCACCACTACCGAGAGGACGGCTAGGAAGCGCCACCCATACAGGTAGATGGATGCAAGACACAATGGAGATAATGCGAACAGGACATTTCGCATTACCTGTTGTTTTTGGATGTTCACGATTTCCTCCCTGATTTTCTCCATTGTACAGCATTTTATGGAATCTGTAAAAATTTTAACACGAGTTTTTTCTATCGAAACACCTCTTTTAACGGATATAGGGTGTCTACCTCAAGATGATACGCTCCGTTGTCACAGTGAACGAGGCCACGAATGCATAATGGACGTTGTCCGTACAGCAGTTTTCGGTACCGTTCATGCACTTGTGGGAAGAGGACCGTCTCGAACAGTGCACTTTCATCCTCAAACGAGATGAAATCCATGGGGAGTCCCTGTTTGGTCCATATGGTCTTGCGTGTGATAGGCCAACCAACGACGGTGATCAACTTTCCCACATATGAGGAGAGTTGAGCTCCCCGTATGCGATGAATCCGTGCAATCTGATGTGCCCAGAGCATGAGCGGGTGGTGGTCGCGAAGAAATCCGAGCGTCTCGAATTCGATCATGAGTTCCTGTTCTGTTCTCCTCTGTCTACCGCTCAGGGCAAGGTGATTGCTTCTCTGGCTCTCCATACGTGGTTCCTGGTCGAAAAGCAACCCTTGTTCAGCGTTCGTTGAAGTCTTATATCCTGACATGAGTATAGTACGAAGCTGTACACTTCTGGGAAGATTCCCTGCGAGAGAGTCGCAGGCGCCTGCTGCAACGAGAGCCACCCAATCGTCTCGGTTCAGCTGTAGCCGTGTTGAGCACGTCTCGAGTGAGACAAATGGCCCCCATTGTTTCCGATTTTCGACAATTTCCTCCATGGCGTTCAGTGAAAGGCCTCCAATTGCCATGAGGCCCACGACAACCGTTAAGCCTTCCGCGTGATAGGAGACGTTGCTCCTGTTGATATCGGGTCCTGCCACATGCAATCCCATGCGACGAGATTCACTTATGTAGGCCTGCGGACGGTAGTACCCTCCCTGGTTTGAGAGTACTGAAGCCATGAAAGCTGCAGGGTGGTGGATCCTCAGATAGGCACTCTGAAAAGAGACCATGGCATACGATGCTGAGTGAGGTTTGCAGAACGAGTATCCATCGAATGAGAGCATCATGTCCCAAATCGTATGGATGACCCGATTGTCGATACCGTGGTTCCTGCAACCGGAGAAGAATTGTTCTTCGTACTGGGAAAGTCTTTCGCCATCGGCCTTCTTGGCAATGACTTTTCTGAGCGAGTCTGCTTCAATTTCGTTGAAGCCAGCGAGTGCTATAGCGCATTTGGAGACATCCTCCTGGTAACACAAAATTCCGTATGTTTCATCGAGGATGCTCGCCAGTCTCGGATGGAGAGAGTTCCATGAGCCACCCTTCAACCTACGCACATATTCGGAGATGTATGCATTCGCTGCCGGGCGAATTATCGACGAGTGGATCACGATATGGGCAAAATCGCCTCGACCTGTCTTCTGCTGAAGTTGTCTCATGGCGGGAGACTCTATGTAGAACACTCCCATGGAATTCCCTTTTGCTAGGGCATCGATGGTGGCCTGATCCTCTTCAGGATTCCATGTCCGTTCATCTATCGGGGTTCCCTGACTGCGTATCAAGTGCAAAGCATCACGTATCACAGCGAGCGAGCGGTTCCCCAGAAGGTCTATCTTCACCAGCCCTGCCGCCTCTGTACCATCTTTCTCCCATGCCAGCAGAGGATACCCTTCGGCCGACTGTTCGATAGGAGCATAACGACATATCGGTTCGGGAGTGATCACGACGCCTCCACAGTGCATGGAGATTCCCCGTGGAAGTCCCTCCAATCGGGTCGCGATTTCACAAATTGTGTGCCAGAGTGGATCGGAAGTCTCCGAAAGATCGGAGGTATGCAGTTGCCGCTCCATGCGTGTTACATCTGAGTCTGCAATGCCGTATGCCTTCGCGGTCTCTCGTAGCGCAGAACGGAAACGGAAACGGTTATGATTCGCGACACGGGCACAATGGTCCCGGCCAAATCGGTCGATCACCAGATGCAGAATCGCATCCCGTTCATCCCATGCGAAATCGACGTCTATATCGGGAGGATCGGTTCTTCCCATGGAGAGAAACCGTTCGAAATAGAGGTTGTGGGCTATTGGATCGACGTTCGTGATCCCCAATGCGTACGAAACGGCAGATGCGGCACCGGAACCTCTCCCGCAGGTACGGCTGGTCAAAGAGACTATATCGTCCATAACAAGGAAATAGGAGGCGAAGCCCTTTTTTTCAATGATATCCAGTTCGTACTGAATCCGCTCAAGAATAGCGTCGGAGAGCTCTCCATAGCGAATTTCCGCACCTTTGAGCACTCGTCTGCGCAACTCGTCGGATACACTGGTCTCGATGCCTGCATAGGGCGGGAATACCAGTTCCGTGAACAGAGGGACCGCGGCGCAGAGATCCGCTATGGTCTCTGTATTCTCGATCGCTTCTGGCCAGGAGGAGAAAGTCGCCAGATACTGTTCATGACTGCAGAGTGTGCTCCCGTTCGCTTCCAGGTGTTCCTCCCCAATCATGCCAACGGTCGTTCCAAGGGCTATAGCCCGTAGCACACGATGCAGTTCGTATTGACTTTGTTCTATGATTGCTGTGTCCTCCAGAGCTGCAAGAGGGATTCCCAGGCGTCTCGCTGTTGGAATACTTCCGAGCCATCGTGGGGTTATAGCTGCATGGAGAGTCGGCACCGAGTCTGCAAGCCGCTCCAGTAGCGAAGGCTCTTTCGCCACTAGGATGAGGCCTTCGGAGTCGGATTGGAGTGCTGGTATGTAGTCGAATTTGGGATCAAGGTTGTGTTGTGTGATGAGGGTGCAAAGGCGTGAGTATCCCAGAGGAGTCTGTACGAATGCGAACAGAGAGCCGATTTCCGTGGTGAGCTGAGCCCCCACAATACACTTCAATCCATGCTTCCGTGCAGCTTCTCGACTCTCGTGAAGGCCGTACAGATTGTCTCTATCGGTTATGGCGACGGCGGTGCATCCCTGATTTGCCAGATGGGCTATGATACTTTTCGGTGAGGCTGTCCCCCACAGCAGGGAGTAGGCCGATCGGATTGCGAGTCGGCTAGGCATGGAGTGCCGCCGTTGCATGTGTGATAGCGGAGGCCCCAAACCGGCGACGTGTTGCATCGACTGCAGCCTGAAGTCGCTCCTCGCGTGAGGTTCCAGGAGGAGAGAACAGATCCGGTTCCCGCTGGGCGGGAGCCAATCGGAGTAGGGAGAGTTGTATACAGCGAATGCGAATCCGACGGCGCATTGCCTGGATCAGGGCATTCCAGGCCCCCTCGATGATCTGTTCATCAAAAAGCAGTGGATGCCGGCTTTTCCATGTTCCCTCACTTGAGGATCCATCGGCCCAACGTATGACAGTTCGAATCGCAAAGCATGCGAGCAGTTCGCTTCGCATGGCCAATCCTGCATCCTCTGCGGCAGACACAATGGCAGCACGGAGCTCTTCGGCGGCCAGTACGGGTTCGGAGAACTCTATGTCCCGTTGTACGGTACGTGTGTCGAGGGATCTGGAATCGACTGGTGTCGAATCCCACCCCCGAGCAGCATCTCTCAGGCGTACACCCCGCTTCCCAAGGAGTGCGATTACCTGCTGGTCACTCAAGGATGCCAACTCTCCTATCTCCTGAAAACCTGCAACGGCGAGCAGTTTCCCAATGCTGGGTCCCACACCGGGAAGAAGACGGATATCCTGCATGGAGAGGAACGCAGCTTCATGGCCCGAGCGAACCTGTGCGATGCCACTTGGTCGAATGGCTCGTGTTCCGATCTTTGCCACAAGCTTGTTCGAGGCTACTGCCACAGCCGGTTTCATGCCGAGATTCGCTTGTATCTCGTTGCGCATTCTCACTGCACAGTCGATCGGAGGGCCGAAGAGGCGAGAGGTCCCCGCTACATCGATATATACATGACCCCCTGGTTCCTGCTGGATAGTGGGTGAGAAACGGGAAACGATTGCGAGTATCTCTCGTTCTGCACGACCTCCTGCTACGGTTTCGGGGGGGACGATGGTGAGGGAGGGTGCCATGCGTATGGCCATTGCAACCGGCATTCCGGTAACGATTCCCTCTTCTGCCGCTCTCTGGGAGAGAGAGAGTACGACGTTTCTCGCTCCAACCGCTTTGGCTATGACGAATGCAGTATCCGACAACGACGGATTCTGGGCCATGGCAACCGCGGCGGCGAAATTCGTTATGTTTATGTGGATGATGTCTTCTTGATTGCTATCCATATGGAGCCTCTATTTCAGCATGTCTGCGAGCATGAGCGCATTTCTGGTAGCCTGACCGCGACGGTGATTGTTGAAATATACGAGCACGAGTTGCGTGGTTGCAGCCAGCCCTCTCACCCGTTCGGCTATGGCCACCAGCTCCTGCTGTGTGTAGAGATAGTCGTACCGTGCTGCGGCATTGGATCCCCACCAGTTCTCCTTGTTCCTGCCGTGCAGGCGTATATAGGCGAGCGACGATGTAGATACATCCATGATTGGAGGAGCCTGTTCTATCGCTGGCATGTCGAGTGAGACAAGAGCGATCTGTCGTTCTCGAAGCGCGTCGAGTGTTCGATTGTTGTACCACTGTCCATTTCTGAACTCGACAGCAAGTGGATACCCGTTGAACATGCGAAGTAGGGCATCGAGGTAGCGTCTTCTTTCGGGGTCGTAGTGAAAAGAGAGGGGGAATTGGAAGAGTATGGATCCGAGTGCCTCCCGTTCATGAAGGGGGGTGATCGCAGAGAGGAAGGTCGTGGCAAAGCCGCGCCAGGATCCAGTGTCTATCGAATGGGTCAGTGATTCGTGAGCCTTTATCGAAAAGGAGAGCTTTGGACCCTGGTTGTGCATTGCCAGTAGGCGGGAGGCTTCCGGCATGCGATAGTAACTGAAGTTCAGCTCGACTGTGGAGAAGATAGATGCGTAATGGGACAGGTACGAGTCGGCCTTCATCCCTTCTGGGTAAAACGGGCCAACCCACTCTGTGTAGCTATATCCAGATGTTCCGATCAGTATGGGTGTCATGCTTCTGGTATACTATACATTTGTATAGTAATCAAGAGAAATACTCTGCCTCTCTTCAGAATGCTCGGATTGCCCTCACTGCAAGGAGCTCTTTCTTCTCCAGTGGTTCCTGTTCGGCAATCCGGTAAGTTGAAATGAGAGCGATGAAGGGAACCCCCGCCGCCAGAGCTATCAAGAATACAAGATATTTCATCACTGAGGCGATGATACCACGCGGACTTAACCCAGGAAAGTCGATTTTTCACACGGATTACAACTCTTCTCATTTTTTCCGGTTGAGTTTGTCCCATTTCACGGTGATAATACCCGGTATGGATACACATATCA
>CAYYOL010000009.1:0-55647 GCA_964473245.1 uncultured Spirochaetaceae bacterium
GCTCGTGGAGCAGCGGAACAGTCCAGTGACGTGAAGACCACCAATAAAGGAACACTTGTGGTGGCAATGCAGGCCGATGCTCGGTCCCTTGATCCACATGCGACGAACGACCAGCCTTCTGCGCGGGTCATGAAGCAGATCTATGAGACTCTGATGCATCAGAGTGAGGAGCTCGACATTTCTCTCGGTCTTGCAACCGGGTATGAGGTGGTGAGCCCCACAGAGTATGTCTTCACTCTCAAGCAGGGTGTCAAGTTCCACAACGGTGAGGAGCTGACTGCGCATGATGTGAAGTATACCTTTGAGAGAATGCGCCAGGTGAATGCACCAGGTGGGTTCCTTGTCGATGCTCTAGATAGAGTTGAGGTTGTGGACAATTACACTGCCAAGATGGTCTTGAAGTTCCCCTTCGGCCCATTCATCACACACCTTGCACACCCAGCGACAGCCATCGTGAACAGAAAGGCAGTCGAGGCGATGGGCGAAGACTACGGTAGGAATCCTGTCGGAACCGGACCCTTCAAGTTCGTTGAGTGGAGAAGTGGGGATTCGATCACCGTTGAGCGTTTCAATGATTATCATGGGCAGAATGCGGCAGCCGAGCAGGTAAGATTCAGAATCATTTCCGAGGATACCAACCGAGCGATCGCATTGGAGACCGGTGAAGTGGACATCATCTACGATGTGAACCCGAACGATTTTGGTGGTCTTACGCAGTTGCCCGATCTGACTACGTTCCAGACCACAGGTCTGACCACCTTCTATCTTGGTTTCAACGTTGCCAAGGCACCGTTTGACGATCTCAAGGTAAGACAGGCTATCAACCTTGCTCTCGATGTGGATTTGGCAACAGAAGTTGCATTCCAGGGATACGCAACCGCAGCGAAGGGCCCATTGGCTCCGACCGTGCTGTTCGCCAACCAGGATCTTCCCGGATATGGTTACGATCCCACTCGAGCGAAGCAGTTGCTGGCTGAGGCTGGATACCCGAATGGGTTCAGCACCACGATCTGGACCAATGACAATCCGATCAGAGTCCGCTATGCAGAGATCTTCCAGGAGCAACTGGCTGAGGTTGGAATCAGAACTACCATTGAAATCATGGAGTTCGCTCCCTATCTTGACCGCACCGCACAGGGTGAACACGATATGTTCATGCTTGGTTGGGTCGCGGTAACCGGTGATGCCGACTATGGTCTCTATTCTCTGTTCCACAGCACGCAGTTCGGTGATGCTGGAAACAGAACGTTCTGGGCAAATGCAGAAGTCGATAGACTGCTCGATCTTGCCAAGCAGAGTCCCGATTTCGCTGAGCGCGAGCGTGCATACGCCAGAGCACAGGAGATCGTGTTCGAAGAGGCTCCATGGGTTTTCCTCGCTTTCAGAGATGATCTGAACGCAACACGGAAGTGGGTTGAGGGATTCAAGCCCCATGCTGCCGGACACCACGTACTTCATGCAGTGTACAATAAATAGCATTATGCTGTTACCTGTACTGCTGCATAAAGGTTAGCAGAAACACATTACATGTCCGTCCGTCCCTTCGGGGGTGGACGGCATGATCTTTGATGGTGAAGGATAGTTATGTACAGATACATAGTCAGAAGATTGCTCCTCTTGATTCCCGTGATGCTGGGAGTTTCATTTATCGTGTTTACCATTATGTATTTCACTCCTGGAGATCCTGCGAAGATCCTATTGGGTGAGCGAGCTCCAGCGGCTGAAGTGGCTGCATTGCGGACACAGATGGGTCTTGACGATCCGTTTCTCGTACAGTTCTTCAATTTCATTAAAAATGCGGTACAGGGTGATTTCGGTAGATCGTTGGTGACGAAGAGACCGGTTGCCGAGGAGCTGTTCGCACGGTTTCCTGCTACGATCCAGTTGGCTGGTTCTGCAGTTCTGATCGCAGTGGCGATCGGCATCCCTGTCGGTATCATCTCAGCCATCAAGCAGTATTCATTCTTCGACGGTGCCACCATGACACTGGCTCTGGTAGGAGTCTCCATGCCGAACTTTTGGCAAGGACTCATGATGATTCTGTTGTTCTCGGTGTACCTGAGGTGGTTACCTTCGAGTGGTTATGGAACGTTCAGCCATCTGATCATGCCGGCTGCGACGTTGGGTACCAGTTCGGCTGCATTGATAACCCGTATGACCCGCTCCAGTATGCTGGAGGTGGTGAGACAGGATTATATCCGGACAGCTAGGGCAAAAGGGTTGGATGAGAAGGTCGTGATCAACAAGCATGCATTGAAGAATGCATTGATACCGGTTGTTACCGTGATTGGTCTGCAGTTCGGTTATCTGCTCGGCGGGGCAGTGCTCACTGAGACGGTCTTTTCCTGGCCTGGAGTAGGGCGGATGATGGTCGATGCGATCCGACAGAAGGATTTCCCGGTGGTACAGGCCGGAGTGCTGATGCTCGCGTTGGCGTTCAGTCTAGTAAACCTGTTCGTGGATATACTCTACGCATATATCGACCCTCGTATCAAAGCGCAGTACAAATAGGTGGAGACTCTGATGAACAAAGATGTTGATACAATAGACCAGAATGGAATGAATCGCACACACCCTGAGTCGGGGAGCGCACTCGAGGGAGCCAGTGAGTCGGCATCCGTCGTGGAGACGAAACCAGACAAGGAGCCCAAGCAGCGGAGTCAGCTGGCCGAAGTATGGAGACGGCTCAAGAAGAACAGGATGGCCATGTTCGGCTTGACTGTCATCATAATCATCATCCTCACGGCGATCTTCGCCGATTTCGTTGCACCCTATAGTTATAGGACTCAGAATCTGAGACGTGTCGCCGAGGCTCCAAGCAGGGATCATCTGCTAGGAACCGACGAGTTGGGAAGGGATATTCTGAGTAGAATCATCTATGGTACGAGAGTCTCCCTGCAGGTCGGTTTCGTTGCAGTGAGCATCTCCATCATCGTGGGAGGGTTCCTCGGATCGATCGCCGGATACTATGGAGGAAGGCTGGATAACGTCATCATGCGTATCATGGATATACTCCTCGCGATTCCGTCGATACTGTTGGCTATAGCCATAGTGAGTGCATTCGGGGGAGGGCTGGTGAACGTGATGATCGCTGTGGGGATCAGTTCCATTCCCGTCTATGCGAGAATCGTAAAGGCTTCAGTCATCTCCATCAAGGAACAGGAGTTCATTGAAGCTGCTCGTGCCGTCGGTGCGAAGGATCTCAGAATCATCTTCAAGCATGTGCTACCGAACTCCATGGCGCCTATCATCGTCCAGGGAACAATCGGTGTAGCCAATGCGATTCTATCGGCAGCAGGTTTGAGCTTCATCGGTCTGGGTATACAGCCGCCCACCCCTGAATGGGGAGCGATGCTCTCCGGAGGGAGAATGTTCATCAGGACCGCGCCTCACATCGCCACGTTCCCGGGAGTGGCAATCATGATCACCATATTCGCCCTGAACCTTTTGGGTGATGGTATGCGGGACGCACTGGATCCGCGGCTGAAACAGTAATAGGAGAGAGTAGATGTCTGAATATTTATTGGAGATCAAGGATCTCTTTGTGGAATATCGTACGGACGAGGGAGTGGTACAGGCGGTCTCCGATCTGAGATTGATCATCAAGAAGGGTGAGACGGTAGGTCTGGTCGGAGAGACGGGTGCAGGCAAGACAACCACAGCCCTCTCCATCATGCAACTGGTCCCGAATCCTCCAGGAAAGATCGTGAAGGGTGAAGTCCTCTTCAAGAACAATGATCTACTGAAGAAGAAGCCGGAGCAGATGCGAAGAATTCGAGGGAACAAGATCTCCATGATCTTTCAGGATCCCATGACATCGCTAAATCCGGTCATGAGTGTCGGTTTTCAGATAGAAGAGGCCGTGATACTACATCAACGCGTGGGGAAGAAAGAGGCCCGGGCCCAGGCTGAAAGAATGTTGGAGCTGGTGGGAATCCCAAAGAATCGTATCGACGACTACCCGCATGAATTCTCTGGCGGGATGAGACAGCGTGTGGGTATCGCCATGGCGCTCTCCTGCAACCCTGAACTGCTTATCGCAGATGAACCTACCACTGCGCTGGATGTGACGATTCAGGCACAGGTGCTGGGTCTAATGCAGACACTCAGGAAGGAGTTCGGTACAGCGATGATGCTGATCACCCATGATCTTGGTATAGTCGCCGAAGCCTGCGACTACGTAGCCATCATGTATGCGGGGTCCGTCATCGAGTATGCGTCGGTCAAGGACCTGTTCACCAACCCAAGACACCCCTATACGAGGGGTCTGTTTGGCTCGATTCCCAGCCTTGACGAGGATGTTCAACGGCTCAATCCGATCAAGGGCTTGATGCCTGATCCCTCGGATCTGCCCCCAGGGTGCCGTTTTCATCCCCGATGCCCCATGGCGAAGGATATCTGTGCTCAGCAGATACCGAAATCGACAGAGGTCAGTGAAGGACATACAGTGAATTGTCTCATGTATGAAGGACTTGTTCCCGGATACGAACAGGAGTAACAGCATGGAATATGTATTGGAAGCGAGAAATCTCTGTAAGGATTTCCATACGAAGAAAGGGCTGCTCAAGGCGGTGAATGATATCAGCTTCGGTATCAAGCGGGGTGAGACGCTTGGAATCGTAGGAGAGAGCGGTTGTGGGAAATCGACCACCGGACGGGCTGTCCTCAGATTGGTGGAACCGACCTCTGGTCAGATCTTCTTCGAGGGAGAGGATATCACGCATAGAAAACCGCAGGAGATGAGACAGCTGCGCAAGGATATGCAGATCATCTTCTAGGATCCATTCGCTTCACTTGATCCGCGTATCAGCATCAGCGAGATCATTGCCGAGCCTCTCAGAGTCTTCAAGACATTCAATTCCTCCGGTGGTGAGAGACGCGTGGCAGAACTGATGGATCTTGTTGGATTGAGCAAACGTCTGGTCAATGCATTCCCCCATGAACTCGATGGCGGAAGGAGACAGCGTGTCGGGGTAGCGAGAGCGCTTGCGCTCGATCCGAAGTTTGTGGTCTGTGATGAGCCGGTCAGTGCACTCGACGTCTCGATCCAGGCGCAGATTCTCAATCTTCTGCAGGACCTTCAGGTACGGCTCGGTCTCACCTATATGTTCATCAGTCATGATCTGAGTGTGGTCAAGCACATCAGTGATCGTATAGCGGTGATGTATCTCGGCAAGATCGTGGAGACCACCACCAGTGCGGCAATCTTCAAGAATCCCCAGCATCCCTACACGCAGGCTCTTCTGTCAGCCATTCCCATTCCTAAATATGGGCAGAAGCGAAAGCGAGTGCTCCTGGAAGGAGATGTTCCCAGCCCCATCAATCCCCCCTCCGGATGCATATTCAGTGCCAGGTGTCCCTATGTCATGGAAAAATGCAAGACGCAGGTGCCACCGGAAGTAGGGTCCGAGAAGGATCACACAGTCTCCTGCTTCCTAGTCAGCGATAAGCTCTGATCCAGGGGAATCGGTGTCTGAAGTTCTTCCTCCGGCACCGGAGTCTCACTGTTCCAATATCTCTCTCTGCACATTGAGGAATGCAGATAGCTGATCTGCCAGGGAGATCAGTAGCTGCACTTTCTTGGTCGTATCGGCATACAGGACGATCTTACCGTCATCGCGTGTATACATTTCGACTTTTGTGATGCTCTTGTCGAAGGAGTGTGCCAGTCGGTGGTATCCCCAGGAGCGCGCTTCGGTCGCCAGATGCTTCTGTATAGTGCTTCGTGGGGTATACACCTTGATGGCGGTTACCTTGCCGATCGAGTAGATACGCTTTTTGTGCAATGGCCAGATACCGACAAGACGGGTGAGTGTCAGCTCGTCCCGATTCTCTTCCGATCGTATGAAGATCCAGCTCTCCCGATACAGTCCTGCGGCGAGGGAGATGATGGCGAGGGCTAGCGCGATCCACAGTATGCGCGGCAGGCTGCTGAATGCGACACCGAACAGAAACAATGCCATGAGTATGATGATTCCCTTTCTGATCCAACTCAGATGCATCTCAGCACGAGTCTCTGACAGTTTCCTGAATACCATGTCGTACATGGGGCGAATATACTACGAATTGCAGGTTCCTGCCACAGGTCATCGACACGGCTCATCAGGTCTCCTATGGAGGAGATTGTCATGCCGGCAGCAATAGGAGAGAGTCTGCATGGACTTCCACTGCCTTCAATAGACGATTGAAATTGATCAGGCGATGATGCAAACCAAGGCCACTCTGTACATACTCGATGATGGAAGAATCCTTATTTCGATCTTTCTAATGAAAAATTTTGATACCTCCTACTGAAAAGTCATGTAACTGAAAATGATTTCACTTGTCTTCATAGTAGAGCAGGTGAAAATTTGATTGACATGAGACAAGTTGTGAACTTTTAATTTCGTGTCATCTGTCTTTTCTATTTATAATTAGTATAAATTTACTATCACTCTTGATAAATAATTAACAGCAGTAAAGTCTCGTAGTTATACATATGTATTATTGGATAATCATATGTCATGCCGTCTGTTCTGTCGTGCATGATGGGCTTCGACTATAAAGGCGATATGTCATGTATGCAATAAATTTTATACAAAAAGCATGTCATAAGATAGATAGATAAACAAAAAATTACACTTTATGCTTGACACCTCCGTTTGGTCGTGCTTGAATGATAATCAGATCAGATACAGAAATATGTGATTGGGCAGGTGTCGGACAAGATTCGGCACATGCGTGGAGGTTTTACCATGCGACAATCAGGAAATCATCCAGTTCATTACAGTAGGATTGCTACTGGGGAAACATATCTGCCTCTACACGCGAAAGGAGTTTGACATGAAGGATAAGAAAAATTTGTCCGTAGGTATTGATCTGGGAACCTCAAACCTGCTCATCTATGTCGAAGGACAAGGGACGCTCTTCAATGAGCCCTCTATCATCGCCATCGACAAAGCAACACAGAAGGTAGTGTCCGTTGGGCATGAAGCTGCGAAACTGGTGGGGAAGACGCACGACAAGGTCGAAGTCGTCCGGCCGCTCCAAGGAGGAGTCATCTCGGATATTCAACTGATTCGAGAGATCCTTCTGTTCACCATGGAGAAGATCTTTCTCTCCGATCTGCAAGCCATTAGTCGTTTGCTGATCTGTATTCCATCGGAGATTACCAACACAGAGAAGGAAGCGATCATTGAACTTGGACATAGTCTTGGCATTCAGCAGACAGAGATCCAGGAAGAGATCAAGGCCGCAGCTCTCGGTTCAGGAGTAGATATCTTTGCTCCCCAGGGGCACATGATCATCGATACCGGAGGAGGTACGACAGACTTCGGCATACTCTCACTTGGCGATGTCGTCCTCTCCAAATCGATTAAGATCGCTGGAGACTTCTTCGACAGACAGATCATCGATTACGTGAAGACTGCACATAAGTTGGAGATCGGAAGTCAGACTGCAGAGCAGATCAAGGTAAAACTCTCATCGCTTACCGGTCCGTATCCGGTCGACGAAGATGGTGAACCGCTCATATTCGAGGCAATGGGAAGAGACCTGGTCTCCGGCCTACCGAGACGGACAGTTCTGGGAACAGAGGAGATCCGTGAGGTATTGCTCAACTGTTTCGATGCGGTCAAGTCGGTATTGCTGACTACACTTGAGGAGACTCCTCCCGAGTTGGCAGGAGACTTGGTGGATAACGGCATTCTCATCACCGGAGGGGGATCTCAGATCCCAGGGATCCGCGAATTCATCGCAGATACCGCAAAAGTTCCGGTCTATCTGTCAGAGGTGCCAATCACGGCTGTTATCGATGGATGTAAGAAAATGCTCAAGATGACAAATCGGCATTTCTATTCGGAACTATAGGGAAGGTGGTGAGCATGAGCGCAGCTGGAATGAATCAGAAATTGGGTCTTGGAATAGACTTGGGTACGGCGAATCTGCTGGTGTATCTGGAGAAGAAGGGGATCATCTTCGACGAACCATCGGTCATCGCATTCGACCGTGAATCGGGAAGAATTGTGGCAGCTGGTGAAGATGCACACAAGATGCTCGGAAAAGTACACCATAAGATATCGGTCATCAAACCGCTCCGTAATGGTGTGATATCCGACATGCGTGCGGCGAAAGCACTTCTCACATACGTCCTTGGGAAAGTGGAGAACTTCACCGAGAAGAGCATGAGCAAGATCACTTGTGTAATCTGCTGTCCCTCCGAAGTAACGAAGATCGAGCGCGACGTCATGATCGACCTTGCAGCGAATATGAATATTTCCGATGTCTTTATCGAAGAGGAGATCAAGTCGGGTGCTCTGGGTGCTGGAGTCGATATCTTCAAGTCCAAAGGAGTCATGGTAGTCGATATTGGCGGTGGTACGACCGATGTGGGAGTTATCTCCTTCGGTGATATCGTCCTTTCGAGAACCATCCGAAAAGCTGGAAGCTTCATGGACGATGAGATCGCGAAGTATGTGAAGAAGACTATGAACGTGGAAATCGGCGAGCTGACCAGCGAACGAGCGAAACGGGAGTTGGCAGATATGCATCAGGAGTCGAAACCGCTCTCCTTGAAATATGCAGGAAGAGATATGGTGAAGGGGATTCCGAAATGGGTGACACTCTCAACAGAAGAAGTTCGAAACGTGTTGACTCCAGCTTTCGATGATATCGTGAAGCTTATCGCTGCAGTGCTGAAGGATACACCTCCAGAGCTCTCTGCTGATATCTATAGACATGGAATTCTGTTGACCGGTGGATGTGCAAAGGTTCGCGGTGTGGAAGAGTTCATCAGCAACCACATTCAGGTGCCTGTGCACGTGGTCTCCAATCCGCTCACCTGCGTAGCGGAAGGAACGAAATATCTGCTGAAGAATCGCGGTGACTACCTGGTCAATCCGCTTCAGTTGTAGGAGGTTCGCATCATGGCTTTTATGATTGGCAAACAGGACAAGGCAAAGACTGCTACCGGAAAGAATATTGGTATTGATCTCGGTACCGCGAACATCCTGGTCTACGTAGAGGGAGATGGAATCGTCACCAACGAACCTTCTGTCATCGCGTTTGACTACGAAACAAACGAGGTTCTGGCAACCGGACAGATGGCAGCAGAGATGATCGGCAAGGGACACCATGGTATCAAGATCGTGAGTCCGTTGAATCAGGGGGTGATCTCCGATATCGATGCAACGAAAAAGCTCATAGAGATATCGCTGCACCGAGTTGAGAACATCAACATTGAGCTCTCAGAATCGACACTGCTGCTCTGCTGTCCCTCTGAGGTAACCCAACTGGAACGTGATTCGTTCATGGACCTTGGAGCCAAACTCGGCGTGCGAGATATCTTCATCGAGCAAGAGGTTAAGGCTTGCGCGATCGGTTCAGGACTCGATATCTTCAGCAGCAACGGTAGTATGGTAATCGACATCGGCGGTGGTTCCACAGACGTTGGCGTTCTATCACTTGGAGATATCGTGGTGAGTGAATCGAACAGAATCGCTGGAAACTACCTCGACAATGAGATCATCAACTATATGCAGTACCAGCATGGACTACTTATTGGAAAGAAGACTGCAGAACGGATCAAGATCGAAATCGGCTCCTTGCGAGAAGAGATTAAAGAACCACGAAAGACCTTCGCAAACGGACGCGATGTCGTGACAGGTCTTCCCAGAAAGATCTTCGTAGACGAAGAGGAGATCCGGGATGTACTGGTTAGACCTTTTGAATCCGTTGCAACCATGGTACTCAAGGTTCTGCAGAGCACACCAGCAGAGTTGTCTGCCGACATTATCGTGAATGGTATCTATATCAGCGGTGGTGGAGCTCTGCTCGATGGGATCGATGAATTCATGCACAAGAGAATCGGGATGGATTTCCATATCTCCCGCAGACCGCTTACGGCTGTGGTGGATGGAACCAAGTTATTGTTGAAGAATAGGGGTAGCTATTTTGTGAAGCCTACAGATTGATCTCCTAGCGCCCCAAATACATAGTGCAGATCCTTCACTCCCACACTTGCATAGTTGAGCATCTTCGGAGGAGGAGTGGAGGGTCTGACGTTTTTTCCAGATTGAGAGGTGTCTACATGAAAGGGTGTGAGAAGGTGTGGTTGAAGCTAGGGCTTGCTAGTCTGGTGTTGTTGTTGTACGTCACATGGCAAGGATATGTCTCGATTGCACTCGTAGTAACGCTCATGCTTTCATTGTTTCTGTTGCTCGAGTTGTTTTTCTCAACAAAGAGTGAAGACGAACTATTCAATCACAATCCAACCTTCGTGAAATGGTTATATGCACATGAGAGTAATCCGGAGCAGCAGAGTCTCGAGGACTATTTCTGTCTGTTCGTCGAGTGTACCCCTAAAGGGTTGTTTCACGCTGTTCTGAACCATCGGCTACTAGATGAACTGTATGTGCTTCTGATGAAGGAGTTGACCACCTATTTCGGCACGGCCCATGTCAAACGGCTCAGTCGTGAGCAGTTTGTGGTGATCAAAGAGTATCCTTCGTCTGACTCACTCGACTTTGTCCAGCGGAATCTATTTCAGGAGACAGTGACCAAACAGATACATGAGATCATTGAAGCGCTCATCGAGAGTAGCGACAGCGAAACTGGACATTCAATAACAATCACACTCGGTTGCGCATCCAGTGGTATACGCTACCGTGTCAAGAGAATCGAAGAACTGGTTGAACTTGCCTATTTCACCATGAATCAGGCAAGAAATGATCGGGAGCCATACCGTGTTGCCGATGAGCATGAGCGAGCGAGAAAGTGTGATGTAGACGAGTGCAGAATCGGGTTCTCGCAAAGCGGATGGGAACATGAGTTCAATCCGTTCTTTCAGCCAATCATCCATCCAGTATCGTTCACCGTTGTGGGTGTTGAGAGTGTCGCTAGATGGCAGCTCGGTGGTTTTCGTATCATGCCCGCTGCCGTGTTCAAGGATCTGGCTGCCGAGATGCAACGTATCAGAAAGATCGACACCATCATCATCACAAAAACCTTTTCCAGAATACAGGAGTTGAAGGATACCGGGATGATCCCGTATGGGTTCAGGGTTGTCATCAACATGAGTGTCATGAGCTTGGTGGAGGAGACCCCTCGGTGGTTGTCCAATCTGGCAGCCGAACATGGTTTCCACCCTGAGCATATCGAGATCGACTTGCAGGATTCGGCACTCACCGACTCACATGTCACCTCGTTGATTGCCAATCTCAGAGAGAAGGGGTTCCGGATCGCCTTGGATATGTTCAATGAGGAGGCCTTCGATCTGAAGGCACTGTTCAATAACAGTTTCGATATTATCAAGTTGAACTACTCGATGGCAGGTACGGCACGGGACGACCGTTGGCAGGGGAAGAAGGTCTACGATGCGCTCATCTCCATGGCCGATAGTCTCTCCATTGAGACACTCGCCAAAGGGATCGAGCACCGCATGCAAATGGAACATGCTAAACAGCAAGGTGTCGACTATCTGCAGGGGAACTATTTTTCCCAGCCGGTACCGTTCGAGGAGTTCAGTGTGTTCATGGATAAGTATTGCGAGGGGTTGTTTGCCTGACCTATACCGACTTTATGACGAACAGGTGCATGGTCACATCTCCAGCATTGCGGATTCCTAAAAGCGTTCTTTCAGGAATTGCTACGATATCGCCCTCCTTGTAGACATGCTCTTCCTGTTCGTTCAGAGAGAGTCCGAGCGTGCCTCGGGTGATGATCATGTGTGCCGACTCTGCTGTCTCATGGGCATCTACAGCCTCTCCAGTGGCAAGACTCAGGTGATTGATCCGGACATCCGGTCCTCCGATGATCCTTTCTACTGCTGTCGTATCTGCAGTGCTGTATGTAAAGACTTTTTCAATCATGGTTTCTCCTGCTCCTTGGTAGGTAGTTTCGCTTTTGCTGTGATACAGTCGATAGCGATGGCTATGACTGTGGTAGTATCGATTGCCCGGTCAATATAGGCTTCAGCCTCTGAAGAGAAATCGGGTGAATACTTGCGGGCCAAGGCACGAAGCCCGACACGCTTCTCTCTCCGAGTGGTCAGTATTCGGATGTCTCCCGTGGCGACTGCCGACTCATATTCGGTGGTGAATTGCTGTGGAAGGAGTCGAGTTCTCCCTACACAGACGAACACCGCCTTCGGATTCTGAGCGATCAGGTTCAACTTGGTTCCTTCGGAAGCTCCATGCATATAGATGGTATTGTCCACGAGTGCGAATGAGATGGGAATTGCATAGGGTAGCCCTTCGTCACTGGAAAGTGATAGCACACCATATGGAGCTGTGTCCATGAGGTCTCTTGCGAATGTTTCCGATTGTTGTCGATCTGTTCTTCTCATCATCCCTCGATTATGGAGGAATTATAGCATACGTGCTAGTATATTTCTGTTGCATTTGCACCATTTTCGATTTCTTGTCTCAGATTCTCGCGTTGGCTATTCTCTTGCCGCTGACTTGAGAGCACCTGGTGGATGTGGGTAGGGAAGAATTGAATAAAATGTATAAATATGCAATAAATACCCTATACAAAAAATCAAAATGAATATATATACAATATAATCGGAAGTTTTCACAGAAGTGAGGAGGATACATCTATGGTAACAGTTGGAGTCATCGGAGCAACAGGATATGCCGGTTCCGAACTTATGCGCCTGCTCTGTCGACACCCTGCAGTGGAGAAGATTATGGCAGGCTCGCATAGCTATGTAGGGAATTCTTACTCCTCGGTCTATCCAAACTTCAGAGAGCTGTTCGACTACTCGTGTCAAGATTCGGATTTAGCCACTATGGCAAGAAAGTGCGATGTAGTGTTTTTATCGCTTCCTCATGGAATTGCATCTCAACAAGTGACCGAGGCGATACTCGATCAGAGTGTCATCATCGATCTTGGAGCAGACTTCAGAATACGTGATAGCTCTGTATATGAATCTTGGTACAAGACCTCCCATGGTAATCCTGAGCTACTGAAGCGGGCTGTATACGGCCTCAGCGAGTTGTACAGAGGAGAGGTTGGGAACTCTCGTCTTATCGCGAACCCCGGATGCTACACGACTTGTTCCATCCTCACGGCCCAGCCGCTGCTGGCCGAAGGTCTCATAGAGCCTGATACGATCATCATCGATGCAAAATCGGGAGTCTCGGGAGCCGGTCGATCAGAAAAGCTCGGATCACTGTTCTGCGAAATCGATGAATCAATTAAAGCCTACGGTGTAGCGACACACCGTCACACTCCGGAGATCGAGCAGGAACTCTCGTTGGCACATTCTAAGCACATGCACGACACGGGAGTCACCGTCTCGTTCACGCCACATCTGGTGCCCATGAATCGGGGCATACTGGCAACGCTCTATGCAAAGCTGAAACAGGGTGTCACCCAAAGTGATATCGACGAGGCGTACCAGAAACGTTACCGAGATGAACGATTTGTCCGATTGTTACCCTATGGAACGTTCCCGGAGACTCGTTGGGTGAAAGGGTCGAACTTCTGTGACATCGGATATACCATAGATCAGCGAACCGGGCGAATCGTTGCCTGTGGAGCACTGGATAATCTGATGAAAGGTGCTGCCGGACAAGCAGTACAGAACATGAACATCGTGTTCGGATTGGATGAATGGACAGGGTTGGAAGAGCTTCCCGCATTCCCTCTGTGAGCCGCTTACACGGAAAACCAGAGAAGGAGAAGAGAAGATGAAACAAATCGATGGTGGCATAACCGCACCAAAAGGGTTCACTGTCGGCTCGTGTGCCGCAGGTATCAAGAAACGGAAGAAAGACATGACTGTACTGGCCTCCGCAACGCCGGCGACGGTAGCAGGAGCCTTTACGACGAATGTTGTGAAAGCAGCCCCAGTAGTATGGGATCAGCAAATTGTAGAGGAGAGACTCCCTGTCCACGCCCTCGTGGTGAACAGTGGGAATGCGAACGCATGTACCGGAAAGCAAGGTGAAGCGGATGTCCAGGCCATGGCTGAACGGGTGGCGAAACATCTGGCTGTCTCTTCATCCCAGGTGCTCGTCTGTTCCACTGGAGTCATTGGTGTTCCGCTTCCCATGGATACGGTGCTTTCGGGTATCGATACCTGTGTTTCGCAGATGGACAGCAGCGCTGAATCTGCACAGTCCGCAGCAGAAGCCATTCTCACGACCGATACGTTCACCAAGACAGTGGCAGTCGAAATCGAGGTAGGTGGCAAGACAGTTCGAATCGGAGGCATGGCGAAAGGTAGTGGCATGATACATCCCGATATGGCTACCATGCTCTCATTCATCACAACCGATGCGACTATCGGTGCCGACCATCTGCAGAGACTCCTCGGAAAAAGCGTGCAGGACTCCTACAACATGATTTCGGTAGACGGAGATACCAGTACCAACGATACGGTGCTAGTCTTTGCGAATGGAGCGGCAGACGCTCCAGCGATCGAGGCGGGAACGGCAGCAGATGCTGTCTTCACCGAAGCCTTCCAGTTTGTGCACACAGAGTTAGCCAAACAGATCGTGTTGGATGGAGAGGGTGCCGGTAAATTCATCGAAGTGGCGGTCAGTGGTGCTACGAGTAAGCACGATGCGAGACTCATGGCACGTTCGATTATCTCAAGCAGCCTGGTGAAGACGGCCTTTTTCGGTGCAGACGCGAACTGGGGACGAGTCCTCTGTGCTATGGGGTATGCAAAGGCACAATTCGACCCCTCGTCGGTATCGATTTCCTATGCGAGTGACAGTGGTATGATCGTTCTCATAAAAGATGGGGTTCCCATCGCATTCAATGAGGAGCTGGCGAAGAAGATACTGCTTGAGAAGATCATCCATGTCGCGGTTCAAGTCGGCGATGGAGCTGGGGAGGCTACAGCTTGGGGATGTGACCTCTCCTATGAATATGTGCGGATAAATGGAGATTACAGAAGTTGACCATGAAACGGGAAATTGAAAAAGCGAATGTACTCGTAGAGGCGTTGCCGTATATCCGGAGATTTGCCGGAAGCATCGTAGTCGTGAAGTATGGTGGAAGCGCCATGATCGACGAATCGATCAAGAAGTCGGTCATTCAGGACATAGCCATGATGAAGATGATCGGTATGCGTCCGGTCGTCGTGCATGGAGGTGGGAACTCGATCACCGAGGTGTTGCATCGTCTCGGTAAAGAGAGTGAGTTTCTCGATGGTCTTCGAGTCACCGATGCCGAGACAGCGCAGATCGCTGAGATGGTGCTCTCGGGAACGATCTCCAAGGAGCTGGTGCAGAGCCTCCAGGGCCAGGGGATTCAGGCTGTGGGTATCAATGGGAAAGATGGAGATACCCTGATTGCCAGGAAGAAGCTGATGCATGGAAAGGATCTTGGCTTTGTCGGAGAGGTTGTGAAGGTGAATACGTCTCTGCTGGATTCGCTCATGGGAAACGATTTTGTTCCTGTAGTGGCTCCTGTAGGAACCGATTTTTCGGGAAATACGTACAACATCAATGCAGATTATGCGGCGAGTGCGGTCGCTGGAGCACTACATGCCCAAAAATTGGTCTTCCTCACCGATGTCGAAGGGATTCTCCGAGACAAAGATGATCCGGATTCCATACTGCGTCAGCTCACTCTGAATGAGACTGCACGATATATCGAAGATGGAACCATCAGTGGCGGGATGATACCGAAAGCTCAGTGCTGCATGGATGGTATACGACAGGGTGTGCAGAGTGTGCATATTCTCGACGGAAGAATCCCCCACGCGCTCCTGTTGGAGATTTTCACCAATGAAGGCATCGGAACCATGATGACCAGATAACGAGGATAGATATGATGAAACAGACAGACGATACAAGAACGATTATTGAAACCGGCCGGAACGTGACCATGCAGACCTATGCCCAGTTTCCCCTAGTGCTGGTGAAAGGTGAAGGGCGATACGTCTACGATACTGAAGGGAATCGGTATTTGGATATGGTGGCAGGTATAGCGGTAAACATACTCGGATATGGCGATCCGGAGTTGAGTGCTCAGCTGAAGCAGGTCGTCGAAGACGGTATGCTCCACTGCTCGAATCTTTACTGGAATCCCTACGCGGTCGAAGCTGCCCAGAGACTGGTCGAACTGAGTGGTATGGAACGTGTCTTCTTCTGCAATAGTGGTACCGAGGCCAACGAAGCTGCTCTCAAGCTGGTAAGAAAGTATGGAAGTGCCAAGAAACAGGGCAAGACAGACATAATCACCATGCACCAGTCGTTCCATGGGCGAACCTACGGTTCAATGACGGCAACCGGTCAGCCAAAGTACCAGCAAGCATTCAAACCCCTTGTTCCCGGAATCTCACATGTGCCTTTCAACGACTTCGAAGCACTGAAAGAGGCAATCACCGAGTCGACCTGTGCTGTGTTCATTGAGCCAGTTCAGGGGGAGGGAGGAATCATCCCTGCCGAAGACGGGTATCTAGAGAAGGTTCGTGCACTGTGTGACGAACACGACATACTCTTGGTATTCGACGAGGTGCAGTGTGGCATGGGAAGGACTGGATATGCCTTTGCCTGGCAGAAGTCTCAGGTCATGCCCGATATCATGACATTGGCAAAAGCTCTCGGAGGGGGAGTGCCGATCGGAGCACTGGTGGCAACCGGGAAGGCAGCTAACGTGCTTCAACCGGGAGATCATGCCGCTACGTTCGGTGGAAACCATCTGGCAGCGGCGGCAGCATGTACTGTGCTAAAGCGGCTTCAGGATGGGAAGCTCCTGCTTCAGGTTCAGGAGGTCTCAAAGCATCTGCGAACTTCTCTGGAGCAGCTGAAAGAACGGTTTTCACAGATTGAAGAAGTGCGGGGTTCCGGGCTTATGATCGGCGTGCAGATGTCCATTCCCGTACGCGAGACTCTGGAACAGTGCATGAGTTCGTCTCTTATCCTGGCCAATGCTGGATCACAGATTCTTAGATTCGTTCCACCATTGACTATAACCCATGAAGAGGTCGACGAAGCGGTAGCGATTCTTACCTCCGTTCTCGAGCGACAATTGGGGTAACGATACAATTCATTGTCAGCTTCCCCATTTTGAGCTACTATTAGCGCCAGAATAGTTCGAAGTCTCTGGAGGGCACGATGACCGGTATTCGATATCGCAAGCCATTACTCATAATTCTACTCTGCCTCGTTTCGATAAGTCTGCTCAATGCAAACCGCCATCCCGAAACACCAGTGTTGAACAATTCGAACGATCTGCTTGCAGCGACTATACCGGTGAACTACGGAGAAGTGTCGTTTCGCGAGAGAATACTGGAGAGAACCGAGGGGAAGCGAGAGCCGATAGGACTGGTCCTCTCGGGAGGGTCGGCTCGTGCCTTTGCCCATATCGGAGTGCTCCAGTATCTTGAGGAGCAGGGCATTGTCCCAGACTTCATTGTCTCGAACTCCATGGGCTCGATTGTGGGACTTCTCTATGCTGCCGGTCTCTCGCCCGAACAGATATTCACCGTCTGCTCTCAATTGGATACGACCCAATTGTTCGATCTCTCATGGCCGCTCTCGGGAGGGTTCCTTGATACGTCTCGATTCAGTTCTCTCGTTGCAGCCTATCTCGGTGACTCGGTGAATCTGGAAGAACTCCCTATTCCGATCATGATCGTCACTGAGGATATCGTGACGAAACGGCAGGTCAGAATCATGGAAGGCGATGTGCTCACTATCTTCGATGCCGCATTCGCGCTTCCTGTCTATTTCCCTCCAGTCGTCTATCGTGGACACCTTCTCGTTGACGGTGGTATGACGAATCTCGTTCCACTCGACATTGCCTACGAATACACCGATACGACTATCGTCTCGACCACGTTCTACGAGGGGAAGCACATTAATCTGAGAAATGCCCTGAGTGTTCTCAACATCTCGATCGATCTTGGAAAACGGAGAGAGGGGGTTGCCGAGTTACAGAAACACCCCGATGCCGTCTGGATCAGGTGCGATGTCGAGGATTTCTCCTTCATGGATTTCGCCGCGATCGAGGATCTGACACAACGTGGATATGAATCGGCGCGAATGCAGGCGGATAAGCTCAATGAACTCGATGCACGAGGCACCACCCAGGAGATACGAACATTCCGATCCGATTTCTCGGCAAGAGAGACACGGGTGTTGAGCAACTACCGGCTCTATGCACGAGTTCCGCAACACACGTTCTCACAACAACTCTTTATGGGAATCCGCTCATTCAGCTATCTGGATGACCACTGGTACCTTCGCGACGATTCACTGTTCGGGTTCATGTATCAACTCAAGTGGAAGCACTTGTGGGTCTCCCTCCATGGTGGGGCTGCTTGGGAATCTGTATCACCTACTCGGTTGTACCCCGCGATGAGTGCCACCCTCTCCTATCAGCCGATTGCTCCGCTCGTACTGGAATTGGACACCGTTGCAGCATCGGATGAGAATCTTGCTCCTTCCTGGTATCAGAGAGGAGCGTTGAGATTCAAACAGAATTATCTCTCCGATTCCTTGCATGCAGAGTTCCTTGCTCAACTCGAGTATCGACTCTCTCCATCGATCACGCTCGATTCTCAGCTCATGCATGCCGGAATATCATTGACTTGGAAACGCCCCGATATCAGGGGGTTCGTCCTCGGGGCTGAAGGAGCCTTTCAGCTCACAGAGAGATGGGAGCGGAGTTTTCTGCATACGAAGGCTACGATGTCGATCCCGGTCTCCAGCAACTTCAGGGTCTCCGTGGGTTATACCGGTCGCTATGCTCTCGATGGGAGAGGGGATGTCCCCTTCTACCTTGAGGATGGATTTCTCACGCGCGATCCAACGCTCTTGAACCGGGGCTCGAATTCGACCACTGCTGCGCCTGCAAACTTTCTGGTGACAGGTAGATTCGGCGTCGATTGGCAACCACAGAATTTCAAGCCGACGGCAGGCGAACTTTTGATCTTCCAGAACTCCTCGATAGGGGTATATGGCGATGTTCTCTGGAACGAGGAATCCGAGTGGCTCCCAAAAGTCTCGTTCGGAACCAGGATTTCTACCACAATCTCTCTGCTGGGATTGAACTCTCTGCCCAGTTCATTGTATGTAGGCTACGACGGGCCTGCAAACGGACCGGTTTGGGGGCTATTCTTCGGCAGGAGCTTATGAGAAACATACTGACACTACCCGATTGGTTATACACAAGAGAACTCCCTGAATCGATCTCATTGCAGATTATCGACCTGAACCAGAACATAGTATTCTCCAGTAAGGGCAAATGGCTGCATCCGCTACTCGAAGCACAGCGCTTCATTTACCAAGGGTCGATCGAGCCAGAGGCTATGGTCTTGCATGATCGAATTTCCGGGAGGGCTGCTGCAGCGCTTGCTGTCCATATCGGTTTTGGTGCGGTCCGAGCTTCGATGATGAGTAGACTCGCTGAATCGGTCTATCAACGGTACCGAGTCCCCTATATTGCAGATACGGTAGTGGATCGAATCGCTTGCAAGACCGAGGATATCATCGATGATGAGATGGAGCTTGAAGCCATATACGATCTCATCGTTGAACGAGCCTCACGAGGAGTGCCAAAGAGTTAGTGTAGCCGAACTGTAAAGATTGACATGTACATCGTGTTTTGGGTATCGTCTGGGTTATGGATTCGGTCACCGTACTCACCGCTCTGTTACTTACACTCGTCGCTGGTCTGTCCACAGGAATCGGTGGCCTGCTGAGTTTGTTTCAGAAACGATCAAGTTCCCACTTCCTGTGTGCCTCACTCGGTTTTTCGGCAGGAGTCATGGTGTATCTCTCATTTATGGAGATTCTTCCAGAGGCGTTTCACTACATGGGCTCGTTCTTTCCCGAGGGGCAAGCTCAATTCTATGGTGTGTTGGCGTTCTTTGCTGGAGTGTTGCTCATCGGGCTGATCGACAAATTCGTTCCCTCTCGCGACAACCCGCATGAGATACCCGATGTCGTGTCGTTAGTGAACAACAGCAGCACTGCCTGCGCGGACCCACATCTCATGAGAACTGGAATCCTCTCTGCTCTTGCCATTGCCATTCACAACTTGCCCGAAGGGCTTGCGACATTCACCAGTTATATGGCAGATCCCCAGATTGGTGTCAGCATAGCCATCGCTATCGCAATTCACAATATACCCGAGGGAATCGCTGTCGCGGTCCCTATCTATTTTGCCACAGGCAGTCGTGCCAAAAGTCTCTTGATCGCGCTCCTGTCCGGTCTTTCAGAGATGCTCGGTGCGTTTCTTGGTCTGCTGCTCTTCTCCGTTTCGAATACCGATCTTATGCTTGGTCTCGTTCTCGCTTCCACAGCTGGCATCATGGTCTACATCTCGTTCGATGAACTGCTTCCTACAGCTGAGCGCTATGGAGAGCACCACTTGGCGATCTACGGTGTTATCGGAGGTATGGCTGTCATGGCGGGGAGTCTCCTGCTACTCGGTTAGCGGAGAGAGAATTCGCAACCGCAATAGTCCTGTCGATACAGATCCAACTCCTTCGAGAGCTCGATACTCCGTTTGAACCCATCCTTCTTCTTGAAATCGACTGCAACGAAACCTGCTAACTCTTCGCCTATGGAAAATAGTGTGGGAGCACTTTTATGGGGACTGACAGTAAGCGTAGTGGTGAAATAACTGATTTTCAACCGACGAGCCTCCTCTGCGGCTTCACGGAGGTTGTAGGCGAAGCAGATGGCGCAACGAGGTCCGCGCTCTGGATCTTCTTCATGTCCGGCAATCTCTTCCAGCCACGATTCATGATGGTACTCACGACGAACCACATCGAGAGAGAAGTGGTCGGCTACCTGTTTGAGCGCGCGAAAACGGGTCTCAGCCTCGGCCTCGGGGAATATATTGCTGTTTCCGAAGAAGAGCACCGGCTCAAAGCCCAGCTCTCGAAGCCGTTCGATCGAGCTCGTTGAACAGGGACCACAGCAGCAGTGCAGTAAAAGTCTTTTTCTCTCCATATCCGTACTGTACCGCTGGCTTGCGATCGTGGCAAGAGTAGGATGGGTGGCAATAGCCCATGAAATGTGGCATGATGGAGGCAGATCACCTTGGAGGCTTATCATGAAAAATCCTACATTGTTGGCGTTGATCGTCGCAATTTTTGGGATACTACTGCTACCTTTCACACAGTCTGTTAAAGTTCTGCTTGTGTTGATTGCTGTCGCAGTCGTTCTCTATATCCGTCGCGGCTACATATTGGTGGCCCTTGGTTCTCGAGCATTGAATGCAAAGCCTCCGCAGGAGGATCGTGCTTGGAGATACTATAGGCAGGCATGGAAAGCCGGCTTGCCAGCCCACTATACGGTCATGTTGGGGAATCTCTTCGTACAACGAGGTGATCCCTCCATAGCTCTTGAGATTTACGATTCGGTCATAGCAAAGGAACAGAAGAAGCGAATTCCAGAGGGAGACATCATCGTGAGTGGACGGATTTCTCGAACCATGGCTTTGTGGGCACTCGATCGAGGCGACGAGGCAATCGAAGAACTCAAGACGCTCTACGAAGAGGGAAGAAGAGACAAGAGTCTGTTGATAAACCTTGGGACATACCTGCTCGCATCTGAACGGTTGGATGAAGCTAGAGACTTTCTCGAGGAGTGCTCTGATCTGATCGCAGAGAGTCCAGGCATGACCGATAATCAGGGATTGTATCTGCTCAAGACAGGGGCTTTGCTCGAAGCCAAAGAGGTATACGATACACTGCTGTCTGGAGAGGGGCCGAGATTTCCTGAAGCATATGTACATGCAGGACAGGTTATGCTGGCGTTAGGGAAGAATCGAAGAGCCTATGCACTGTTCGAACAGGCACTCGAAAAGGAGTTCTTCAAAACAGCCTCGGTGACTCGTGAGATGGTCGAACAGATGATGGAGGAGCTTCGCAGTAATCCGAATACGAAAGCGGAAGATGACGATGTCGATGCGGAAATCACCGCATCGCTCTATGAGACAGACCTATTCGACGACAGCGTGCCGAACACCGAAGTCGATGAGGATGATGAGATTGAACCGAACATCGAACTTGATCCCGAGGATTATGACGATGAAGAGGATCCAGAGGTGCATGTAGATGAAGATGATATCTCCGTGGAGTCACTGCTGTTCGATCATGACGATGACGATGACGATGATGAGGAGCCCAGAAAGTAGGAAGCAATGAAGAAGTTTCTCAAGCTCCTAACAGGGAGACTGTTTACTTTTATTGCTCTGCTTGCAATTCAGATTGCCGTTCTGATTTGGCTGATTCTCAACTTCATGAGTTTCAGCACCTATTACATACCCGCTGTCTATACCATGGCTTTCATCAGTGTCTTCTTCATTGTAAGCAGAGATGACCATCCAGTGTTCAAGATTTCATGGATCCTGGTGATCCTAGTCGCTCCTGTGTTCGGAGTCCCGTTCTACATGCTCTTTGGAAACAAGCGAGAGAGTAGGCGAGTTGCACAGCAGATGGCGAAGTATCAGGAGCACTATGAGAAGGAGATGCGTGCTGTACTTCCCGAGCCTGATGAATCGGTACATGCGGCATTGGTCTCAAGCTCATCGAATCTCGCAAGGCAATCCGAGTATATCACGAATCTGACCGGCTCTCCCGCTTGGGATCATACGGAAGTCGACTATTTCGCTCTCGGTGAGGATGCATTCATCCGTATTCTCGAAGAGGTCGAGCGAGCCAAGCGATTCATTCTCATGGAGTATTTTATTATCGAGGATGGTGAAATGTGGTCAGCCATGCTCGCAGTCCTTCAAAGAAAATTGAGCGAAGGTGTGGTGGTTCGGATCATGTACGATGATCTGGGGAGTATTCAAACACTTCCATCGAAATATGAACGGACACTCAAGGAGATGGGCTTTCTTGTAGGGGTATTCAATCGGATCAAACCACACTTGAATGCTAAACTCAACTATCGCGACCACAGAAAGATTCTCATTGTGGATGGTGATGTCGGTTTCACTGGAGGAATCAATTTCGCCGATGAGTATATCAACAGGAATATCCGTTTTGGACACTGGAAGGATACCACCGTCATGTTAAGAGGCGATGCAGTGTGGAATCTCACCCTCATGTTCTTTCAACAATGGATGTTCACCACTGGTGAGGATATCGACTTGACCGAGTTCGTTCCGGTTACCCGTTTTTCCTCGGATGGGTTTGTACAACCATTTGGAGATAGCCCGCTCGATGGGGAGAACATCTCGGAGAATGCCTACATTCAAATCATCAATCATGCAAGAGAGTATGTCTGGATAACGACACCCTACCTCATTATCGACACCCAGATGACTTCTGCATTATGCGTAGCGGCACAAAGCGGTGTGGATGTCCGCATTATCACGCCATATTTCCCAGATAAGTGGTATGTCCACCCGGTGACCAGAGCGCACTACCGGCCATTGCTGGCTGCAGGTGTCCGAATCTTCGAGTACACTCCTGGGTTCATGCATGCAAAGATGTTTGTCTCGGACGATGAGGTATCCATCGTGGGTACCGCGAATATGGATTATCGAAGCTTCTACCTCCACTTCGAGTGTGGCGTGGCATTCTTCAAATCCTCCGTCGCATCCAAGGTGCGAAACGATATTGCGAACACACTGGATCTCTGTACCGAGATTATGCTTCTCGATGAAGAGAGAAAACCATTTTCTGTCCGATTCGCGAGAAGTGTGCTCAATCTATTCAGCCCGCTCATGTGATACGATTCAGGATGAGAGCGTTTCGAGCATGCCCTGTGCAGATCTGATTCCACTCGCCCAGGCTGCTGTGATACCTCTGCTCGTACCCGCCCCATCACCGGCCAAGTACACGGAATCGGTAACTCGGAAGAAGGGGTCCTGGAAAACCGGTTTGTTCGCATAGAGTTTTATTTCCGGGTAGTACATGATGGTTGAGGGGTGAAGCACCCCGGGCACTATCGTATCGAGGTTCTTCATCGCCTTCCAGATTACCCGAAGGATCTTGGCCGGTATTGCTAATGAGATATCTCCCGGACAGCACTCCTGCAAGCTCGGTCGGAAATCGTAGAGATCCGCATTGAAGCTGTTTTCCTTGCTGCGGGATCCGAGTCGAAAATCTCCAACACGCTGCATAAGGGGTCTGCCTCCACCCATAAGGGCCGCCTGCATACCGAGATTCTCTGCATAGGTCTGGCCACTCGCCAATGGGGCTGTGAATTTCACCGTCTTCAGTATCGCGAAGTTCACCAGTCCGTTTGCCTCGTGTGTATCCGCGGAATAGGCATGCCCATTCACCGAGTACCAGGTATCCCCCCGTGCACTGACGTACTTCTCTTTCACTACGTGAGCATCTCCGCTATTGGTGCAGAATGTTCGAACCTTCTCGGGGAAATAGAACTTCGGATCGTAGTAGTCTTTCACGATAGGGTAGTGTTCCAATCGTGTTTCGACCCGTACTCCGATATCCACAATATTATCGACGAAGGGGACTCCAAGACTTTGCATGACCATCTGAAGAAAGTGGAACCCACGCCTTCCCGGCGCAATAAGCAGTTTTCTGTATCCGATATCCCTTTTGTCGGTTGAAATGACCCTCTTTTTGTCATCGACCGAAAGCATCGTTTCACCAAGAGCGAGGTTGACCCCGTGTGAGTTCAGTTCAGCGAGGAGTCGTTTGATGAGCCGCAACCCTCCATCGGTTCCCAAGTGTGATTGCTGAATCTCGAGCAACCTGCAGCCGAGTCGCTTGGCTCTCTGTTGATAGATGGCTATATTGCTCTTGTCCATGAACTCGGGTGTGAGGAAACGGGTGACCCGTTCCATGTAACGGTTTGCTTGATCCTTTGTCCAGTACTCTTCGGGAAAACCGATAGGATAGGTGAAATTCATTTTACAGTCATTTCTCATACCGCCGGTGGAGAATTTCTCCTGGTCCATCATGAGTATGGAAAGATCTGGCCGTTTCTCCGCAATTTCGAATGCGGCTCCCATGCCTGCCGGTCCCGAGCCCACTAACACTATATCATAACACTGCACAGCCAATCTCCTTCCGACGCAAGTATACAACAAATGACAAGGGATGTTGAACCTGTTATGCTGTCATATATGCATGTATCTCTTCTCGTAACCGATGCACTCATCGTCGATGGAACCGGAGCTCAGAAATTCATGGGGTCAGTCGCTATCTCACAGGATACCATCGTATATAGTGGTCCTCATGATGATACAATAAGCGCAGACATGACCATATCGCTCAATGGCGCGTTCCTCTCCCCGGGATTCATCGATATGCACGGTCATAGCGACCTGCATGTGCTAAGAGGCTCCGGTATGCGAGAGAAGATCGCTCAGGGGATCACCACTGAAGTGTCGGGTAACTGCGGGATGGGGGTGTTCCCCTTGCCGACAGAGGTACGGCAGGGTAATGATCTTGCTCAGCTGTCTGCCGATATTCTCGGGAGCTACCAGCAGCCTTGGCCATGGAGCACATTCGAATCGTATGCCTCATGTGTGGATGCGTGTAAGCCTTTGACCCATCTGATCGTGTTGCAGGCACATGCTCCGTTGCGGCTTGCGGCATTACACCAAGAAGTCAACCGTGCAGCGACGGAGAGCGAAATTGCCCAGATGTGCGAAATGCTCGAACAGTCGTACGACAGCGGGGCTGCAGGGTTCTCCACCGGATTGTACTATGCCCCTTGTCAATTTGCAGCGAAGGAAGAGCTTCGAGAGCTCCTCCAGATCACCGCAGCGCGGGACAAGTTGTTTGCGGTACACCACCGTTGCGAGGGCGATGGCATTATGGCGAGCCTACGAGGAGTCTTGGACATTGCGCTCGAAGTAGGGGTGCGATGCGAGATCTCGCACCTGAAGGTGATCGGAGCAAGGAGCCAGTTTCTGGTTCCCGCAATACTCGACTTGTTGGAGGCGTATGAGATGGCAGGACTCGATATCGGGTTCGATCAGTATCCCTATACCTACGGCTCCACTTCGCTGTACAGTCTCCTGCCACCTGCATGCCTTAAGATCCCGCGAACCGAGTTGGCTTCACGTATCAAGGATCCGAGACAGAGATCGTCCATACGCAAGCAGATGCTCGAACCTGACGGTTGGGACAGCATAGTCTCTCTCTGTGGCTGGGACAACATCTCGGTTGTACATGTGGACGGAAGACCGGAGATGACGGGAAAGAGGTGGTCGGAGCTTGCCGATTCGGCACACTGCAGCGAGTTCGATCTTCTGTTCGATGTCCTTGCCGATCTGCCTGAGACTGCCGTTATGTCCGATATCACGCAATCGGAAGATTCCGTATCCACGATACTTCAGCATAGGCTCGGCTGTTTTGGAACCGACGCCCTATACAGCAGCGAAATAACGCATCCACGTAGCCATCGTGCGGTACAGGATCTGTTTGATCGATACTATTGTCAGCTGCAACTCTGTGAAATCGAGAGACTAGTTGCACGGATGACCAGTTACCCTGCACAGCGGCTTCGGCTACAGGGTAGAGGGTGTATCGAACCCGGGTATACAGCGGACCTGATCGGCTTCACCGTCGATGCCTCCGGTTTCGCCATACAGATGGTGATAACCGATGGGGGTCCCGTACTTCTGGATCGGGTTTTGACTGGGAAGAGCACTGGAGGGGTGCTCAGGAGCCGAATCGGCTGAGGAATCGTCGAGTTCTCTCGTTTTTCGTGTCGGAGAACACCTGTTTCGGGGTTCCCTCTTCCACGATGAATCCCTCATCCATGAATATGACCCTGTCTGAAATATCCCTGGCGAACGCCATTTCATGAGTAACGACCATCATGGTCATGTGTTCGGTAGCGAGTTCACGAATCACCGCCAAGATCTCTCCTGTGAGTTCCGGGTCGAGTGCGCTGGTCGGCTCATCGAAGCAGAGTACCTGCGGTCTGAGAGCGAGTGCTCGAGCGATGGAGACTCGTTGTTGCTGGCCACCGGAGAGCTGATAGGGGTAGGCTTTCGCCTTGTCTCCCAGACCCATTTTTGCAAGCAGGTCATACGCTCGCTCTGTCGCTTCTTGTCTCGGGGTCTTCAACACATGGATCTGCGCCTCGGTAATATTCCTGAGTACCGAAAAATGGGGGAATAGGTTGAAATTCTGGAATACGAGCCCGACTCGGAGCCTGATTCTGGTGATGGTTCCCTTGTCTGCGTAGACTGCAGTACCATCGGGGCCGGTGGTCACGAGTGTGTCGCCTCCGATGACGATGGTTCCACTGTCCACGGTCTCTAGGTTTGTGATGCACCTAAGCAGTGTCGACTTTCCCGAACCGGAGGGGCCGATGATCGAGAGTACCTCACCTGAGTTGAGTGAGAATGAGATGTCCTGCAGTACTTCGAGTGTCGAGAAGGATTTTCTCACATGTTCAACGGAAATGACTGACATACCGGTTCCCCCTATTTGTAATAGTCGAGCTTGCGTTCGATAAGATCGAACGATTTCGACACGATTGCGTTCATGACGAAATAGAAGACTCCAGCGACGAAGATCGGCATAGTGGAGAACTCTCGTGCAGCAGCATTCTGTGCGACACGGAAAAGTTCAGCCACTCCGATCGTCTGGGCAAGTGCGGTATCTTTCACCAGTGTGATCACTTCATTGCCCATAGCAGGCATAATCCGTTTCACTACTTGCGGCATGACGATATGGGTGAACGTGTGTACCTTAGTGAAGCCGAGCACCGAGGAGGCTTCGAGCTGTCCCTGTGGAATGCTCTGAATACCTCCCCGATAGATTTCAGCAAAATAGGCGGCGTAGTTTATCGCATAGGCAATGATCACCGCCGTGAATCGGTCGGACGATGCACCGAATACATAGTATGGAGCAAAATAGACGAATATGAGTTGCAGTATGAGCGGTGTTCCCCGCATGATCATGATATAGCCGTTGACCAGCGAACTGATAATGCGGTGCTTGCTCATTCGACCCTTTGCCACGAGTAGCCCGAGCGGTAAGGCGAACAGCAAGGTGAGGAAAAAGATCTTGAGGGAGGTGAGTGTACCTCCCAGCATGAGCGTCAACAGCCTTCCCATACTACGAATTCCTTCAGCTATTTGCCTACAACGGTGATATCTTCGCCGAACCAATCTGTGGAGATTGTAGCCAGCGTACCATCGGATGCCATCTCAAGGAGGATCCGCTGCACTTCATCTCTGAGTGCCTGATCGTTCTTTCTGAAACCAACACCATACTCCTCTGACGAAAGGTGCTCCTTGAGAATCCTGAAGTCCTTTCCGCTTCGGTGAATGTTGTCGTTTGCGACGAACAGATCGAGTACAACTGCATCGACACCACCGATTTCAAGATCCATGAGAGCGGTGAGGTTGTCCCGTACTTCGACGATCTGGGAGAGTGAGTCGGCGAATTCAGGATTGCCGTATACTGCATCGGATGCACTGGAGCCTGCCTGGATTCCTACACGCTTACCTGCAAGGTCTGCTAGGCTCTGTACCGGGCTGTCCCCACGAACGACAGCAACCTGTGCATTGTCGACATAGGGGTCAGAGAAGTTGATCATCTCGCTTCTCTCAGGAGTGATAGTGAATCCATTCCAGATGCAATCGATGTTACCGGTGTTGAGCTCCTGTTCCTTCGCGTTCCAGTCGATAGGCTGAAGCTTCAGTTCGACACCCATCCTGCTGGTGACTTCACGCGCAAGGTCGATATCGAATCCGACGATTTCGTTGTTTTCATCCCTGAATCCCATGGGAGGGAAGCTGTCGTCGAGACCGAGCACGAACACACCCTTGTCGAGCACTTTCTCGAGAGACCGGTCGACACCCTGTTCCTGCACACCGGCAGCGGTGGCAACAGAGAGTGCGACACATGCGATAGCAATGGTCATGAGCAGTTTTTTCATTGGTTCACCTCTTGTTGAACGAGTTTGAGGTACCGAGTACCCCTGATATTTTTGGCATGATAGGATGTTTTGGCGATTTTGGAAAGAGTAGTATGCATATTTGTAGAATAAATATACGGTATTATTGGATAAAGACCAACATTGACCGGCCTCCGTAGCAAGTGATATAGTCAGACAGCACTCATAGGAGGAAATAGCATGGACTTCCTGTTACTGGGCCTGACTGCCACAACCTGGCAGCAATTGGTCATGTACGGAATTGGGGCCACCCTCATCTACTTAGCGATCTCAAAGAAATTGGAACCGGCTCTCCTATTGCCCATGGGCTTCGGTGCGATTCTGGTCAATATTCCGTTCTCGGGAGCCCTGCACACAACCATGAGTGGTATCGGAGAAGTAGCCGGTATACTCGAGTGGCTGTTCGAGGTGGGAATCGAAGCGTCGGAAGCCATGCCTCTTCTGCTGTTCATCGGTATAGGTGCCATGATCGACTTTGGACCGCTTCTCAGCAATCCCAAGTTGATCCTCTTCGGTGCTGCTGCACAGTTCGGCATATTCGCCACGGTTTCGATAGCCGTGTTGCTCGGGTTTCCGCTGCGCGATGCCGCCTCGATCGGAATCATCGGTGCCGCGGACGGACCTACGTCGATCCTCGTCTCCCAGGTACTGAGAAGTGAGTATGTAGGAGCCATAGCGGTTGCCGCCTACTCGTATATGGCGCTGGTGCCGATCATACAGCCATTTGCCATCAAGCTGGTCACGACAAAGAAAGAGCGAGCGATTCGCATGCCGTACAACCCCAAGTCGGTCTCGCGCATGGCACGGTTGTTCTTTCCCATTGTTGTCACCCTCTTTGCCGGCTATGTGGCTCCTGCCTCGGTAAGCCTTGTAGGACTACTCATGTTCGGAAATCTCATCCGAGAGTCCGGAGTGTTGGGAAGCCTCTCCGAGACAGCACAGAATGCTTTCGCTAACCTGATAACCTTGCTACTGGGGATCACCATATCTGCCTCCATGCAGGCCGAACGCTTTGTCCGGTACGAGACCATGCTCATCATGGTATTGGGCCTGCTGGCTTTCGTGTTCGACTCGATTGCCGGAGTCCTGTTTGCGAAGTTCCTGAATCTGTTCTCGAAGAACAAGGTGAATCCCATGGTCGGGGCAGCGGGAATCTCGGCATTCCCTATGTCTGCGAGGGTGGTGCAGAGAATGGGACAGCAGGCAGATTCACAGAATCACCTGCTCATGCATGCTGTCGGCGCGAATGTGGCTGGGCAGATTGCGTCAGTAATCGCCGGTGGCGTGATTCTCGGGCTGGTTCCCGGGATGTTGGTCTGATCCAGGAGGTTCTCCATGATCGAATTGTTCAAACAGTCGTTGACGCTCATGTGGCAGGGAATGCTCGCAATATTCGTAGTCATCTTTCTCATCTATCTGGTGCTTCTGCTGTTCCCGAAGATTTTCAAAAACGGAAAGTGACCATCTATGGGCGCGCTCCATCGGGCTGCTCGAATTGCCCCCACACCCAGGGTATGGTACAATAGGGTGATTATGGCACGGAGGAATGCATGCGGGAATCTGGAGAAGACTATCTGGAAGCTGTTTTAGAGCTTGAACAGGAGCGAGGTACGGTACGATTGACCGACGTCGCGAATAGAATCGGCGTAACGAAACCCAGTGTGAGCCGAGCCATGAAGATTTTGCAAACCGAAGGATACATTCATCAAGAGACATACGGTGCCATTGAACTCACCGCAAAGGGGAGAAAGAAGGCCTCGCAGGTATATAGTCGCCATCGAACCCTGACCAGGTTCTTGGAGGATGTTCTCGGACTCGACCCGGAAACCGCGGAGAACGACGCATGCCGCATGGAGCATATTCTCAGCGCGAAGACCATGGAACACCTCTCAGCGTTCGTGGATGAGCAGAAATCTCAGCAAAAGTAGTCAATTAATAACAAAATAGTTGCATTGCGCCACGGTCTCCAACGCAGGAGAATATACGTATACGAGACACTATTCTGGAGGTAGTCAAAATGAAAAAAGCGTTGATTCTGTGCGCAGTGTTCATGCTTGTTGCAGGCTCTGTGTTCGCAGCCGGTGCAAAAGAGGAGTCGGGTCCTATCGTCCTCAAATACTGGACTCACGAGGATCCGAACAGAACACGGATCGAAGAGCAGTATATTCAGGAATTCGAGGCAGCCAATCCGAACATCAAGATTGAGAGGACGACACAATCCTCGACGAAGATGATCGAGTTGGTTCAGACCGCGTTCGCTGCCAACTCGGGTCCGGACATTTTCAATCTTTCGATCGAAGATGAGTACCAGTATATCGTGAATGGTCGTGTCGCTCCGGTGAATCCTCAGGCAGCCGGTTATACGGACATGAACGACTTGCTGGACACCTATGCAGAAGGGATGCTCGATCCTGTCATGGTGGATGGAAAAATCTACGGTTTGCCCCTTGAGCTCACCAACTGGTGTATCTTCATCAACAAGAAGGTCTTCAGGTCGGCTGGACTCGATCCCGAAACCGACTATCCAAAGACATGGGAAGAGATGGCAGACATCTCAGAGCAACTGGTGATTCGAGATGGAGACATCCTCGTTCGTCGTGGTTTCGATTTCCGGTATCCGTACTATCTGGTTGCAATGCTCCCCATGGTTGAACAGCTCGGTGGTCAGCTCATCAGCGATGACGGAAGAACTGCGATCGTGAACGAAGGCGCTTGGTTGAAGTTCCTCTCGTACATGCAGCAGTGGGGACCCAGTGGCCGGAATCTCGGTTCACCCACCTACAAGAATGCTCGATCCCTGTTCAACAAGGATCTCAACGACATTGGTATGGCACATACCGGACTGTATCAGATCGGTAGAATTCGAGCAGAGAATCAGGAATTCTATGACAGCGGAGAGTGGATGGTTGTCCCATTCCCGACTTTCGAAGATGCAGTGAACGATGTTGCAGCATCCTTCTACGGTCACTATCTCATGGTGAATGCTCAGAGTAGCAAAGCCACGCAGGATGCAGCATGGAAGTTCATCGGATATATGCTCGAGCATGCCGAAGAGTATCTGAACGAGGTGAGTCTCATTCAGCCTACCAAGGCGCTCCTGAGCTCCGATACGTACAAGAACATCCCGTACTCGGATGTGTTCACCAAGGATCTCGATCGTGGACATATCGTGTATTACGGAGCGGCAAGTGCTGAGTTCCAGACTCTGATTCGGAGTGCTGTCGAGTCTGTCATGCTCTCTGGAGAGACTCCAGAAAAAGCTTTGGCAACATTGAAGCGAGCAGCGCAGGAGTTGTTGGACGAGCAGCTGTAGACACATGAACTAGTCACAATTCAGAGGGGGCCTCGGTGCCGAATTGAAACCTTGGCCCTCTTGTGCAATGTACTCACGCAAAGGTAACAACCATGAAAAGAAAGTATATCGGCATAGAGCGGAAGACTGCTCGCTGGGGCTTTGCATTCACCGTCCCATCGATTCTGTTTTTCTCTCTTTTCAGTTTCTATCCCATCCTGAACGCACTGTACACAAGCATGTTCGACAAACGGGTCCTTTCATTGGCACCCCCTAAGTTCATGGGTCTGGGGAACTACACATACATATTCAGTTCTCCGGACTTCTGGAACTCGATCAGGGCAACGTTCGTCTTCACACTTGGTACGTTCATCCCGATCGTGATTTTTTCACTCATGGTAGCGACATTCCTCACCACACTGACCAGTCATCGCGCGAGAGGTTTCTTCCAGATTGCCTATTATACACCGGCGGTTATCTCTTCGGTGGTTGCAGCAGCGATCTGGCTTCTGATATTCGATCCTCGCGGTCTGGGTAATCAGTGGGTGAATGCCATTCTTGCCTCACCGGGAGTCGATAGGAAGTGGCTTGCAGACCGAACCATGGTTCAAGTCTCCACCATGGTGGTCTATTTTTGGAAATACATTGGATACTTCGTCATATTGTTCATCACCGGACTCTCGTCCATTCCTCCAGCAATCTACGAAGCTGCCACGATCGACGGATCCTCTCGTTGGCAGAGTTTCTGGAGGATCACGCTTCCGCTTCTCAAGCCCACCGTGGTACTGGTATCGATCATGGCCATGCTCCAATGTCTGAAGACATTCAGTACACAGTACCTGTTCGTTCAGGGAGGAGCACCTCGGGCACCGATCAATGTTATGACACTGAACATCTACACGACGGGAATCAGGAATCAACGTATCGGTCGAGCTAGTGCCATGAGTATTGTGCTGTTTCTGATCATGCTGCTTTTCACCTGGATACAGTTCCGGTTCTCGAAGAGCGACGATGTAGAGTACTAGGGGGGTGTGTATGTATGTAGGTCTGAAACGAGCCAATTGGTCTGCTGTACTCATATGGGCTATCCTCCTGATCATTTTGATCTTCACGGTGACACCGTTGGTGTTCATGGTGACCAGCTCATTCATGGAGAGCCGGCAGATTGTTCGCATGCCATACAGTTGGATCCCTGAGTCTTTCTACTACCAGAACTATATCAAGGCTCTTCAAGGGAATGATGGATCGTGGATTTTTCCGAGAAACATTTTCAACTCGATGTTCGTCTCCATCACCGTGGCGATAACCACCGTACTGATAGCCGCTATCACCGGATACGGTCTGGCGAAGTTCAAGTTCAAGGGTAGACACTTCGTATTCATGTTGATAATGGCTACTATGATGATCCCCTTTGAGGCTATCATGATTCCGTTGTACATGGTTGCGATGAATCTGCGGATGCAAGATTCCTATGCGGGTCTTATCGTCCCCTTTCTAGTCAGTGCTTTCGGCGTGTTTCAGATGCGCCAGTACCTCACCACCTTCCCTTCCGAGTATCTAGATGCTTCTCGGGTGGACGGTATGGGTGAGATTGGTATCTTCTGGCGTATCGTCTTTCCGAACTGCGCACCGGTGATTGCGACTCTGGGAATCCTCTCTTTCAGAGGACAGTGGGATAATCTCCTCTGGCCACTTCTGGTGACACAGTCTGAGAAGATGAAGACGATTCCACTGTATATATCGAAGTTCGCTGAAGAGAAGATGACCGACGAGGGTGCTATGATGGCGGTCGCAGTCATTGCCAGCCTTCCTATGTTCTTGTTGTTTGGTCTGCTTTCGAAGTACTTCATCGGTGGCTCTTCGGTCTATGAATCACGAAAGGGGTAGAGAAGGAGTGTCCATGTTGAAAGATCCTCTTGCTTATACGGTCTATTTGTTCGATATGGGAAATGTGGTCATTCGGGACATCACCACGATTGAAGCTATTTCCGCACACTACGACATCGATCTCGAAGCGCTGAGAGTCGACTATGAACACTATGCGTTCCCGCTCATGGACGGTACCATCGACTCGGCACTGTATTGGCGGCATGTAAAGCACCAGTTCGGGGTACAAGTCGAAGGCGATCCGCTTGCGACCTTCTTCAAACCAACCTGGAACACCCCTGTAGTACGGATCATTTCTGAGCTGCGAGCTAGGGGGAAACGGGTGGTGTGCGGTTCGAACACCTACGCTCCGCATTGGCAACTATTGAAGAGACAGGGCTATCTGGACGTGTTCGATGCCGCATATGCCTCCCATGAGCTGGGCATCTCCAAGCCTGCAACGCAGTTCTTTTCGACGATTCTTGCAAAGGAACGTGTCGATACAGATTCGGTTCTGTTCATTGATGACTATGAAGAGAATATTGTCGCTGCTCGCTCTATCGGTATCGATGCGATCCTGTATCAGTTCGATCAGCCTCTGCTCAGCTATTTCTCTTCTCTGATAGAAAAGTGAGGTGCGTATCTCGGAATTGTGTGGGTGTCATGCCCATGAACTTTCTGAAAACCTTAGTGAAATACCCCGGTGTGGGAAAACCGCACCGGGCACAAACCATAGAGATATTCATGCGTGGGTCACGAAGAAGCGCGATCGCCTTGTTGACTCGAAACGCCTGTAGATAGTTGAGGAAGTTCACACCGGTACTCTCCTTGAAGAGTCTGCTAAGGTGGCTCTCCGAGATGGAGAGCTCTGCGGCTGTCTCCTGCAATCCGATACAATCGGCATATCGCTGGGTGATCAGGGTTATGGCGTGGTCGACGATATGATTGCCGCTTCTGGTCGGAAGCTCGATCAGAAGAGACCGTTCGCGATTGTTTCCTATCGAGGCCATCTCAGCCTCTTCTAACGAGAGTTTTTCTACGAGTGAAGAGAGCGCCTCAGCAAGGTCCTCATCGTCGAATGGTTTGCGAAGGTAGTCGAACACGCCCAGCTTGATTGCGCTTCTCATGTATGAGAAGTCGCTGTATCCACTTAGAATGATCGCATGTTCGACACGACACGATTGCAACATCTCCAACCCATTTTGACCCGGTAGTCGAATGTCGGTGATCACGATATCCGGATTTTCTGAGCGGATGAGCTCAGCTCCCGCCATGCCGTCCGAAGCGGTCCCTATACAGGTGAGATTGAGGTCCTCCCAGGGGGTGAACTGCTCTATCTCGTTTCTAATGAGATCTTCATCTTCAACGATCACAACCGTATAGGGCATGACTACGCTCTCCTCTCATCGCGAGGCAATCGTATCTTGATGATGGTGCCTTCGTTCTCTATCGAGTCTATCGTAATTCCCGCCGAAGAGCCATAACGGAACTGGAGTCTGCGGTGGATGTTGTAGAGGCCCACATGGGTCGATGATTCGGGTTCGGCGTCCGATCGAATGCTGGGCGCATCTGGGAATCCGATACCATTGTCGGCGACGGTTATGCTGATCTTGTCTCCTTGCGAGATTGCGGTGACCGATAGTCTCCACCGTCCGAGCTTTGGTTCCAGGCCATGAATGAGAGCATTTTCTACAAGGGGCTGAATGATGAGCTTCGGTGTCATCACCTTTTCGATCGAGGGGTCCAGCTCCACATACGTATCCAGTTTGGCTCCGTACCGGATTTTCTGAATGGTGAGGTAGCTCTCCACCAGCGAGAAGCTCTCCTTGAGCGATGTCTCCTGCTCCCGGTTGTCTATCGCATTGCGAAGGAGTTTCCCCAACTTGGTGGTTATGGTAAGAATTTCGCGCTCGTCATGCATGCGGGCAATGGCTTTTACCGTGTTGAGGGTGTTATAGAGAAAGTGGGGATTCATCTGAGCCTCCAGTGCCCGACGCTCCGCCTCTTGCACCTTTGCCTCCTCCTCCCGGGTTAGCTCCATGAGATTGGTGATCTGTCTCACCATCGCATTGAATGACTGTTGTGCCTGACCAATCTCGAGAATGCGAGATTCGGTAACCTGCGTCTGCATTTCGCCCATTTCGACCTGATGCATGGAGAGGGCAAGATCGTTTACCGGTTTTGCAATGGATCTACTGAAGAAATAGGCGAGAATTCCCGCTAGTACAGCACCTACGGCTAGCACGAATCCGACTATCATCATGAACCCCTCGATACTCCTGTTCAGTATCGCCATATCGGTCACTCCGGCAAGGTAGAGCTGAGTATTCGGTATCGCAGCGACCGAGATGATGTTCCCTTCTCCTATTATGCTCCCTTCAAAAAGCGGAAAGGTGATCGATTTGAGTTCAGGGAGCTTGGTGAAATCGCCATGCCTGTCGAGATGATTGAGCGAGGCTGCAACGTAGGTCTCGCTGTCGATCAGGATAATGTCTGTGAACCCGGACGTGGTGGGCATATCACTGAGTGCATCGTGGTAGACGTCGACCGCGACATAGCCCAGCACGGTTCCCGCTACATCCCGGACTCTTCGGAGTATGTTGAAAAAGACAAACGAGTTGTTCTGCGTCATATACCGATTCGTGAAGGTGATGAGCGAGGCAGTCTCCCCTCCGGCTCGAGAGAGATCGAAGAAGGGATTCGTATCGTTTCCCTGATATCTGAGGTCATATTGATAGGGGAAGAGGTGTGTGGAGAGTCTCACACGACCGCTTGTACTTACCACCGATGCAGTTGCGAGATAGGTGTCGCCTTTCATGATAGTGAAGAGGCGTTCATAGAGTTGGTTCATGCTGGTAGTCCCTTCGAATGAGTCTTGTTCGAGGAGGTCTACCACCAGTTCTTCGACACTGATTGTGTATGCCTTGTGCCGATACTCCTCTATGAGCTGTTGCATACGTACTGCGGCGCCGCGGATGTTGATATCGCCCTGTTCGGCCAGATTGTTCTCCAAAGCCCGATTCCCTGCCGTGATATACGCGAAAGCCAGCAATGATACCGGTACGAGCATGACTACAAGGAAGAAAAGCATAAGCCTTGAGAAGAGAGATTTCATCGTTTCAGTGTATCCCAGCTCTCTTGAGATGGCTAGTGGCATATGCGACTCTTACCTGCTGTGAAGGGTGTTGAGCAGACTGGATCAAGTTTATATACAAGTAATTTGTATAATTTATGCATAAATATTAATTGTTCTTGATAATCTTCGGTGAACGGAGTTGACTTTTCTTTCAGAGACGTATAAAACAGAAGGCAATCTTTTTGTTTGAGGTGCCAGTCATGAGAACGGCGGGGAAGCAACACAGCTTGAGTACACATGCGATGCATATGCCAAATGCGTCAATTTCAGCATGCCAATTTACAACATCCACTGAATCACTTGCAATCTCCATTACCTCCCACCTCCCACAGATTACTATCCTATCTGTAATTATTCTCGTAAGCCTTATTATCATTCTATAACTCCACGGCACGCCGATTCTGGTGCAACCGTGGAGGGACCCCTTCACGGCGAATCGGTGTAGCCTCACCACAGAAACCGATCATTGAGGAATAGTCGGATTTCAAGCACACACATTCCGAAGGGGGATTGAGCCATGGAACGGTATACATTGGGAATTCTGGTTAACAACCATCCTGGAGTTTTGAGTCGTGTCGTCGGACTGTTCAGCAGACGGGGATACAACATCGACAGCCTGTCCGTCGGAGAGACGGAGAATCCTGAGATCAGCCGCATCACGATCGTGGTGACCGGAGATCAGTCAATAGTCGAACAGATCGAGAAACAGGTCGCTAAACTCATCGATGTCATAACCGTGGTTGAGCTTACCCTTCAGGGCAGTATTCAGTGCGAGCTTCTCCTGGTGAAGGTGGAGACAAGCGATACGACACGCGCAGCGGTGGTCGAACTGTCAGAAATCTTCAAAGCCAAGATCATGGATGTGACTGAGACCACGCTGACCATGCAGATCACAGGGAATATGGACAAAGTGGCATCGTTCCTCCATCTGCTCCGTCCATACGGAATCAAGGAGCTGGTCCGTACCGGCATGACTGCGATGGAGCGAGGCAGTCAATCGATGGTGAATCACCGCGAAATGTCCGATGAGGACTAGACATACACAGATTAGCGCCCTTCGGGCAAAAGGAGATAATGAATGAGTACCATGTATTATGAGAAAGATGCCGACATGTCGGTGTTGGAAGGAAAGACTGTAGCGATTATCGGATATGGGAGCCAGGGGCACGCCCACGCATTGAATCTGCACGAATCGGGTATCGATGTCGTCGTAGGTCTCTATACAGGAAGCCCTTCATGGGAGAGAGCTGAAGAGGCAGGCCTCCGTGTCATGACTGCAGCAGAAGCTGCAAAGATCGCAGATGTGATCATGATGCTGGTCAACGACGAGAAGCAGGCGAAGCTGTTCACCGAAAGTATCGAGCCGGGAATGAAGGCAGGATCATATCTTGCGTTCGCTCACGGATTCAATATCCATTTCGGTCAGATCGTACCATCCAAGGATATCAACGTCATCATGATCGCTCCGAAAGGTCCTGGTCATACCGTCCGTTCCCAGTTCCAAGAGGGCAAGGGTGTTCCTTCGCTCATCGCGGTGCATCAGGACCCTTCGGGTAACTCGAAGGATGTTGCGCTCGCCTACGCGGTCGGCTTGGGTGCCGGTAGAGCCGGTGTCTTCGAGACCTCCTTCAAGGAAGAGACCGAGACCGACCTCTTCGGTGAGCAGGCAGTTCTGTGTGGTGGCGTGTCGGCCCTTATCAAAGCCGGATTCGACACACTGGTCGAAGCAGGGTATCAGCCTGAGATGGCCTACTTCGAGTGCTGTCATGAGATGAAGCTTATTGTCGACCTGATCAATCAGGGTGGATTGAGCTATATGAGATACAGCATAAGCGATACCGCCGAGTATGGCGACTATGTGAGTGGACGCAGAATCATAACCGATCAGACTAAAGAGGAGATGGGCAAGGTTCTCTCTGAGATTCAGGACGGTACGTTCGCTCGGAACTGGTTAGTTGAGAATCAGGTGAAACGCCCCTTCTTCAATGCAAAGCGACGTATGGAGTCGGAGAGCCTGCTCGAATCGACAGGGAAACGGCTCAGAGCTCTTATGAGTTGGCTGAAGAAGTAGGTAGTGCGGTGCGTCGCACCGCCAGAGTGAATGACCGGTAATGAACCGGAACAAGTGAGAGGTAAAGTATGGCCGATCAGATAGCAATCTTTGACACCACGCTTCGAGATGGAGAACAGGCTCCCGGATACAGTATGAATCTGGAGGAGAAACTTCGATTTGCACAGCAACTCGAAGCACTAGGTGTCGATGTGATCGAAGCGGGATTCGCGATCGCTTCACCCGGCGATTTTGCATCTGTTCAGGCCATAGCTTCCACGGTGAAACGAAGTACCGTAGCCTCCTTGTCTCGTGCTTTGGAGAAGGATATCGATTGTGCGTGGGATGCCGTGAAGAAAGCGGCGAAACCGCGCATCCATACATTCATAGCCACAAGTGACCTGCACCTGGAGTACAAACTGAAAATGTCACGAGAACGTGCACTGGAGCAGGCGGTGAAGATGGTTCGACACGCGAGGGATCTCTGTCCTGAGGTCGAGTTCTCTGCCGAGGATGCAGCACGGACAGATAGAGCCTACTTGTGTCGAGTCGTCGAAGCCGTGATCGATGCGGGAGCCCAGATTGTCAACATACCCGATACAGTAGGCTATAGCATGCCACATGAGTTTGGCGACCTGATAGCCTACCTCATGAACTCGGTACCGAACATCGACAAGGCAATCCTCTCGGTTCACTGTCACAACGATCTCGGTCTTGCAGTGGCGAACTCACTTGCCGGACTGGCCGCGGGGGCAAGACAGGCAGAGTGTACCGTGTGTGGTATAGGAGAACGAGCTGGAAACGCTGCCGTCGAGGAACTGGCAATGGCCATACGGACCCGTCGCGATCTCTTCGATTTCTCCTACAATCTGAAGACCGAGGAGCTGTACAAGACCAGTCGGCTACTCTCAAGTATTACTGGAGTTGCAATAGCGCCGAACAAGGCGATCGTTGGAGCGAACGCGTTCGCCCACGAGTCGGGAATCCATCAGCATGGTATGATGGCTCATGCTCAGACCTATGAGATCATGACACCTGAATCGATCGGGCTTAAAAAGACCACGATGGTTCTAGGTAAGCATAGTGGGCAGCACGCCTTCGTCAAACGGATGGAAGAGCTCGGGTACCAGTTGAGTTCCGAGATGGCTACGAAACTCTTCACCGACTTCAAGAACGTTGCAGACAAGAAGAAGGAGATCACCGATCGGGATCTCATCGCCCTCATGGAGAGTGGTACGCACGCAGCACCGCAGATATTCGAGCTGGACAACTTTGTAGTGAATACCGGAAACTCCATGACCACCACAGCCTGCGTGACGCTCAGACGCGGTGGTCGAAAAATGCAGGCAGTCGAAATGGCGACGGGACCGGTCTATGCCTGCTACAAAGCTGTTGAGCGGATCATCAAGCACTCATATGTCCTCGAAGACTATCAGCTCAGAGCTGTGACCGAACACCGAGATGCTCTGGGTGAGGTGCTCGTGAAGATCAGCGACAACCATGGGGTGTATCGCGGTCGTGGTGTCAGTACCGACATCCTCGAGGCGAGCATGCAGAGCCTACTCTCGGCGGTGAACAGAATGATCGAGGTTGCTGAGAGCAGAACCGTCGATCAGGACCAGAGCGATCATACCGGAGGACGAAAGGCTAAGGAGTGGATCCCCCTCTCCGAAGAGGCTCGTTCTCGCGACATGAAGAATTCGGGTACGGTTAAGGAAGATGTCATGAAGGAGTTGTATCATGTCTGAAATACGTGAACGGGTAGCCCTGTTCGATTCTACCTTGCGAGATGGGGCCCAAGCAGAAGGTATATCGTTCTCGGTACTGGACAAGTTGAAGATTGTCCGATTGCTGGATGATCTTGGTGTGACCTATGTCGAGGCAGGGAATCCAGGTTCGAATCCGAAGGACCTCGAGTTTTTTCAGCAGGTGTCCGCCATGGAGCTCAACCAGGTGAAACTGGTGGCCTTTGGTGCAACACGGAGGAGAAATATGCCGGTTGCAGACGATCCGAATATCGTCTCGCTGCTTTCAGCCAAGACTCCGGTAGTCTCGATCTTCGGAAAGAGCTGGGATTTTCAGGTGACCGATATCATTAGAACTTCATTGAAGGAGAATCTCTCGATGATTCGGGACACCGTGAGCTATCTCGTATCAAACGGGAAGGAGGTGGTATTCGACGCTGAACACTTCTTCGATGGCTACGAGGAGAATCAGGAGTATGCAATGGAGACGGTGCGTGTCGCTGCCGAAGCGGGTGCCAGCTCCATAGCTCTTTGTGATACACGAGGTGGAGCAGTTCCCTCGTTCATAGCGCGGGCAACGGGTCATGTAGTGAACGACCTAGCCGAATCTTTTCCCGATGTGGTAGTCGGTATCCATACGCACAACGATGCCTCGTGTGCAGATGCCAACTCCATCGCTGCAGTCGAAGCCGGAGCACGGCAGGTGCAGGGAACCCTTGTCGGTTTCGGCGAGCGGTGCGGGAATGCGTGTCTCGCAACCATAATCCCGACGCTTCAGCTCAAATTGGGGTTCTCCGTGATAACGGCAGATGCTCTGTCCCACCTCACACTTGCCACTCACTCGGTTGCTGAGATCGCTAATGTCTCGATTCCACATGGGACACCCTACATTGGAAGAAGCGCCTTTACGCACAAGGGTGGTATGCATATCGATGGAATCGGGAAGAATCCCCGTTCGTTCGAACATGTGGATCCCGAATTGGTGGGTAACGAGCGGAGAATGCTCATGAGCGAAGTAGCAGGGAGAGCCACGATCCTGAAACGGATTCAGCGGTATGCCCCCGACCTGAGCAAAGAGGCACCAGAGACACGGCAGATCATAGATACACTCAAGCATATGGAGATGTCAGGGTATCAGTTCGAAGGAGCAGAGAGTTCATTTGAACTGGTCATAGCAAAACATCTTGGCCAATATAAGCCATATTTCGTACTCGACCACTACAAGACACTTGGTGAACGGCCATTGATGGGTGATCCCCAAATGAGTCATACTGCAGTGGTGAAAGTCGGAGTAGATGGCGAGTTGGCGATAGCCGTTGCACAGGGAGATGGTCCCGTGCATGCACTCGACAAGGCTCTGAGAAAAGTGCTTGAGGACTTCTACCCGATTCTCGCTACAGTGCATCTGACCGACTACAAGGTGCGTGTACTCGATTCGAAGGATGCTTCGGCTGCCAAAGTCCGGGTACTTATCGAGACGACCGACGGAGAGAACTCGTGGTCCACCGTTGGAGTTTCCACCGATATCATCGAGGCAAGCTGGATGGCGCTTGTCGATTCCATAGAATACAAACTGATGAAGGAGGGGATAGCTCCCCCTGCCAGTCATCTGCAAGGAGATAATTCATGAGTATGACCATGTCACAGAAAATCCTCGCTTCACATGCTCAGCTGGAGGAGGTTCGAGCCGGCCAGCTGATCATGGCGGATCTGGATCTGGTGTTGGGTAACGATATTACTGCCCCGGTTGCGATCAAAGAGTTCGCGAAGTTCAATGTGGATCGTGTATTCGATACACAGAAAGTCGCATTGGTGCCTGACCATTTTACTCCCAACAAGGATATCAAGGCGGCACAGCAGTGCAAGATGATGCGAGAGTTCGCTACGGAGAAGGAGATCGAAAACTATTTCGAGATCGGTCAAATGGGGATCGAACATGCACTGCTTCCTGAGCAGGGGTTGGTCGATGCAGGAGACTTGATTATCGGTGCCGATAGCCACACGTGTACCTATGGGGCACTCGGGGCTTTCTCCACCGGTGTGGGAAGCACCGACATGGCTGCCGGTATGGCGACGGGGAAGGCTTGGTTCAAGGTTCCGTCGGCACTCCGTTTTCACCTGAGTGGGCAATTGCCTGCATGGGTCTCGGGAAAGGATCTGATTCTCCATATTATCGGGATGATCGGGGTCGATGGAGCGCTCTACCGCTCAATGGAGTTCTCCGGTCCCGGTGTGGCATCACTTTCCATCGATGATCGGTTCACTATATGCAACATGGCAATCGAAGCTGGTGCAAAGAATGGCATCTTCCCGGTCGATGAGGTCGCGTTGGCCTATCTTGCAGACCACTGCAAACGGAAGCCGGTGATCTTCGAGGCGGACGAAGATGCCGAATACGATCAGACCTATGAGATCGATCTCGGTACCATTCGACCGACTGTCGCATTTCCTCATCTTCCGGATAATACCCGTACCATAGACGAGGTGGGAGAGGTGAAGATCGATCAGGTAGTGATCGGTTCGTGTACGAATGGCCGAATCAGTGATCTTCGTGTCGCTGCAAGCATACTTGCTGGAAAAAAGGTACATCCGCAAGTGAGAACCATCATATTCCCTGCTACTCAGGAGATCTATTTGCAGGCAATGGAAGAGGGACTCCTCAAGACCTTCGTTCTCGCAGGGGCCGTGGTAAGTACTCCGACCTGTGGTCCGTGTCTCGGAGGTCACATGGGAATACTCGCAGATGGAGAGAGGGCTGTCGCAACCACGAACAGAAACTTCGTCGGACGCATGGGACATGTGGGCAGCGAGGTATACCTTGCCAGTCCTGCAGTCGCAGCGGCATCGGCACTGACCGGTCGAATCACTGATCCGGCAAGCATTGAGGAGAGATAGATATGAAAGCACAAGGAAATGCATTCCGTTATGGTGATAACGTCGATACCGATGTCATCATTCCAGCACGATATTTGAACACCAGCGATCCCAAGGAGTTAGCTGCGCACTGTATGGAGGATATCGACGCGACTTTCATCGATCGGGTGAAAGATGGCGATATCATGGTTGCAGATAGGAACTTCGGGTGCGGCTCTTCGCGAGAGCATGCTCCGCTTGCAATTAAGACTGCCGGTATAAGCTGTGTGATCGCTGCCTCCTTCGCTAGGATATTCTATCGAAACTCGATCAATATTGGTCTTCCTATTCTTGAATGTCCAGAGGCTGTATCCGGAATCAAAGCTGGTGACACGGTAAGCGTGGAGTTCTCGACCGGACTCATCACCAACGAGAGCACCGGTGAGAGCTGGTCAGCTGAGCCGTTCCCTCCTTTCATACAGAAGATGATCAGCTCCGATGGCCTGATCAACTACCTCAAGAAGGAGGTCCTTTCATGAGAATGAAGGTAGCGTTGATCCCAGGTGACGGAATCGGTCCAGATATCGTCGCGGAGGCGGTGAAGGTTATGGGTGCGGTGGGCACAAAGTATGGACACAAGTTCGACTATTCGTTCTACCTCGCAGGAGGTGTTGCTATAGATAGTGTCGGTATGCCGCTTCCTGAATCGACTCTGCTCGGGTGCCAGGATTCCGAAGCTGTCCTCCTCGGAGCAGTGGGAGGACCGAAGTGGGATCATCTCGGTGGAGATCAGAGACCCGAAAAGGCTCTGCTTGGACTTCGGAGCGGACTCGGCCTTTTCTGCAACCTTCGTCCTGCACTATTGTACGAGCAACTCGCCGAAGCCTGTCCGTTGAAGAGTGAGCTGATAGCCGGTGGACTGGATATCATGGTGGTGAGAGAGCTCACTGGAGGTATCTATTTCGGAGAGCGTGGGAGAAACGATGCAGGCGATTCGGCTTACGACACCATGGCATATGCTACCATTGAAATCGATCGGATTGTCCGAAAGGCGTTCGATATCGCCTCCAAACGGAGCAAGCGGCTCATGAGCGTCGACAAAGCCAATATTCTGGAGACTTCACGGTTGTGGCGTTCGGTTGTGAACACGATAGCCAAGGAGTATCCTGACGTATCGGTTGACCACATGTATGTAGACAATGCTGCAATGCAGCTGGTTCGTAATCCGAGACAGTTCGACGTGATCGTGACTGAGAACATGTTCGGTGATATTCTGAGTGATGAAGCGAGCATGATCACTGGTTCGATTGGCATGCTCCCTTCTGCAAGTCTCCGCTCTGACGACTTCGGTATGTATGAACCGATACATGGTTCTGCTCCGGATATTGCGGGGAAGGATATGGCGAACCCCATTGCGACCATCCTTTCGGTGGCCATGATGTTGCGGCACACCTTCGCTTGCGAAGAGGAGGCCGCGGCTATCGAATCCGCAGTAGGAGCGGTGCTCGATGCGGGTTGGAGGACTGGCGATATCATGAGTAAAGGGATGCGTCAGATCGGAACCAAAGAGATGGGCACCTTGATTGCTCAAAAACTATGAGGGAGTGAAGAGATGAAGGAACAAATCGTATATCTGGAAGGATCGTATGTACCGCTACACGAAGCGAAGATTCCCGTGATGGATCATGGTCTACTCTATGGCGATGGAATATTTGAGGGGATTCGGGCATATGGTGGACGGGTCTTCCGTCTGGACGACCATATGAAACGTTTTCAGTCTGCAGCCCGTGCCCTCAACCTTACACTTCCGCTTTCGATTGAGGAGATCTCCGAGATCGTGCTCGAAACATGTCGAAAGAACGATATTGTGGATGGGTATGTTCGCCTCGTCTGCACCCGTGGGGCAGATGGGTTGGGTCTCTATCCGAAACCGGAAGCACCAGGACCGCGACTGTTCTGCATTGCCGGCCAGGTTGCCCTCTACAGCGATGAAGCATATCAAAGAGGCCTCAAGGTGATCACCAGTCATCTGAGACGAAACAAGGCAACGATCGTGGATCCCCAGATCAAGAGTCTCAACTATCTGAACAACATACTCGCATCGATCGAGGCTCACCGTTACGGAGCAGACGAAGCACTCATGCTGAACGAAGAGGGTGTGGTCACTGAGTGCACAGGAGATAATATCTTCATCATCAAGGATGGAGTTATCAGCACACCCCCGATTTGGCTCGGCACGCTCGATGGCATTACCCGACAGGCTGTGATACGGATCGCACGTGACCTCGGCTACGAGATGAACGAAGTCCCATTCACCCATTACAATGTACTGAATGCAGACGAAGTCTTTCTCACCGGTACGGCTGCTGAGCTCATTGCATTGACTGAACTCGATGGTCAGAAGATCGGCTCCGGCGTTGCTGGCGAGATCACCATGAAGTTGCTCGCCGCATTCCGAGACTATACGAAGAGACCGGAGAATGGAGCGAAGATATGAGAAGCGATCAGATGAAGAGTGGGAGCTCACGAGCCCCCCACCGTTCACTCATGAAGGCATTGGGACTGACAGATCGGGAGATAGCCGCGCCCCTGATCGGAATCGTGAACTCGGCGAACGGTATCATTCCAGGACACGTCCATGTGAACCGTATCGTCGATGCGGTCAAAGCAGGAGTTCGCTCTGCAGGCGGTACACCAATCGATTTTTCCGTAATCGGTGTGTGTGACGGTATCGCCATGGGGCACAAGGGGATGAAGTACTCTCTTGCGAGCAGGGAGCTTATCTCCGATTCGATTGAGGTGATGGCGACTGCCCACCCCTTCGATGCACTTGTCATGGTGCCAAACTGCGACAAGATCGTCCCGGCCATGCTCATGGCTGCAGCCAGAATAGACATACCCACGATTGTCGTGAGTGGTGGTGCCATGCTTGCAGGACACCTTCCAGGAGATACACGTGCAATCGACCTTACCACGGTATTCGAGGCTGTCGGTTCGCATGCTGCCGGAACCATGAGTGATAGCGAGCTCCTTGCATGTGAAAACTCTGCCTGTCCAACCTGTGGTTCCTGTTCAGGTATGTTCACGGCCAACAGTATGAACTGCCTTACCGAAGCACTTGGCATGGGGCTTCCCGGCAATGGAACGATACCTGCAGTCTACGCAGAGCGTGATCGATTGGCGAAAGAGGCCGGATATGCCGTCATGGAACTCTACAAGAAACAGGTCAAACCTTCAGATATCATGACTGCAGAGGCGTTCGAGAATGCCCTTGCTGTCGACATGGCACTCGGCTGTAGTACGAATAGTATGCTACACCTTCCTGCGATTGCGCATGAGGCTCATGTGGAACTCGATATCTTCAAAGCAAATGCAGTAAGTCAAAAGACACCGAACCTCTGCCATCTCGCACCTGCAGGTCCGTATCACATAGAGGATCTCTATCGGGCTGGAGGCGTTATGGCCGTCCTGTCTGAGTTGCACAAGAAGCATCTGGTTCACGCAAACGCTCTCACCGTATCTGGAAAAACCATGGGTGCCCAGATCGCGGCTGCAGTGAATTACGATACCGATGTGATCCGCCCCATTGATAATCCATACAGTGAGACTGGAGGCATTGCAGTTCTCCGAGGGAATCTCGCTCCAAACGGTGCAGTGGTAAAACGTTCAGCGGTTGCGCCCGAGATGCTCAAGCACCGTGGACCGGCTCGAATATTCGAATCGGAAGAGGATGTGAGCCTTGCTATCTATCGTGGACGGATCAATAAGGGCGATGTGGTAGTTATTCGCTACGAAGGACCCAAAGGCGGTCCTGGGATGCGAGAGATGCTTGGTCCTACATCGGCTATTGCGGGTATGGGGATGGACAAGGAAGTCGCGCTGATCACCGATGGTAGGTTCAGTGGGGCAACTCGAGGAGCATCGATCGGGCATGTCTCTCCGGAGGCTGCAGAAGGGGGACCGATTGCATTCGTTCAAGAGGGAGATCTCATTGAGATCGACATCGATGGAGGGACGCTCACGTTACTTGTAGACGATGATGAGCTCGAAAGACGGAAGGGACTCTGGAGTGCTCCGGAGCCACCGATAACCACCGGCTATTTGGGTCGATATGCAAAACAGGTTACCAGTGCTGCCACAGGTGCAGTGTTCGCAGACAGATAGCAGAGTCACACTCTGCACAAGAGCGCCGGAAGACCGTGTCCGGCCTATGGAGATGATCGCATGAAGTTGAACGGAGCTGAGATTATTGTCACGTGTCTCAAGGAGCAGGGAGTCGACACCATATTCGGATTCCCCGGAGGTGCTGTGCTCAACATCTACGATGCCTTGTATAAAAACAGAGACTCGATCCGGCATATTCTGACAAGTCATGAACAGGGAGCTGCCCACGCTGCAGATGGGTATGCTCGATCCACAGGCAAGGTCGGCGTGGTGTTTGCTACCAGTGGGCCAGGAGCGACCAATCTGGTCACAGGACTTGCCACTGCCTATATGGATTCGATTCCGATGGTAGCCTTCACTGGGAACGTACCTACCGGTTTATTGGGCAAAGATAGTTTTCAGGAGGTCGATATCAGCGGCATTACCATGCCAATCACGAAACACAACTATATCGTGAAAGATATCGCCACTTTGGCCGATACTATTCGGAGTGCATTCAAGATTGCTCGAGAAGGGAGACCGGGTCCGGTCCTCATCGATGTTCCGAAAGATGTGACTGCGGCAGTCACGACCTTTGTTCCAGCCACGATAGATGCCTATGTTCCGAGTGAGGATTCTGTGAAACAGAGTGCGTTGGACAAGACGATCAAACTGCTGAAGAGTTCCGCTCGCCCGATGCTCTACGTTGGGGGGGGAGTAATCCGTTCGAATGCGCAGGAGGAACTTGCTGAGTTTCTTGAGCATATCGACGCTCCGATGGGTGTCTCGCTCATGGGTAACGGTGCAGTCGATACCGGACATCCACGATTCACAGGCCTCATTGGTATGCACGGTACCAGAGTCAGTAACATTGCCGTGAGCAATTGTGACGTACTTGTGGTCATTGGAGCGAGGTTCAGCGATCGTGTCGTGAGCAAGGCGAGTGCCTTCGCACGGAAGGCAAAGGTTATCCATATCGATGTCGATCCCGCAGAGATCAATAAGAATATCATGACCTACCACCATGTCATTGGCGATATCAAGGTGGTGTTGCGAAAGTTGAATACCATGCTTCCCAAACCGCTGCAGCATACCGAATGGATGGAGCAGATCGCGAAGTGGAAGGTGGAACACCCGGTCAAGATTGCTGGCGAAACTCGTCGGCCTGCAGAAATCATTCGATCCCTAGCGAAGGTGATGCCAGAGGATGGTATTGTGGTCACTGAAGTGGGTCAGCACCAGATGTGGGCTGCACAATTCTATCGTCATACCCCGAAGAGCAAGTTTCTCACCTCCGGTGGTCTTGGAACCATGGGATACGGAACTGGTGCATCGATAGGAGCACAAGTCGGGAATCCAAGCAAACGTGTGGTGAACATAGCAGGAGATGGATCATTCAAGATGAACTGTAACGAGTTGGCAACCATCTCTCGGTACAAACTTCCGGTGATCATTCTCATCATGAACAATCATACGCTCGGCATGGTTCGCCAATGGCAGACCCTTTTCTATGAAGAACGATACTCGGAGACAACGCTCGATACCGAGATAGACTGGGTGGCCCTTGCTCAGGCCTTTGGCGTGAAGGGGATGCGGCTGACGATAGAGGACGATCCTGAAGCGGTCCTCTCAGCAGCGCTATCTCTCGATGGACCGGTAGTGATCGATTGTGAAATACCTTTGGACAACAAGGTGTATCCTATGGTTGCTCCAGGTGCTTCAATCGAAGAGATGATCGAGGAGATCATCGATTAGCACAGCGTCCGTCTCACCGACTGGATGGTACGAAAAAGAGGTTGTTACATTCGCTGCATTGCGGATGCGACAACCTCGTATTGTATGTCTCGTTGCAGTGATCGATCAATATAGACTCGCGTGACAGCCCCTCCAGAGATACGTAATCCTCTGGCGACGCTTCGGCCTCCGTTACTGAAAGATCTACGGCCTTCCTCTGACGAGCCATGAAATGAGATTCTATGCAGTGCTCTCTGGCTCAGTCAACCTTTGACGGATACTGTGTCTCGGCATAGATGATTATGTCCGATACGCGCATATTGAGAACTTGGGCAATCTTTTCCATGGTTTCGATTCTGGGAACGCACCGACCCGACTCGATGAAGTAGAGCTGGCTTCGCGAGATTCCTGTTTTCACTACAAGCTTATCCTGCGAGTAACCGGCTTTCATTCTCAAATCCCGAATTGCTTTTCCTACATCCATGTCATAACAATAGTGTTGTTTTCAATTTATGTAAAGTAGTTCGAATCTCTGTAAATAGCAATTCTGTGAAAATCGAGACCGATTGTTAGCGTTTATTAAGTATTTATAATGTTTAGAGATAGTGACTATTTCCAAAAATGGAACAGGTGCTAAATCTGGCGATGTGACTCTGAGGAGACGGGCGTCTTGAGTCTGTTCTGTTTCGGCTCGGTCCAGTAGAGGATCAATACCCCGATTGTTCCTGTGAGCGCCGTTATGCCCACGAGAATCCAGAGGAGTTCCAGTCCATATCTGCTACTGATCTGACCTCCGACCAATGGAGCGACTGCATGGCCAATTCCCATGATCACCGGCAGAATCGCACTGAACCTGGCTCTGTGGCTTATGGGGGTGTTGTTCGCAATATAGTAGTGCGTGTTCGTTGCATCGATGACTTCACCAAGAGTATAGATGGTCGCGAGCACAAAGAACCAGTGCGGTTGTTGTACGAGGCCTAAGCACGAGAAGCCGATTGCATAGAGCAATCCAGCTAAGGCAATATTCCTTAGGGGGTGGAATTTTCTGAGAAACATGACGATAAAGGCGTTGCTCAACACCACGACTATGGCATTCAAGCTCATAATGGACCCATAGAGCGTCGCTCCCATTTCGCCATACAGCCGAGTGGTATACAGGGGTAGGGCAAAGAGCGACTGACTATAGGAGAAGCTGAAGAATGTGATGCACACGGCAAGGAGGAGTAGCCGTGGACGAGAGAGAAGCGCCTGAATCCATCCTCCCGGATGCCCTCGCTCAGTGGAATCTGAGTCGTAGCTCGCTTCGATCACCGCTTGATCCGGTTTCGATTCGGGGACAGTGAGAGCTACGTAGATAATGGCGAGGAAACCGGCGATCGCGTTACCAAAGAAGAGCCATTGTGGTGCCCGGTAGAAGAGCACTCCTCCAATCAGTGGCCCGAGGGTGAACCCGATATTGTATCCAAGATAGTTGAGGGAGAAGCTTACTTGTCTATTCGTCTGCGTGGTGCAGTCGGTCATGAGGGCTGAGCGGGCGGGGTCTGTTGCTCCATCGAACATGAGATTGAAAAAGATGAACAGTGGAATGAGATTGCTGGTTCCCAGAAAACCACATACGACGAACATGGCGCTTGCTAGGAGCTGGCTGTAGACCATGACACGCTTTCGGCCGATTCTATCAGCAAGTTTCCCACCAATGAATGAGCCGGGCAGATAGGCCAGTGCCGCGATCGACATGAATGCGCCGGTCCAGGCATCGCTATAGCCTAGGTGTTGGGTCAATAGCAGCACCATGAAAGGATAAACGAATATACCGAGACCATTCATGATCGTCGCGAAAAAGAGAGCATAGATTGGTTTCGGCAGCCCACGGTAGAGGTGTAACATTCCCCGCAGCCCCTGTGTCTCCTGTAGCATGCGGATATTCTATAGAGATGGGAGCTACATGACAATATGGTACAATTCAGTTCTCTTCAATCAGATGTTCTAGGAAGTGGACCATATCCACGGCTTTTGGAGGACACCCGGCGAGACTATGGGTGAATCCACTTGTACAGACTCCTACACCGAGGCCGCACCCAGACTTGCCCCTGTAGTCTTGTCCGATATGGACTTTTCTATCCAGTCTTGAGAGCGATCCACGATCTTCCATTCTTGCAAGTGCATGTATCAGGTTCCCAAAACAGGCACTGCAGGCGGATGAGGGGAGGGTATAGGTGCTCATGGTCTGTACTCTACCAGTCGGGCGAGCTGTCTCTCCCTGCGAGTCTGAGTTCAGTTCCACGATCGCAGCCTGTTCGATCCGTCCGGATCCGACATGGAGAGACTCTGCCAGTGAGATGTACGGTACATCGGACACATCGAAGCCCATGAGGTGTGTGCCAAAGGTATCTATGAGTACACTGTCGAGCCCAGCGAACATTCTGTTCGTCTGTACTGGATTGCCTCCCTCTTCGAAGTCCAGATCTCCATTCAGGCTATCTACTATGACCAGATCGGCGTGTTTTATCGTATTTAGTACGGCAATGGGTTCATGCAGTCCCCACGAGTGAAATTTTCGTTTTGACGTGTCCGAGATGCACCCTTTCATATTCTTGAGTGCACAGGTCATGGTGGTTTGGCAGTGTCCCTTCAACACAGGAAGGCTGATGAGGAAATCGGCCTGCATGATGGTTTTTGACATCTCCACCGTGTAGCCATGGTTCGTTACCGGTATGTACTTGTCCTTTTTTATGTCTACGAGTTTCACGTTGTATCGCTTGGAAAGGTCGTGATAACCGTGAGCCTTGAATGCAGCGGATGTACTTGCACCAACCCAAGCGCTCTCGGCAATCGTCAGATTGCGGTACCCGTGTTCGACAAGGTATGAGATCACCGCTTCCACGATTTCCGGGTGAGTCGTCGCCCCCTCGGAAGCGTCGCTGGGGACCACCAGATTGGGCTTGAGTACAATGGCTGCATCGAGTTGCACCATCGTCTCGAGTGGGATTCGTTCGAGTAGTCTTCGTGTCATGGTACTGGGATCAGATCCATAAATCACTAGCAAATCGTTGTCAGTCATGTCAGAATGCTAGCAGAAAATCGGATTCTGTTCCACTGCGACTTGCTTGCATCCGGAGGGCATAAAGCGGAGACCATGAATTGCGTATCCGATCGTGCAGTGATATAATAGCTCCGAATAATCGTTCTATACTGAAGAGGGGATGTGCCATGACTTGTTCTCGAAAAATGCATTGGATCATGACGATGTTGGCGATTTTCATGTTCCTCAGTGCGCACATACTCGGGAGTCAGAATCTGCCCGTAATACGAATCTCCGTAGAGAACACCGCATCGCACGTACAGACACAGGCAGTGCAACGGTTTTCTGAAGCATTGCGGGAACGTCTTGCAGGATCGTACGATGTCGAATTCTATCCTGCAGCTTCACTTTTTCGCGATGCCGATGTCTTCCGAGCGCTCGCTCAGGGAAAGGTGGAGATTGCGGTCCCAGGAACTTGGCAATTCGACCGTTATGTCCCTGAAGTCGGGTTGTTTTTACTTCCATCCATGTATGGGCGTGCCGCATCGGTCACCTATGGACTCATGGAGAGCTCGGTAGGAGCTCAGGTGGTCTCCACGATTGAGCGTGTCATGGATGTGAAAGTGCTTGGTCGCTGGATCGATCTCGGTCATACCCATGTGTTTTCCACTGGGAGAGCGATCACCAAGGCGGACGATTTCGCCGGGAAACGCATTCGTGTTGCCGGTGGGGTGGGAAACTCACTGAGAATCGAGGCCCTTGGAGCCACCCCGACGACTATCGCTTGGCCCGACTTTCCAGCAGCACTCACCAGGAAGTCGGTCGATGGCGTGCTCACCAGCTATGAGACCATAGCAAGTGCACGGTTATGGGAGCGGGGAATCGATGCAGTCTATGAAGACAAGCAGTACTTTGCTCAGTATGTGCCGATTGCCTCTGGACTCTTCTGGGATCGTCTTCCGATCGATGTGCAGGACACTATTATGGAAACGTGGGACGAACTAGTCGATAGGGCTCGGCAGGAAGCAACCGTGGCTCAGGCTCAATCTCGTTCACTCATGATTCGAAATGGAGTCTCGATCACCATGGTCAGCAACGATTATGTCCAGAGAACTCGAGAGCGTCTTATGCAGCAAGAGGAGTCGATGGTGATAACCATGGGTATTTCCCAGGATATCTACCAAGAGTTCAAACAATTCATTCAGCAGAACAGCACACCTTTTATCGGCTACGCATTATGAACCGAAAAAGACTGTTCACGACAAGAAATCTACAATACACACGATTCTATCTTGTTCCTCTCATAGCTTTCACCCTCATGCTTGTGCTGTTGGGTTTTCTTGTCAGAGACCAGCGGGCGTCGGAGCTGGCAGGAGTGCGTGAGCGACTGCAGCTACAAACCGGCTTGTTGTCTGAAAAGATCTCAAGTAAGTTGAATACCTACGAGATGACGCTCGAAGCCATCGGGTTTCGAGCCTCCACACTGGATCTTGATGTGCCCCAAGACAGACAGGAGCTCGGAATCGCCGTCCGGCAACAATTGTTTCTCCAGACAGAGATCGAGGGGGTTTGTCTGATCTCCCGCGATGGAGAGAAGATCTTTTCGAGTTTCTCTCTCGATTTTCCCGAACTTGAGCGTACGCGCGAAGCCATGATGGATGCTCACTTGAACCGACAGATACCGTTTGCACAGTTCGTTTATATCGATCATGATGCCAGACACTTGGTGCTGAGCCGAAGCCTGAGAGACAGAGGTCGGGATGTCAAGGCTATCGTCGCTCTGGTTGTAGAGACCGATCGATTCTTCGATTCGCTCACACAGACAGCTATGCCTGGTATTGGAGGAGCGCTCCTTTATGATACTGAAGGGACTCTGTTCGCATCTTGGGTGCTCGACGACTCTGTAGTAATTACACCGTTTATCGAGTATGAACGGATTCAAGAAATTCCCGAAAATTCACTATTCGTCCAACACATGGACGACCCTTCGCAACTTATCGGGGGAGAACGGTTGATAGAATTCGACGATCGGATGGTAGCCCTGACACAGACTGCCAACTTCCCCTTGACTCTAGGGGTGCATCTCTCCATTTCGCAAGCACTCAAGTCGTTCGATCGAAACATGTGGTTAAGTTTTATTGTGATCATTTCCCTTATGATTGCTTCCATGTTCCTAGTGCACCTGCTCGTGGTTCAGACCAGGCAGAAGGATACTCTGCAATTACAAATGGTCGAGGAGTTGTCCGTGCAGGTTCAGCAACGCACCAGTGAATTGGAACATCTGAGCAGTTATGATACGCTCACCAAACTCATGAATCGGAGGAAGTTCACCGAAGTGCTTGAACAGGCGATCGTACGGCACGATGAGCAGCATGTTCCGTTCTGTATCGTCTGTGTCGATCTCGATGGGTTCAAGCAGATCAATGACTCATGGGGACATGTGGTGGGTGATGATGTGCTTGTACACGTTTCCAGTATCATGAGAGAAGGCGTGGGAGATCGAGGTGCTGTTGGGCGCTGGGGTGGTGATGAGTTGATCATTCTGTATCAGGATTGTGATGGGAACCGTGTCTTGTCACTCTCCGATGATATTCGAGAGCAGGTCGATCTGAATCCATATCGGGAGGATATCCATTGTACCGTAAGTATGGGGGTGGCAGAACACCGTGTCGGAGAGACTTCGGTCGAACTCATACGAAGGGCGGACAAGGCTTTGTATGAAGCCAAGACAGCGGGCAAGAACTGTGTCAGATAGATGCAGTCAAGCCCAGGAAAACTGTTTCAACATTGTACGTACCTGATCCCAGGGTAAAATATTGCATCTAGCTGCCCAGTTTCTGTACTCTTGTTCCAGCAGTGAGGATAGCTTTCTGTTTTTAGCACGAACATCAACTAGTTCGGGGCGGTCTGTATCCATATCATATAGTTCCCACTGCTGTCCGTAGGAACGAACTAGTTTCCAATTCTCCAATCTCACTGCAGCATTTCCTTCATGTTCGAA
>CAYYOL010000010.1:0-54630 GCA_964473245.1 uncultured Spirochaetaceae bacterium
TCGTTCGACAATGGACCAATGGGGATGGCTCCGCTGCTCTCGCTTCGTTGGGCAATCAAGGTGTGACCTTCGCGATTGCTCGTGAAGTGACAAAGTATCCCTCCACAGTATAGTACGCAAGGTAATCCGACTCATCCCCTTCACCTGGTATCACAGAGATAACCGTACCGCTGACTGTTCCCTTCACGTAGGAGCCGATGGAATCCCCATACCTGCTATAGGTGATGGAGACACCTTCAGTCGCATCACCCCACCAATTTTCCGGCCATTGCCGTTCTCCAGTTGCTTCATCGATCACCGGGTTATGGAAGCTCTCCCGCGAATCGAAGAACTTCTCACTTCCATCCGCGCCATAGATTCTGGTCATGAACATACATTCATCATAGGGGACACCGAGCACAATACTCTCGCACCCATTCTCCCATGACCCCAGGACAGCATACATCCAATCCCCATCATAGGTCGAATCGGCGGGGAAAAAGGAGTAGTCCGCATCAAGCGACAAGGGTATGGTCGAGGCTACCATGAGACTTGCTGGGACCATTTCATGTGCCCGTTCAATCATCATCTCGATGTGGATGGGTATTTCATCCTCTGGTAGAGTTGCAAGATCATTGAACAGGGAGTCTTCATCGGGACCATTGGCGAACACGAGATGCTCCCACGTGTCGGTCGGGTCCGCCTTGTTGGTAATGGTCAGGTCTATCCATCCGCCTCTGCCAACCAGATCGTCAACATAGAAGGCAACTGAACCTGACGAAACCCAATCCGTCGCCTTCTTCACCTTCACCGAAAGGAAATGCCACCCGAAGGCCATCCCTTCACCATCGATCCAACAGACTGCCTCATTCGCCCCCACTATTTTTGTGCCATCGAGGTACCATTGATACGACTCCGCATCAGCAGGGGCAACCGAAAAAGTTTGGGTGTTTGCACACTCCAGGATAAAATCCTCAGAAGAGATGATCACCGGGAAAGGATTGTTCATATTGATCACCACAGATACCTCGAACGGATATACCGGGAGCTCCTCGGAACCTGAAGTGTTCTGACCCGCAAGGATCCTCACTTCATGGAAATTACCTGCAAACAGCTCTTCGCCATCCATCAAGGTATAAGTGAAGTCGTAGTAGCCGCTCGGTAAATCCGCGAGACTGATGGTCGCCGACGTACCGGCGATCACAATATCAGAATCTGCAATCTGGCATGCTTCTTCCGTACCATCGGGTGTGAACGATGCATTGATACTCGGTGAAACGAGGTCATTATCCGTCCAATCGATCACGAAAGTGAAGTCTCCTGTGCCAGTCAGTGGTACCACCACAATAGTGGCAACCGCTTTAGGACCTCCAGTGAGTACCACGGTTGTCGACCCCTCTCCGATTCTTTGATCTTCATCATTGTAGGCCTCCACTGTGATTGTCCAGTCACCGACAGGAATGCCGCTGAACGTGTGTGTCGCTCCGGTGATATCCACAGGACCAACGATATCGGAAGATCCGGCACGGGTTCCATTGATCACGTATCTCGCTGCATCCATATCGAGTGCTGGTTTCAATGTCCTTGTGTCGAGCTCTTCCGAAAGCCTGATTTCCAAGGAGCCGGTATTCCCCTCGGAACTCTCCATATCGCATCCGATGAATGCGATTGCCATCAAGATAGCCAGCAGGATGGCAAAGCCTCCTAAGCTGTTTCGATTCGTCATACTCAATCCTCCCTTGTTTATACAGGCCTCAAGGCCTAGAAATGTAAGGAATCCGCTTCATGTTACGTGAGACGACAGTAATGCATGACGCCAGGCAAAGTGGTCACAGAAGGATGAGTGCAGTTGGATATTGTCGGCATACTCATGAAAAGGTATATGATGAAGCATACTATTCGCATGTTGATCTCCTAGATTCGACCAATCTTCACAGTGGATCGTACATGCTAAAAACCCAATTCACAAGTTTATTTTTTCCTAAAAGTCATCTAATATGACAAAATCATACTTTAGTATGAGCTAAAATCTTAGTAGTCTGACGGTGTCACATAGTATTTCCTCTGATGAAGTGGATGGGGACGTGGGTAGTGCTTCACCTCTTTTACAGGAGTCTAAATCACAAACCCAGCATGAGGCTGGCAGTGGTGAAGTAGATGATCAAACCCGTGATATCAACCACGGTGGTAATGGCCGGACTGGCAACAACGGCAGGGTCCATCTTTGCTTTCGTGACGATCAGCGGAAGCGCAGCACCGATCAAAGTTGCGGAAATGACCTGAAGCGAAAGTGCGACAGCAATGGCTCCGGCAATGTTGAAGAGTGTGAAACCAGCTGGAATCACCGCATTCCGAGAGAGAAAGAGTACACGGGCAAAAGCCAAAACCCCGATGACCATAGAGATCATGAGACTGACACGCAACTCTTTCCATAGAACCTGAACGAGGTCCTTCCCTTTGATGTCTCCAATAGCCAGCGATCGAATAACGATAGTGGCTGCCTGGCTGCCAGTATTTCCTCCAGTATCCATGAGCATAGGCATATACAGAGCGAGCAATACCAGGGAGGCAAGGGTATCTTCAAACCTGTGAAGAACAAAACCCGATATAAGACCCACAAATGCAAGAATCACCACCCAGATGATCCTGTTGGAAAAATGTCGAACTACAGGAGTCGACAGATACTTTTCGTTGTCGTGTCGACCAGATATGGCCATAAATTTTTCCATATCCTCAGTGTGCTCGGATTCGATCGCATCAATGGCATCGTCGTATGTGATAATTCCGACCAGAACCCCAATGTCGTCCACGACCGGCAGTGAAACGATATCATACTTCGAAATTTTCCGAGCTGCAGACTCACGAGAATCAGAGGTCTTCGCAGAAATTGGATCTGCAACCATGAACCTCTTCACTTGAGTACCGGGAGCAGCGATGATCAGATCCTTCAATGTGATCGAACCAATCAACTTGTGCTGCAGATCGATAACGTATATATCATATGGCGTCTCGACCTCCGTAGCGACTTTCCTCACATACTCAATGGTCTCGCCAGCGGTAAGCGTTTCCGGGACATACAGGTATTCACTGGTCATGAGAGAACCTGCAGTCTTCTCCTTGTAGGATGAGAGCTCCTGGATATCCTTTCTTACCTTCTCAGAGAGAACGGCAAGTAGATTCCGGGAGAGCTCACGAGGTAGTCGCTTTATCAGATCCACCCGATCATCATGGTACATATTGGTAACGAGCTCGGCACGTTTCTTGTTGCTCATCTGCTCAACGAGCTCCACCTGTAACGAGAGTTCGAAATGACTGAATACATCCGTCATCACCAGAGTGGGCAAGGTGCTGAGGATCTTCAAAATCTCGTCCACTGGCAACTCGCTGAGAATTTCTGCTATGGTCGCAGGATGCAGCGTCCTTGCCTCGAATTTCAGTAGTCTTGGATTTCCTCGAATAAGTTCCTTCAACTCTTCTCGTTCCATGGGACCCCCCTGAGATTGAGTGTAGAACCACTGTAAAGGATGGAAAAAATCCTGTCTACAACGAAAAAGGCTGTGGTGGAAACGAATCCATACCACAGCCCCAAGTGAACGTACAGAGCCGGATAGCTAGATCATACCTTCTTCTGATTCTTTGCCTGCATGAGCTTCTTCCAAGCATGCAATCCGAGCGCCACACCAATGACACCATAGGCAACGAAGGAACGGAAGTACTCTCCAAGCTGTGCATCGCCAAATAGATTTCGACCTGCCAACGGAGAGACTATGAACAGCGTGTGGAACAGGATTGTTCCGAGAATGGCATGACCAACCGTAGCCTTGGAGACCGAAGCCCCTCCGATCAAAATAGCCGCTGAGGCAAACATACCAACCTGCTCATGGCTACCATAGGTACTGAAGGCACCAAGGTTCTGAAGGAAGATGATCTGACCCCAAGCTGCAAGCAGTGTCGACATGACGATCGCCAATACTCTGGTTCGCGAGACATTGATACCTGATACTTCGGCAATATGCTGATCCTGTCCTACTGTCCTGAAATCCTGTCCGAGCTTCGTCTTCACTATGAAGATATTGAACAGACACAGGACTGCGATGATGATCATGGTAAAGGCAGGAACTCGTACACTGTTTATCATGGAGACCGAGAGACTGGTAACGAGACCCCAAATCATGGCAGCGAGCAACAGGAGAAACAGAGTGATGAGTCTCTTCTTGCTGTACTGCTGCACCATCACCTTTCCACTCCGCATCCGAATTATGACAGAAACCAGATAGAGAGCACCTATGAGCGAAAGATACATGACGAACTGGGGAAACGGTGTCCTGATAACATCGTCAATCGCATAGCGAAGCCCACCGGAGAGGTCGATCGTACTACGAAGGCCTACGCCGCTGCTGAGCACCAATACCTCATTCTTCATAGGTATCAGCGGAGAACCCACCATGATGAGGAATATGAGCTGATACACACCATTTGCAAAGAACCCGAGAATCAAGCTGGTGATCATCTCCTTGCCTCGTGCGCGATTGAGCAATCTTCCTGTCATCCAACCGAGTAGGATCGCAATAGGCGTACAGATGAGTACGCTCAAGAGAATACCATTCATCCCCGCGATTCCCCAGTGGGTTACGAAAATGATGGCTCCCTGACCAGCCATGGCTCCTAGAACGATAGCGAAGTTCAGTCCCATACCGGCCATGACCGGAATGATGAGCGCAAGCACGAGAAATGAATTTCTCGCAAATCTGCTTACGATATCATTTAGGTAGAAGGCCATCGAAAGACCAGAGAGGCGCAATCCTACCGCACAGAGAATCACGAAGAGAATGGTAACCAGATTATTTATTAAAAACCGTTTGACTTTATCCGGCGTAATGCGCTTCTCATGTGCGGGAGAAGGAATCGGATCCATTGTCTGAATATCTGTCTGTTTCATATCTTAGTCTCCGCTGTGTTGAGCGAGCGCATAGAGAATGACTCCATTACTCACAATAATTCGAGAAATCTCAGCCAGACTGCCCAAGGTCGCAACCTTGTTGGCAACAGGAAGAGCTACTACCAATAGTCCCTGGAATAGGAATGTTCCGAGCAGCACATGGAGAATCGTCGCCTTCTTAATGGATGCGCCACCTATGAGTATGGCAGCTGCCGCAAGGAAGCCCATGAATAGGGGTGCCGTGTAGAGCTGAATGAAACCAAAACTTTGGGAGTACACCAAGATACCGATTGCTCCGAGTACTGTAGAGAAAATGGTTCCTACGATCCTCATGGTATCGACATTGATTCCCGAAGACTGGGCGAATCGAGGATTCTCTCCACCTGCCTTGAGAGCAATGCCTGTTTTCGTATTGAAGAACAGCACGACTATGAGGCACATCAAGAGGAGGAACAGAATCAATCCTGTCGGTATCATGATACCAAAGATGTTAAATGAGAGGAAATTATTCAAAACTTTCTCGTATCGATCAGCGAGACTGATGGTCACCCTCAACCCTCTCCCGATCGGCCATGCCATGGCAGGACTCTTGAATGGTGCCATGGACCAGAAGATACACATCAGAGATACAATGGAGAATCCTACATAGGTAGCAACGGTCATCTCCGAACCTTTTATCCTGTTGAGCATGAATCCATAGACCCAGCCAAGGACAAATGCAAAAGGAATGGAAAAGGCAATCGCTGCGAAAAATGCGGTGATCCCCACTAAATTGAGTTCGATAGCGATGACTCCACCGAGTAATCCACAGATGATTCCTATCGGCAACCCGAAGTAGAGACCGGTTCCCGCTAGAATGGAGGGCATCATAGCAAGAACCAACACACCGTTCATGCCCCATCTAACCAGCGTATCGGACAACAGCTGCGGGAAGGGGATCTCCAAGAACATGGAGATCGCCCACAACAATACTAGGAACACAACAATAATTATTCTCGGAAGCCCGAAGGACTTCAACGTATCCTTCACTGCTCCGAATCTACGTACATCAGGCGTTATCATGCTTCTCTCCTGCCATCATAAGGCCAAAGTCGACATCGGTATCGGTCGGCTTGAGGATACCGGCGATCTTCCCCTCCGTCACAATGGCGATTCTGTCACAAACGGATCGCAACTCAGCCAACTCGCTCGATGTCATCACGACCGTCAGACCATATTTTTCACTTAACTCGACCAGCGTCTGCAACACCAGTTTCTTGGCTCCGACATCGATACCTCGAGTCGGTTCGGAGACAAACAACAGCTTCGGCTCAAGCATCAAGGCTCGAGCGATACACACTTTCTGCTGATTCCCACCCGACAGTCGTCGGGTGATCTGAGTCGGACCAGTACACCGAATATCGAGTTCCTTGATCATCCGATCGGCTGTCTGGCGAACTGCAGCCTTGTCCAATTGGGTGAACGGGCCGAACTTCTTCAGATACTTTCCTTGCCTCTGGATCGCAGTGAAAGCAATATTGTTTTCAATCGATGAATCCAGCAGCAGGCCGACACCACGTCTATCTTCGGAGACGAAGGCGAGAGAGTTCATCATGGCATTGGTCGGATTGTTCAGTTCGATCTGTTTCCCATCGAATACCACCTCTCCTTCAGCAGGGAACAGGCCCATGATACCGTTGGCCACACCAATCTTTCCCTGACCAGCAAGACCACCGATACCGATTATCTCACCTTTATGAATATCGAGTGATACATTCGAAACCTCTTCTCCGGGCATCTCTACCGAAAGATTTCGGATAGTGAGAATTGGTTTCTCATCGGTGACATCTTCCCGTGGTTTCCGCATGACCTCACCTACTCTGCTCCCGACCATGAGTTCCGCCAGCTCGTAAATATTGGTCTCATCCTTCTTTCTTTGGGCGACCATCTTACCATCTCTGAGCACCGTGATGTTCTCACACACAGTCATGATCTCGTGCAGTCGGTGGGTAATGAATAGTATGGCAATACCATGGTTGCTTATTACACGCATGGCATCGAGCAAGTTGTCGGCTTCGCTCTCGGTGAGAACCGCAGTTGGTTCATCGAAGACAAGAACCTTCAGATTCGTCTTGTCCAATTCCCGGGCTATCTCGACAAACTGCATATACCCGACGGGAAGCCCTGCAATGGTAGCCCACTCGTCGATAGACATATCCAGTTTGTCCAAAGCCTTTCTAGCATCACGTCTCATTGCGACGACATCCAGTGTATCGTACCGTTTACCGACAATTCGACTGGCTAGGTTCGGCTTGGTGATCTCACGATTCAGCTTGATATTCTCTGTGATCGTGTATCCGGGAATCAGCATGAACTCCTGATGCACCATACCAATTCCGAGATTCATGGCATCTAGTGGAGACTTGATCTGGGCCTCCTTGCCACTTACGCGAATCTTCCCTTCGTATCCTCCGGTGGAATGAATCACCGACATACCGAAGAGAATATTCATGAGAGTGGATTTCCCGGCCCCGTTTTCGCCTACTATTCCGTGAATTTCTCCCGGTTTCAGCTGGAGATTAATGGCACTGAGCACTCGGTTACCGAAATATTCCTTTCCGATATCCTGCATGTCCAGCACAAATGCTTCATTTGACAAAATTGCACCTCGTGATGTTGATTTCTGCTCGTCATGGTCCTATTCACCAAGCGGACCGGTGTTTCCACCGGTCCACTGGTTGCTGAACCATGTAACTAGAATACAAGATGTTCTGAGAGATAGAGGAAGTAGTGGTCGTAATCCTTGTAGTTGGTGAGTTCGACCTTACCGCCGGCTACATCTTCCATGAGTCCGACGAGTACATCCTTGTCGACACGACCGTTGGTGCGGCCTTCGAGGTACTCGATAGCATACTTGACGCCAGCTTCAACGTACATCATGTTCACAGGAACCGGCCAGGTTGCCACTCTGCCAGCCATGCCAGCGTCTGCGACCTTATCGCCGATAGCTCCGCGAATCCACACGAGGTCACCCTTCTTGTCTTCAGGAATCTCGATGCCGAGAGCTCCAGGAAGAGCATGGTAGGGAGACGGGCAGCACTGCACGGGGAAAATACCGCCATTGGATACGGTCTGGCGAATCATGGGCTCCATCATTGCACAGTTGGTACCAAAGACAGCAGTCTCTGTTCCATACTGAGCGATCTTTCGTGGAACATCTTCCATGATGAACTGCTGAGTTCCGGGAGTTCCGGCATCACCAGTTGGATCTGGAGCATCCTCTTCGACGAACCGCAAACCGATCTTCTCGGCTTCTGCCTTCATCAGGTCACGACGAGCTGCGAGCATCTCGTAGGACATATGACGAGGGAAGGAGTAGTGAACAAGCGTTGTAGCACCAAGATCTTTGGCGTGCTGAGCAATCTGCGGACCACGAGCGAGGTCGTTGGTCTGAAGAATGACATCGCCCTTGGAAGCGATCATGTCGGGATCTTCACCGGGGACACCAAGAACGAAGAGCATGTCAGGGCGAATTTCGCGAACTCTGTCGACAGCTGCTGCAGCACCAGGAACAGCCTGTACCATGACGATAGCCTTGACCTGTGGGTCAGATGCCATAGCCATCATGTTACTGATGGTTGTCTCCTGCTCCTGCATGAAGCGGTCAGGATAGGTGGTGATAACGATCTTGTCACCGTAGATGGCCTTCATGTTCTCGGCAGCACGGAACTCTTCCTCTCCCTGGGAAACGGTTCCGGTCATAATACCGATCTTGTACTGGGATCCAGAGGCTTCCTGAGCACCAGCTGCAAAGAGCATTCCGGTAACCAGCATGAACCCTAGAGCAAGGGCAAGCAGTTTTTTACACATGATATTTTCTCCTTCATGTAGAGTATTGTAAATCAGCTTAAAGTGTAATTCTGACAGCTGTCAAGTTGTTTTCGATATTTGATTGTTTTTAACTACACTCTGTAATGAATCGCAACACTATGTTCCAGATGGAACATGATCGGAGCTTCGAGAGACAAACACCTGCTTGTCGAACAGGACACATCGATTCTTCCCACTCCTCTTCGCCTGATACATAGCCCAATCGGCGTAGTCGATCAACTCATAGATATTATCCGAATCCCGATTGAACACAGCGAGACCGGCACTGCTGGAGACCGGCAGCTCGCCAGCGGAGGTGCGAATGTTCGGTGAAAGAACCAACTGGGAGAACTGTTTCCAGAACAGCGTCAGGAAATGACCATCCGGTTGCACGACACCATGGATATAGATCCCGAACTCATCTCCCGCTATCCGCATGAGAATTGTGGGAAGGCCAAAGTCGAGTTTCCTCAGTCGATCTGAGAATGCTACGAGGAACTCATCACCCACAGCGTGCCCGTAGGTGTCGTTCACATCTTTGAACCCATCGATATCGACAAACACGAAGACTCCCATCTCTCTCGGTTGGAGTGCGATCACCCGCAGCATCTCGGATCGGTACTGATATCTACTGACAAGACCAGTCAGCGGATCCTTGACTAGGCGATTGTTTAACTCCTCATTGAGAACCTCGAGTTGGCGATTTGCCCGCTGGAGTCTACGATGTGTATTCACCAACTCGTTGTTGAGCCGCTGAATCTGTTCGAAATGATTGTATATGGATTGTGAATCCTGTACATCCTTCTTTGTATGAAGCAGGGCGAAGTGCTTTACCAGATCGCTGAACGTTTGACCGATTCGTTTTCGTATCTCCAAGTCGACAGTATCCAGATAGTCGACCGCGAGAACCCATACCAGATGCTCGACCCTGACCAGAAAGAGACAGAGGTGGGTTTCGACTCCTTTGGTGCCTACATGGCGACAGAGAACTTTGTTCTGCTCTTCCACAACAGTGGAGAACGACATGGAGAAATCTTCACTCTCCTGCCCACTGAACATATCATGAAGATTGGTCACGAACGGAATGGCGAACGATACGGGACTACTCCAGTACGCCTCGTTCACGAGTCCATGCAGATCCGTTCTCACGAAAAAAGATATGCTCACAATACAGGTACCACGTCCTCGGCCCAGTCGATAAGCTCTGAAGCCAGAGCTGCATACTGCACAGGCCATCGTTTGTAGATCTCATTGCTGGTGGAGAATGCTCTTCCACCGACAGCGATACGTATCGAAGGGAAAGCGTCATGAATCGCGAAGACGGCATCTCTACAGACTCCGAGATATTGCGGCATGGTCACCGATAGCGCGACAAGGTGCGGCTTGTATTCCTGGATAGCGTGAATGAGCGAAGGGACGGGTACCGCTGCACCGAGATAGATACTGTCCCAACCATGGTACTCGAAGAGATCCGATACCATGCGACCGCCCATCTCGTGCAGCTCACTTCCCACACAGCAGGTCACAACGGTTCGATTTCGCTTAGGTGTACTGAATATGGTTGGATAGAATTGGGAGAGCACCATCTGAGTTGTCGAGGTGCAATAGTGTTCCTTGTCGACCGTGATTAGATTTTTGTGCCACAGCTCTCCAACTTCGTGCATTGCCGGCATGATGATCTCCTCGAAGATCTCTTCCAGCGGAATCCCCTCCTGCTCTGCCTGCTTGATCACCCCAATTGCTTTCGCAGTCTCACTTCTCATGAGCGCGCTGAGATACTTTTTTCTAAACTCGAGATGCTTACCTGAGAGGAAGGCATCGGATATTGGATAGTTGCCCACCGCCTGTTCGGTAACCTGTATGGCAGCTTCTATCGTTCGATCTGCACAAGCCCGCTGATCGCCGGAGAACAAACTCTGCGGTTGAATTCTTCAAAATGGTATAATGAGAGATCATCTGATCCTTGATTCGATCTCTGTCCAGATCCTTCATAAGATTGCACAGCAGTTCATACAACCACAGTGCGTACGATGAGAATATCTTCTCATCCTCCAGTTTCACCGCAGTGCTCAGGAAGCTGAAATTGTACAGTATGTCCTGAAACATGAGCTGCTTTCTCCGATCATCCATCTCTCGATTCAGCTCCGGATCTTCGGCAAACTGCCGATCGAAGATTCTTTGAGCGAGCGCAATGTGTGCGGGATCGGAATTCGTGATCAATAGACTCCTCGTTTCCCTCTCCTATAGTGATTCGGAAAACTGAATACGGACACCATTCGGATCCAGTATATAGAAGAACCTGATATGGTCGTTCGGCTGAAATGGTCCACTCTCTATCCCTATGCCTCTATCAGCAATGAAAGCCAAGGTTCGATCGAGAGAATCTGTGGCGAATCCAAGCGTCACGGCATTCCCGGGTTCCAGTGGAGTACCAGAAGACTCAATCAGTTCAATCTGCGTTTCACCCTCGCCAAGAAATGCAATCTCCCCCGAAGGACCGGCTGAGAAACGGCGTTTCACAGGCAGTCCCACGATCTCTTGATAGAATACGATCGATTCCTCGAGATCTCTCACTTGCAACGTAGTCCAACAGTACCTCATAGTCCCCCTCTCATACATGACAGATGCCAGTATGGTATCACAGTACCAGACAGTTAGTAACCAGAGAAGTTCGTTTGGCTAAGAATTTGGAGAGGAATTATCCATCTGTTGCCAGAGGCCCGTCTGGAATATATACTGCCTACATGAACGGCTGTCAAAGCACCTGTGCATTCTGTATCATACCAGACGACCAAATTCTATTGAACAATGACCTTGCATACGCAATATGGGACTCATCTCCTGTCGTTCCGATGCATACCTTGGTCATCCCCAGAAGGCACGCTCCCGACTTCTTCGATCTCGAAGAGAGCGAACTGCTCGCATGTAGCGACTTAGTGAAAATGGTGAAAGATCATCTGCTGATGCTCGACCCTACCATCGAGGGGTTCAACCTCGGGGTGAACGTGGGAACCACAGCTGGCCAGACAGTGTTTCATTGCCATATACATGTGATCCCGAGAAGACCGGGGGATGTCCCTTATCCGGTGGGCGGAGTGCGCAACCTCATACCAGGTAAAGGTCGGTACCCCGAGTCACAAAGGTGAAATCACCCAGAATATGGCTTGTACGCACGATGAAATTCGTGTACAAGAGAGTGTAAACTAATACCATTTATGGTATAGTGACAGATATCAAATATGCATACCAAGGAGTTATTATGAGCATGTTTTGTTACCAGTGTCAGGAGACAGCTAGGAATACCGGGTGCACCGTGAAAGGTGTCTGTGGTAAGAATGCGGAAGTCTCTAATCTTCAAGATCTTCTCATCTATGTATTGAAGGGAGTCTCCCAGATCGTACAGAAAAACGAACTGAATGTCGCCGAGCTGCCCGAGCTGAATCACAATCTGCTTACCAGTTTGTTCATGACCATCACAAACGCAAACTTCGACGATGCTGCCATCGAAGCACAGATCGTCAAGATGGTGCAGCTGAGAGATGATCTTGCGAAGGGCACCTCGACTGAGGGTTTGCATGATGCTGCAACCTTCACCGTCTCAGATCACGAAGCAATCGTACAGAAGAGTGAGAGCTCCGAAGTCGGCGTTCTGGCAACGGATAACGAAGATGTTCGCTCGCTTAGAGAGCTGATCACCTACGGCCTGAAGGGAATGGCAGCCTATGGCGAGCATGCCATGAATATCGGTAACGAGGATGTCGAACTATTCTCGTTCATGTATGAAGCACTCGCTGCGTTGCTCGATGATTCGCTCGGAGCTGATGAGCTGGTCGCTCTTACCCTGAAAACCGGAGAATACGGTGTAAAGGCCATGGCTCTTCTTGATACCGCAAACACCACAAGATATGGAAACCCGGAGATCACCGAAGTGAATATCGGGGTGAGAAACAACCCGGCGATTCTGATCAGCGGACACGACCTGGTCGATATGGAGATGCTGCTCGAACAGACCAAGGGTACCGGTGTCGATGTATACACCCACGGAGAAATGCTCCCCGCCAACTACTACCCTGCATTCAAGAAGTACGACCACTTCGTTGGCAACTACGGTAACTCATGGTGGATGCAGACCACCGAGTTCGATTCCTTCAAGGGACCGATTCTCTTCACCACGAACTGTATCGTCCCGCCGAAATCTGAAGAGATTCGCAGCAGAATCTACACAACTGGCGCCGCAGGATTCCCCGCATGTGAGCATATCGTTGCCGACGCTCAGGGAAAGAAGGATTTTTCCCGAATCATTGAGCATGCGAAGAAGCTCTCATCCCCCGTTGAAATCGAAAAGGGTACCATTGTTGGTGGATTCGCTCATGAGCAGGTGTTCGCTCTTGCCGACAAGGTCGTCGATGCAGTGAAGTCTGGTGCAATCAAGAAGTTCTTCGTGATGGCAGGATGCGATGGACGCATGAAATCCCGTGACTATTATACGAAGTTTGCCGAGAATCTGCCAAAGGACACCGTCATCTTAACAGCAGGCTGCGCAAAATTCCGTTACAACAAGCTGAATCTCGGTGATATCGGGGGAATCCCTCGCGTACTCGATGCTGGACAGTGCAACGACTCCTACTCACTTGCTCTCATTGCATTGAAACTCAAGGAGGTCTTCGGCCTCGACGATGTGAACAAGCTTCCCATCGCCTACAACATTGCCTGGTACGAGCAGAAGGCAGTCATCGTACTGCTCGCACTCCTCTACCTCGGCGTGAAGAACATCCATCTCGGGCCGACACTTCCGGGATTCCTCTCTCCGAATGTCGCGAACGTGCTAGTCGAGCAGTTCGGTATAGCCGGAATCGGTGATGTACAGGACGACATCGATCTCTTTATGGCCATGTAGGTCCATGAGATCTCTTTGAACCCACACATGTGCGGCCTCCACGGAGGTCGCACATGATTTCTAGCCCAAAAACAACAGAGCCGTATACCCGACATAACAGAGAACGAGGAACACACCTTCGAACCGATTGATACGCCCCTTTCCTCGAGGGAATCGATACCCAATAATGAACAGAGATACCGTCAGTGCACTCATGACCATCATGTCCCGGGTGAATATCTGTGACTCGACACGGATCGGATGGATCACACCGGAAAGACCGACGACAGCAAGCGTGTTGAATAGATTCGAACCCAGCACATTGCCGAGTGCCAAATCGTGCTCTCCCCGCTTCGTTGCAGCGACAGCGGAAGCCAACTCAGGTAGCGACGTACCGATTGCAACTATGGTGAGTCCGATCACGAGATCGCTCATTCCCAACAACTGAGCTATCTCCACTGCACCCCATACCAATGAACGGGAACTCAGCACCAGGAGAACAAGACCGACGATCACAGCAGAAACAGCCTGTTTCAAGGACCGATTCGTAGCTTTGAGCTCCTGAGCGACCTCATCACCGAGTGTGTCGGGGGTCTTCATGCGACCTCGATACAGGCTCCAACCCATGAGTACCGAAAAAAGCATGAGCAGCAGGACCGACTCCAGGCGCGAGACGTATCCATCCGATACAATATATGCTGAGACACCGGTAACGACGGCAAGAAGAGGCAACTCCATTTTCAGAATCTTGGAACGCACCGTGATGGGCATGATGATGGATGTGATACCGAGAATCAGTGCGATGTTCGCAATATTCGAACCGTACGCGTTTCCCAATGCGATAGCCGGTACCCCATCGATTGCAGCCTGTACTGAGACGACGAGTTCAGGGGACGAGGTACCAAAGCCGACGACGACCATGCCTATGAGCAATGGAGACATACCAAAGTGGTATGCCAATGCAGAAGCACCATCAACAAAGCGATTAGCACTCCATACGAGGACCAAAACACCAACAACGACTGCGATACTGGGAATCATCATAGAAGGTTCTCTCTCTAGTTAGATGTTCAACACTATAGAAAAAGTGCTCGACACTGTCAAACTGATTCAACCGATGCGAACATGAATCGAGAATTATCATAACTTCACACTTTTCAGCCTCGTGAAACTTGTAAATTATCGTGTAATGGGGCAAAGTGGGGCGGCACATGATGAAACCCGGGATTTCTCGTATGGAGGACAGTCCGGTCATGTAGTAAACCCCTCCCCTTCAGGGATAAGGAGGTCGCTCCATGCACGAAGAGCAACAAACGAACAACCCATTTGCCTCTGAAATCCGCGAGTACGTGAGAGACTCGAGAACTTTCTATTGCATGCCGGGTCACAAACAAGGAAAAGGAGCCCCGGCCTTCCTAAGAAAGATCTGGGGAGATCAAGTCTTTGCATACGACCTCACCGAAGTATCGGGAAGCGATGTGCTGGCATTTCCGAAGAAGAACCTGCTCCATGCACAAAAGCGAGCTGCATCCATCATGGGGGCGCAGCAAACCTGGTTTCTGGTCAATGGCTCATCGGTGGGCATCCACGCCATCCTCGGTGCGCTCGTAAAACCGGGTGAGAAGATCCTTGTCCATAGGGAGTGTCACAAAGCTGTACTCATGGGACTGGTCTTCTCGGGTGCAATCCCAATCTATCTCGAGCCTGTCCCCAACCTTCCCGAATACGCGTACGGTTCTGTCTACATGCAGAAGATCGAAGAGCTGCTCACCCTCCACGATATTAAACTCGTCATGGTCACCTCTCCGAACTACTACGGTATCAACCTCGACATCGCAGCAATCGCCGATATCTGCCATGAGCACAACGCGCCATTGTTCGTTGACGAAGCACATGGTACCCACTTCTCGTTCTATTCCGAATTCCCCTCACCGGCACTCCGAGCTGGGGCTGACTACTCTGTACAATCCATGCACAAGACCGTAGGCGGGCTCTATCAGAGTGCGCTCCTCCATTCTGCAGGAACGTCGGAAGCTATCGATGAGCGGATAGACCTTATGCTCTCAATGTTGCAGAGCACGTCTCCTAGTGCGCTACTGCTCATGAGTATCGATGCCGCACTCTCTGAGGCCAAGGAGTATGGGGAACAGCGCTATGCAGACCTGCTTCAAATGTTGGAAGCAATTCGAGGACAGCTGAACTCGAGTGAGTTCATTGTAGTCGAACCCCCGGAAGGAATTCTCTCTGCTGGAGGGTTTTCCAGCTTCGATCCATGCAAGATCATTTTCCGGAGTGCCGAACGAGAAGAGATCAATCTGATCAGGATAAAGGATATCCTTGCCGACTCCCATGGCATTGAGATCGAACTTGCTGGCGAGAAACACCTGTTGCTCACGTTGACCATGGCAGATGCCATCGACCTCGATCAGACCAGAGAGAATCTCATCTACTTTGCAAAGACCATTGAACAGTTGGTACTCGACGGGTTCGCCGAAGTCGAGGAGGAAGATGATTTTGTGGACATACGAGAGCTCCCCATCTTCGAATTGACTCCGAGAGATGCATTCTACGCACCGAAGAGACAGCTCCCACTCTCAGAGGCAGAGCATGCGATCTCTGCAAGCATGGTCTGCATCTATCCCCCAGGATTCCCCTTGATTATCCCTGGAGAGCGGATCAACGATGCCGCAATCCATAAGATCTACCACGATCATGAACTCGGGTTTACCATCATCGGTGTTACCGAATTAGAGGATGATCTGTATATTGATATTGTTGAGGAGGAGGGACAGGACCTTGAACTGCTCACAGACACACCAGAGTCGTGATAGGCGATTTCGGTGGTCTCCACCAACGTTTTTCATTCTCACGATAATTGTCCTACTGACAACTGTTTCGTGTGCATCGATCGAAGAGTATGAGAAACCATTGGCAGTTGCACACCGAGGCGGTGCCGGTGTCGCTCCAGAGAACACACTCTCTGCGTTTGAACGTGCGCTGGATCATGGTCCTATCGCACTTGAAATCGATATTCACATGAGCAGTGACGGCACCCTCATGGTCATCCATGATCCGCTTCTGTACCGAACAACCGGTCTTGCAGGTGCTGTGAACGACTTCGACTCCTCATTTCTGCAGACTGTGAATGCTGCTATTCACCATCCCAATAACGATTTTGAACCTATCCCTACACTCGTTGCTGTATTGGACCTGGTCGAGTCACGTTCACACTACCCCGTCCACTACCATATCGATCTGAAACTGGCAGCCGACGGTTCGCGCTACCCGGGAATCGAGGAGCAACTGATCCAGCTACTTCGTGCATACGATCTGATTGACCGAACCACCGTGATCTCGTTCGATTTTCCAACGCTAGAGACCATCGGCGAGCTGGAACCGAGTCTTGCACGCGGCGCACTGCTTGGATCAGCATATATGACCCGTGCCTTGACGAGAAGTTCCCGGTGGATTGCAAACGAGATGCATCGCTTAGGCGTAGACTATGTGGGAGTGACCCACACCTTCCTTTCCAGCTCGCTCTTCGATCAGCTCCGTAAGCGAGATATCGGCGTGGGTACATGGACTGTGAACAGTGCGCGTCATATCAGAAAGTTCGCGGAGATGGGAGTGGACTTCATCACCTCCGACTATCCTGAACTGCTCTATGTGCATCTATAGGGACTTACAGTAGGTATCGACCAGCTTTGCACACATCCGTCCAGAATCGATTGCACGCACAACGAGCGAGGGACCCATAGAAGCATCTCCTGCGAGGAACACCTTGCTCCGTGATTGTTCGTCTAACTCATGATCGAACGGAAACGTTTCGGGGCGTTCAAAACCCAGGCTCAACAAGACGATATCGGCATCGATGGTGAATTCGGTGCCTGGAATCTCCTCATACCCCGAATCTCCCCATGACAAGTTCACACAAGCGATCTTCTTCACTTTGCCTCGCTCACCGATGTAGGCCTTCGTTCCAACACTCCACAAGCGAGTTCCCCCCTCTTCGTGCGACGAAGAGGTTCGCAGTACACGAGGCCATTGTGGCCAGGGATTGTCCTCGGTACGAACCAGAGGAGGTTTTGGCAGCAACTCTATCTGAGTCACCGAGGCACACCCGTGCCGTATCGCTGTACCAACACAATCTGAACCGGTATCACCACCTCCAATGACCACGACCTGCTTACCGTTCGGATCGATCTGGTAGCCGTCTTCATCGTTTGCTTGCGACAGATACTCCAAAGCATAATGAATTCCCTGCAAATCTCTTCCCGGGGCGGGAAGATCTCGCGGTACCGGGCTACCGGTCGCCACCACGATAGCATCGAATCTTCGCAAGAGGTATCGTGAGGAGACGTCCGAAGGCACCTCCACATTCGTTTCAAACACCACCCCTTCCTCCTGCATCTGGCGCAAACGCCTTTCGACCACCCATGTTTCCAATTTGAACTCGGGTATACCGTATCGTAACAACCCCCCACATCGTGGAGATCTCTCGAAGACCACCACTTCATGCCCTGCCCTACAGAGCTGCTGGGCTGTAGCAAGTCCCGCAGGACCCGATCCGATGATCGCGATACGTCTGCCGCTTTTGTATCGGGGAATCTGAGGAACAACCCAACCCTTCATCCACCCCATCTCTGCGATACTCAGTTCGATATGCTGGCATATCGATGCAGAGAAATCGACAGACAAGGTACAGGAGGCTTCACAAAGTGCAGGACAGATTCGCCCGGTTATCTCGGGAAAGTTGTTGGTGGCGTGAAGTATGTTCAAAGCCTCTCTCCAGTGTCCCTGGATGATGGCATCGGTGTAATCCGGGATCCTGTTTCCCAGAGGACATCCATATGCATGACAGAAGGGAACACCACAGTCCATGCACCGATGTGCCTGTTCTACCACGCTTCTATCTGAGAGCTCCTGCCTCACCGCGTGAAAATCTTTGATTCGCTGATCGACTGCGCGATACGGCGGGTCCCTCCGCTCAATGGTGCGAAATCCTGATAGACTACCCATTGAACACCTCCTCAGTTGCCGACAGAGTCTCTCCGTCTCTATTCTCATTCATCCGCATACGGTCGAGCACCATTCTGTACTCAGTGGGTATCACTTTTACAAACAGCGGAAGCTGAGAATCCCAATCCTGTAACATGATCTGAGCGACTCTACTTCCGGTCACGGCAGCATGCTGTTCGATAAGCGAGTGCAGATGCAGACTGTCCCGTTTTTCCCAGACCGTCTCCAACTCCACCATATCGAGATTGCAGCGGGTATCGAACAACTCCTCGGGATCGTATACATATGCCACCCCACCACTCATTCCTGCTGCGAAGTTCTTCCCGGTTTTCCCCAGGACCACCACAGTACCGCCGGTCATGTACTCGCAACCATGATCGCCTACTCCTTCGACAACCGCTGTGGCGCCGCTGTTTCGCACTGCGAATCGCTCACCGGCCATACCACAGATGAATACCTGTCCGCTGGTGGCACCGTAGAGCGTCACATTCCCACAGATACTGTTCCGTTCAGGTCTAAACCGCGCATTGTCGGGTGGAAGAACCACCACGGTCCCTCCACTCAGACCCTTCGCTACATAGTCGTTTGCCTCACCCTTCAGTCGCAGCGTGACTCCTGGAGCTAGAAACGCTCCAAAGCTCTGACCTGCAGCCCCAGAGAACTGGAGTGTCAACATACCATCGGGCAATCCTTTGGCTCCATACCGCTTGACTATCTCGCCGCTGATCGATGCTCCTACCGTCCGATCCGTATTGGCAATCGGAAGATCTATGACCTTCGGACTCGGGTGTGTCCAAAACAGCTGCAGCCGCTTGTCCAGCTGTCGATCCATCATCGATCGCTCGCTCGAAACACTACGACTCTGACAGGAGAGCGGTTCATCCATGGCGACATGATCTGCACAGAGCATCTGTTCGAGTGAAATATGCTCAGTCCTCCGTCTATTCGGATTTGGCGAAAACTGGAGCCGATCGACACGGCCGACCATCTCCTCAACCGTTCTGAATCCCAGCTGAGCCATGTACTCACGAAACTCTTGAGCCACAAACCGGAGAAAACGGACAACGAATTCAGCTTTTCCTCGGTACAGCTTTCTCAGTTCGGGATCTTGCGAAGCCACCCCGAACGGGCAGGTGTTCAGATGGCATTTTCGTATCATCATGCAGCCGAGGGTGATCAGCAGTGAGGTCCCAAAGCCATACTCTTCAGCTCCTAGCAGTGTGGCGATAGCAAGATCTCTTCCGGTCTTGAGGTGCCCATCGACTTGCACGACCACTCGACTGCGAAGTCTATTGACCACCAGAGCCTGTTGCGTCTCAGCCAACCCGAGCTCCCAGGGGAGGCCGGTATGCCGGATGGCAGTGAGAGGAGAGGCTCCCGTTCCTCCGTTCTGGCCGGAAATGAGGACACGATCGGCTTTGGCTTTCGCTACCCCCGAGGCAATGGTCCCCACGCCGGCTTCAGAAACGAGTTTGACCGAGATCTCAGCCTTCGGATTGATCTTTCTCAGATCCGAGATCAACTGGGCTAGATCTTCGATAGAGTAGATATCGTGGTGAGGGGGAGGCGAAATCAGTGTCACCCCCGGCACGGTGTGTCGAATCTTTGCAATATAGTCCGACACTTTGTTTCCAGGTAGTTGCCCCCCTTCGCCGGGCTTTGCCCCCTGAGCCATCTTGATCTGGAGCTCATCTGCACTCATGATGTAGTGTGCTGTCACGCCGAAACGACCGGAGGCAATCTGCTTGATTCGGGAACGCATGGAATCGCCGTTCTCGAGTGGCTCTGCACGAACGGGGTCCTCGCCTCCCTCCCCACTATTACTCTTTGCACCGATCCGATTCATGGCGATGGCAACGGTCTCATGAGCCTCTTTGCTAATCGAACCAATCGACATGGCAGCAGAGACGAACCGACAAGTGATCGCTTCGATCGGCTCAACCTCATCGATCGGAACAGGCTGCCCGGGGATGAGATCGAGCAAACCTCTGAGTTCGCCATTGGAACGGTAGGATGCATCCATAAGCGCGGAGAACTGTTTGAATATTCCATAGTCATCTGCCCTAGTCGCCTGTTGCAGGAGTCTGATCGCATCGGGGGACCAGTAGTGCGGCTCGGCATCTCGTCTGAAACGGTAGGCACCTCCGACCTGTCGCAGCAAAGGGGCCGATGTACCACTGGGATAGGCAGTTCGGTATCGATACATGCAGTCGGCTGTAATGGCATCGAGGCCGATACCTCCGATTCTGGAGATCGTTCCTTGAAAATAGGAGTCGATGATTTCGTTATCCAATCCCACCGCCTCAAATATCTGCGTGTTGAAGAAACTGTGCAAGGTAGAAATACCCATGCGACTGAAGGTCTTCAGTAGCCCCTTCTTCACAGCATTCACATAGTTATCTGCTGCAGCTTCGGCAGTGAGTGAACCGAGGTCTCCCTGATCCGCCAATTGCCTCACAGTAGCAAACGCAAGGTAGGGACACATGGCATCACACCCAAAGGCAAGATGTAGTGCGAAATGGAAGACTTCTCTCACCTCTCCTGTCTCGATGATGATACCGATACGTCCTCGCAACTTCCTTTCGAGCATATGCTGGTGCAATCCAGAGACAGCCAACAGTGATGGTATGGGAATCCTCCCCTGCTTGGCTGTCGTGTCGGTAAGAATGATGAGTGACACTCCCTGTGCTGCGTACGCTTCGGCCTCTTGGCAAATCCTCGTCATGGTACACTTTATGGCATCTTGGGTGGCATCTGCCGGAAACGTGATATCAATGTCTGCAGTACGAAGATCGACATGCGTGTTGTTCCTGATTCGTCCCATGTCCCGAGAGCTGAGTATCGGGTGGTTCAGCTTCAGACTCCGATACTGCCTCTGGTCGATATCGAGGGGATTGCTCTCATTCTCGATATAACTCTCCAGAGACATCATGATCTGTTCTCGAAGTGGGTCGATGGGAGGGTTGGTCACCTGAGCGAACATCTGTTTGAAGTAGGAGAAGAGCAGATGTGTATGCTCGTTGAATACAGCGAGTCCAGTATCATTGCCCATGGAACCGATTGCCTCTTGCCCCTGTGCTGCCATGGGTCTGATGATCGTCTGCACATCTTCATCCGAATATCCAAACAGTATCTGCTTCTCCAACAGCTCCTGCCTGTCGATCTTTGGTACTCCAGCTGGAGCGAACAACCCGCGCAACTCGATTCTGCTGTCACGCACCCATCGTCTGTAGGGATACTGACGCGAGAGCCTCGCCTTGATCACATTATCCGGCACGATACCATGATGTTTCAGATCCACAAGAAACATCTTTCCCGGGTGCAATCTCCCTTTCACACGTATGCTCGACTCCTCAAGTGGAAGTACACCAGTTTCTGACGCTAACACCACCAGTCCATCCTGCGTGATGGTGTAGCGGGCTGGACGGAGACCATTGCGGTCCAGAGTCGCTCCGATATACCGACCATCGGTGAAGACTACAGCGGCCGGTCCATCCCACGGTTCCATGAGAATCGAGTGGTATTCATAGAATGCACGCTTGTCTGCACTCATGAGTATCTCAGATCCGTATGCCTCTGGAATCATCATGGTCATGACATGAGGAATGCTTCTTCCAGCCATAGTGAACAACTCAAGGACAGAATCGAACACAGCCGAATCGCTGCCGGCCTCATCGATAATGGGGGTGATACATTCGAGTTCTGATCCAATGAGAGCCGAAGACATGAACCCCTCTCTGGCTCGCTGTCTGTTTATATTTCCCCGCAAGGTGTTTATCTCCCCATTGTGGGCGATATACCTGAACGGTTGTGCTAAATGCCATTGCGGTAGCGTGTTGGTACTGAACCGAGAGTGCACCATGCAGAAGGCGCTTGCGAGCCCGGGATCTGAAAGATCCGTGTAGTACGCTGACACCTGTCTACCGGTCAACATCCCTTTATACACGACCACCGTGTCGGACAGACTACAGATATAGCACTGGTCTGCTGTGATCTGAGACGAGGCGAACCTCTTTTCTATTTTTCGCCTCAGCACGTACAGCCGTCGTTGCATCTCCTCGCCGCGGTATGTGTCATGGGAGAGAAACCACTGTCGGATCACCGGTTCGGTCGCCGCTGCAAAACCTCCTAGAACTGCTGTATCGACGGGAACATCTCGCCACCCCAGAAGAGAGAATCCCTCCTGTTCGCACACCTGATCGATCATGGACGAACACTGTTCCGCAAGTTCCTGTTGCTTCGGAAGAAACACCATACCGACTGCATAGTACTCAAGACTTTCAGGGAGCATGTCCTGCAACATCTCTCTAAAGAACGCATCCGGTATCTGGATCATGACCCCCGCGCCGTCGCCTGTTTGCGCATCGCCTCCCACCGCCCCTCGATGTTCCATATGTTCCAGTATGTAAAGCCCATCGGAGACAATCGAATGCCGAGCAATCCCATCAAGGTGCGCAATGAAGGCGACTCCACAACTGTCATGCTCGAAATCTGTTCTGTAGAGTCCATACGATCCGGTTCGCATGACCTGTTTTTGAAGATCGCCTACTACGTTGTTCTGTCTACTCATAACTACCTTTACAGTCGAAACAACATATCCTCATATGAGGGATATGGCCACATTGCTGTATCTGTGATCAGTTCGAGTTCATCGATGTGGGTACGTAACCGCTGCATGAGCTGAAGTACGGAATCGTGGACGAATCGTGCCTGCTCAAGAATCCCATTTTCCATGGACTTCGATTCCGACATGCCCCGCTCCAAAGCATCAACTGCTTCCAGTGCCGCTTCAATGTGCTCGCAGAGTCGGTGGACCAGGGCATCCTGGGCCTTCGTATGCAAGCCCGAACTTCGCTGTGGCTCCAGCGATGTGAGAAGCGTAGTCATATACCGGTGTGCAGCTGGAATCGCCATCTGTCGGGCCATTTTCACCATAACACTTCCTTCGATATGGAGTTGCTCGACATAGGTTTCCAGGTAGATCTCCTTCCGAGATCGAGCTTCGGCTGGTGTGAAGACCTTATGTTTTTCGAAGAGCGCAAGATACTCCGGATCATCCAGATGGGCGAGTGCCTCTACGGTATTCGAAAGGTTGGGCAGTCCCAGCTTTTCGGCCTCTGTGATCCATTCCGGAGCGTATCCGTTCCCATTGAACACAATCCGCTTATGTGCACCATAGAACTCTTTCACGATCTTTCTCACTTCGAGTATGGTATCCTCGGATTGTTCGAGCCTATCTGCAACCTCGGACAGGATATCGGCAACAGCAATGTTGAGCATCGCATTTGGACCCGCTAGCGACTGTGAGGATCCGACCATCCTGAATTCGAATTTGTTTCCCGTGAACGCAAAAGGCGAGGTTCTGTTGCGATCGGTGTCATCGAGTGGGAATGAGGGGATTGTGGTAAGGCCCAACTCCACGACCCTGCCGTCTCGTCGAACCAACGGTCGGTCGTCTGCAATGCTTTCAAGAATCTCGGTCAACTCCTGTCCAAGATAGAGAGAGATCACTGCAGGAGGTGCTTCATTAGCCCCAAGCCGATGATCGTTTCCGCTTGTGGCAGTCGAGAGCCTAAGCAGTGTCCCATATGTGTCGACAGCCTTCAGGACTGTTGTCAGAAACAGCAGGAACTGGGCATTCTCTCCTGGACTCTCACCAGGTCCGAGCAGGTTCTGCCCATCGTCGGTGGCAATTGACCAGTTGTTATGTTTTCCCGAACCGTTCACCCCCGCAAAGGGCTTCTCATGAAGCAATGCCACGAGCTTGTGATGCCGCGCCACGTTCTTGATCGTCTCCATGAGCAACTGGTTGGTATCGGTCGAAATGTTGGCCGAATCGTATACTGTGGCAATCTCAAACTGGTTTGGAGCTACCTCGTTGTGTTGTGTCTTGGCAGAGATACCAAGCCTCCACAACTCGTAGTTGAGCTCCTTCATGAACAGTCCAATCCGCTCCTTGATCGCACCAAAGTAGTGATCATCCATCTCCTGTCCTTTTGCACTAGCAGCCCCGAACACAGTTCTGCCGCACAGACGGAGATCCAATCTTCTGTTGTAGAACTCCTCATCGATGAGAAAGTACTCCTGCTCCGGTCCCACATGGGTGACTATCCTGTTGCAGGTGGTGTTGCCCAATGCGCGCAAGACCCGTAACGCCTCCTTGTTGATGGCAGTCATCGATCTCAACAACGGAACCTTCTTGTCGAGTGCCTCCCCTGTATAGGAGACAAATGCAGTTGGTATGGTCAGCGTTTTAACTCCACCGATATCCTTGATCACAGCGGGCGAGCTGGTATCCCATGCAGTGTATCCACGAGCCTCGAACGTTGCTCGTAATCCTCCGTTGGGAAACGAGGAGGCATCGGGCTCCCCCTGTATCAGCTCTTTTCCTGAGAACTCCAAGAGAATGGAACCATCTGACACGGGTGAGATGAATGAGTCATGCTTCTCCGCTGTCAATCCAGTAAGGGGCTGAAACCAGTGCGTGTAGTGTGTGGCTCCACGCTCGATCGCCCAATCCTTCATGGCATTCGCCACTACTTCAGCTGTCTCCGAAACCAGTCTCTTCTCTCCTGCTTGAACAGCTTTCAACTCGTGGTAGACTTTTCCGGGAAGTCGCTCCCGCATCACACTGTCATTGAAACAGTTCTCACCATATACGGTCGGCAAGGAAACCTTTGTGTAGTCAATGCATTCGGTCATGTACTCATCTCCTCATTCAGTCGTTTCTACTGCTATTGCAGAAATGATGCCAACTTTACATCTAACTGCAATGAAAGGAGATGAGGGAATCTGCTCTGGCTCGCTGCCTAGATGCATCCTACATTTAGGTAGGAAACTCCTCACTATCCTACCTGTATGTAGGGTTCTAGCCTATGGCATCGGTGCCTGTATCGCCATTTCGAATTCTGACACACTGTTCGATGGGCAGCACGAATATCTTGCCATCCCCAATGGTGTCCGTTCCGGCTCCTTCGACGATCGCACCGATAGTCGCCTCGACGAAGTCATCGTTCACTGCTATCTCGACACGTACCTTACGAAGGAGATTCACTTCAATATCTACTCCACGATACATCTCGGTGTACCCCTTCTGCTGGCCACAGCCCATCGCATTGGTGACCGAGATCTTGAAGATCTCCCGTTTATACAACTCCTGTTTTACCGCAGTGAGTTTCTCGGGCTGTATATATGCAATGATCAATTTCATACAACGCTCCTTCCTTTACATGGTGGTGAAAATCTGAAATCCACTATAGGACTCAGTGCTGTGTTCCGACAGGTCCAGCCCGGACAGCTCCTCTTTGAGACTGACACGAAGTCCAACGGTCTGCCGGATCAGTAGAAACAGTACCGTAGTCGTCACTACTGTCCAGAGACATACAGCAAGAGCCCCGAGAGCTTGGACTCCCAACTGATTGAAGCCCCCTCCATAGAAGAGCCCCTTTACAGTATCTGTGCATCCGAACAATCCCACAGCAAGGGTTCCCCAGACCCCACATACTCCATGGACACTTATGGCACCCACCGGATCATCGATATGAGCGACCGTATCAATGAAGGTGACTGAGAAGACAACGATCAGACCTGCTACGGCTCCAATGGCAATGGCACCAAGAGGGGACACTACCGCAGTAGGAGCAGTTATTCCGACCAAGCCTGCTAGTGCTCCATTCAATGACATGCTCACATCGGGCTTCTTGAATTTGATCCATGAGACGGTCATTGCCGCCAATGCTCCGGCAGAGGCTGCGAGTGTCGTAGTCACGGCCACGGTTGCCATCGTGGCGTCGGTGCCACTCAATGTCGAGCCGGCATTGAATCCATACCAGCCGAACCACAATATGAATACGCCAAGGCTTGCAAGCGGTAGGTTGTGTCCAGGTATCGCTTTCGAGGTGGTTCTTTTTCCTTGGGATACATATTTCCCTATTCTGGGTCCAAGCATGATCGCTCCGGTGAGAGCAGCCCAACCTCCGACCGAATGGACGACTGTCGATCCTGCAAAGTCGTGAAACCCGAGAGACGACAACCACCCTCCTCCCCATATACAGTGCCCGGAAATTGGGTAGATGATTCCAGAGATCACCGCACTGTACAGGAGGTAGGCTTTGAACTTTGTCCTTTCGGCCATGGCTCCAGAGACAATCGTGGCGGCAGTCGCTGCGAACACGACCTGAAACATCCAATCTCTCAGGAGGATCGTATCATACTCAAGCAGGAGATACTGAGAATTACCGAACCAACCGGCGACCGAAGATCCATACATGAGTGCCCATCCGATGGTGAAGAACATAATCGAACCTACACTGAAATCCATAAGGTTCTTCATGATGATGTTCCCTGCATTCTTCGCTCTGGTAAGGCCAATCTCCACCATGGCGAATCCCGCCTGCATGAAAAATACAAGCATTGCAGCGATCAGTATCCACACCATATCGAGCGATTGTACCAAGGTCGCTAGAGATGTATCCCCTTCAGCAGCAAAGACGCTCTGCAACCCGATTCCAGCAACGAGAAGCACCATGGCTATTCGTCTGTTCTTCATACTGTTCTCCTAATTTTTATGATGCACTGAATAGTGCAATCGGCGTGCCAACAGCTGTCGAACAGAGTAAAATCAACATAAAAACATACTAACTAGTTATATTATAATAAGATGGATATTCCTTATTTTTCAGAGAAACTTGCGCACACCCGCGCAGGACCAACTGTAGGTCAGTGCATAATCCTACATTTCTGGACGATGCGCACCAAAAGGCTACAAGAATGTAGCCTATGTGGTCCTATACTTATCTGGATTCAACGCATACTTTTCGATTCTGAGCCCCATGATCCGTTCGGTGATTCCCAGTACCCTTGCTGCCTTGGCTCGATTTCCCTGTGCCTGCTTCAAGGCATCGGAAATGATCTCCTTCTCCAACGAATCCAATTCATACTGCAATGTCGAACGGAATTGAGTATTCGACGAATCGGCAGATTGCAGACTTGGAGGCAAATGAAACGCATGAATGACATCGTCTCTACTGAGAATTACGGCTCGTTCGATACAGTTCTCCAATTCACGAACATTACCTGGCCAATGGTACATCATGAGTAGATCGATTGCATTACTGGTGATACGCTTGATGCCAGCGTGGTTCTTCTTATTGTATTTCTCCACGAAATGGTCGCACAACAGCAGAATATCGGATTTCCGTTCTCTTAGTGGCGGGATATGCAACGGGAACACATTCAATCTGTAGTAGAGGTCTTCTCTGAATCTGCCTGCTCGCATCTCATCTTCAAGATTCCTGTTCGTGGCGGCAATCAGCCGGACGTTCACTTGGATGGTTTTCACTCCGCCAACACGTTCAAAGCTCTGCTCTTGGACAACGCGAAGTAGCTTTGCCTGCATCTGTGGTGAAAGCTCTCCAACCTCATCCAGAAAAAGGGTGCCTTGATCTGCCAGTTCGAATCGTCCTTTTCTAAGCGAATGAGCTCCAGTGAAAGCTCCTTTTTCGTGACCGAACAACTCGCTCTCGATTATGCTCTCGGGAAGGGCGGCGCAGTTCACTTTTATGAATGGATTCCTCACCCGACGGCTACTGTCATGAATCTCCTGGGCTACCAGCTCCTTTCCGGTCCCACTCTCACCACGAATGAGCACGGTCGCCTCACTGCCCGCTACCTGAGCTATCAGGTCGAACAACTCTTGCATCACCTGTGAACGTCCAATGATTCGCTCAGGAAACGACCGTTCTTCCAACGCCAGTTTCAAACGGGCGTTCTCTGCAACTAACCGCTCCTTCTCCTCTCGTAGCTCCTGTCGAATCTTTACCGCACGTGCAATCATCGAGGCAATGACAGCGAGCAGTTTCTCGTACAGTCGAAGCTCCTCTTCGGTGACATCGATGAATGAGATGTTCAAGGTACCAATGATACTCTTGTCACTTCGAACCGGCACACTGATGAACGAGATTCTGGCATTTCGTTCGATCAACTCCGTCTCAGCTCCAGTCTTGTTTATGTATCTTGAATCTTTGGAGATATCGGGGATCACCACCTGCATACCCGTCTCCACAACCTGTCCGGTGATCCCCTCGCCCAATTGATATCGCCCCAACTTCTTCTGCATTTTCGTGAGCCCATATGCAGACTCGATCAGAATCTCCTTGGTATCGCGATTTATGAGTGTTATCACTCCTCTTACAACGGGAGCATGTGCTGCTAAGGAGTCGAGTATGGGGTGCAGGATCTTTTTCAGATCCTCTGTCTCATCGAGGATTTTGCTGATCTCACACAATATCTGGAGCGTATCAGCTTTCATCATGGCGCAAAGCCTAGAGCACATTACCCAGTTGTTTCAATAGCATAGAGTCAAGATTTCTGAAAAAAATTGGCTGAAAAAGCGGAAAACGACAATCTAGCGTCTCAATAAGTCGAGCCTCTAAGCACACACATCCAGATATTCCAGTGACTAGATGAACTTCACCGCAGTTCCGTAGACGAGGATCTCTGCAGCTCCTGTTGCCACGTTGCTAGTTGCGTATCTGATATTTACCACAGCATCGGCACCAAGAGAAGACGCCTCCTCCACCATCCGCTTGGTCGCGATAGCTCGTGCTTCATTGAGCATCTGACTATATCCGGTGAGCTCTCCACCAACGATGGTTTTCAACCCGGCCATGATATCCTTGCCCAAATGTTTCGCACGGATAGTAGATCCTTTCACGACACTCAACGTTTCGAACTTCTTTCCAGATATAAAATCAGTATTTACTAAGATCATCGTACTCCTCCTTATCGATTTCCCTGCTGCGCTCAACCACGACATACGCCATGGCAACGATCAGAGCCAGCACGACCAGCGCAATTCCTACTTTCACTACAAGGGGTAAGGGAATCCAGAGGAACACAGCCGCATACCCTAGAACGCACACCATCGTGAGAACTGCAAAAATAATTGGTGCAATCATTGCTTTTTTCATGAGTCCATTATACCTCTCTGGTGAAATCTGTGAAGAGATTTTTGTTCATAATGCTCTACGCCAAAGGCACTGCTGCCAAAGAATAAAATCTGTTTGTCTTTATATCGTGCCACCGGGCGAGAATGACGAACCCATCGAGATTTCCAGAAGCGACTTGCAATACCCCTTCTCTGAAATAGGCAGAATCATGTGCCTTATTTCCGGATTGAGCATTCCATACGTACGATCGAGCCTGAGTCACTGCTTCTGCACTTTTTTCGATCAAAGCCTCGGCTGCAAGCACATCTGCCGCTTCGAGCGAGTCTCTGAGGAATCGATAACCGAGCGTCTCGCCGACTGCCACGAGGTATCCAGGAACATCGGGGGTACGAGTGACCCAGGTCGGCTTCTTTGCAGAGTCGAACTGTTGTGCGTATGGTCTCCGTAATGCCGGTCGTGTCGGATCCTTGGCTACAATCACCACACCCTCTTTTCCTGCATCTCTCACTTCTACCAGTTCGAGTCGTTCGAGAATCTCGCGAACCTCACGCTCCTCATAGAGAGCGCTTCCATCGGTGGCGAAAGAGAGCAGTCCTCCTGCAGAGGATGCCTCGGAAACCAGTTTGCTGGTAACCTCAAGACCATTATGAATGGCAATGCTCCTGGCGCAGTTGTAGAGGGCTTCGGCAACCTCTTGTTCACGAGTCGAATAGGGAGCCGACACACCCATGAACACGTTGAGCGGATATCCATCGATGTTCCAAAGGATGCTGGTATCCGATCTTCCTGAAACAGAGGGTCCGTTCTCGGTAGTAGCACACCCGACAATGAGGAGAGCCAATGCAAGTATCACATATAGAGGTAGGACTGTTCTGTTGTATCTCTTTCTCGTTGATTCGCGACCCACCTGAGGCCCCCTTCAATCTGACATGGAGATGTTGATTGTTTCAGAATAGTTCAGGAATGGAGAATTATCAATGTAATAATGTCGCTGATATATTGTTCCTCGCCGCATATTAATAGTGATTTTCACCCATCCAACACATCAAATCTTCCCGATCAGGATCACTTCGGTTGCATATTATCCGAGAAAGCGCAACAATAAGGATATTAACAGAATAAGGAGAGGAAGATATGCATACCTTTGAAACCGTATTGAAGAACAAGATGAGTGCCGAAAGCTTCGCCAAGCTTGAAGCTCTGAAAAACAAGAAGGTCATGGAGTTCGTGGGTTCCTTCGCAGAACACTGCGATCCCAAATCGATCTATGTCTGTGGTGACAGTGAAGCAGATGTCCAATATGTCCGTGACCAAGCCCTTGCAAAAGGAGAGGAGCATCAGCTGGCAAATTCCAAGCAGACCATCCACTGGGATGGCTATGGAGACCAAGCTAGAGACAAGAAGAATACGCGATTCATGGTCTACAAAGAGAACATGGACAAAATGGCCAGCCTCAACTCCATTGAATACGAAGAGGGGTACAACGAGATCATGGGTATTGCAAAAGGTATCATGCAGGGCAAAGACGCCGTGGTGCAGTTCTTCTCAGAAGGCCCGACCCAGAGTCCCTTCACCATCCCTTGCATCCAGTTCACAGATAGCTGGTATGTTGCTCACTCGGAGAATATCCTCTATCGGACAGCCTATACCCACTTCTTGAACATGAAAGAGGATGAAAAGGATGACTTCTTCCGTTTCATTCACTCTGCCGGAGAGTTGGATGAGCATGGATGTTCGGTGAATCTCGACAAGAGAAGGATCTACATGGATACCCAGAACAACATCGTCTACTCCATGAATGACCAATACGCAGGTAACTCTGTTGGTCTGAAGAAACACTCCATGCGACTTGCCATCAACAAGTCAGGCAATGAAGGGTGGCTCTGCGAACACATGTTCGTCATGGCAGCGCTAGATGAAGAGAAGAAGAGAAAGACCTATTTCTGCGGTGCCTACCCATCGGCGTGTGGAAAGACCTCGACGGCCATGATTCCAGGTGAACAGATCGTTGGCGATGATATCGCCTACTTCAGGAACATAGATGGTGAATTCCGAGCAGTCAATGTCGAATTCGGCATGTTCGGTATCATCAAAGATGTGAACGAACAAGACGACCCGGTCATCTTCCACAACCTCATGAAGGACCAGGAGGTCATATTCTCCAACGTACTCCGAGGACCGGATAACAAGCCATATTGGCTCGGAATGGGAGTAGATGCACCAGATGAGGGTCGAAACCATTTCGGTGAATGGAAGAAGGGTACGAAAGATGCAACCGGTAAGGAAGTTGGTGTGGCACACGGAAATGCACGTTACACGATGAGACTCGACTATCTGGACAATATCGACAAGGAGGGTTTCGAAGCCAAGAACGGCGTGAAGGTGCAAGGAGTTCTCTACGGCGGTAGAGACAGCGACATCACCGTTCCCGTAGAAGAGTCTCCAAACTGGAGAGACGGGATACTGCTCAAGGCAGCCACCCTCGAATCTGAGACTACCAGCGCAACCTTGGGAAAGGAGGGTGTTCGTACTCCGAGTCCCATGGCAAACATGGACTTCGTATCCTACCCTCTCGGTACATACACCATGAACAACATTGCATTCGGTGAGGGGGTACAGGATTGCCCCAAGATCTTCAGCAACAACTATTTCATGCGAGATGAAAACGGAGACTTCGTGACCAGCAAACTGGCCAAAAAGGTGTGGCTCCACTGGGCAGAGGGGCGAATCCATGGTGAGTACGATGCCTACGACACTCCTACAGGAAAGATTCCACGATTCGAGGATCTCAAGGTACTGTTCAAGAAACACCTCGATGAAGACTTCCCAAAAGAGAAGTACGACCTCTTGTTCACCTTCCGATGCACCAAGTGGATCGATAAACTGGAGAGAACCAAGGCATACTACAAGAAGATGGATCCGAACACTCCACAGGAGATATTCTCCTACTGGGATGAGACCATTGCACGAATCGCTAAGGCTAAAGAGCAGTATGGAGATCTTATTCTTCCTGGAACATACAACGGCTGATACGGAGAACTTTTATCGCATCGGCGTGTGTGCCTTGTGCACATGCGCCGTTTTTTCTATCCGAGCCTATTAAGACTTTCAGTGATATTCAGGCAGTGATCACCAATTTGTTCCACGTGCCGAACGACATCGATGTACAGCAACTCGGCTTTCACTTCAGCCCCCGATTGCAACCTTGTCGAAGCCGATTGCTTCAGGATATTCCGCATCTTGTTGATCTTATCCTCCAGCGCAACAGCAACGGCAACATTCTCGCTCGATACGTGTTCGTTGAGATGGCTTCTGATGAAACGAATGAACTGATTGACCAGATCGACATAGGGGAGCAGATTCTCGATTGCATCTGGATCGAGTTCGATATGCTGCTCGGTCCGTCGTTCTGCAAGAATCATGAGATTGAAACAACTGTCGCCTATGCTCTCCAATTCGTTCGTGATACGCATCATGCTATACACATTGTTTGCACTCACCTGGTTCATGTTGTCCATGCTGCACTGGGAGAGGAATTTTGTTATCTCCTCCTGCATATCGTCGGTGAGATCCTCCATCTGCTTCTGCGTCTCTATCTCCTCGGACATGAACTTCTCCGGATGGCTGAAGATATCCCAGAATCGGGTGAACATATCTGCTATGATATCGGCCATTTTCGAAAGTTCCCGTTTGACGGTCAAAAGGTAGAGCTCTGGGGTGTCCTGGAGTGTCGCTCGAATGTATTTCAACGTGTACCGTGTTGGCATACCCACTTCATCGGGAACGAGTTTCGTGACCAACTTGGCGAGGAAAGGAACGAAAAACGCACAGAGGAAGGTGTTCGTGATATTGAACATTGTATGGAACATGGCAAGGTGGGCAGGAAGCGATGTGATTCCTGCCTCCGTATAGACATCGCCCGGAATGATGATATTGACTAGGTTCAGGAAGATGGCGAAGACCGGAGTCATCCAGATGACGCCGAAGATATTGAAGAGGGTATGCGCTCGACTTGCACGACGAGCATTTACACTCGTTCCCAAAGAGGCAAGAAATGCGGTCACCGTGGTTCCGATATTCTCACCCAGAACGATCGCTGCTGCTGTTGGGTAATCGATCCACCCGGCATACGCCATAGTGAGTGTGATAGCCATGGCTGCCGATGACGACTGTACTATTATGGTAAGCAGTGCCCCAACGATAATGAAGAGAAAGTACGAAGCTAGGCCATGATTGGTGAATCGTCCGAGCCATTCAAGCACTTCGGGGTGCTGATTAATATCGGGAACAGAGCCTTTGAGGAAATCGAGCCCCATGAAAAGAAGTCCGAAACCGATTAACGTCTCACCGAAATCCTCCTTGTCGAGCTTCTTGATAACCAGAAGCACGAACCCGATCCCGATTGCGGGAAGTGAAAGGGCGCTTATATTCACCTTGAAGCCGAATATTGCGACGATCCATCCTGTTACAGTGGTTCCGATATTGGCTCCCATGATCACGCCGATGGACTGAGTCAGTTGCAGAAGTCCGGCATTTACGAAACTCACCACCATGACCGTGGTTGCCGACGAGGATTGAACGATGGCGGTAATGGCGAATCCAGTTAAAATCGCAGAAACTCGATTGCCCGTCATAAAGTTCAAAATGGATTGTAGGCGTTCTCCGGCGGCCTTCTGTATACCGTCGCTCATTGTCCGCATACCGAACAGAAACAACCCTAAGCTTCCAAGAATAAGCAATAATTGATACACCCTCTCCGCTCCTTCGAGAACACCTCTGAATGTAGCAGACTAGAGAAGAATTGAAAAGGTATCTGTTAAACAAAAGTTCAATTCAAACAGAGACTATCCTCTGAGATAGGGTCTAGCCCGCTCCTTCAAGTGTCTCTGCATGGGCAGATCATCAAGAGTCCCAAGCGGGTTCTCTCTCCTGTGTTTCACAATCCTCTGGGCTAGCGTAGGACCTATCCCGGGAACTCGGAGCAGTTCATCTTTGCTCCCCCTGGACAAGGAAACTGGAAAGAACTCCGGATGGTGTTGAGCCCACGACAACTTTGGATCCCGGTGAAGATCCAGATTACCAGTCCCATCGAAGCCAAGTTCATCGAAGGTGAAACCGTATGAACGAAAGAGAAAATCCGCCTGGTACAGGCGATGTTCGCGCATGAGTAGTGCAGGATTCCCTTGCGGAGTCAGGAGCTCGGGAATCACCAACTGCTTCCCTTCGGAAACCAGTGAAGTGGTGACCTGTTCACCCGGAATACCAGGCTCTCCGAGACCACGCTGATAGGCGCTGTAGTAGAGCCTGTTGTAGCCCAACCTACGATACATTCCCCACGTGTATCCAAGAATTTCCCTATCCGATTCATCCGATGCTCCTACGATGAATTGACTGGTCTTGGTCACCTTCTCGTAAGGAGAGCCCTTGGCTGTCTGTTCGCTCAAATAGGTCAGACCATCAATGATATCGCTCTGATACCGCTTCGATTCGGAAAGCTTCGAAAAATGGTGTGCACCGGGAGTCTCGATATTCAACGAGACGGCGGAAGAGAGTGAGAGTGCCTTCTCCATGGCTGCAAAGGAGGCTCCTGGGATGATCTTTATGTGGATATACCCTCGGTACCGATACTGCCTCCTAAGTATCTCGGCAGTTGCCGTGAGACGGTCCATGGTATGATCGGGACTGCCGATCACACCAGAGCTAAGGAATATTCCGATAAGAGCTTGTTTGGTGCGAAGATCCATGAAAAAACGGGCAAGCTCGTCCGGTTGCAACGATGTCCTCGGCGTATCGTTGCACGACCGTAGCGGACAGTATTTACAGTCGTTCATACAGGAATTGGAGAAGAGGGTCTTCAGCATGATACCTGAACCACCGCTAGCTACGGTAACCGGGTATAACCATGCACCGCCCGCAGACCGTTTCCTATGTTCGTTCGGGTTTTTTGTAGCACAGGCACATGAGAGGTCATACTGAGCGTCGCGTGCAAGAATGTCGAGCTTCTCTGCAGTATCCATGACAGAAACATGGTAACATATGTATAGTGATACAAGCAAGTATTATCATACCCATGTTGATGAAATTCGGTACTGAGAACGGATCCTCATGATCAGACCTGGGTAGGATCGACGTCTGCCTCATAATCTATCGACGAGTATCCAAAGCCGTGGATATGATCGTATGCATCTTTGAACCCCTTCAGATCTCCACCTGTGATCAATTCACCCTCTCTCTGGAGACTCCATCGACTCGACACCTCCTGCTGAACATCGGACCGCATTTCCCAATCATCCAGTCGGATGCGCCCCTTTTCATCCACAGGAACCGTAGAGCCCGAATAGAGACGATCGACAAACAACCGATACATCTGCTCGGTACACTCTTCATGTATACCCTTCTCCTTCATCACTTGGTACAGAAGGGCGATATAGAGGGGGACCACTGGAATGACGGCACTTGCTCGCGTGACCAGCGCCTTGTTGACCGAGACATAGGCTCCACCGCCAAGCAGCGCAAGCTTGTCTGTAAGCGACTTTGCAGTTCGTTCAAGATGTTCCTTTGCTCGCCCTATGGTACCCTCTCGGTACACTGGATAGGTGATTTCTGGCCCTATGTAGGAGTATGCGACTGTTGTTGCACCTGGAGCCAACAACTGTCGATCGAGGAGCAGTGAGATCCAGAGAGCCCAGTCCTCACCCCCCATGACCTTGACCGTCTCTTCGATCTGTCGATCGTCGGCAGGGTCGATAACGGCTTGCTCGATACGCCCCGATGTGACATCGACAGAGAGTGCTGTGTAGGTCTTGCCGATCGGTTTCAGGACCGACTTGTATGTCTCTCCGGTGTCGGGATCGATTCGAATGGGCGATGCGAGACTATAGACGACCATATCCACCTGACCCAGATGCTCAGCAATGAGCTGTGCAGTAGTCTCCTTGGTCTCGTTCGAGAAGGCATCTGCGAACAAACTTGCGGCAAAGAGACCTCGTCGCTTTGCCTCCTGCTCAAAAGCCTTGGTATTGTACCAACCGGGAGTGGCCACTTTCCGCTCGGAGGGCTCACGTTCGAACGACACATTCAACGTCGCAGATTCGCCCACAATTGCAGCAACCATGCGTGAAGCAAGCCCATATCCTGTGGAACCACCAATCACGAGCACCCGTTTAGGCAGGTGCGATACGGTATCGGGTGCGACTTTCTGAGAGTCCAACCAGGCGACCTGCTCTTCAACATATCTTCGACACCCGGTAGGATGGGCGGTGAGTGAGACATTTCGCATAATTTTCTGTGTAATGATCATAATCGCTCCTTTACTTCTCGGCTTTGCTCACGATGCACATCCATGTAGCTTCAGCGGCAAGGGTCTCACCGATAAGGATCTTACCACGCTGTCGGAGCACCTGTTCCGAGATTCGTAGATTATCCACCACGATAGTCACGGTGTCTCCCGGTCTCACCTGCTGTCTGAACTTTGCCTTCTCGACCGACGCCAGGACAAAGAGAGCGTCCTGAGACAACCTCCCCTGTTGTTTGAGCCCTGCTCCTCCGCACTGTGCCATGGTCTCCACGAGCACCACTCCCGGAACTACAGGATAATCGGGAAAATGTCCTTCGAAGAAATATTCGTCGTGACTGAAAAGGCGAACACCGACCGTCTGATCCTTTGTGACCTTCTCGAGTCTGTCCACAAACAGAAACGGTTTTCTGTGGGGCAACAATTTCTTCATGACTTCATACTCGTGGTTCATCTGCATAATCTCCTTCCTCAAGTTACGCACGATATCCAGTGAATATCAGTGCTCCGTTGTGTCCTCCGAATCCAAGAGACTCGCTTAACGCATACCGTATTGTACCATGCTCTCCAACATTCGGCACATAGTCGAGATCACACTCTGGATCCGGATTCGTCAAATTAAGCGTGCACGGGATGAACGAGTCCCGTATGGCCAACAGCGAGATGATCGCCTCCACAGCACCTGCAGCGGCTATCAAGTGGCTTGTCATCGATTTGGTCGAGGATATCTTCAGCGACCGTGCATGATCCTTGAACACACGCTTGATCGCACGAGTCTCCATGACATCGTTCGCTTCGGTGCTCGTTCCGTGCGCATTGATATAGTCGATCTCCTCTGGCATGATCTTCGCCTCTCTCAGGGCAGCTTGCATGGCTCTAGCAGCACCGTCGCCTTCGGGGTCGGGAGCAGTCAGGTGGTATGCGTCGCATGTCATCCCGTACCCGACTATCTCTCCGAGAATATTCGCATTCCGCGCCTTCGCATGTTCGAGTTCTTCAAGAACCAGAATACCGGCACCTTCTCCTATGATGAACCCATCCCGTTTTGCATCGAACGGTCTGCATGCAAGCTCGGGTGTATCATTGAAACCTGTCGAAAGTGCCTGAATTCGGCAGAACCCAGCAACGGCAAGTTGCGTGATCGCCCCCTCTGTGCCGCCGGTCAGTACGAGATCCACTACTCCGTGCTTCACCGCGTGGAATGCGGCACCGATTGCATCGGTCCCCGAAGCACAAGCGGTCACCGTGGTATGACACGGCCCTTTCAGGCCGAATTTCATGGCAATGCCGCCGGCAGCCTCATTCGCTATGAGCTTTGGAATGGTCAGCGGAGCGACAGCTCTCGGTCCACGATCGAACAACTTCTCGAGATTGTTCTCGACAATCTCGAACCCCCCTATACCATTTCCCAGATACACACCAGAGCGCTCTGGATCGAATTTACGATCTCCTTCTTCAGCCAAGCCTGCCTCCTGCATCGCCTGCACAGCAGCATAGACAGCAAACTGGGTGAAGTCGGCCATGGATCGAACCTCTTTTCTGTCCAGCAGATCGGACGGATCGAAATTGCGCACCTCTCCAGCTATCTTCGCAGGATATTCGGTAGTATCGAATTTCGTCAGCAGACCGATACCACTCTTTCCAGCCTTGATATTGTTCCAGAACTCATCCACCCGTACGCCAAGAGGATTCACTGTTCCCATACCTGTAACCACTACACGTCTTACCCGTTCCATTCAATTCTCCTTCACATAGCCATGCCACCATCGACCGAGAGTACCTGCCCGGTGATGTATGAGGCCCTATCACTGCAGAGGAATTCGACAACCTCGGCCACTTCCTTCGCTGCGCCAATTCTTCCGAGGGGAATCTGCTTCTCCAGAGCCTCCTGTGCAGATTCGGGGAGTGCAGAGGTCATATCGGTCTGAATGAAACCTGGAGCTACCACATTCACTCTGACCGTCCGTCCAGCGAGTTCCCGTGCGAGACTCTTGGAAAAACCTATCAGACCAGCCTTAGATGCCGCATAATTGGTCTGACCGGCATTTCCCATGATCCCCACCACCGATGAGATATTCACGATTGCTCCACCTCTTTGCGATGCCATGATTCTTCCGATCTTCCTACAGGTGAGAAAAGCTCCAGTGAGATTGATTCTCAGTACATCGTCCCAGGCTTCATCCTTCATCCGCATGATCAGACCATCACGCGTGATACCCGCATTGTTCACGAGAACATCGATTCGCTTGCACTGCTCCAGAACCGAGGCCAACGCCTGTTCGACCGATTCGGCATCTCCCATGTCGCATGATACCCAATGGGCACTCCCCTCTGGAACGCCCGCCTCTGCACACAATCTGGCGGCACCCGCTCCCTCGGACCGGGAGAGGTACCAGACCTCCATTCCGGAACGAAGTAGCGATACTACGATCTCACGTCCTATTCCCCGCGAACCGCCTGTGACGATTGCACACTTCTTTTCGGTATCATGCATGATTTTCCCCCTCATTTAGTACTTTTTGAATATCTTCGTATGTCCCCGCTGGTGAACAGGAGACTGGAAACCCGCTGGATCTCCACAAGCCGCAGAGAACTGAGCCAGGTCCAGGCTCGACCGCTTCGGATAGTTTCGACTCCTGCACGATATGCTCCATGATACTCGTCCATCTCACCGGTGAGGAGAGTTGTCGTGCACAAAGTGCTCTCACTTCGGCTCCTGTTGCTACTGGCGCTCCTGTGACGGTTGTATAGAGTAACGATTTCGGATCGGCAAAGAATATATCGGTAAGATAGTCGGCGAATTCGACCTCAGCCTCTTGCATGAGTGGCGTGTGAAACGGACCGGAGACGCTCAACGAGACGATCCTACGTGCTCCGGCATCCTTCAGTGCGGCGGTACACCGCTCGATCTCCTCACCAAGACCAGATATGACCACCTGTTTGGGTCCATTGTCATTCGCTGCATACAGATGAGTCGCTCTTTGTTCGATGAGAATTCGTTCAACCTCGGCAAAACCGAGACCCATGACAGCAGCCATTCCAAGCTTACCGAACCGGGACTCGGCATCCTGCGAAGCTCGTGCCATGAGTCTCCCCCGTTTTGCCACAACATCGAACAGCGTCTCGTCTGTAATTACTTCGGCAGCTGCATACGCAGATAGTTCTCCAAGACTGAACCCTGCGTGACAACCGAATCGCACACCCCACTCTTCGAGGAACACGGTTGCACTTCGGTTTGCCAACGTGACCGCTAGCTGGGTGATCTCCGTCTGCTTCAACGCCGTCTCATCGGCATGCTCAAGCAGATCGTACATCGGAACCTTCGCTACTTCTGAGGCTATCTCGAACAGCCTTCGTACACGCGAAGATTCTCGAAACAGGTCGAGTGCCATCTGCGGTCTCTGAGCTCCCTGTCCCGGGTAGCACGCTGCATAGGTTACCATTGTATCAAATTCCCTCCGTAGGTGAGGCCTGCACCGAAGCCGATCGTCATGATCTTCTGCCCCCGCTGCAACAGCCCCTGCTCCTCCATCTCTCTAAGTGCGATGGGAATCGAGGCAGCAGAGGTATTCGCATAGTCCTCGATATTCATGAAGAACTTTGCCTGATCGATCTTCAACCGCTTAGCTGCGGCGGAGATGATTCTGCTGTTGGCTTGATGCGGAACAATCCAGTCTATCTCTTCGATGGTGAGTTGATTTCTACTCAACAACTCGTCTACCACCTCCCCCAGTACCCGAACAGCGAAATTGTAGACTGCTCGACCATCCATGTGGAGTTTGGTACCATCGCTTCCATCTTCGGGTGAAAAGGCCGTATTCGTTCCCCCGTTCGGAATGCAGAGATGAGGAGCACCGGAGCCTTCAGCGTGGAGCACACTGTCGAGAATGTCCCCCTCACCGGAATCCGCGGCAGTAACCAGTACGCAACCTGCCCCATCGCCAAACAGGACACAGGTGTTGCGATCGGTCCAGTCGGTGACCGCAGAGAGTTTTTCTGCACCGATGACCAGAGCAGAGGGTACGGTTCCCATTGAGACCATGCCACGAGCAACCTCGACGGCATAGATGAACCCTGTGCATCCTGCAGCTATGTCGAATGCAGGAATGGTACGGATTCCCAACTTCTCCTGAATGATGCATGCTGTCGCGGGGAAACCAAGGAAGTCCTGAGTCGCGGTGGCCAGGATAATGGCTCCGATCTCCTCGTTCCGTATACCATGCCGTCTCAGCAGATCCTTGACCGCACCAACGGCAAGATCGCTTGTCGCTACGGATTCTTCCGCCAGATGCCTCGCCCCAATACCGGTATGCGATCGAATCCATTCATCGCTTGTATCAACGAATGTGGCAAGATCATCATTCGTCAATCTCTTTGGTGGTACATACGCTCCGACTGCTCGAATGGCAACATGGGCTGGTCTCATCATACAGTAGCTCCTCCACAGACAGCTGAGGCATTCGCCCCGCACCCTTATTTATTACAATTATTATTATTTTGTCAATATTGACACTTTTATATTATAACGTTATTATCAGAAATGCAAGCGGGAGCTGTTCCGGTGCATATCCTCGGCCCTGCAATTCTCGGGAGGACCTTATGGACATTCAGAAATTGGAGGCATACATAGCCCTATTCGAACAGAGCACGCTCTCTGAACTAGAATTCTCGAGCGAACACGAATCTGTCAGCATGAAACGGAGTGTTGGCACTTCACTGCCACCGGCGGAAGGGGCAGAGTCGATTACAGTCTCCAGCACTCCTTCGACTGGACAGACCCAGAAGCAACAGAATAAGAATCACCGAATCATCACCAGTCCGATAGTAGGTACATTCTATCGGACTCCATCGCCCGATTCTCCTCCCTATGTCGAGGTGGGCGATACGGTCGAAACTGGAGACACGCTCTGCACACTCGAAGCTATGAAGCTGATGAACCAACTCGAAGCCGAATATGCCTGTGAGATCGTTGCTATCCTTGCAGACCAGGGGACCCTGGTAGAGTTCGGACAGCCATTGTTCGAGGTGAAACCCCTATGATTCGATCGCTGCTCATTGCGAACCGTGGAGAAATTGCCGTTCGCATCATCCGCACGTGCAAAGAGATGGGAATTCGAACCGTCGCGGTCTACTCCACGGCAGATGCCGGATCGCTGCATACCAGAATGGCTGATCAAGCCGTCTGCATTGGGCCTGCCCCATCGTCCGAAAGCTACCTGCACAGAAGAAACATCATCACCGCCGCGTGTGCGACCAGATGCGATGCTATCCATCCCGGAGTGGGATTCCTCTCAGAGAATCCGGTATTCGCCCAAGAGGTCGAAGATGCCGGACTCATATTTATAGGACCTACTGCACAGACCATTCGGATGCTCGGGGACAAAGTCCGTTCACGACATACGGCAACTGAGGCTGGAGTCCCGGTTACACCAGGAAGCATGGAGGCGGTGACCTCAGGCGCTGAGGCAACGAAACTAGCAGATGAGATCGGGTATCCGGTCATACTCAAGGCAGCAGCTGGTGGGGGCGGTCGAGGTATGCGGATCGTCCGCGAACCACGAGACTTGGATCGCGCCATATCCATAGCTTCAAGTGAGGCAAAAGCCTTTTTTGACGATGGCACCATTCACTTGGAAAAATATCTGGAAAATCCTCGCCATGTGGAGATCCAGCTCCTCTCAGATGGCAAGGGGCAGGTGGTACATCTGGGAGAACGTGATTGTTCGGTGCAGAAAAACCACCAAAAGCTGATTGAAGAGAGTCCTTCTCCCGCAATTGACGAGCAGATGCGTCGCCACATGGGTGCCGATTCGGTGAGACTGTTCTCCCATATCGGCTACCGTGGTGCAGGAACCATCGAGTTCTTGGTACAAGATGGCGCCTACTGGTTCATGGAGGTCAATGCCCGAGTCCAAGTGGAGCATCCGGTGACCGAATTGGTCTGCTCGACCGATATCATCAGACAACAGATACTCATTGCGAGTGGAAAGTCCATTGAACTCGACGGCTCTGCTGCAAAAATCTCCGGCCATGCGCTGGAGTGTCGTGTCAACGCAGGGGCCAGCGGCACAATCACCAGATTCTCCCCACCGCTCGGGCCATCGGTCCGTGTGGACACCCATCTATGCGAACATGCCGTGGTCAGTCCCCACTACGATCCCATGATTGCAAAAGTCATCACACACGGTCCTGATCGACAACGTACGATCGATAGTATGATTCGGGCACTTCGTGAATTCGAGATCGAAGGGGTTCAGACCAATATCGCATCGCAGATCACAATCCTGCAGTCGAAAGCATTCAGGTCGGGGACATTTGGGACCGATCTGTACAGTAGACTGTTCGCCGAAGAGAAAACGAGGTAATCAACATGCCGAAGAACGAATCCTGTCCAGCATGCCACCGCGTAATAGCACACGATGTTCTTGAGAAGTATCTCATGGTGTGTCCCGAGTGCGGTTTTCACCACAGACTCAATGCACCTGAGCGGATCGTCCAGATCACTGATCCAAATTCGTTTATCGAATTTTCTGGCGAACTTTGCTCGAGAAATCCGATTGAGTTGGATGGATATACCGAGAAGCTCCTGCAGTGCAGGCAGAAAGCCAGTATGAATGAGGCGGTAGTGACCGGAACCTGCAGCATTGAGAACCAAGAAGCGGTGCTCGCTGTGATGTCCTTCGATTTCATGGGTGGCAGCATGGGCTCTGTGGTGGGAGAGAAGATCACCCAGGCGATGTTCGAAGGAGCGCTCACACGAACTCCCGTGATCATCTTCACTGCCAGCGGAGGTGCTCGCATGCAGGAGGGGATATTCAGCCTCATGCAGATGGCGAAGACAGCCAGTGCAGCAGCCTTGCTCGAAAAAACCGGCGTTCCACTGTTCATAGTACTCACCCATCCGACGACGGGAGGAGTGACAGCATCGTTCGCCATGCTCGGCGATGTGATCATCGCCGAACCGGGAGCTCTGATCGGATTCGCAGGACCGAGGGTGATCGAGGGAACCATCGGTCAGACACTGCCGGAAGGGTTCCAACGCGCTGAATTTCAGTTGAAGAAAGGGTTTGTCGATGCGATCGTCCCTCGGGACAGATTGCGTTCCCAACTCGCTTTTCTCATGAGAACCCACAAGGAGCAACAGTATGCAGAGAACTGATGATCATCAACTACAGGAGTCCTTCTCTCGACTCGAACAGTTCGCATCGAGCGATCCTCGTGCAAAGGAGCGCTCCTCTTGGGAATGTGTGCTTCTCAGCAGACAACAGGGGAGACCAGGTGCCAGTACCTACATAGACCTTATCTGTGATGAGTTCATGGAACTGCACGGTGATCGTACCTATGGGGACGATCCGGCCATGATCGGAGGCATCGGCACCATCGGCGATAGAGCGATCACTTTCATCGGCAATAGAAAAGGGATGAACCTTCGGGAGAACATTGAGCGAAACTATGGCATGAGCAATCCCGAGGGGTATAGAAAGGCGCTGCGACTCGCCAAGCAGGCCGAAAAATTCAACCGGCCGGTAGTCTGTTTCATCGACACCCCCGGAGCCTTCCCCGGCCTCGGTGCAGAGGAGCGGGGAATCGGGGAGGCCATTGCACGCAACCTGAAGGAGTTCTCCACACTCAAAGTTCCTGTCTTGAGCTTTATAATCGGAGAGGGAGGCAGCGGAGGAGCTCTCGGGATTGGCGTGGGAGATAAATTGTACATGCTCGAGAATGCAGTCTATTCGGTCATTACCCCGGAGGGGTTTGCTTCTATTCTACTTCGAGATCCATCTCGAGCTCAGGAGGCTGCAGAAGCCATGAAGATGACCGCTCACGATTTGAAGCGGTTCAATATCATCCACGATATCATTCCCGAAGTGCCTGAAGGAGCCCACAAGGATCCGAAGTTCACAGCCATGGCGATCAAAGAGACCATCATCCGAGATCTCGACAACCTCTGCACGAAATCTGCAGCGACTCTGGTCAGATACCGGATCAGAAAGATTCGGGGAATCGGAAATTACGAAGGAACCGAGGCGTGGTGGACCACGCTCATGGAGGTCTTCAAATCCACCTCGGATCTCAAATAGACACCCGCCTCGTATTAGCTTGAGTGGGTCCGCTTCTTCAATCCGACCGGAGTGTGTCCGCGAAGTTCCCACTTTCTGCTGTGGTCACTGAGCTGTGAGTACAGTTCGGTGAAACGGTTGATCTCCTCCATTCCGGAAAATAGGAGACCATACTCGTTCAGGAGATTGAATACATCCTGCATTCCCTCTCCTACGATACAGGCATCGGAGATATCGTCCATGAGATCTTCGATCTGTTCACCATTCGGCAACCGGTATCCACTGAGAAACTCAAGCATGGCGCTTGCAGCCGGGCTCTGGTCATCGTACGGGGTCTGGAAGTATTTCACCAGATCTTCCCGCGATGGAGCATAGTAGGATATCTGTCTTACCTTCTCAAGGAACAGCTCGACCTCTGCATCGCTTCTGAAATAGCTGGATATGACCAATTCATCTTCGAACCACCAGTAGTACTGAATCTTTCCGAGTTCGATCAATTCATCCATGACCATGGCCGGAGTGAGACTTTCAGCTTCGAATCGATTCCAGACTATCGCATACTGATCGATATCGAGCACCCCATAGAGGTTCGAGAGGGCAACGGCGTAGGCGTCCAATCGCTGATGGAAGTTCACCCTCTTCCATATGCCGTCTTCAGAGAGGATCTGCAAAGCAGGAAGCAACTCATGTGGCACGACGGCTGTGAACTTCTTCCCATCTCTGAACAAGTAGAGGAACCCGAAGTTGTGGACGTGCGAGATATCGCGGAAATGCAACGAATCGTGTTCCACTTCGATGCTGGGAGAGTCTTTGAATCGAGCGAGAAATTCCAGATTCATCTGGGGGAAATAGGGTAGCATTCGGGGGAACTGAGAAACCAGTCGGTCGGCGAGTTGCTCAACGACCTGCTTTTTCCTGAGCGATGACGGTATTTGCACCTCATGATCCTGAGCAAGGTCTCGAAGGTGCTCTTTGGTATAAGAATCCAGACAAGCCGAAATCGTGTGTACCGGAGTCTGAGTGACTGCTGCATTCTGCAACAACTCACGGTTCAATGCCGGTTCTGTGTCCATGATACTTCTCAGCAGCTCGTCGCTGAAAACCGGAGGAGCATAGGTGTCGCGTATAGGATATGTAAACCCAATCTCTTTCATGCCCCTAATGTAACACATCACTGCTGGGGAGGAAAGCGCCGCACTAACTCCTTCAAAGATTCCATAGCCCTCCTGCTCTCCTGCACGAACGGGTTCTCATCTGTCTTTCCGAGAACAGCGATCATCTCCTCATCGTTCCGGTAGACGATCTTCCTGAAGGGATCCTCGAAATCCTTCTTTCGAGAACGGTACACCTCGAACGCGTTCTGATCGCACAGCACAGTGAAGCGAGAAACCAGGGACTCCCAATGGCTCTTATCGAGTTCGATCGTCTGTGAGATTCGTTGCAGAGCCTGGAGAGCAACGGTTGCCTTCACCAGGGGATAGAGCTCCCACCACTGGTCATATTGGGTATGGATAGCATCCCAAGTATCGATTCGCTCCTCTTCTATCTTTTGAATGAGCGAACGTATCTGACCTTCGGAAACCAGCTGCCCCCCCATGTTCCTGAACGGACCTGAGACCGCTTCGAAGAAATCGCGATCTGCCACTAGCTTGTCGGTGACTCGCTTCTGAAACTCGAATATCGTGTTTCCCTGCTCGTTGCAATAGGTACAGAGTATGCGCATACATCCGAATACAAGCATCTCCTTGTATGCTCGGTATCCCTCGGCAACCTTGAAAATAAGCGCTGGGGTAGCTGAACGTTCGATTCCGTGTGCAAGCACTTCCAACGTTCCGACTTGTTCCGGGTGCGTCTCAAGGAGCATTCTCCCCTGCTCAACGAGTGCACTCTCACTTGAACCGACTCCGGGGGCAATGAGGCCCGCTGCCAAGGCTGCCTGACCTACCCAGAGACTCAACAGCTGCATTCCCCGCTCAATCTCCTCAATGGTGTCGGGTGCTAGGTAGTCGGTCTCAATGTGCTGCTTCTTTATAGTACGCGTATCTCGCTTTCTGAACTTCCACGCATTCCGTTCAAGGGCATATCGGTTGTACATCCACCAGTAGGCTGGCATGATGGTGACCTGTCCTGTCAGCTCTCGGTAGCCCACCATGGAGAAGGGAATCGGTATGGACAACTCGTTCGGATAGTCTCCCTTCGTAATGAGTGTGAACGCTGCAAAGGAACTATTGAACTTCAATGAACTCGATAGGGCTGGCCAGAAACCTCGATTCGCCTGCATTTCACCATCGTTTCCACGAGTATTGTGATTCGATCCGATATTCGCACCAGCGGCCATGTTCGACTGTCCCATCACAAGCGATGCAATAAGAAATGAGTTGTTGTGGTGCTGTTCGTGGAAGGGGAACACCAGCGTATTAAGCACCTCGCAACAGCTTATGGTGGAGTTGTCTCCAAGCACCGAATTGAGCAGTCGGGCACCATATTTCAGGTTGCTGTTGTTTCCCATGATGAATCGGACTGCCTTCACACCGTAGAAGACTCGACAACCGAACCCTATAATTCCATTGACCAGTTCCACCCCCTCGCCGATTTGTGTCGCAGAGGTCTCCTGGGATCTGATTGTGAGATTCTTTAACTTATTCGCACCTTTCACATAGGCATGGGAGCCGATTTTGACATCCTTGATCACTCGACAGGACTTGATGACTGTCCGATCACCGACTTCGGCATACCAGCCCCGTTTCGAAGAGAAGGACTTTTGTGTCATGGTAGCGAGCCGGTCTATCAGCCGTGTCCGTTCCCGGTAGGTGCCCCATAGCCAGGCGTCGGCACAGATGAGCGATTCGAATGGAAGTATCCGGCGGGTCTCCGCCTCGTTCATGACGCTCAACCAGATGCGTACATCCTCGGGCTCCCCCTCCTTGACGATTCCGTTACCGAACTTGGCATGGTTGGTAGCATCCATCTCGTCGATCTCATTCAACATACACTGGTGTCCGATAATGTAGTGGGAGATATAGGCACACCGATGGATGACACAATGTCGTCCAATATCGGAGGAGATGATGTGACTGTCACGAATGCCCTCGGGTAGTGCGAAGTCGTGATAACTTACAACATACGGTTCAAGCGATGCTATTCGGACAAGACCATAGAATGCATTGCGTCGAATCAGTGAGATATCGATGGGGTCCTCCACGAGGACATGATCCCAATTGGGGCTGTAGTTTCCTTGAGCTTTGAGCTGTACACGCTCAGATTGCGTCAATGCACGCCACTTTACATTCCAGTGTTGTATCTGCTGATCTCTCAGGTAGTACTCATTCTTCTGTGGCGGAATCTGATCGCCACTGATGAATCCGAATCCGTAAGCTTCGATAGGTGTCCTTTTCATGGTAACAAATCATACACTGTGGATCGGCTAGAGGCAACAAATCTTCCTGCTAGGTAATGGAAAGGTAGCAATACCGTAGAACAAGCGATGGAGCCTTTCGTTGCTGCACTCGCTCGACATGCATACATGAGCTGTGGGTGAGTCAGAGGAGAGCGGTCTGTACAAGCACCATGTAGATTCCGGTCCCGGCTGCGATACTGACAAGTGTGTTCCGACGCCACAGGTGCACTACAGCGGTGACGATCACGCCGATGATCTCGTTCATCCAAAGCGTATGGTCCAAGAATGAGATATGCTTCACACTGTATACTACCAATGCCGCCATGACCGCTGGTGGAAGGACTCTCCCGAGGTAGGAGATAGCTCTGGGTACCTCTTGTTTCGCTGTGCCGAACAGAAGAAACGGAACCACTCGAGTGGCAAGCGTCGAGATTGCCGTGACCAGTACGATCAGAAGCGAATAACGAATGTTCATGCATCCTCCCCGATCAACGACCTACCTGCAAGCAGGATCGTGACCGCAACCATAAGAGCGGGTAGCAGGAAGTTCTCCGGACCGAACAGCAGCAATGAGCCGATAGCACATGCTGCTCCGATAACCGCGGGGACATGGCGTTTGGTGGAGAGCCATTGCTCTATGAATATTACCGTGAAGAGTGCAGTCATGGCGAAATCGATACCGGTAATATCGAAGGAGATGTAGGAACCGAGCACAGATCCGATAACGGAACCTGAGACCCAATAGCTCTGATTCAACACCGCTATGCGAAACGAGAGGGTATCGCGCTCCTCCTTTGAACCGACATCGCCTGTTGCACAGAGTAATGCATAGGTTTCATCGGTAAGACTGAAGATCATATAAGGAGCCCGTCTCCCCATGCTTCTGAACCGTTCAATGAAAGAGATTCCATAGAAGATATGACGTGAATTCACCAATAGCGTGGTAATCGCAACGGTGGTAAGGGGTGCTTGCTGGGAGAGCAGTCCTACCAGAACGAATTGCATGGAGCCGGCGAAGACGAAGACACTGATACCGAGTGCCCAGAGCCAATGATACCCTGCCTGTTGGAGCAGAAGACCGAATGCAATACCAAGTACACTGTACCCCATGAGAACCGGTATGGTTCTCAGAAATGCCTTCCTCCACAATCGAAGTGTACTCATGCAATCTACCTAGATCGTGAGGTGCATCGCTTTTCGCATGGTTTCGACCTGCTCATCACCAATCTCACTCGCCTTTTTGGTTCCGGTCATTATGATGTCCTTCACTTCATCTATATGTGCTTCGTAGTAGGCTCGTCGCTCCCTCATGGGCTCAAGAAGCGTGTTCAAGCTCTTCATGAGCTTCTTCTTACAGGCGACGCAGCCGATCTGAGCTGTTCGACACATCTCCCAGATATTGTCACACTCATCCGGCGTGAAGATCTTGTGGTACTTGCCGACGTTGCAGATCTCTGGTGTTCCGGGAATATCCACAGTGACTCGAGCCGGGTCAGTAACCGCCTTTCGGACCTTCTGCTCGACCTCTTTCGCCGAGTCCGAAAGATAGATGGCGTTCCCCATGCTTTTACCCATCTTGGCATTGCCATCCAATCCGGCAAGACGCGGTACGGTACTCAACTTAGCCTGTGGTTCGACGATTTCGGTACCATACATCCCATTGAATTTCCTTACGATTCTTCTCGACAATTCGATATGGGGCAGCTGATCCTCACCGACAGGAACCAGATCGGCATTGCAGAAGGTGATATCGGCCGTCTGACTCACCGGATAGCCGAGGAATCCGTAGGAAAGGTCTTTATATCCATACTGCTTTGCCTCTGTCTTTATGGTCGGATTGTGCCTCAGCACATTCACACTCACCAGCATGGAGTAATACACCGTCATTTCAGCAATGGACTTGACCGCACTCTGCTGCACGATTGTGACCTTTTTGGGATCCAGTCCAACGGAGAGATTGTCGATGGTCACCTGGAAAATGCTATCGTTCAGCAACTCAGGATGCTCGAAGTGAGTCGTGAGCGCCTGAATATCGGCGAGCAGAATAAAGGTATCATAGAGGTCCTGCAGCTCCACTCTGCTTTTGAGACTTCCCACATAGTGGCCCAAGTGTAGTCTTCCGGTGGTTCTGTCGCCTGTGAGTATCCGCTTTTTCGGTGTGTCCATAAAGATTCTCCCTGCATTTCTACTTCATTCGAGTATACAACAAATCGTCGAGGAGAAGAAAGTAGGCAGGCTTTGCATAAACATGCAGATTTTTGTATTTTTATACTGTTTCAGTTCACATTCCTGTCAGATTCCGGTACTATCGGAAAAAACGAGGAGGTTCTATGCATCTCAATATTCTATCTTCTGGAGAGAAGGTCATCGCATTCATTGGAATGGCCCTCTACATGTTGCTGGTGATATACATCGGATTCGTCTACAGCAAGAGAAACAAGAGTACCGAAGACTTTCTTCTTGGTGGTCGTTCACTGGGCCCTTGGGTCACTGCAATGAGTGCAGAGGCTTCGGATATGAGTAGCTGGTTGCTCATGGGGCTTCCCGGACTAGCCTATCTATCGGGATTTGCTAGTGCAAGCTGGACTGCGATCGGACTTGCTGTAGGAACCTGGTTCAACTGGAAGTTCGTGGCACACCGACTGCGTACGTACAGTCATGTAGCGAACAATGCCATCACCCTTCCCGACTTCTTTTCGAATCGGTTCCATGACTCGAAGAAGATCCTCATGACGATTGCTGCAATCATCATTTTCTTTTTCTTCATCATCTACACCTCTTCCGGATTCGTTGCCCTTGGAAAGCTTTTCAATAGCCTGTTCGGGTTCGACTACACGCTCATGATGATCGTCGGAGCGCTCGTCGTTGTGCTCTATACCATACTGGGAGGCTTCCTTGCAGCGAGTACATCCGACTTCCTGCAGGGAACGCTCATGTCGTTCTCTTTAGTGTTCATCCTCATCGTAGGCTTTTTCGAAGCTGGAGGATTCTCTTCCATAGGAGCCACCATTGGCTCAATGGAGGGTTTTGGAAGTCTCATGGCAAGCCACAACAGAGTGGATGGGACCGGTAGTCCAGTCTCGTTCCTTGAGATCGCCTCGGCGCTCGCATGGGGTCTCGGCTATTTCGGTATGCCACACATACTGCTTCGATTCATGGCTATCAAGAACCCCAGAGAGCTCGATCAATCTCGAAGAATCGCCATGACCTGGGTGATCATTTCTCTTGGCGTCGCCGTTTTGATCGGTGTAGTCGGAGCCGCTGTCTTTCCAGAGCTGCTTTCCGAAGTGGGCCCCGAAGGATACGCTGGGCAGAGCGAGACAATCTTTATTGCCATGACGCAACTGCTCGGTGGTATATCGCCGATACTCGTGATCTTCATCGGAGTCATCCTCAGTGGGGTTGTGGCAGCGACCATGAGTACGAGCGACTCACAACTATTGGTCACCAGCAGTGCTATCTCACAGAACTTCTTCAAGGGAGTGATCAAGAAGGATGCAACCGATAAACAGATTCTCTGGTTATCACGATTCACCATTATCGTGGTAGCGATCATCGGAGCGTTTCTCGCTGCAGATCCAAACTCCTCTATCTTCGGTATCGTCAGTTACGCTTGGGCCGGTTTCGGTGCCGCATTCGGTCCGATCATGGTCTTCAGCCTCTTCTGGAAGCGAACTACGTTCCAGGGAGCGATCGCCGGTATGGTAGGCGGTTTCGCGACAGTTCTCGTGTGGAAGCATCTGATCGCTCCGCTTGGTGGTGGTTGGACAATCTACGAGTTGCTACCTGCATTCATTTTCAGCGCACTCTGCATCTTCGTGGTGAGTCTGGTGACGGCACCTCCTTCGAAGGAGATACAGGAAGAGTTCACCCATGTCGTCCAGAGCATCAAGGAGAAGTAGGTTTACACAAGGTATCGTGCTACCCGACCGATCTACGGCATGATACAATGATCGTGAACTAAAGGAGTCGCCAGTGGCTACTCGACCGTACGGAAACAACATCTTGATCACTGGGGCGAGTTCAGGCATCGGACTCGCCTGTGCACTTTTCTTCGCCAGATACGGATACCACGTGTGGGGAGTCTCTCGCTCCGGTGCTTGTGAGCGCGTTCTCCCCGATCTGGTCCACCTCTCCTCCATGGATGTGACCGATGATCAATCGGTTGCAGAGGGAACGCATCGAATCTGGGAAGAGGCAGTCTACATGACAGGCGATGGTATCGGCACCGTGATACATTGTGCGGGGTTCGGGATCGGAGGTTCTGCAGAAGACACGCCACTTGAGGCAGTGTACAGCCAATTCGAGACAAACTATTTCGGCGTACTCAGAGTCAATGGGAATTTGCTGCCACTCATGCGTTCACGCGGACCATCTCTGGTCATCGTCCTTGGTTCGGTCGCGGGAAAGATCGGTATTCCGTTTCAAAGTCACTACAGCTCGACAAAGTTCGCACTGGAAGCCTACATCGAGGCTCTTCGCATGGAGGGAAAGGCCCTCGGCATTCGCGCTACGGTGATTGAGGCAGGAGATACCAGCACACCCTTCACCCAGCGGCGAAACAAAGTCATACACGAGAGATCGGTCTATCGTGATTCGGCCTCTCGTGCACTAGAGACCATGGAACGAGATGAGCAGCGAGGATACTCCGCTGACACCGTTGCTAAGGTGGTTTTTAAAACGGCGCAGTCCACACACCCACCTGTCCGAAGATGTGTGGGAACGAGCTATGCCCTTCTACTGGTTCTCAAACGTCTGTTACCAGATCGAATCGTGGAGTCGATTCTCATGCACAAATATCACGTCTAGTGATCTGCCTACGCTTTATAGACTCCAGGAACTCCTGCCTGTATGAACTGCCCATCGCCGGGAATACCCAGATAGGTATCATCTCCCATGACCATGCGGCCGCGAAGGTAGGTCATGATAGCCTTTCCTACGACATTGAACCCTTCATATGGAGTGTAGCGCGCTGCACTATGCACATACTCTTCACCGATGGTCCACTCCCATTCGGGGTCGAAGAGGACGATATCGGCGTCGGTTCCCTCGATGAGAGAGCCTTTTCTGGGGTGGATCCCAAACAGTTTCGCCGGATTGACCGAGAGCAATCCTACGAGATCCGACAGCGTCATGCGACCGGATGCGACAAAAGTGGTGTGCAGAAGTGGAAGGAGCTCCTCCGTACCTGGTATGCCGGGGAATATGGTGCGGCAATCCTGCGACGCGAGCTTCTGTTCACGGGTGAATGCACAGTGGTCGGTCGCGACCACCTGGAATTCAAGGCCGAAAAGGGCCTCTTGCAGCTTCTCGTTGTCGTGGGCATTGCGTAGTGGAGGCGTCATGACATACAACGGTCCGAGTGGCCCTTCAAGTCGTGATGCGTCAAGAAGGAGATAGTGTGGCGTAGTCTCAACCACAACTTTTACACCTCTAGCCCGAAGTTCCCGAACCGCATCGAGCCCACGTGCACTGGAAAGATGGACCACATACAGGGGCATGGCGAATTCCTCTGCCAGGGATCCAAGATGGCCGATAGCGCGATACTCGGCTTCTGCAGGTCGCAACAGGGCATGGTCGACCGGTGCATAAGTGCCCGTATGCTCCCTCTCGACCGATTCGATCAATGCATCGTCTTCACAGTGAGCACTGATCATAATGCGATTGCGCTTACATGCGGCGAAAAGACTCTTCAACCCATCCATCTCGATCAGATACCCCACATTCTTGTAGGTAGTGAAGATCTTGATAGTGGTGACACCTGCTTCGGCAAGTTCCGCAAGCTCCTTATCGATGGCATCGTGCATTCCGTACACACCCTGATGCAACGAGAAATCGATAGCCATACCCTCTCTCATTGCTGCAATCCTCGCCTGAGACGATTGGAGCAGCGTGGTACTCTTGTCGTGATCGGCAAAGTCGATGACCGTGGTGACTCCACCGAATGATGCCAGCCTCGACCCTTCAGAAAAGCTGTCTGCAGTCACGGTTCCTCGGGAGACGAGATGGTAGTGCGTATGGGCATCGATCAGCCCAGGGAGCACACAGAGTCCTTCGGCCTCAACGATATCCGTATCGTCTGGTAGCTCTTTTGGATCGATTCTGGTATCAATCCTTACTATCTTTTCGTCTTCGATAAGCAGGTCGGCTCGCCTCGAGTTCAGTTCATCAACCAACAATCCATTTCGAATGAGCGTTCTATTCATATCTGAAATCATACTATCGAAGCACAGGGTTGGCAAATCGTTTTTACGCGTTTACACTCGTT
>CAYYOL010000011.1:0-54453 GCA_964473245.1 uncultured Spirochaetaceae bacterium
TCTTTTCGTATACAAGTCGTGCCCAGATAAGATCTTTCGTCTCTTTTTCCCAGACAATCTGGGTTCTTACCCTTTCAGTGGAGTTATGACAACCATAGAAAGGGAGTACATTGCTTAATGGGTTTCGATGATTATCGCAAAAAATGATATTAATCCTACGCTCCTGCAACTGAGCGACCAACATTGCAGTAAGCGATACGGCTGTGGATTCGATCAACAGTGTATGAATCTCACTTAAGTGAATCCTCAATATTTCCGTATCTCTTACCACGAGATAGTTCATCTTGTACTCCAATTTGGCCCGCTTCGAAACGACCACAACCCGCCAACTCATAGATCATACATCCTCACAGATTTTGAGAAAATTCCGGTCGGGGAGCGGTGTATGAGTTGAGCATCTCTGTCCTTGATTGAAGATTGAAATTTTACAATTCCAGCACTTCCACCACCCCCAATCACCTTCAGGTCAGCACTCTCAGGAGTACAGGTAAATAGATTCAGAATCTGCACGAGAACTTCACACTGAGTCTTAATATTGAGTGTAGTGAAAAGCGATTGCTTAGTAGTAAGCAGCTTTGCTTGGTTTGCAGGACGATTTCTAAATATCGAGTCCCGCTCCTTGGCAAGTAACAAATCGTAGAGTGCAAGATTCGCCTCTCTAGTGATCTCTAGATCCTCTGCAAGAATCTCGGCATTCTCCAACACCTCCGAAGCTTTCACCTTTTTCAGCAGAGATAGATACTTTTCAACCTGAGAGAAATAGTCGTAATACTGCTCGCTCAGAACCAACTGTACTTCGTTATTTGCTACAACCCGAGATCCAGTAATTCCACTCAGACTCATGAAGAAATTCTGTACACACACCATCTCATGCAGGAGAATTCTCTCAAGCACAAGGTTCGGACTATCATAGTGCAAATGTTCAGTACAATGCCCAACCAATTTTGTAGAATCCAACTTGAACTGCTGAGCATACTGGATTGGTATCGGAACTAGACTTCTCACAGGTTTTTTCTTGACGATGTGTTCAACAAGAGCGAAATACGCTGTCGAAGCTGCATTATAACCACCATATTTGGTTGTTTCATAAAGTTTTGGATCAGATCCCTTCAATGGAATCAGATTCTGCTTCTTTCTCAGCGGCTGCAGTTTGAACAAAGCCCCCGATGCCTCCACCGACTGTCTGGTTATCAACACCTGATGGTTTCGCAAAGTTTCCCTGATCGTGAGAATGGTTCCTGTCTCTCGTTTCTCCCGCTTTTTCCTTCCCCTGTTACGCCAATACTCCTCATCTGCAATCCACGCAATCTTCCCGTTTCGTTCAACATTTTTCGTAAAGAGATTACTTGCGTTGTAGTTCTGATTAGTACGTCTGAGCTCCTTGATGAACACTCGAGGATCATCTGTGAATCTGGTGTGGTAGGTATTACCCACCACAATATTCAAGTACGCATCATGAGCATGATGATGATCATTTACCAACCTTGATTTCTTTATCTCGAAGTCGGTTCTGAAGTTGGAAACATTTCGTGCCTTGACATAGATAATTTCCGTATCATCGTCCTGAAACAGGTTCTTCAAGATAGTCGAGACTACCTTTGTACTTTGCCTTGTCTCCACAAGTTGCCTATTGATGAATGCAAAGAGCTCGTCATCGCTCAATGAAGTCGTTCGAGTTAGACGCTTGAACTTCTCTGCAGAAATCAACTCTCTCGTTAGGAGCATCTTCCAGAATCCGTGCATCTTCTCCTGCCATATTGGATTGATGGGATAGTCCCCTCCCTTATTCCCGTTACATGTCTTGTGTGAAAGTACCCTGTTGTTCAAAGAGTCGTCCTTGATGAGCGATTGTGGATAGATATGGTCAATATCGTAGAGTTGAGGATTGTGCATTTGCTCAATCTCGATCCTTCCACCACAATATGGGCATCGTCCCATTTGTGTGTAATAGAAATAGAGCCTATCATTTCTCAACTCAGCATCGGTCTTCTCTTCAAGCGTCTCAAGAAGAGCCTTGTTGAATCCGATATCGTTCTTGCAATTCTCGTACAGTTTCACAAGAGTCTGTTTTCTGCTGGTGGTTCGAACCTTTTCTCCTCTCTCTCGCGCCATCTCGACAAATACCCTTCGAGGTGCTTTCCCCATCACCTTCCTTAACTCACGAACTATCAGCAACGTTTGCCAAATTTGACGCTTCACTGGAGGAGAAACAGCCAGCGGCTTCACAAGGGTGTCATACGAAAAACTCGTTTGAAGCAGCTTCTCATTATTGATCCTTTGAGTCTCATCGAGAAAGTCGAATTCACTGCTGAGAAGCTTCATCAGATTATTGTTAGTCTCCCACATCATCTGAATAATCGACCTGACCTCACCTGTTGCCGGAATCTCGTGATAGACCTCCTCCAAGAAAACGCGGGATAATCGCCCCCATCCTTTGTAACTCCTGATAATTTGAACGATGTCCGAAATCTGCTCTTCAGATAACTTCCGCCCCAACTCCTCCGTGATCTTCTCTCTTAATATCGATGTGTCATCTACATAGAATGCTTTCCATTCAATGATCTGCTCCACCTCCTCCACCGTGAGAATTTTTTCATTGAGGTAGTGGCTAAAATCAATGTGACTCTTCAAGGAGTTTGTAAAACCCTGATCGATACCCTCGATGAGAACTTCATCTCCTCTATTGATGATATTGTTCGTGAGCAGAAATTTTTTGAGCATCTTTTCCGCTATCTTCTTTTTTCCGGATTCGAGGAACAGCTCTGTATACAAGCGTTGTTTAAGTTCTACGGTGACAGGCTCTCCGTTTACCTTCAGGTTATTCAACTCATTCAAGACCATGAACCGGTTATAGAGTAGCGAATATTTCGGTAGTACTTTCTGGTCAAATAGATACGTACAGGCATTTGTCATCCGAGAGATGAACTTCTCCGCAGATGCATTTTTATCAACTACGTCTTCCCAGTTCCATGGAAGAATTGGTGCTTGCTCTTTCCCCTGTTGTCTCACCATCCAACAGAAACCTTCCTTTCCTTCATCCCTCAAATGCGCGGTGTTCAAAGGGCCCACGTAGTATGGGATACGAAATGTCATCATACCCATGATCTTATCGATGGCAGAGTAACCATCAGCATCTGGAACAGAGAGGAATGGATAATAGCGTTTTGCATGTGCGAGAATTACCTCAAGCTCTTTCTTGTGAAGTTGATGAGGAATGACTCTGTTATCACGAACTCGTTGCTTCGGAAGCGCGCTCCGAACCTCCAGTTTCCCAAGCATCTCGACTAAGAGATCATCCTCGTTGTTTTTGAACGGCTTCAACAGACCTTCAAAGTACTTATTCACATCATCTTGAGAACACTTGCTCTTGTGAATGACCTGTACTTTCACTCCAGACTTATTTCCTGTGCCCACATAATGGGCGTAGTTATTGCTCTCAGCTGGGTCTTTGAAAGCCGCTATGAAAGATTCGGCCACATAGGCCTTTACCAATCGCTTCAGTTTTTTCAAATCCTCCTTATGCTCAGCATAGGAGATGGTCTTAGCATCACTGATATATGCTTCACCGTGTAGGATATCCGATAGCAGTGCCCAACTTCGAAGACCTTCTATCGCCTCTATCAGAGCAAACTCCTCTGGTTCTAGGAGCACCTCTATGGCATCCTTACTCTCTTCATATCCTTCGGTGTCGAACTCGATCTTGTTGTTCTCATGATCCTGATATGCCTCTTCACTGAACAGAGCCGAGAGCATGAATGGAGTTCCAGCAAGAGCCTTGATGAGTTCAGTTGCCTGACGCTTTGGATTCTCCTCAACCTGATCGCCTGTTATGCGTGTGAGCGTGCTTATCTCAGTCAACTTGCTCTTCCGTTCAGATTTTCTTCGCATCTTGAGTATCATGCCAAGGTCCTCAGGAGGACATGAGAACTCAAGTGTACAACCAAGCGCTGCGGAAGTCTCTCTCTGCAAACTATCCACGAGTGCGTAGAGGGAGGATGTAGTGTCTAGAGTCTCCCCTGGAATGAGGAAGTGCCCTCTATTTTTCAAAATGCTGTGGATTGCAAGATAGAGCATTCGGATATCGGGCTTCTCATCGGGGTGGTGCAATAAGTGACTTCTCAGATGAAAAATCGTAGGGAATTTCTTATGATAGTCAGAATCCTTGAAGGAGTCGTCATCGAACAGGGTAGAGATAAAGCTTCCAGACCTATCGTCTGCATGATACAGACTCTCTCTCAGGCGTGTGAAGAATTGAGGATCGACCTCGGCTATGCTTCTATCGAAAATCTCTCTCAGAATGCGGAGTCTCTGCAGTTTACGTTGGTGCCGTCGACGAGCCGATCTGTGAAGCCGTCTCTCCTCTGCCGTATTGGCTGTATCGAAGAGTCGAACTCCCCAGAGGTTTTTTCTATGTTTCTTGACAAGTTCATATGAAGGGTCGGTGACCGCCCACCCCACCGATGCTGTACCGATATCAAGTCCAATATAGTAATCGGAAGCTCCTTTTGTTCCATGGCCTGTTATTTCCATCTTGACTTCTCCTTTTCACCGGTGTAGATTGTCTACAACACCTAGTGTTCAAATAAAAATTTATTCAAACCGTCCTTCGGGACCGCGCACAGTGCGCACAGGGAGCTTACCGAGAGGTAAGCTTCATTGTTTATGTAGGAAGAAGTGTAGCACTCTTCTTGTTGCCACACCACAAACTCCCTTATTCGAGAACCTATGGTTAACTCTGGATAACTTTAGAGCTGTTTCCATAATACGAAGAGTAAGGTTCGCTACGTCTGTCGACTAAGCACAGATAAGCCCCCATATTTCAGGGGGCTTTCTAGGAGTATGAAACTAGGTGTCATGCGATAGCGTTCTGGTAGTTCTCCTCTACCTTGGACCAGTCAAGCACATGCCAGATGGCTTGTAGATAATCGGCTCTGAGGTTCTTGTACTTCAGATAATAGGCATGTTCCCAGACATCTATACCGAGAATGGGAGTCCCTACTTCAGCATCCATGAGCGGAGTGTCCTGATTAGGGGTGTTCACCACACTGAGCGATCCATCCTTGCGCGCCACCAGGAAAGCCCATCCGGAACCGAATCGTCCTGCAGCCTGAGTCTGCAGTTCTGTTTTCAGAGCATCCAGAGTGCCAAAATCTGCTTTGATACGATCGGCTAGCTTTCCACCCGGCTCCAACTTCGGCTTCGCACTCAGCGTGCTGAAATAGAGGTTATGGTTGCTGTACCCTCCTCCATTGTTTCGAATAGTGGTACGCAGCTTCTCATCTCCAATGGAGTCGAGATTCTTGAGAATATCCTCAATGGAGCGATCTTTCAGACTCGCATCTTGCTCAATTGCCGCATTGAGATTCTTGGTATATCCAGCATGGTGTTTCGTATAGTGAGTCACCATGGTAAGCTCGTCGATATGGGGCTCTAAGGCTCCGAAATCATAGGAAAGTTCTACCTGAGTAAACATGAAATACCTCCCGTATAACATAAATCTTTAACCTAGACAAACACTAGGTATTACAGAATATACGTATACTCTCCCCATTAGTCAAATGAAAATATAATGGTAACCTTACAACACATGCTCTTCAGGTAGTTGCTAGTAAACGCCCTGATCGTTTCATGATCAAACGTTGCATCTGAGCGCATCACTTCCGATTGAATTCCTTGTGACCTATGATATAATCTCCAGTCATGGAAGGTGTAAAACATCAGCTATATGATCGTTTCCCTCCGTCTGAAAGCTGCTCCTGTGATATCTGCAGAGCCTACTGTGAACGACCTGGTTGGCCATTGGTCGAAGAGGCACGTCTGGCAATACAAGCCGGCCTCTTTCGACGATACATGCTTGAGTTCGCCCCCGATCTCTCATTCGGTATTCTGGCACCCGCATTTCGAGGCAACGAAGCCCAATTTGCCATTCAACGCTTTGCGCATGCGGGTTGCACATTCCTCACCGAGGAGGGGTGTACCATCTTCGATACACCCTATCGCCCGCTGGAATGCCGCTTCTGTCATCATGATCGAAAGGGGAAAGGCCTTGCTTGCCATCTTGCCCTAGCAAAAGACTGGAACACATCGAAAGAGAAACGAACCGTCAGTCGGTGGTTGGAGATGATCGGACTGCGCTATCCCGAAAACTATCCGAGAGTGAGAACTTGAGCGTGCAAAACGGAGCATATACTCCAACGGTAGATCAGGTACGCTCAGTGCACCTATTGCTGATCCTCTGGTTCCGTCTCGGTAGGAGCCACGTGATCTGTGAAGATATTCGCGTAGGCGAATATCGCTACTATGATCGCAGTCAAGTAACACAACACCGCATAGGGAGCGTATGCACCTGTTGTAACACCGAGAGCTGAATAGACGAAAACCGCACTACTGTTCCACGGAATCAGCGGCGCAGTGAGAGTCCCTCCTGCTTCAAGGGTCCGGGTGAGATTCTTCAATTTCAGATTATGGCCGCGATAACTCTCCTCGTACATCTGCCCAGGAAGGATAACGGCCAGATACTGATTTGCACTGAATACATTGACGATAAGTGAGGTCATGAGCACAGTCACTGTCAGGTTTCCCACAGACCCCACGAACCGAGAGAGCTTCAGGACAATGCTGTGCAGCATACCCGTCCGATCCATGATCCCTCCGAGAGCCAGAGAGATGAGAGCTAAGGTAACGACATCGTACATGCTCTCCATCCCTCCCCGTGAGAATAGGGCATCGATCTCCTCGCTACCGGTATCGATACGGAATCCACTGTGAATAGTCTCGAACAGCACTTCCAGACTACCCCCCTGGAATATCAAGTACGCCAACCCTCCAAGTATGAGACCGGCAATGAGGCAGGGGATGGCAGGAACCTTGAGAAGAATGAGTACAATGACTGCGATCGGAGGAACGAACAACCAGATACTGAAATTGAAATGTTGCTGGATACTCTCCGAGAAGGCAGAGACATCGCTCAGCTCCCCATGACCAGAGACAATGAATCCCATACTAGTGAAGATCGCCAGAGAGACTAGCATGGCAGGAACGGTCGTGTAGAGCATGTGTCGAATATGTTCGAAAAGATTCACTCCAAGTACGGACGAGGTAAGATTGGTGGAGTCCGACATGGGAGAGATCTTGTCTCCGAAGAAGGCTCCGGAGACGACCGCCCCCGCTGTCATGGCAACAGGAACTCCCAACCCCTCACTCACTCCTACGGCAGCAACTCCGATGGTTCCTATAGTTGTCCAAGAGCTACCGGTGATCAGAGACATGGCACCACACAATAGAAGAATCAGGGGTAAAAACCATCGAGCTGTGAGAAATTCAAATCCGAAAAACATCAGAGCTGGGACAATCCCACTGGCAATCCAGACGCCAATGAGCATCCCGATTATCAGAAGAATCAACAATGCGGAGATCGTTCTGCTTATCGAATGCTTGAACCCCTCCCGGATGACCTCCCAGGAACTCCCACTCGCATAGGCACAGAGCCCTGCTGTCGTAGCACCGAGAAATAGGGCAAAATGTGGCTGCGTATCTAGTATGAAAATGGAAAACCACAGAGCAAGTCCCGTGACAAGAAGCGGAATGATAGACACGTAGATTGATGGCATCGGAGTCTCTTTCTCGTACATGAAGCGATTCCTCCCAGAGTGTTGCATGTTTGGTCCATCGCATGAAAAGCGGGATTTCAAGTATGGTAAGCATCAATGATGAAACCTGGCTGAACGGTCTCTCATGGCTTTTGGCGACTGTATTATGCAACTATAACAGGATATGGGACCTTGTCAACTCGGCATGCTGGGAGGGCACTCGGTGAAAACCGGTGAACCAAATAAAGCCGGCATTCCCTGTTTAGAGAACAGCCGGCTTCTTTTTCACCACATGCCCAGAACAAGACTCGAACTTGCACAGTGTTAACCACCACTAGGACCTGAACCTAGCGCGTCTACCAATTCCGCCATCTGGGCGCACTTCGAGACTATATCGCAGAGACCGTGATTTTGTCAACGTACATTGACTACAAAGCCAGTTGCCGATAAGGAAAACTCTTTGTAAGTTAGCAACATATCATTTGATGTAAGGAAGGTGGCTTATGAAAGTAACATTTGGCGGAACCCCAGTACAGCTGGCAGGAACCGAAATACACCCAGGAGATACCATTGCAGATTTCAAGGCGGTCAAGAATGACTTGAGCCCCTTCAAACTCAGTGAACTCAAAGGTCGAAAACTGATAGTGGCAGTACCCTCACTCGATACCTCCGTATGCGATGCCGAAGTTCGCCGTTTCAACACTGAAGCTGCTGCGATGGATAATGTAACGGTAGTCGTCGTCTCAATGGATCTGCCATTCGCTCAGAAACGGTGGTGCGGAGCTGCAGGAATTGATAAAGTGATCACGGTTAGCGACTACAAGGATCGTGATTTCGCCCACACCTTCGGTGCATATCTACCGAACGTGGGGTTGATAGCACGGTCGATCTTCCTTCTGGATGAAAACAACACCGTCCAATATGTGGAGTACGTTCCTGAAGTGACCGATCACCCCAACTACGAAGCAGCCCTTGCGGCAGCCCGTTCATAACTCTTTTCTCGTTATATCGTTTTCTGCCCCGGGTATTGATTCAGTTGCCCGGGGATTTTTTTACAACCATAGTGGAAGTGAGCCGAATATCGCGAGAAGATGATCCTAGAACCACCGTATACCTCCCAGCCACTCGAACCCACGATTCAGAATCCTCATCGAACTCGCAAAACGATCGTTCATCCAGCACAAACGAAACCTGCTTCGACTCACCCTGTCGGAGAAATACTTTCTCGAATCCTCGAAGTTGCTGAAAAGGGTGTTCCCGACTACTCACCTCAGGCCTGATATAGAGCTGAACAACCTCCGCTCCATCATACTCGCCGGAATTCATGATACGGCACGAGATGCACCAACCGCGCTGAGTAGATTCCAGTTGCATATCTGTGTAGGCAAAATCGGTATAATTGAGCCCGAACCCGAATGGGAACAAAGGATCCGGTCCGACCGTATCGAACTGCCGGTAGCCCACCATGAGCTTCTCTCCATAGACCAATGGCCACGTTTTCCGTTTTTCAGGATCTCCCTGCCCACCCTGTACACGGGCAAGCGAGACCGAATCGAAGTTCGCAGGATATGCGTGCATGGACTCGTAATGCTCAAGTTCATACGCATATGAAACGGGAAGTCTTCCCGATGGATTCACCGTACCGAAAAGAATATCCACGATCGCCTCGGCAGAACTCTGCCCAAGATACCAACACTGGAGTACAGCCTTGGGAAGTGCGACCCAAGGAGCCATATGCACCGCACCTCCCGCATGTTGCACCACAACCGTATTCGTATTCAGTCTGCACGCCTCATGAATCACCCGCAAATCGTACCGAGGCAGCTCCCATTGCCGATCATAACTCTCGCTCTCGTATACATGGTCAAAACCAACAGAAGCGATCACGACGTCTGCATCACGGAGCAATGCACGACTCTTCGCACTCCTCCACCACCTGCCATCGATAGCCTCAATCGACGAAGCTGAGGCTCTTTCACCAAGTACTTGGCCAATCGAGACCCCTGGAAACCCCTGCTTGATGAAACTCGATCCCCCACCGCCAATCGGCTCATGGTGAGCGAATCGTCCGACCACAACAATGGATTTTCGTTCTGTCCTCTCCAGCGGGAGAAGATCATCGTTCTTCAAGAGGACAATGGACTCTGCAGCTGTTTTCCGAGCAATCTCTGCATGCTCTAAGCTGCCGACCGGGGCATCTGCATCTCTCACCGGCTGATCCAGCACTCCGAGATTATCGAATACGGAGAGGAGTCTGCGAACCTTCTCATCTACCCGCTCAGCATACTCGGGCTCACGATCCAGAAGTTCTTGAATCGACTTCTGTGTATACCATCTCGCACCCGGCATCTCGATATCGACACCACAACGGAGCGGCCCACGAGTCGAATAGAGAGAGTTCCAGTCGCTTACGACGATACCCGTAAATCGCCACTTCTGACGCAACAGTCTCTCGACCAGCAGACCATGCTCACTTGCATACATACCGTTCACTAAGTTATAAGCGGTCATGACCCCCACAGCCCCGGCCTGTACGACAGTCTCGAAAGGGGGAAGATACAGCTCACGAAGTGTCCGTTCATCGACAATGGAATCGCTCTTGTGCCGATCGAACTCACTGTTGTTGCATACGAAATGTTTCACCGTAACACCAACACGCTCCGATTGCACCCCGCTCACGTAGGACCGAGCGAGGACTCCTGCCAGAAATGGATCCTCCCCCAGGTACTCGAAATTCCTCCCGCAGACAGGAACCCGTGCAATATTCACTCCAGGTGCGAGAAGGATCGAAACCCCCGTTGCTCTACATTCTCGCCCTATGCTTCGACCGACCTCCTTGAGCAACGACCGATTCCAAGTGGCAGCCATTGCTATCGGACTCGGAAAAACCGTCACTGGAGCATCGACTCCTCTCACACCGCTTGTGGCATCGCTCATCCAGACAGGGGGGAGACCAAGGCGCTTCACTGCACGCACAGAGAATCCGTTCACACCGGAAATATAATCGATCTTCTCCTGCATGGTCATACGAGAAAGCAACTGATCGACACGGTTCGGACCAGGAGGCACCGAACAGTGAATTTCGGTAGTGTCTGCTTCGACTTCCGGAACAGGTCGCAGTTTCAGAAAGTACCGATTCATGAGGTGCTGAAGTATCTGGCGCTTGAGATGGTTGAACATACCTAAGGCCTCCATGAGTACGTATTGTAGGTCTCTTTCTCGATACGAGCAAGGAAACTTGAAAAAGGTTGAAAAGCACTCTACAGTATGTCCATGAATATACGCATCCTGTTTTTAGGAGAGATTGTCGGTCGCCCTGGTATTCGTGCCATTCGAGATGGACTGAAGCCACTCAAGAAAGAGCTGTCGATCGATTTCGTGGTAGCAAATGGGGAAGGTGCAACCAATGGGTTCGGCATTGGCAAGAACCATGCCTTGCAACTGCTGAAAAGCGGTATCGACATCATTACAACTGGAGAGAAGACCTATTTCAAGAAAGATATGGTAGAACATATCGCAAAGAACGGGCACATTCTGAGACCAGCCAACTACCCGGCCGGAAACCCCGGAAAGGGATACCGGATCATGGAGATTGCCGGCAGAAAGATAGGATTCATCACCCTGCTGGGAAACTCGGACTTTCCCAGAACACACCTATTCAATCCCTATATCGCTGCACAGTCACTGATAGAGAAAATCAGACCTGAAGCAGACGCGATCTGTCTGCAGTTCCATGCATCGACTACAGCAGAGAAACAAACCATGGCCTATCATGTCGACGGCAAAGTGGGAGCAATGATCGGTACTCATACCAAGGTGCTTACCTCGGATGCTCATATACTCCCCCACGGAACCGCCATGATCACCGATAACGGTCGTTGTGGCAGTACCGATGGAGTGGGAGGGTTCGACCCGGCTATCGAGATCGAACGGTTTCTCACCCAGATCCCCTCACGTTCACAAGAGTGTTGGGGACGACTCGAGCTACAAGGCGTGCTGGTGGAGATCGACGACTCAGGGAGGGCTGTCGATATCGAAACAGTGAAGCGATCGGTGGTCCCTACAGAAGAGACAACTGCATCGTAGGTAGTGAAGGAGGAACTTAGCATGTACGAACAAGCAACAGTGATTACTGTTAAACATAATAATGCCATCGAGGTCTCCTGCAAGACCGAAGCATGTGCGAACTGCCATGCAGGAACATTCTGTTCTACCAAGGGCAAGACATTCGTTGCTCGAAACGCTACGGACAGAACACTACGAGCAGGAGATACCGTTGAACTCTATCTCCCTCCGGGCAAAACGGTTCTCGCAGGATTCATCGCGCTACTCGTCCCGATTCTCCTCTTTCCTGTAGGGTACTACATACCCTCGCTATTCATGAGCGCAGCAGGAGAGGGAGTGAGAGTGATCACCGGAATAGCGGGGATCGCTGTGGGGTTCCTGATAAGCAGGTACTTCTCGAAGACTCGATCGGCAGAGTATACTCCAGAGATCACGAAGATCATTGAGGACGGTGATCGAAACTAGAGGAACCTATGGTGAGAACGATCATTTCAGCAGTTGCAGCTCTCTGTCTATCATGCATTCTGCTTTCATGTTCATTCGCACCGGAGGACACCCCATTCTCGGGACGTCCTGCAGAGTTTCCCGATATGAGACTGGAGAACACCCAGTACATGCTGGGAATGGAGGGAGAGGAACCGATCAGGATACAAGCGGCCACGATCGAGCTCTATGAGAAGGCTGACCGTGCCTACATAACCGATGCATCCTTCGTACAGTACGGAGAAGACGATGTTGAAACATTCACCGGCTCGTTTGGAGCAGCTCAAGTGGAGACCGACACGAACAACCTCGCCATGGAAAAGGGTGTGTTCATCCGTAATCATGTCGATCGATTCACCATAGAGGCGGAATCCCTCTACTGGGAGCATGAGAAGAGAAAAGCATTTTCCGACGACGAGACATTGGTCACCATTACATTCAAGGACCATGATATACTGAGAGGAACCGGGTTTCACGGAGATTTCTCCTCCGTGACCTTTGAGTTCACCCAGGTTGAGGAAGGCCGATTACACTATGACTAAGCAAAGCGGGACCATCAGACGAACACTTCTTGTATGTCTCATGCTCATAGGAGTCACGACAGTGCTGCTGGCTGCAGAGGCGATCTCTTTCCGCGGAGGCTATACCCGCGCAGTCATGAGAGAGGGAAGAGAGACCATCCTGCTCAGTCAGGGCGCAGTCGTCACGATCGGCTCAATTCAATTCGAGGCAGAGAGCATCGAGCTCATCGGACCTAATTCCCGATACATCGTAGCTCAGGGGTCGGTTCGCATAGAGGATCCGGAAAACCAGATCATCATTAACTCGACCGCCATATCCTACGATCGTGAAACCGAACAGCTGCTTGTAGATGGATGGGTCGAAATCCAGGATTTAGCGAACGAAGTCGTCGCTACTGGAGCCTATCTCTCATACAGCAGGAATGAGGGGCTGATCAAATTGCAAATTGCGGCAAAGCTCCTGCGACATACCGACTCCGGCCCCATGGTGTGTCGAGCCGATAGTATAGAGTTTGATCGGACCGCAGAGCGTCTTGCCCTCGTGGGGAACGCAGAGGTGCTCTGGAAAGGCGATGTCTATCAGGCTTCGGTGACTACCGTCAATCTGCAGACCGATGAAATCATCATGGAGGGGACCATTAGGGGAACAGTCCATGGCTGATCGACACCAGGCGGCAGTACTCGAAGCCTCGAACCTTGCAAAGAGCTATGGGAGAAAGCATGTCGTGAAGCGGGTCTCCCTCTCGGTGACCTCCGGTCAGATCATCGGTCTTCTCGGACCCAACGGGGCGGGAAAGACCACTATGTTCTACATGATCGTCGGTTTCATCAAGTCAGACAGTGGCTCGATCAGCGTCAATGGAGAGGATGTGACCAGACTCCCCATGTACCGAAGGTCCAAGATGGGCCTCTCCTATCTCCCCCAGGAACCGTCGATATTCAGAAAACTGACAGTCGAAAACAACATTAGACTCGTTGTCGAGACAAGAGAGGATCTGACCAAGCAGGAAAAAGAGCAGGAGATCCAGAGATTGCTCCAAGAATTCGGCCTCGAGGCTGTTCGAGACCAGTTCGGGTATACCCTCAGTGGAGGTGAGAGAAGGAGAACTGAAATCGCCCGAAGCCTTGGCAGCAACCCACTCTTTTTGTTACTCGACGAACCATTTGCCGGGATAGACCCTAAAGCTGTATTCGAGATCAAACGCTTGGTGAAAGCTTTGGCAGCGAAGGGAATAGGTATTCTTATCACCGATCACAATGTACGAGATACACTATCCATCACACATCTCTCCCACATAATCCATGAGGGAGAGATACTCGCAAGCGGGAACCGGGCAGAGCTATTAGAGAATGCCGATGCCCGAAGAATATACTTTGGAGAAGATTTTACCGAGGGTGAGTCATCATGAGTCCTTCATTAGGCCTACAACAGGAATTAAAACAACAACTGAAGCTCTCTCCGCAGCTAATCCAGACCTTCGAGATTCTCGCAATGTCTTCTCTGGAACTCCAGCAGAAGATCAAAGCCGAGATAGAACAGAACCCTGCTCTGGAAATTCCATCCGAACGCTCGGTTTCGTTGGAAAAGCTCTCCGAACAGGAGAACCGGAGCAAGGTGGAAGATGACTATAGCGACAATGCAGCATACGACCCAACCCGACACTACTCGTCGACACGCGTCTCTGGAAGTTACGATCAGGAGGCTGCAGATAGGAATCAGCAGTTTCTCGAGGGAGCGCTCTCGACATCGGAGACACTCCAGGACTATGTACTGAGGCAACTCGGCTGTCTGCGACTCACCGAAGAGGAGTACGAACTGGGTAAACTGATCATCAGCAATCTCGACCAGCATGGATTTCACCGAAATCCTCCCGAATCCCTCGTGAAAACGAGTGCACAGAAACGGTTGCTGGATATGCTGCAAGTGGTGCAACGCCTCGACCCACCGGGTATTGCTGCAGCAGACTTCCGTGAGTCTCTCATCCTCCAAGCACAAGCCGATTCCCTCTCGCAGGACGACATGGCCCTCTTTCAGAAACTGGTGTACGAGTATCTCGAAAAACTGAGGCTCAACAAAACCGCCGAAGTAGCCAAAGAGCTCTCTGTCAGTGAAGAGAGAATCCTCGTTCTGTATCAGTACCTGAAGACCTTGAACCCCTATCCTGGGCTCCAGTACAACAACCAGGAGACACATTACATCATACCCGACCTGACCGTGCGCAAAATCGAAGGGAAGCTGCAACTGCGCCTGAACACCGAACACATGCCCACCTTGACCATAGATTCCGAGTTCACCAGTCTCGTTGCAGATACTAGAGACGAACACCATAAAGAGACAGCTGCGTACATAAGCAATGCAGTGAAAAATGCGACGCAACTGATCTCACACATTCGCATGCGAAGCGAGACGATGAAAAAAATCGGGCTCGAACTCATGAGGTTCCAATATGAGTTCTTTCTGAAAGGACCCCGATATCTCAGACCGCTTGCCTATCGGCAGATCGCAGAGGAGCTCTCGCTTCACGAAACCACGATCAGCAGAGCAGTCCAGGGAAAGTATATCGATACGGACTGGGGAATCATCCCGATCAAGGAGCTGTTCAGCTCTGCTCTGCAGACCTCAGGCCCGCAGGGGGGTGGAGAGATCTCCAAACGTGCGGTGATGGATATGGTCCAAGAGATTGTGGAAAACCATTCGGGAAAGAAGGCCTTGTCTGATCAGAAGATTGCCGACATCCTCGCCGAGCGAGGCATCAAGATCGCTCGAAGGACCGTAAGTAAATACCGGAAAGAGCTACAGATCGATTCATCGTACGAGAGACCTACCTAGCAAGACCTCCCTTCATTTCAACCTTCCGAGCATACATACGACTATCGGCAGCATCGAACAGTGCATCGACAGAGACATAGTCATTCGCGTCTCTCCAGAGAGCCTCACCGTGGGCAATACTTGCTATCTTCGTATCAATTCCATCTACGAAATCTCCGGATAGAAGCGTGTTCTGGGCCTGAGTGAAGAGACTGCTGTCGCAGGGATCACATATCATGGCAAACTCATCGCCTCCGATCCTGTATACGGTGCCGACCCCTGCGAATTTCTCCATGAGCTGTCGTGCGATGGCTCGCAGAAACTCATCTCCGACGGAGTGCCCTTCCCGATCGTTCAACTCCTTGAGATTGTTCACATCGAATACCATCAGGGCGATCGGATCACTGAAGTCCCTGCTCCTGAGCTGATCCATACGGTCCTCGAACGCCCTTCTATTGGCTACACCGGTAAGACCGTCGAGATCTACCTGCGAGAGGAGATATTTCTCCTTTCCTCGCAATTCGATGAAACGCATGACCTGCACAAGAACCTGACGCAGAAGCACAAACCCAAAAGCCATGATTCCCAGATTCAGGAACAGTGCATTGAACAGCGTGTGAACAGGCATGAGCAGTAGTATGAGTTCTCCGATGATCGAGACCAAAAGACAGACGAAGGCAACGAGGAACTGACCGACTGTTCGATCTCCTCCCCTATAGGCTTTCACTGAAAGAGTAACCACCACGAGAAGGTAGATCAACAGCACGATAGCCGTAGGAGTGAACCAGGTGTGATAGTTCGATACTCCTACGTACTGGAGGACGGTTGCGATCATGAACCAGAGGGGAAATAGGAGCACGATACGGTTTAGCGCGCGGGATCCAGGAATGTTGTATGTATGCTGTACGAACCGAGTTATGAACACCGGTAGCATGTACATGGCAAAGACACCGAAGGTGAGTAGGATGAGTTGATTGTGTATGAACAGTTGCGTGGACATACTTCCGCCCACCATCCAGAGCCCGGCGCAGAGTTCGATCCCTGCGAAGGCCTGTGCACTCCGATGAATGGCTAGTTTCCTGAAGAGTCCGATCGAGAGCAGGAAGACGGTAAGCGAAGTGAGTAGGATGAGGGTGCCGAATACAAAAGAGATGCCATCATAGCGCATGAGTGCCACGAGCTGCGATGTGCGGGTCCCAATATAGACAGGGTAGAACGTGCCTGCAGAACGGCTGCTGTTTGCCGTCATCTCGATTTCAAGCTTTGCTCCATCACTGTCGGCGGGAAGCCATACCACGTGGTTCATATAGCCGAGGACCTGCACCCTCCTCTCTGCAAGATTTCCATCGTACGAGTAGAGCTGTTCACCGTCGAGAAAGACCTGCACTATTTTCTGCGATGTACGAAACATGATGCTGTTCGTCTGATCATGCGGTTTTTCGATGACACGAGACAGTACCACGTGTTGTCCATCCAGGTCGGTATCGCCTAGGACCGTGGGTAGAGAGAGGTTTCGGTACCGGACCTCTCCATTGACCGAGAGCGTCCATCCATCCCGCAGTGTATGTGTCGTGGTATCCCACATGCTTCCGATCGAGACACGAGAGACATCGATTAGGGTAATGAGCAGAACGACTGTGACACCGAGATAAAGAAGTACGCGCCAGGAGGCCCTGTATAATCTCATGGTAAAAAATTATATCACACCTACCCCACCGAGGTGAGAAGTTTCATCAAAAAAGTGTACAACCTGTCAAAAGCATTCTATGGTACGGAATTACACGAGATCTTGTTCTGGGCCTTTCCATTTGACTTTTCACATCGTCAGCCGTATCCTTTTCATACGACCTATTGGAAGGAGGACCTATGAATCTAGAAATCAAAGGAATCCACTACAATGTGAGCGACACGACTCTCGAGTTTTTTGACAAGAAACTCCAGAAACTCTCATTCGCGGAACAGTTCATCCACGATCTGACCATTACGGTCACAAAAGAGAATGTAGGACAAGGGTATCATTTGGACGGCAAAGTCCACTTCTCCTGGGGCCCGATCAAGATGGTCAGCACAGATTGCTATGAACTGTACGAAGGTATCGAACTATTGGTCGATAAACTTGAGGCGGTAGCACGAAAAGAGAAGGGAAAAATTCAAGAGCATAAATAGGGCTTCCCAGACTGGGAAGCCACCAGAAGCAGAGCCCCGGAGCGATCCGGGGCATTTAATTTCCCCGAAAACGGGGAAACCACTTAACAAACGCTCACTTATCCGCTTAAGATATGGTATAGTTCGGAAGGAGGACCATTGTGGAATTTTCCATTCTCGATCTGCTCGATCTTGATCTGAAGGAGCACAATCACCTGCAGCTCACCTGCATTGCGGGGAGAAGTGGTCTGTCACGAAAACTCACCAATGCAAAAATCAGCCGTCCCGGTCTCCCTCTAAGTGGATTCTTCGACGAATTCAGTCATGAAAGTATCCAGGTATTCGGTCGAGGTGAACAGCGTTACCTCAAAAAGCTCGAATCGGAAGATCAGCTGGCTACATTGGAAAAACTCTTCAGCTATCCGATCCCCACCTGCATATTCTGCGATGGTGGTCGTCCAAGCCTGCGGTTCATTGAAATTGCGGAGAGGTCCGGGTGCTCCATCCTACAGACAGCGCTCGGCTCTGCCGACTTCTCTCGTGGCCTTATTCAGATGCTGGACGAGATCTTTGCTCAGACACTCACGATTCATGGCGTTCTGGTCGAAGTGTATGGCATTGGTGTGTTGATTACCGGAGACAGTGGTGTCGGAAAGAGCGAGACCGCCCTGGAACTCATAGAGCGAGGGCATCGGCTCATTAGCGACGATACGGTCAAGCTCCGAAACATAAGCGACACCTACCTCATAGGCAGTGGAGAGAACCCTCTATTGGCTCACCACATGGAAATACGTGGAATCGGCATACTCAATCTGGCGAATCTATTCGGTGTTGGATCGATACGAGACAAGAAACAGGTCCAACTGCTGGTTCACCTCGAAGAGTGGGATTCGAACAAGAACTATGACCGGGTCGGAGAAGAGCTCTCAGAATCGCTTCTCGGTATCACCATCCCCAAACTCGAGATTCCGGTGAAGCCGGGAAGGAATGTCCCGATCATCATAGAGACCGCTGCGAGAAATGAACGTTTGAAGAAACTTGGTTACTATTCTGCCAAGGAGTTCGACCAGAGCGTACTCAAATGGCTGGAGAGTGAATCGGCAAGAAACCTATACTATAACAACGAGGAGACATTTTGACCATGGTTGAACGAGAGGTCGAAGTCCTGAATCGTGCCGGCATACATGCAAGGCCAGCTGCACTCATCGTGAAAGTAGCTAACAAGTTTACATCCAACCTCTACATGGAGAAGGATAGAATGAAGATCAACGGGAAATCCATCATGGGAATCATCACGCTTGGAGCCTCGTACAAATCCCGTCTGATAATCACAACAGACGGACCTGATGAGGAAGAGGCCGCTCAGGCAATCGAGCAGTTGTTCCTCAACCGGTTCGAAGAGTAGGAGCACGTCGTGAAAGGTCTGACAGCAAGACAGCAAGAGGTACTCGATTTCATTAAGCAGTACATCGAGCAAAACTCATATGCCCCGGCAGTTCGTGATATCGCGAGGCACTTTGGCATTACGGTCAAAGCCGCTCATGATCATCTGAAGGCTCTTGAGCGCAAGGGAGCGATCCACTCTTCGGAAGGGATCTCCCGTTCAACCGGCGTCGTCGGTTTCTCGGTCGCAGCATCGGTGGAAACCATCTCTGTACCGGTGCTTGGTAATACTGCAGCAGGACTCCCCATCCTGGCAGAGGAGAACAGAGAGTTCGAACTCCAGATCCCGACATCGCTCATCCCCGGAAAAGGCCCCTACTTCGCCCTCCATGTCGAAGGAGATAGTATGGTGGATGCAGGCATACTCGACGGAGATCTTGCAATCATACGTCAGACCGGAACAGCGAACAATGGAGAGATCGTCGTGGCTCGTGTGGGAGAGGACAACCGTGTCACACTCAAACGATACTACCTTGCACAACACGCGATTGAACTGAGACCCGAGAATCCAAAATATGGTTCACTCTATTCAAAAGATGTCACGATACTCGGTAAACTCCACATGATCATACGAGACTATGAGCGGTAATACGAAACACACACCTCGCGTACACCTCCTCCTCGGCCCTGAGACAGGAGAGAAAGGAGCACGCCTAAAAGAGATCAGAGGGGCTCTGAGAACTGAATTCTCTGCGGATCCCGAGATCTATCGATTCTACCCGTTCGAGACTCTCAATGGTGAGATCTTTACTGCTTTACAGAACAACTCACTCTTTTCAGAGCATCGTTTGGTTATCCTGAGTCAGGCAGAATTACTCCAGAGTTCCCAGATCAAGGAGCTTGAAGCGTACCTGGAGGAGCCGAGCGATTCAGCAACACTGGTGATTATCAGTTCGGAGACCAGAGTGAGTCAGAAAATCGCTTCTCGAGTTCCGAAGAGTCAGACGAAAATCTTTTGGGAGATGTTCGAGAACCGAAAGCCGGAATGGGTCCGTGGTCTGTTCTCCAGATCCGACTTCGCAATCACCGGAGACGCAGTGGACATGATGCTCGAGCTGGTGGAAAACACCACGCAGGAACTCCGCGCCACAGCACTCCAGCTCATGCAGTTCGTTGCGACCGAGCACCGTGCGACAGTGACCGAAGACGATGTCGAACGATTCATCCAACACACACGGCAGGAGAGTGTCTTCTCCCTGTTCGAACACATGGCAACCGGAAGTTATGAACGTGCACTCGATATCCTCCACACCCTCATTCGGTCGGGCGATGGTGACCCGATTCCCCTGCTCGCAGGACTCTTGTGGCAATTCAGACGGCTTGTCTCGCTCGAGGAGCTCCTCGCTGAAGGACACCGCTGGGACGATGCCGTGAATGCGGTCTCAGTCATGGGAAAGACCGTCGCGATCAAGCGGAAGAAGGACCTCGGAATCTATGCAGAAGCGGTCAAGCGATATCCGCTTCGCGAGAGTAGATCGATCATCGCAGCGATCGGAGAATACGATATACTGACCAGACAGATGGGATCAGATTTGCACTCGCTGCTCCTCGAACGGCTACTCGGTCGTATCATGGTGAACAAAGGGGCCGATCCGGCACAACTCGAAACACTCTCCTTCGCTACAGATGCAAAGTTTTAAGAATTCTCTCCGCCACAGGCAGAGGAACCTTCGCAAGTCGTGCAATCTCCTCTTTCGATGATGATAGAAGCGTATCAAGCGTACCGAAGGTCTGCATGATGCGTTTACTTCGGGCTGGCCCGACGCCATCGATCGATTCTAGCAGTGTGAACGTAGCATCGCGCGAACGTTGTTGTTGATTCAGTGTCGTAGCGAATCGATGGGTTTCGTCTCGCACAGCCTGGAGCACCTTCAATGCGGCTGACCCCTCGGGCAACCGAAGAGGAGGGCGCTCATCGGGGAAATGGATATCCTCGTACTGTTCTGCCAGACCAACGACAGGGATCGAATCGAGACCAAGGCTCATAAGCACCTCTTTCGCCGCATGCACCTGCCCTATACCGCCATCGATCATTATCAAATCGGGTAGAGCCTGTTGTTCCCGTATCTGCCGTGTGTACCGACGTGTCACCGCTTCGCGAATGGCACCGTAATCATCTATCCTCCCGTCCAGAGACTTGATATTGAACCGGCGATAGTTGCTTCTGTCCGGACTTCCATCCTTGAACGTTATGAGCGATGCCACCGTATACTTCCCCGCTAGCTGGGCGATATCGAACCCTTCTATGTGCTTCGGAGGAGACTCGAGGTCCAGCACCTCCATGAGTTCTTCCAAGGCCTCTGGATTCTCTCGACTCTTGAGCCGTTTCTCTACATCGCGCCCCGCATTCTCGGCAGCCATTCTCAGCACGCGGTAATGCTTCCCCTCTTCGGGGATCGAGACTTCGGTCGGTACCTGCAACGCTTCTGAGAAGTAGGTTTGAACCAGCTCCTTGTCGATATCGTGAGACACGAAGAGCTGCTGGGGGATATTGCCCCCATCGCTATAGTATTGGGTGAGAAAGTTCAACAACGTCTCGGTCTCATCGCCGAACGTCTCAGCTCGGTAGAGTGCTTTGCCCATGAGCTTTCCATCGCGAATCTGCATGATCGAGACCGTAGCAAGGTGCATCCGCATCTCGCAGGCGGCATAGTCACGACTCTCGGTGGAGAAGTCCTGCACCTGTTGAGCACGCGATACCGATTCGAGCGCTATGAGGATATCCCGCTTTTCAGCTGCCGCCTCGTATCGCTGCTCCTTTGCATCTGCGAGCATCTCCTCTCTCACCTGCCTCACCAGCTCGTCATCCTTCCCCTGTAGAAAGGCTCTGACCTTGGCTATATGTTTCGCATACTCCTCTTCTGTGACCAAACCGGCACAGGGGCCACAACACCTCCCGATATGGTAGTAGAGACAGGGGGTATAGCGCTTTCTGAGGGGGATTCCACACTTTCTCAGGGGGAACATCTTATCTATCAGATCCAGATACTGGGTAAGGCTCTTCCCATCGGGATACGGACCATAATATTCGGAGCCATCCCGTATCACCCTCCGTGTCTTGAAGACTTTCGGAAATGGCTCGTTGGTTATACGGATCAACGGATAGCTCTTACCGTCTTTGAGCGAGATGTTGTAGTGAGGGTTGTGTTGCTTGATCAGGTTGTTTTCCAGAACGAGGGCCTCGTACTCGTTGCCGGTGATGATATACTCAATCTCGGCGATCTTGCTCACCAGGAACTTCGTCTTGATATCCTTGCCACCAAGGAAGTATGAGGTGACCCTGTTTCTCAAGTCCTTGGCCTTCCCCACATAGATGATCTTCCCCGATGCATCCTTCATGAGATACACACCGGGAAGATGAGGTAGAGATTTTGCCTGTTCCTTGGGGTTGGATTCCATACAGAAAACAGCATAGCCTCCGATTGATGAAATTGCAAGAATACAGCTAGAATGGCCCCATGGTCAAAGACTCCCCGGAAGCCGCATTGCATGCCCATCCTCTCGCTTCATCGCTTACCGAGACCGACCGAGCTTTCCTTGTCTCGGTCATGCAACGATACCACCTTTCGTATCAGCAGGCTCGCATGCTGATAGAACAGGCAATCGACCTCTCGCTCTGGAGACAACCACCGATCGCTACATTCTGGGATGAATCGGCAGGGGGAAACCGTACCGGTAAACCCAAGCTCAAGGCGATCTTCGGAAAGACAATGGATCGAATAGCGGCTCTGCGAACAAATCCAACCGACTATGCCGACTTCTTCGATTCTCCCAGACTTGCATCGAAGGTCACTCATGTCGAAACGCTTGACGATGTCCGTCTGCTCGGACGCTGCCCCTGTCCAGTGTCGGGAGAGAAGACCCGGTGCTGCAATCTTCTGACACTCGATGTGGTACAACAATGCGCATTCGCCTGTTCATACTGCTCGATCCAGAGCTTCTACCATAAGAATGAGATCGTGTTCGTGGAGAACCTGCGAGAACGACTGGAGCATCTTGAACTTCCAGAGGATGCCTGGCATATCGGTACCGGTCAATCTTCGGACTCGCTCATGTGGGGAAACGAACATGGATTGCTCGATGCTTTGGCACACTTTTCACGTAAGCACCCAGAGATCGTGGTCGAATTGAAAACCAAGTCTGCACGAGTCGATTGGATAAGCACCGTCGACTTCCCACGTTCGGTAGTCGCTACCTGGTCTCTGAACGTACCGACGATCATTGAGAAGGAGGAACATGGAAGCGCATCGCTCGAGCGACGACTCGATGCTGCACGTGCTGCGGCCGATGCAGGAATGCTTGTCGGGTTCCATCTCCACCCGATGGTGTACTTCAAAGGGTGGGAACAGGAGTACCAATCGGTAGTACGCGCCATCGTAGATCGATTCTCCCGAGACGAAGTGCTCATGATCTCTCTTGGAACGCTCACCTTCACTAAAGAGGTGCTCAGACAACTCCGCGAAGGGGGGCAGCCTAGCAGAATCCTGCAGATGGAGCTGCAAGAGACTGCAGGAAAGTATTCCTATCCGCGTGAGGTGAAACAACAGATGTTCAGCCATGCCTACCACTGCTTCCCCGACTCGTGGAAGGGTGAAGAGGGTCCTTTCTTCTATCTGTGCATGGAGGTTCCTGAGTTGTGGGAACCGGTGCTTGGTATATCCTATGCGAACAACGCAGCATTTGAATCTGCTATGCGAGAGCACTACACTCGGCGGATTCAAACTCAGAGCCTTCAAATATAAAGCATTGACACAGTACGGGTTAACCGGGTACAGAAGAGTATGAGGCGTAGACCAGATGCAACCCTAGTCTCGAATCTCATCCCCTACAAGCGTATGCTTCCCTATATCATGCCACGACGCGTAGACTCTCTTGTCTACCACCAATTCGATGTAGATCTGACCAAGGGCGTACAGTTCATCAAACAGCTTAACCGGACCCAGCCGGGAGATCACAAATACCGAGTGTTCGAACTATTTCTCGCCGCATTGTTGCGAACCATTGCATTCAGACCGCATTTGAACCGGTTCATCATGAACTACGACTGCTGGCAACGCAATGAACTCTCGCTCAACTTCGTGGTGAAGGAAGATTATACCGATGAGGCACCAGAACATTCGTCGATTGTCTATTTCGAGCCTGACATGACGTTCGATGAGATTGCCAGTGTGATCAACCAAACCATAGAGAATGGCCGAAATGGTGGAGAAGGAAACGATACCGATGCCGCAATCCGATTCTTTCTCCACTTTCCCAAGATCATGCTTCGTTCTCTTATCGCTATAATCCGGTTTCTCGACGTCCACGGTCTGGCACCCAAGGCTCTGCGCGATGCAGACGGTCTGCATGCAAGTGCATTTGTTGCTAATCTCGGCAGTATTAGCCTACTGGGAAGCCCACACCACCACCTTTACGAGTGGGGAACCACGAGCCTGTTCGTGACCATGGGAGCTTTGAAAAGGCGGCGAAAGATCGACGAGGAGGGAAAGATCTCCTTCGTCGACACTATGGAGATCGGTGTGACTGTCGATGAGCGAATCTCCGATGGATTCTATCTGATCCGATCCATACAGATTCTTCAGGAGATGCTGAACCATCCCGAAGAACTCATGAATCGTCCGAACTTCCCCTCCCCGCTCATGCTGAATCAGGAGCGGTTGGCAAAACGGTTCTTTCGTTGGATGTTCAGAAGAAAGAAGTCACGTGGTGAACGGAAAACAGCTTGATCGCTAGCGTAGCTTCTCCTCGAACAGATCTCTCTGACGACCAGTAAGAGGATTCTCTTTCCCCTCCAACATCGTGTTAATAGCCTCGATCTCATCTTTGGAAAACCGCTTTGCATGGAGTACGAGCTGTTCGAACGCTTCGCACGCCATAGGACATACGGCACGAACCATGGAGAGGATCACCTCGGCATAGACACGAATTTCGTACTGAGCATGACTATCGAGACGCAGCTTCAGAAAATGGAGCAGATTGTGAAGATCCATCTGCCAATACCATTGTGTATAGAGACTCAAAGGTAGATCGATCCGGGCCAACTCACGGGCTATCCCCATATCGAGGAGCTCATGATACGTTTCGAACGCCCGTCGCTGATCACTCTCCAGCAGTTCTCTGACTCGCTTCGTGACCTTCGGATCCACCGGTTCATCCGACCGCCCCTGTTTGTTATCGGCACTTTGCATGCTCACCTGATCAGGGTCGGGAATATATGCTTCATTTGCCATAACACTGTATCGACCGGAAATCTCATTGACCCGGGCTGTCCTATGGCGAATCCACTGACGAGCAACAAAGATAGGCATTTTGATATGAAAGGTGAAGTTCACCTGCTCAAAGGGGGATGTATGATCGTTTCTCATGAGATAGGCGATGAGCCCTCGATCCTGTCTGAAACTCTTGGTGCCCTCTCCATAACTCACACGAGCCGATTGGACGATACGGGAATCCGAGCCCAGATAGTCGACAAGACGAACGAACCCTTTGTCGAGAACGGGAAACTCCTTGTCGAGGATCGCTTCTGCCTCGGGAACTACACAATGTGCCATACATACTCCTCCTTTGGATTCTCAATCTTGCCACAATTTTCCATTCGGGACAATCGCTCCCTGTACGTATCAGTGCACTAGATATACCCCAGCCTACCGAGCAGTATGGCAGTCGCCGCGCTGCAGGCCGTTTCGGTACGAAGCACCCGCTCTCCCAACGAGTGGGGCATGAAGCCATGCTTGAGAAATAGTGATCGCTCTCGTTCGGACCACCCTCGTTCGGGGCCAATGGCCAGCACAACCGGCGATTCGATTCCTTGTGCCTGGCTCAATGGGCCTCCATCCAACACATTATCGAGCAGTATTCGACTTTTCCACGGGTGTGGTGAATCGAGCAGTGCATCGAGTGAGGGAAACAGGGAGCAGGAGGGGACACTGGTCTGTCCCGACTGCATGGCTCCATTGAGCAGGTATGCACGAAACTCTCCGGTGCTCCACAACTTTGCCGATGCATACGATCGTTCAGCAGTGTCGGCTCCCGTGATCAAGATCTGCTCCACACCGAGACTCACAGCCTCCCGGAGAATCCGTTTCATGCAGATAGGGCGCACCTGCGCAACCAAGAGTGTCACAGGATGCAACGGTTGGCTGTCTCCGCGCTTCTCATAGTGGAAGGCCACTACATCGTCTTCGATCGCATGTATCGTCGCGACACCCCACTCGCCATTCACAAGACCGAGTGTGAACTGGTCTCCGACACCAAGACGAAGGACTTTCACGATGTGCGCACCACGATGATCGGAGCGTGAAATCCGATTGTTCTCAGGCCACTGTTCGAAGAGAATGATATTCATGAAGGGAGTATAGGATGTTGCATGCCCTCTGTAAACACAGTATCATGTGCTATCTGAAATTCACTCGAGGAAGAGGAGACTGCCGTGCCAAAAGTACAAGTATTCACAGCAGAACACCATGACCCCTGGTTCAACTTGGCAACCGAAGATTGGATATTCAAGACCTTTCCAGCAGACCATCATGTCCTCTTTCTGTGGCGGAACAAACCCTGCATCGTCATTGGCCGTTTCCAGAACCCTTGGAACGAATGCAATCTGCAAGCCATGGAGAGAGACGACGTTGCCCTTGCACGGAGACAGAGCGGCGGGGGTGCGGTATACCACGACCTGGGGAATACCAACTTCACGTTCATGTCCCCCAGAGAATCGTACGACAAGGATCGGAATTTCTCGATTATCACAGACGCCCTGAGGGAGTTCGACATAACTGCAGAACAGTCGGGGAGGAATGACATTCTCGTAGATGGGAAAAAGGTCTCCGGAAGTGCATTCAGAATGGCAAAAGATCGTGCATTCCATCATGGTACGTTGCTCATAAGCACCGATATGAAGAAACTTCCCGGGTATCTCACTCCAGATAAAGCTAAATTGCAATCCAAAGGTGTCCGTTCTGTGGCCTCTCGTGTTGCTAACTTAACTGAGTTCAATGGATCGCTCACACACGACTCGCTCTGCCACGCCATCGTTGAGCAATTCTTCTCTGTGCATGGACAGCGGTGCGAAATCGAAGATCTGACCATAGAGCGCTTGTCTCGAGAGTCCTCGCTGTATCAGACGTATCAGCAGTACTCGGACTGGAACTGGCGTTTTGGGTCATCTCCTCAATTCAACCACCCGATCTCAAGTAGATTCCCTTGGGGAGGCATAACACTCGATTGCTCGGTTCACAAGGGAGTGGTCCAGTCGGTCACACTCTTCAGCGACACCCTTTCAGTCGAGTTCATCGAATTTCTCCAATCGGCGCTTCCTGGGACTCGGTACTGCCCGGAAGATATTAGAGCAACGCTCATCTCTGGAACGCAGCATATGTCCGAGGAGCTGCAGTCGATGGCCGAGGATGTCGCTGCACTTATCGAAAGGGAGCTTGCATGAGAAAATTCGGGGCATTGGTAGTGTGCATCCTTCTCACACTCTCCCCGCTTATAGGTAGAGGCGCACCAGAGGAGCAACCTGTTCCAGAGCCGATAGGGTTCGTATCGGACACAGAGAGAACCTTTACCATAGGCATGCTCGAAAGTGAAGACCAGCTTCTTTTGGATCCGGTACGAGCAACGGACACAAACTCGCTTCTTGTGCTCGACGGACTTTTCGAAGGTCTCTTCAGTTTTCATCCGGAAACAGGAGATCCCATACCTGCACTGGCCGAGAAGGTGGCTGTTTCGGACGATGGCCTCACATGGACCTTCACCCTACGTGAGAACAGCAGATTCTCGAATGGAGATCCGATCACTGCCGAATCGGTCGTAGACTCCTGGCTCTGGCTTTTAGGACAGTCTCAAAGTGGAGAAGGGAAATCCTATCTCAGCTCTATGATGGATTCCATTCGCGGTGTCCCGAAGTTCCGAACAGGAGAGACAGATACACCACCCGAGGGGATCGTGCTGGCCGATTCACATACAATCGAACTCAGACTACTCTCCCCCGCTCCCTATCTACCATCGCTGCTGAGCACGCTCCCATTCTCCGTAATCCACCACTCACTGAGAAATGGGGAGACGATATCCCCGGCAGAGATTATCTCATCGGGACCATTTCACATAGTCTCTCTCAGTGACTCTTCGATTCTCCTCGAAAAGCATCAATGGTACGTGCAGCACCAGGCGGTCCCGAGCGACTATATCGATTTTCGCATTATGAGCCAGGCACAGATCACCGAAGCTTATCGGAATCGGGAGATCCACTGGTCACTTGCCTTCATTTCCCAAGATGCGCTGATTAATCCTCAGGATCTGCGCATTGCGCCCGAGTACTCCACCGGCTTTTTCTATTTCAGTGCTGAAAGCGGTCCATATGCAGATCCCTCTGTTCGAAAGGCGATGAGCCTGCTGATACCTTGGGATGAGATCAGAAATACCAGCGGGCATATCTTTCCCACTGCCCAATTGCTTCCCGGACATGTTGAGCCCGGATCCAGCCCTCTGACTGATCCTGAGGATCCCGTTTCAGAGGCTTTCGCCCTCCTGCTCGCTGCCGGCTACCCCTACGGTGCGGGGTTGCCACCGCTTCACATGGCAGTACACAGAGGTTCTCAGGTCGAAGAGAGTGCACAGCGAATTGCAGATGCCTGGAGTAGGCACCTCGGCATTACCGTGGTACTCGACGTAGTTCCACTCGGCATGTATGCGCGGTATCCAGAGTTGTCGCCCTACGATTTTTCTTTTATCACCTGGATCGGAGATTTTCGCGACCCGTTCACCTTTCTCCACCTGTGGAGCAGCGACAGTGGCTATAATCTCGGAAAATTTCGGGACTCCACCTACGATGACCTGTTGGCAGGGTCGATGCGTGTAGCGCAAAGCTCAGAAAAGCGGACTGAATTGGCACGAATCGCCGAAGAGTATCTACTCGAACAAGCGCTCGTATTTCCCCTCTTCCACGGATTCTCCATAAACATCATTCAATCGGATGCCGTTACCGGATGGTACGACAATATCTTGAACATCCACCCGGTGAAACACCTCGGTATCAAGTGACCGAGAGGCCTCCCATAGCCTCTGCGACCTCCTGCAATCCTGAAACTCTCCCGAATGGCCTTACCAGCGACCTGATAGCCGCTACCGACTCATCCTGCAATGCATGTTCGTGCACTCGCCAGCACCAGTTCGGTTCTCCGCAGGTCCCCGGGGTGTTCATTCTTGCTTCGGATCCAAGGTTCAGAATATCCTGCATGGGAACAATCGCATAGTGTGCAGACGATGCCATGACCGCCCGCATGAGGTGCCAGACAACACCGTCATCGGAACAGCTGAGGTACCGTCTCACAATATCCCGCATGCCATCATCGAGCTTTTCGAACCAGCCTCGACTCGTATCGTTGTCGTGTGTTCCGGTGTAGGCGACACACTGCTCGATATAGTTGTGTGGAAGATAGGCATTATCGGCATCAAGCTCTCCGGGACCGGTTTTGGCAAATGCGAATTGCGCGATCTTCATACCAGGAAATCCATACGAGTCTCGAAGGTGTTCGACTTCAGGGGTGATCACCCCAAGATCCTCTGCAATTACCGGCAGTAGCGGGAATCGCTCTTTCAATAGTGAGAAAAGTCGCTCTCCTGGAGCTTTCACCCATGAACCGTGCTCAGCGGTGGTGTGACCTGCTGGGACCTCCCAGTACGCTTCGAACCCACGAAAATGGTCGATGCGTACGATATCGGTCAGGGAAAACTGGTGCTCAAGTCGCCTGACCCACCAGCTGAATCCATCTGCCTCTAGCGCATCCCAGTCATATACTGGATTCCCCCACAGCTGACCGGTATCGCTGAAAGCATCTGGTGGTACTCCGCTCATCGCGGAGAAGGAGCCATCCGCATCCATCTTGAGATAGGTTCTGTTGCTCCAAGCATCTACACTATCGGGAGCGACGAATATTGGAATATCACCAACAATGGCGATGTTTTTTGCATTCGCATACTGCTTGAGCGCAGAGAACTGCTTGAAAAAGAAGTACTGCAGGACTTTCCACCGAGCAATCTCCGTCTTTTTCAGTTGAGACCACCGCTTTATAGCATCCGGATCTCTTCTGGTGAGCTCGGGAGCCCATTCACTGAACCATCTGGAGTCCTGATAATGATCTATAAGTGCCCGGTACAGAGCATAGTCGTGCAACCAATCGGACTGTTGTTCGCAAAAGTCTTCGAATGCTGTCTGTTCCTGCTTAGAAGCGCTGTGCAAGAACTTATCTGCAGCCTTCACCAAAAGCGGATTCTTGTAGGATTCGACTTGTGGGAAAGCGACCGAGGATTCAGGAAATTCCGGATGCTCCAATGTATCTGAAATGGATAGATAGCCTTCATCGGCAAGTGTATCGAGACTGATCAATAGTTCGTTCCCCGCAAAAGCAGAGCGGGCAGCATAGGGCGAATTGCCGAAACCTACAGGACCAAGTGGCAGTATTTGCCACAGTCCTACCGAAGATTTCTCCAGAAAATCGATAAATTTTCTTGCCTCGTCTCCTAGGTCCCCAATACCGTGAGCACTGGGTAGACTGGTGGGGTGCAGCAGGATTCCACTGAAACGTATCTTTTTATTCATCGTGAAAATATAGCGTAAAAGGAGAATTTTTACCATACTTGTTCACATGCCAGATTTCGGGTATAATCACATGTATGAAATCTTCAGAAAATAAGCACAACTTCTCTATCGGTGACTATGTGGTCTATCCTCTCCAGGGAGTTGGAATCATCAATAAGATCGAGGAAAAAACGCTCCGAGGGAACACATCCCTCTACTATGAAATTTTCTTGGAGATTTCAGATATGACCGTCATGGTTCCAGTAACCAAGATTGAGGAACTCGGAATACGAGCAATTGTCGATCCATCCGAAGCTCAAACTGCCATAGACGGTATCAGCAACAAACTCGAACAGGTCCCTGTCGACTGGAAGGCACGATACCAGATGAATGTGGATCTGCTACGAGAGGGTTCCATTGCATCGATAGCGAAGGTTGTACAGATTCTGTACCATAGAAGCAAGATCAAGGAACTGCCTGTTCAGGAACGAAAATTATACGATAGTGCTCTGAGAATCCTTATCGACGAATCCGCACTTGCGCTGGACAAACCGAGAGAGGAGCTGGAGGCGGTAATTTTCGGCAAGCTTGAACGAGATCCCAAAGAAAAGGAATCCTAGTGTCGTTCCCTGTACATGGAGTGGTTCTTACCGCCGCTGGCACCAGTACTCGATTCACCTCTTCAGGAGCAGTTCAACAGAAGAAGGAGTTCTTTCTGCTGGATGACAGAAGTGTCCTGTACCACGCTGCAGAGCCGTTCTTCTCTATTCCCAATCTTGCTTGTTTCGTAGTCACCTATGGCGAGGGCCTCAGAGAGGAGACCGAAGCCGCACTCGACAATCTATTATTTGCAAACACCATTCCCATATACCTTGTCCAGGGGGGAGAGAATCGTCAGGAGTCAGTGCTTCGTGGATTGGAGGCATTGCACGAGCATGCGCCTCAGGTAACCTATGCCCTGATACACGATGGGGCGCGACCCTGGGTGAGCGAGAAGACCATTATCACCACTCTTGCCATGGCCACAGTCTTTGGAGGTGCCGCTCCGATTCTCCCTATTCACGATGCAGTCAAGCGAGTCGATTCGGAGGGAAAGATTACAGCTCATCCGGACAGGACAGGACTCGTGACCATACAGACTCCGCAGATCTTCCGGTTCCCAGACATTCTTGAAGCACACCGAAAAGCGGCGACAAGCACACGTTCCTATCTTGACGATACAGAGATCTTCATAGACTCGGGAGGTACGGTGGGAACCACTCTAGGGAACATCGAGAACCGAAAAATCACGATAGCAGGGGACATACCCGAAAGGAATGAAGCGTTATGAGAATCGGAACCGGGTGGGACATCCACCCTCTTGTCGAGGGGAGACCGCTGATTATCGGGGGAGTCACCATAGACCACCCCTTAGGAGAAGCTGGCCATTCGGATGGCGATGCGCTCATTCACGCCATTATTGATGCACTGTTTGGCGCATTGGCAATGGGAGATATCGGGACACACTTCCCCCCCTCGGACAACCGTTGGAAAGATGCCGCGAGTACAGACCTGCTCTGCATGGCGCTGGATATGTTCCCAGAGTGGGAGATCGTAAACATAGACAGCACCGTGATTCTACAGAAACCAAAACTCAAAGCCCATATCGGAGCCATTCGCGAATCGCTCGCATCCACCTGTCAAATCCCCTTGGACCATATTTCGGTCAAGGCAAAGACAGCAGAGGGGCTGTTGGGAGAAGTGGGAGAGGGGTATGCCATCATCGCTCAGGCAGTAGTCATGCTCCGCCCGCGTGCTACCGACTTGGAAGAACCCCTCGACCTCTGGGTATAGAAGAGCCGGGCTTTCGCCCGGCTTTCTCATTCAGTCACAAATCAGCATCGTCTTCGGATCCAAAGTCACGCGCATAGGCTTGGGATCCAATTGATCCCCATCTTTGACCAGCGTCATGAACACCTTGTCCATAGCCTCATTGTACTTCAGGCCGATCAGTACATCGATCAGTTCCTCGTATTTCAGGATCGTACTCGGCACACCGTTGTCGTCGAAATCGACATCCGGCCGCACAGGAGAGACCGAGAACCAGACTTCGATTCTCATGTCCATGGCGAACTGTTTGATCTTTCTAACATCATCTTCTGTGGCAACAGTGAGTTTGTATCCATCGAACATGACGGCATCGGCATTGAAGGAACCTTGTCGAATGAGTGTTTCCAGACTGGCGAGCACCTTGTCAATGGTGACATTCTCCTGGCTAAAGTTCATTACTACGCGGTTTGCCAGAATCTCATTGTAGATCTCTGCTGCATCTTCAAGAGAACGGTCTTCTGAGATCTGACGGAAGACCTCCTTGTACCAATTGATCACATGTTCGACATTTCCGGAGAAAGAGACATGGATGATGTGTTCATTTCTGAAAAGCTTGTCTGTTGCAAGGTGTACCAGACATGCGGTTTTTCCTATTCCATGGCGAGAAACCAGAACTCCGAGATTTCCCTTGCCCAGGCCTCCATCCAATGATTCATCGAACGCCCTCAACGGGCTCAAAGCATTTAACTCTTGTATATCCATACTACGCATCCTCCGAGATGTTGATCTCTCTAAAGTATATCATGGTTTTCCAAACGGCAAAACATTCTTCGAGAATCTTCCCGTATTGAAAAAAGCCGGCCCAGTCGGACCGGCATAGGTGCTTGTGATTGAAAAATCGAGAGTGAAAAGGGCTACTTACCCTGCTCTTTCCGCTTTTTCTCTTCGTAGGCTTTCTTCAGCTCTTCGCTTACGCTCACAGGAACTCGGCTATACTTTGCAAGTTCCATGGTGAACTCGGCCTTACCCTGTGTCAGAGAGCGGAGCACTGTGGAATACCCGAACATCTCCGAAAGAGGGACTTCGCTCTCCACGGTACAGGAGGCTCCATCTTCGGTCGAACTGACTATGATACCTCTTCTCTGGTTGATACTACCGAAGATGTTTCCCTGGAACTCGGTGGGACCTTCCACAACGACCTTCATCACCGGCTCGAGAATCACCGGCTTGGCTTTCTCATAGGTCTCACGGAACGCGCTGAGAGCAGCGGTCTGGAAAGCCTGATCCGATGAGTCGACCGCATGGTAGGCTCCATCGTTGATCACTGCACGTACGCCAACCACAGGGAATCCAAGCTGTGTCCCCTTCTTGATGGCGTTCTGGAATCCTTTATCACAGGAGGGAATGTACTCTGTTGGAATGACACCGCCCTTGATCTGATCGATGAACTCGTAGTCCTTCGCATCCTCACCCTCTTCGATCGGCTCAATGTACCCTGCGACTCGTGCATACTGACCCGAACCACCGGTCTGCTTCTTGTGAGTATAGTTGAAATCGGCACGCTTGCTGATCGCTTCACGATACGCGACCTCTGGTCTATCGGTCTCTACCGTCGCCTTGTATTCTCTGCGCATTCGTTCTACATAGACTTCGAGGTGCAGTTCGCCCATTCCCTGAATGATGGTCTGATTCGATTCGGGATCGACATAGGTGTTGAATGTAGGATCCTCTTTTGTGAACCGATTCAAAGCCTTAGCCATATTGTCGGCCGACTTCTTGTCCACAGGATTCAGTGCGAGACTGATGACCGGCTTCGGAACGTACATCGAGGTCAGAGAGTAATTCAGTGAGGGGTGGCAGAAGGTATCTCCTGAAGCACAGTCAATACCAAATAGTGCAGCAATATCGCCACAACCGGCTTCGTTGATATCTTCCATCGAGTTCGCATGCATGCGTACTAGGCGCCCAACCTTGAACTTCTTCCTGCTTCTGGTATTGATGAGCTCATCGCCCTTCTTGATCTTTCCTTGATAGATTCTGATATAGGTAAGCTGACCATACTGTCCATCTTCGAGCTTGAATCCGAGAATGACCGGAGGAAGATTCTCGTCTGATTTCAGTACAACCTCCTCCTCCTCGTTGTCGAGGTCGAGAGCTACGTTCTTTACTTCCGTCGGATTGGGAAGATAGCTCACCACAGCGTCGAGCAATGGTTGAATTCCCTTGTTCTTGTAAGCAGAACCCATGAATACCGGAACAAGTTCCAGTCCGATAGTACCCTTTCTGATCGCCTTGTAGATAAGGTCCTCAGTAACAGCATCTTCGAGCATGGCTTCCATGAGTTCATCTGAGCAGAGCGAAACTGCATCGAGCATCTCCTCCCGCTTTTCAGCAGCCTGTTCGGCCAGTTCTGCTGGGATCTCTTCGTATCGGAGCTGTTCACCACTGGGTCCGTCGAAGTAGATTGCCTTCATGGTGATCAAATCGACGACACCTTGCAGTCTGTCCTCAAGCCCAATGGGAATCTGCATGAGCACTGCATTCAATCCAAGCTTTTCAACCAGCTGGTTCTTGACGCGCAAAGGATTCGCTCCGGTTCGGTCACACTTGTTCACGAACGCAATTCGGGGAACCCGATATCGCTTCATCTGACGGTCAACGGTGATGGACTGCGACTGTACACCTGCCACCGAGCAGAGCACGAGCACTGCACCGTCGAGAACACGGAGGGAACGTTCGACCTCGATGGTGAAGTCGACGTGTCCCGGCGTATCGATGACGTTGATGGGGTATCCCTTCCAGCTTACATTGGTTGCAGCTGAAGCAATGGTGATTCCACGTTCACGCTCGAGTTCCATGGAGTCCATGGTGGCACCGACGCCATCTTTTCCACGAACTTCGTGGATTGCGTGAATTCTATTGGAATAGAAGAGAATACGCTCGGATAGTGTTGTTTTCCCGCTGTCGATGTGGGCACTGATCCCGATGTTTCTCATTTTCGTAATTTCAGACATACAAGTTTCCTCTTTCCTTATCGCCGTAGTTTGCTCACTCTCCGAAAAGTTAGCGCATCATCGGTCGTAGATATTCATTGGGTTCTAAACATATCCCTGTACAAGACGAGTATCTGCAACAAGTTGGGTATATGAGTCGCATACACTTCCTGATAGTGTACCGGACGGATTCTAGTATATTATGATGATTTGTTCAATCCTTTCCATCCTATATACTTGTGAGAAATTTATGATGGACATAATGGAAGACATGCGATAAAACTGGTACAATCGAGCAAGGAGGAACCAATGGAAACGATTTTCTCGAAGATAATCAGTGGAGAAATTCCTGCCACACTGCTCCATTCTGATAAGTACTGCATTGCTATCCTCGACATAGCCCCGGTAAACAAAGGCCATGCGCTGGTGATCTCGCGCACTCCCTATGAAACGATCGGAGCATGCCCTTCCGAACTTCTCGGACATATGATGGACATTGCACGAAAACTCGATGGACGAATGAGAAGCGAACTCCATGCCGATGCAACCAACATTGTCATCAACAACGGACCGGCTGCCGGCCAGGAAGTCCCGCACCTGCATATTCATATCATCCCAAGATTCGTAGACGATGGGAAGCGATTCGTCCCCGAGAAAGTATCCTATGGTGAGAACGAGATGGCAGAGTATGGAAGAAAACTCGCTCTACTCTGATTTCTCTTGCCCCGCTCGCAGGTCATTGGTACACTGTCACACATGAGCAGTTGTCACTATTGTGGTACGGAAGTCCCATCTACCATGATTATCGGTCATGCCTCGGTATGCTCAGGTTGTGGCCGCCCGCTGAAGGTGTGCCTGAATTGCAAGTTCTACGATCAAAACGCATATCACGAATGTCGGGAAGAGATCGATGAGCCAGTGACCTACAAGGACCTCGCGAACTTCTGTGATTTTTTTGTGATGAAGATAGCCTCTTCGGGCAGCGAAATGAAAAAGCAGGAAGAGGCTCGGTCAAAATTTCTCTCGCTTTTCAACGATGACTAAACTGAGGAGGTCTCCATGTTGACACTTGGCTCACCCGCCCCCGCCATACCCGTACAGACAGACACAGGTGATACTGTCACCCTCCAGGACTATGCTGGCTCCTATGTCGTGCTCTACACCTATCCAAAGGACAACACCCCAGGCTGTACTGCAGAGGCGTGCTCATTTCGGGATCAGTCCGAGGCAATCACTGATCTGGGAGCTGTAATCCTAGGAGTAAGCAAGGATTCGGTCGCATCGCACAAGAAATTCAAAGAGAAGTATAACCTGAACTTCACACTGCTGTCCGACCCTGAACATACATTGATCGATGCGCTCGGAGCGTGGCAGGAGAAGGTCAACTATGGAAAACGGTATATGGGAATCGTCCGAAGTACCTTCGTATTCGATCCTGAAGGGAACCTCGTCAAAGTCTGGCCCAAAGTCTCTCCCAAAACCCATGGAGAGGAGATTGCTGCCTATCTCAAGGAGGTATAGGAATGGCTTTTTTGAGAGCTAGACAGGTGATCTTACTTCTTTCACTTACAGCGGTAATGGCTCTATCCTCTTGTATGACCTATACCTATGAAGATGCCCTCCAGGAGATTCCAGCTGAACGATCCCTTCTTGAAGAGGAGCTCCCATCCACCCGAAAAGTCGTGTCAGATGGGGAACCTGAGAAAATGGCTCCCGAGATCGCTGAGCCCGAGATCGCTGAAACTCCTGCTATAGGGGGTATTGAACGGACTATCACCACCATCGATGTCGCCCTCGTTCCACTCCCTTGTGGTGGACCTGAGGACCTGCTCGACCGTATTGTGGACGAGGTCAACAGCAGCTCGTACGATATCGTGGGGTTCACCGGAGAGGAGAAATCGCTTTCATACGTTGCAAATCGGCTCTCCATGAGAGTCCATTGGACCGAACAGGGATTATTCATTGCTACAGAGTTGTCAGTCGATCTGAGTGCAACCCCGTTCATTCAGGTTGAAACGGAACTGGGAAGAACTGTGCATGTTGCTCTCGTCGATATTCAGGAGTCGACGGTGTTCGATCAACTCGTTGTAACGCCGGATCAACACGATTGGCAAAAGATCATTCTTGAATCGCATGAAAAGAGAAGCGAACAGGTGAACTATCTTCTCGACTATCGTGGGCAGGACCCTCTGCTTGTGTTTGCATCGCTGGGAGAACCGGCCTCTACCGACTGGTTCGAGACTGCCGATGGACACCACTATAGGAGCAGAGTCGCCTGGCCGATGGTTGAAGACTTCTCATCGAAGCGTTTTCTCGATAGCTGGAGCATGACACACTACAGTGCTCTCGCAAGCCCGGGGCATACCTGGACGCTCGTCACCCCGGAGGTGACCTACGAAGAGCGAGTCGACTTTCTGTTGAGCCTGGGATTACTTCCTGTGAAGACCATGGTGATCCCCATGGGGCCGTGGGAGACAAGCAGGTTCCCGTACGAGTATCGTTCTGCGATTACGGGAACCTTCGTTCTTCCTTGACGTGCTCTAATCGAGCAGCAATGTCAGATCCACTTCACATGCTATGGTCGGCATGGTGATGCCCCAGTTCTCAAGTACTGCCGGGTGCACCTCACCGAAGACCCCCACCACGGTTCCGTTGGAGACGAGTTGTCCACACCGTCCCGCTATGAACCGAGGATCAACGACCTCCTGCATGACATACTCCCTGTTCAGGAAGTAGAACAGCGTGGAAATCAGACTGTTCAGCTGATTGAAACCCATCTCGCTTCCAGCCGCGAGAAACCCTAGATTATCCCGCGTCGTGGTTCCCGAGTTGTCGGTCTCGTCGAGAAATGCGACTTTTCCTACCTCAAAGATGTGGTGTGGATAGACAGCATGTGCACTGACACTCTCGGATTCGAGCAGCGAGGGGATCACTGAAGGCCTGACGAACTCATAGTTCTCACTCATTGGATTCTCGATCTGAATATAGGAGTTTCCATCGACTCTCATGTTCTCGATATACTCCCGTTTCGATCCGAGATAGTTGTACATCATCTCTTGGAATCCAAGCCCGATCATGAGCTCCTTCACCTTCCTGGAGAAAGCCTCCATTGGGGTAATCCTTCCTACAGTGGAATCATTGGGCAACTCCGGGGCGAAGTTCTCCAAACCATGCCCGATCATGACATCTTCAACGATATCCACCGGGTGGAGGAAATCATTTCTGTACTCGGGCACGGTGATATAGACCATGGAGTTGTCGGCAATCGCAAACACACCCATTCTACGAAGTGCATCGATTATCTGCTCATTGGTCAACGGTTCACCGAGCATGCTCCTCAGAAAGCCAAGATCACACGCTGCGGGCTTCTGGAAATAGTAGGGAACGGTGACTGAACGACCATATTCGGTATCGTATGGGAATTCACAGGTAACCGGAAGAATCGTAAAGCCCATGTCAGCACAATCGCATGCGACGATAGATGCAGCCAGGAGCAGGTCATCGAGACCGGTACCACTGAACTCGAAGAAGATATGCTCATCGCCCACCTCTACAGCCCCGATTCGTGCGCTATTGATCACTGGAGGAAAACTCAACACTCCTCCGGCATCATCGTAGAGAAAGGGGAACACCGGCTTATCGGCTACAATGTGCCCATACTCTTGACCTTTTGGGTGCTTTTCACAGATTTCCCTGAGTGTAAGATCCTCTTCCATGTGCAATGGGACGAAGTGAGCCTTGTCTGGATCGGCCCCTTCAAAATGGACCGGGTACGTGATCATGTCGCTTCTGTACACACCCATTGCGATACTCTTCCTCTTCCTTCCGAAATTGTTACACAACTTCTCCTGAGACTGAATGAGGTTGAGTAGAATCTCTTCATCGACCACCTTCCCAGTAGCTGCGAATCCGATGGAGAAGGGGCGAACCAGTTTCGCAGATTCATGAACAATGAGTTTTCGACCTTCGGAGTCGAGCGTCTCCTCCTCTGTGGAGAAGAAATCGTATTGCGCAATACTCCGGTCCCGATACGAGACGAGCTGACGAGCTACCCCTGCTGCGGACCAGAGATCTGGTCTGTTCGTGTCGTTCAACTCTATCTTGTACAGCTGCTCTTCTCGGTCGTGAGCATCGAGCTCCGCTTTTGCTGCCGGGAATACGGCCTCAAGCTGTTCATCGGTATAGGAATCTCCCAGCAGGGAGTTGAATAGTTTCTCATGTACTTCAATCTTGGGCATCAGTTACCCCTCCTCATTCGCACACTCTCGATATCGGGAGTGAACAACTCTCGCAGATCGTTCAAACCAAGGTGCATGAGCGCCATACGATCGATTCCTAGACCCCATGCAAGCACCGGAACATCCACCCCTAGAGCCTTGGTGACCTCGGGTCGGAAAATTCCACTCCCACCCAATTCGAACCAACCGAGCACCGGGTGCTTGATATGCACTTCGATCGAGGGTTCTGTGAATGGGAAGTATCCTGGAACATATCGGACTTCTTCAGCTCCAGCGACCTCTTCTGCGAACATCTTCAGTAGCCCTAGCAGTGTTTTCAGATTCACATCTTCACCCAGAACGATCCCCTCAGTCTGATAGAAATCCGCACCATGTGTTGCATCTACCTGATCGTACCGGAAACAGCGAGCCACTCCGAAGTACTTCCCCGGAACCTTCGCATGAGGAAGGGTTTTCGCCGAAAGTACCGTGCCTTGGCTTCTCATGACCTGTCGTCTGGTAAAATCGTGGTCGAACCCGTAGCGCCATCCACGGCTTCCTGTCTTCCAGCCATTTTCGTGCGTGGCAGCGACCTGGCTCAGATAGGGTTCCTCGATCTTCTTCGCATGGGAGGGGTGTTTCACATAGTAGACGTCGTGAATATCGCGTGCACTGTGAAACTGCGGCATGAACAGGGCGTCTCCGTTCCAGAACTCGTTCTCCACCAGAGGTCCGTCAAACTCTTCGAACCCCAGTGCGCAGAGTTTATCCTTAACCCATTGGAGATACGCGCCATACGGGTTTCTCCTCCCAGGTATCAATCGTGCAGGAGCCGTGTTCAGACTATACGGTCTAAAAGTTCCCTCTTTCCAGGAACCGGTCGAGAGCATGGCATTCGTAAGTGCTCCGAGCTCCTCGCCGGTGATGTGTGCAGCAAGGAGAGCCGCTTTCGCTTCTGACCCCGCCTCGGTGAGCCGATAGAACACCTCCTCACGCTCAATGAGCTTAAGTGGAGCTCCAGCTGCTCCCCGCTTCTTGCTGTTCTTGGAAACGAAAGCACGTTCATCGTCGGTGAGCTGAGACTCCTCCAACGGTGACTTAGCAGCCTTAGAAAGTACTTCAGTAGCGATTTTGACCTCGAAAGGCGCTTCATCGGCTACCGCCTCGGCTCTATTACCCTCTCCCATCCGGCAAGCCTTCGTCTTGCTCAGTATACCGAATGCAGACCCTGTATCCGATTTCTCGAGACCGAGCTTCTCTGCCAAATCGGGAAGCGTATGAGGACCTTCGGCTTTCAGTAGGTTGAATATTCGCTGGGCAGGAGTTCCCTGCTCGAGCTGTTGCTTTCCCAGTTCAGTCAATTCGAAGAGAGTGCGATAGGTACGATCGGTCTCCTCAAGATAGCCTTTAGCCGTGAGCCAGCTGAAAGCTTGATTGCATTGTCCGATCTTATAATTCAGTTCCTCTATCAGACGCTGGGCTGTCACCGGTTCTCCCGACGACACATGCCTGAGCAACCTGATCTCAAGAGGATGCAGGTTTCGTACATCGATTTCCATCTTCGGCCTCTCCTAGAATCGTTTCCCTCTACGGGGAAGACCGCAAAGGTATCGCCCATTGTAGCGAGTCATCGAAAAAAATTAAAGGGTTTCCCGACGGGTAGCTGAGAACTGGGAAAATGTGGTAAACAACGCATATGCATAGCGAACCAACAGCCATCAAACGGGCACTTATCTCGGTGTCGGATAAAACAGGTATTGTCGAGCTGGCCAGGACTCTGGATGAACTCGGCGTACAGATACTCTCTACCGGAGGGACTGCCACTCTCCTTCAGGACAATCAGATTTCGGTAACCTCGGTGGAGTCATATACGCATGCACCGGAGATGATGGGAGGTCGGGTCAAGACGCTCCACCCCTTGATTGCTGGAGGTATCCTCGGTCTCAGGGACCACCATGAACAAGAGGCTGCATTGCACCAGATCGGCTGGATCGATCTGGTGGTGTGCAATCTCTACCCGTTCGAGAAAACCGTGAACGATGGCTCATCTGGTCTCGATGAGGCGGTGGAGAACATAGATATCGGTGGACCGACCATGGTTCGCTCTGCAGCTAAGAACTTTGCCTGGGTCACAGTGCTCACCGACACAGCAGACTACGCAACTGTACTGGGACAACTTACACAACACGGAACGGTATCGTTTGAACTTCGGAAGAAGTTGGCAGCGAAGGCGTTCGCCCACACCGCTGCCTACGACTCCATCATCCATGAATACCTGCACGAAGAGCTCTTCCCACAGCGGATGACTCGAAGCTACACCCTACATACCGATATCCGTGACAGGATCGATGAAGAGGAGAGACTCCTCCGATATGGAGAGAATCCACACCAGAAAGCAGCTGTCTATCGAGCGACTGTACTTCCGGGAAAAGCAGATCCCTTCAGCATTTTGGATTGTACGGTACTGCAAGGGAAGCAACTCTCGTTCAACAACCTTGGAGACGCCTATGGTGCGCTGGATACCGTACGTGAATTCTCCATGCCTGCCTGCGTTGTCGTAAAACATGCAACTCCCTGTGGTGTCGCGGTGAACGCATCCCCGAAGGAGGCTCTCGAACGGGCATTGCATGCCGACAAGACAAGTGCGTTCGGTGGCATCATCGCTTTGAATCGCACCTGTGACAAAGCAATGGCGGAAATCCTGAAAAACCACTTCTTCGAAGTTCTCGCTGCTCCTGCCTACACAGAAGAGGCACTTGCGATCCTGCGAAAAAAGAGACAGCTCCGCGTATTGGAGACCGGAGAACTCCCTCCATTGACAGGACATCTGGTGGGCAGAGCATTAGGAAACGACCTCCTTCTGCAACAGAAAGATCATGCTGAGGTGACTGCCGAGACGTTGCGCACGGTCACCGATCGCAAGCCCACAGCGGAAGAGATAGCAGATATGCTATTCGCATGGAAAGTGGTCAAACACGTGAAGTCAAACGCAATCGTCACAGCCTCCGATCGGACCACATGCGGTATTGGCGGAGGACAGGTCTCGCGAATCGATGCCACCCAGATCGCCCTGGCAAAGAGCGGAGAATCGAAGCACATGGTGTTGGCAAGTGATGCCTTCTTCCCTTTCCGCGACAGTATTGATGCGCTCGTCGGCTCAAAAGTCACCGCAGTGGTGCAACCTGGCGGGTCTGTCCGAGATCAGGAGGTTATAGACGCCTGCAACGAGGCGGATATAGCCATGGTACTCACTGGAGTCCGGAGCTTCCTACACGGCTGATGGAAAGAGTTTGAGCGCTGCTGCCACGACAGCATGGGGCGATGGCGGCAACTGCAACTCCAAGTTCTTATTGAATGGCGTAGGCATCTCTTTCCCACACACACGAGCAATCGGAGCCTTGAGTGCGTTGAAGGTCGCACTATCTCCAACAATCTGTGCCACGATCTCCCCAGCGAACCCGCCGAATCCCGGAGCCTCGTGCATAACCACGACCCGTCCAGTTTTGCAAACCGATGCAAAGATAGTCTCGGTATCTAGAGGACGGAGGGAACGGAGGTCCACAACCTCCACGCTCACCTCGTCGTCTTCGAGAATGGCTGCTGCGTCAAGCGCAGTGAAGAGTGTCTTGCCATAGGTGATGATGGTGACATCGGTCCCTTGTCTTTTGATATCGGCCTTACCAAGTGGTATCGTATACTCTCCGTCGGGTATCAAGCCCTCGGTTCCATAGAGTTTATGCTCGAGAAACACGACTGGGTCAGGATCTCGCACGGCACTTTTCAGTAGACCTTTCGCGTCAGCCGGTGTGGCGGGAAATACGACTTTCAACCCCGGAATGTTGGTGAAGAGCGTCTCCAGACTTTGTGTATGCTGTGCAGCCGCCCCGGTCCCGGAACCCATGGGGGTTCGGTAGACCATAGGAACAGAAACCTGACCACCTGTCATGAAATGCATCTTCGCAGCATGATTGATAAGTGGGTCGGAGGCGAGCGTCGAGAAGTCTCCATACATGATCTCTACTATAGGGCGCATACCGAGCATAGCAGCTCCCACCGCTACACCGACCAGCCCCTCCTCAGATACAGGAGTCTCCACCACTTGTCGATCTCCAAATCGCTCGATCAGCCCCGGGGTAACCTTAAAACAGCCACCATAGCGCCCCACGTCCTCTCCAATGACCACGACCTGCTCGTCGCGTGCCATCTCCTCCATCATCGCCTCACGGATGGCTTCCCGATAACTAAGCTTCTTCATTCCACCCCTCCATCCGTAAACACATAGGATTGAGCCTCTTCGATTGTCAGCTCATTCCGCTCCTCAAGCAGCTTCTCTGCAATTCTGTTGATGGACTCTCTCTCGCTACGCTGCATCTCTTCGAACTCTTCGTGTGTAAGGTGACCACGTTCAATCAGACGTTCGCTGAAGATACGTAGTGGATCACGCAGACTCCACCGTTCTTCCTCTTCACGAGTTCTGTAGACCCGCTTATCATTCTTTGAGTGCCCGCTGAAGCGGTAGGTACGAACCTCAAGGAGGAACGGTTTCTTGTCTTCCCGGATATACCGCGCGGCATCTTGGACAGCCTCGAACACGACTTCTATATCGTTCCCATCGACCGAACTGCTCTCGATCCCGTATGCGCTGCCACGATCTGCAATACTGTTCACCGAGACCATCTCGTCGGCGCAACTGGACATGCCGTACACATTGTGCTCACAGAGGAACAAAACCGGAAGGTCCCATATTGCTGCCATGTTCATGGATTCGTGAATGACACCTCGATTGCTCGCACCATCGCCGAAGAATGCTACCACCAGATTCGATGATTCCTTTCGCTTGAGTTGCAAAGCCATACCGGTAGCAATGGCGACACCACTACCGACTACAGCAGAGGAGCCTGCGTTGTGGTGTTCAAGATCGATCAAGTGCATGGATCCACCGAGGCCTTTCGCAACTCCCTGAGAAAGCCCGAAGAATTCTGCCAGCATCCCCTCGATCGAAGCACCCTTTGCCAAGGTATGTCCATGACACCGGTGCGTGGTAAGGATCCAATCCTCAGAGTCGAGCGCAGGGGATACCCCAGCGTGCACGGCCTCCTGTCCAATCGCAAGGTGCGTCGTTCCATGCATCTCATGTGATGAGAACAGGGCTTCTATCTTCTCCTCGAATACTCGAGACCTGATCATAAGAGCGAGCAAGGAGAGTCCCTGCTCACGATCGAATACTATCGCCATGGGGGGGGGCCTCCTACTCACTCTTCACGAGTATCTGCTCTATGAACCCAAGGTAGAGTCTGTGGTAATCCTTTTTCGGGTAGTGCTTCTCAATCTCCTGAAGGAGAAAGTCTTCTGGTCCGATATCGGTTTTCGAGGCCGTAGTGCAGCAGAACACCATGTTCGCCTGCTCGAATGTCACCAGTTCACCACCAGTGGAATTGGAAACGACAACCGGTTCGAGACCCGTTTCAGCAGCCTTGTCGGTAGTACGCCCAGACCTGCTTCCGCAGAACTGCAAGACCTTTTCGAAGCCAGGAGGGAAAAAAGAACAGGTGAACCCCTCCGCATGCTCAAGGAACTCGTAGGTGTACCGAGAGTCTCTAACGACTATACCAAACGCCGGACGCGACCACATAACCCCAAGGAAGCCCCAACCAGCAGTCATGGTATTCCAACGATCTCCGGTTCCTGCAGTTATGAGAAACGTTTCGTCCTTCATCGCAGTGAACGGATTCAATTCCAACGCAGAGATTTCGATTTGTTCAAACATCACTCCCCCAAAAAATCACATGCATTGTCCGACTCTACCGCCCGCCCCGTCTGACGGAGTGCCCTGGCGGCATGGAAGGAAGTCTAGACATAACCGGACCTCCAGTATAGGAGGCAATCTTTGATCAGTCAACAATTCAGTGTGCAAACAAACCGTGATTTATATTCAAGTAATCACTTGTATTTATTTGAGTTGAATGATATATAACCTCTGATTGTGAGACAATTGTCGTGCCCATAATTGTATAAAGGAACAGCCATTCATGATTACCCGATTCGCTCAGTCGCTTGGTCAGGAGTTCACAGGTTATAGTATCGAAACCTTTTTTCGGGATATGTTGGCAGGCCTCACCGTAGCAGCTGTCGCACTCCCACTGGCACTGGCATTCGGTGTTGGCTCCGGAGCAGATGCAGCAGCAGGGTTGGTGACAGCGATTCTTGCAGGGTTGTTCATAGGCGCATTTGGCGGATCCTCCTTCCTCATAAGTGGCCCGACTGGTGCCATGGCTGCGATTCTCCTCCCCCTCTCGACTCGATTCGGGGTAGAGGGCGTGCTTGTCGCCGGGTTCCTCTCCGGAATCATATTGGTACTTGCTTCGGCTCTCTCTGCGGGAAGGATCGTCTCTATCATCCCTTCGCCAGTGATCACGGGATTCACCAGCGGAATTGCTCTCATCATCGTCTTCGGTCAGGTGGACAACCTGCTTGGAGTACGATCACAGGGGGAACATACGATTCAGAAGCTCCTCTGGTTTGCTCAGAACTCGTTCACCGTCTCCTGGCAGCCGATCATGTTCGGCCTACTCACCGTCATGATCATGCTCCTGTGGCCAAGACGATTAGCACAAAGAGTTCCTGGATCGCTAGCGGGACTTCTCGGTGCCCTCGTGGTGAACTTGCTCGGTCCATTCTCGGTCCAGGAGGTGGGAACCATTCCACGAACCCTCCTGCTTGAGCATCGAGTGACGCTTACATATCTTGACTTAGCCTTCATACAGCCACTGCTGGTTCCTGCATTAAGCATCGCTGCACTCGGTATGATCGAGACACTGCTCTGTGGAGCAGCAGGATCGACCATGAGAGAGGATCGAGTCGATTCAAATCAGGAGCTGTTCGCCCAAGGGTTGGGAAATATCATCATTCCACTCTTCGGTGGGGTTCCTGCAACCGCGGCCATCGCCAGAACGAGCGTCGGAATCAAGGCAGGCGGACGCACTCGTCTGACCAGCGTGTTCCATGCAGGGTTCCTCATTGCATCCATGTTCCTGCTCAGTCCCGTCATGTCCCGAATTCCGCTCGCCTCTTTAGCTGGAATACTGATCATGACGGCTTGGCGGATGAATGACTGGGAGAGCATTCGAACCATATTCCATAAGCGATACAAGACCTCGATTGCCCAGTATCTCACAACCCTGGTTGCCACGGTGGTATTCGACCTCACCATTGCAATCGTGATCGGAATCGGTCTTTCCGCGTTGTTGTTCGTAATTCGAAGCTCATATCTTGATATAACAGTAGCAAATATCGATGAGAGACATGAGAAGGGGAGAAATCTTACCGACACGTATTCCGAAGTGAAACTCGTTTATGTCACTGGACCGCTATTCTTCGGATCTCAAGACAGGCTCATCTCCACAATCGAGCAGATAGAGGACGCAAAGACCATCATTCTCTCGATACGTGGCGTTCCGAGCATAGACCACAGCGCCATGGTGGTATTGCAAACACTGTACGCATCGCTTGAACGACAGGGGAAGAGACTTATCTTCTGCGGTCTTCAATCACAAGTAAAACGACAGTTTTCGCGATCTGGTTTCGACTCCATCGTGGGCCAGGAATCGATTTTCGACAACGCCGTGGCAGCCATCGATTCTCTGGAGTTGCCGGTCTGATTCAGAGGGGGCTGTATGTATCGTAGGCTTGACACCGCTCTTGATTTATTGTTATGCCATGACTGACGACTTTCGTAAGCTGTAAGGAGCCAACATGACATCAATAGCGATTCCTGCTCTCACAAAGGATCTGGTACGTGTCCTGATCGATGCCGATACCATACAGAGACGGGTAGACGAACTTGCCTATCGGATCAACAAGGAATACGAGGGAATTACCGAGAGCCTGATACTCGTGGGAGTATTGAAAGGCTCTTTCATTTTTCTTGCAGACCTCTGCCGGAAGTTGAACGTTCCCCATGTGGTGGACTTCATCTCACTATCCAGCTACGGAGCATCCTCTCAGTCGACCGGGAATGTGAGACTGATCATGGATACGCGAGAGAATCTCGAAGGTCGACATGTCGTTATTGTGGAGGACATCCTCGACAGTGGATATACACTCGACTACCTCTGCAGGAACTTCGAAGCACGCAATCCGAAATCCTTGAAAACCGTAGTCCTCCTTGATAAGCCGAACAGACGAAAGGTGAGTGTCGAACTCGACTATGTCGGTTTCGAAATTCCCGACGTCTGGGTAGTGGGCTATGGGTTGGACTATGCCGAACGGTACCGTACGCTCCCCTACATTGCCGAAATGGTACCCGTAACCGATTGACGATAAAGGAAGATTCATGGACAACAAGTATTATGTTGGGTATGCCACGATTCACAAACTCGTGAAATCGCTCGCAGACCGTCTCACGGCATCGGACTACGATCCCGATGTCATCGTAGCCATTGGCTCGGGGGGATTCATCCCAGCCCGAATCGTCAAGACCTATATAAACAGACCAATCTACGCCGTGGGAATCTCGTACTACGGCATAGACCAGACCCACAATTCACATCCGCAGAAAATTCAATGGATCGATGAGACTCAGCAACAGTTGCGCGGCAAGAAGGTGCTCCTCATCGACGAGGTGGATGACACGCGTGCAACCTTGAGCTACTGCATCCGAGAGCTCCTCAAGAACGAGCCTGAAGAGATTGCAGTGCTCGTTCTCCACAACAAGAGAAAATCCAAGGATGCCGATTTCCCATCGGAGATAACTCGCTACTTTGCGGGAGAAGAGATTGACGACCTGTGGATAAAATATCCGTGGGATGCCATCGATATCGATGAGCACGAGATATGCGAGCAGAACATGCTTGCCCGATTAGGCCGCCAAGGCAAGGAGAAGGTATGAGCGTAACAGCGATCGTAGGAGCCCAGTGGGGAGATGAAGGAAAAGGCCGGATTGTCGACTATCTCGCCCAGAAGGCGGAGACTGTCATCCGTTTCCAAGGTGGGGACAATGCTGGTCATACAGTCATAAACGATAAGGGTAAATTCGCACTCCACATAATCCCCTCGGGAATATTCAATCCCGACACCATGTGTATCGTAGGAGCAGGAACGGTAGTGAACTTCGACACCATGCTCACCGAACTGGAGTCTATCGCAACCGCAGGTGTCGATGGCAAGAACCTCTTCATTGACCGGCGAGCCCACTTGATTCTCCCCCTCCACTGTCTCCTCGATGGAGCTGAAGAGGCGAGTAAGAAGAGTGGATGGGCAGTGGGAACCACTAAACGTGGCGTCGGGCCCTGCTACAGCGACAAAGCCTCACGTATCGGAATCCGTGCATCGGACATACTCGATGAAGAGCGACTCCGTACCCGTCTTGAAATGCTGCTGCCCCAGAAAAATCGTCAACTCGAGTATTACGGCCTTCCTCAGGTGGATATAGACGAGCTCATGGCTCGCTGCGCATCGTGGAGAGAGCGGTTCGGGTCTCAGATCATCGACACGTTTCCTGCAGTGAAGCAGGCCGTCCTCGAGAACAAAGAGGTACTCCTTGAGGGACAGCTTGGAATCATGCGCGACCTGGATTGGGGTATCTATCCCTATACTACGAGCAGCAACCCGACTGCTGGAGGAGCCTGCAGTGGTGCAGGGATCTCACCTCGACACATCGATGAGGTCATAGGTGTCGTCAAAGCCTATTCGACATCGGTGGGTGGAGGACCATTCCCCACAGAACTATTCGATGCAGACGGAGAAAAACTCCGAGCTGTCGGGGGAGAGTTCGGTGCCACCACAGGAAGACCTCGCCGTTGCGGCTGGTTCGATGCCGTGGCAACATCGTTCTCGTGTTGGGTCAATGGATTCACGAGCATAGCAGTGACGAAGCTCGATGTGCTCGACTCCTTCGAAACGATCAAGATCTGTACCGGATACATGATCGATGGAGAACTGGTGACCGACCTTCCTGACACCTCTGGTCAGGAGAAAGCCGAACCTGTCTACGAAGAGGTTCCTGGCTGGATGTCCAGTACCACCGAAGCTCGAAGCTGGGAGGACCTGCCGAAGGAGGCACAGTCCTTCGTGAACAGGATCGCCGAATTGACCGGTGCTCCAATGAAATTCATCAGTGTGGGACCCGAACGTGATCAGATAATCATTCTGTAACGGAGGCAGCTCATGGATCCGACATTCACACATGACACATTCATCTCGCCATTCACGTGGCGCTATGGGAGTAGTGACATGCGCTCCATATGGTCTGAACGCCATAAGCGTGAGACCTTGCGCCGAATTTGGGTTGCGCTGGCAAAAGCGCAACAGACTATCGGCCTCACCAGTGCGCAGCAGGTCGCTGAACTCGAAGCTCACAGTCTCGATATCGATATCGGTCGAGCTTCCGAGATTGAACAGGAAATACATCACGATCTCATGGCCGAGATCAGAACCTATGCAGAACAGTGCCCGACTGGTGGAAGCATCATCCACCTCGGTGCGACCAGCATGGATATTCTGGACAATATGGATGTGCTACGACAGCGAGAGGCTCTGGATCGAATCATCACTTTGGTAAAGCGTGTTCTCAAGCGCTTTGCCGAGAGAATAGAAGAGACGGCCGACACTCCATGCATGGCTTTCACCCATATCCAGCCTGCTGAGCCGACGACGATCGGCTATCGTCTTGCACAGACAGCACAGGACCTTCTGGATGACCTCGAAGATCTAGAGCGGTTGGCGAAATCGCTCAAAGGCAAGGGACTCAAGGGGGCTGTCGGAACCAGTGCTTCATACAAGGCACTGCTTGAGGGGTCTCACGTCACACCTGCAGAACTCGAGGAGCGGGTCATGAACGAGCTTGGCCTCAAGGCCTTCGTTGGTGCGACTCAGGTCTATCCGAGGAAACAGGATTGGAGATTGGGCGTGGTGTTATCTGGTCTCTGCGCCACTATCAGCAAATTCGCCCTCGATCTCCGTCTTCTGCAGAGCCCTCCGATCGGAGAGTGGAGCGAGCCGTTCGGTTCCCTTCAGGTCGGTTCATCGGCAATGCCATTCAAGCGCAATCCGATCAATGCAGAGAAGATCGATTCGCTTTGCAGACTTGCCTCCGCTCAAGTGGAGATTCTGTGGCACAATGCCGCAGACACCATGCTTGAACGGACTCTGGACGATTCTGCAAATCGCAGGGTAGCAATTCCTACCCTATTCCTGTCGACCGAAGAGGTCTTGCTTACTGCAGAGAAACTGGTGAAGGGGATGACTTTTCACGAGGAGGGAATTCGCCATAATCTCAAGAGATACGGTCTATTCGCGGCAAGTGAGCGACTCCTCATGGAACTCGGTCGAAGAGGAGCCAATCGTCAAGAGATGCATGAAGTGATCAGGGAACACTCCCTCGCCTCGTGGCCGATCGTACAACAAGGCAAAGAGAATCCACTCGCTGAACTGCTGAGTGGTGACACGAGGATCACCAACTATATTCCTCAGGATGAAGTGATACGTCTGCTTGATGCTTCCGAGTACATTGGAGATGCTCCGGAGAGAGCACGGTCGATTCTGAAACGGATCGTATCAGAATATGACTGAAAGCCCTCCACGAATCAGTAGATAGTAGATGATCATCCGTGGGATACGGCTAAGCGATGCTACCGCGATCAACGTCGGATTCACACGAACCATTCCAGCAATCCAGCAGACCGTTGAAAATGGAATCGGAGTGAGCCCGGCTATCACCACAGCCCACACGCCATACCGATTGACCAGTTGTCGGGTATCCGGGGAGAAGCGAGAAGTGAGCAGGGCGACAAGAGGCACATGTCCCAACAAACGCCCAATCCAATATCCGCCGATTCCACCAATGGCCGATGCCAACGACATAGTGGCTAAAAGCGGAACAGCAGGCCATTGTGTCACGAACGGAAAGAGAATATCCACACTGAACGGCACGATGAACATGTCGGTGATAAGTGAGAAGAGCGCTACCCCGGCTAGACCCAGATGATCAACGACCCAGCGGCCTATCTCGTGGTAGTAATCCTTGGTGAAATAGAGCCCGATCGCATAGATCACGAGAAAAAAACCCATGAAGGCGATCGTTCTCCCAATCACCTGTGGCCAATTCAGATTTCCCGAATCGAGAAAGAGCGAGTTATTGAAGATATGGAACCGTATACTTTTCGACTCTTTAGATCGTCTGTCCATGAGCGCCACCTGTGAAGATATCCCTCACGCTCTGGAGAAAGGGCAGCTTTCCCTCTTTATTCACCCCGACTCCCTGCCAGAGGGGTGCCTTTCCTCCACCTTTACCGTCGATCAGCGGGAGTGCCTCGACTCGAATTTCGGAGAAACACTGATTTTCCTGATCGAACCCTTTCAGCGCCACCATCCACCCCAGTTTTCCATCGGCTCGCTCACGCACAGCACAGAGTTTTATGTGCGAAACCGAGAAAAAGGTCTCCGGGAGACTTCTGAATTCGTCCTCTGTCCACGATGAAGCATCTAACATGACCACGGGTATCCCCTCATGTAGCGGGGCTTCGGTGAGCAAGGACTCCATTTTCATAGCGACGACTTGGCTACGATACGCATGCGCCTGATGCCGAGTATCGCTCACCTGCTGTTGGAGTGCCTCAATTCCCTCTGGAATTCCTTCAGGCGGCATCGATAGTAGCGTCCCTGCAGCATCCACCACCTTCCGGTTTCTCCGAATGGCACGAAGCGCCCTATCGCCGGCAAGCCAGAATGTCTTTGTGTTTCCACGAATGGTCTCTTTTCTCAGGTATTGAACCGATGCAAGTTCGGCTGTATCGGCGACATGCACCCCGCCACAGGCTATCGTGTCGAACTGTCCTATGGTGACAAGCCTGACATCGCCATCGACCTTCACCGATCGACGTAGCGGTATATCCTGAGACTCACGTTGTGTGACCGTTCGTGCCGTGACTGGAACAGCAAGACGGATAATGCGGTTCACTTCCTCCTCAAGGGCATCGATGGTCTCATCTGAAATATCCCGTGTGTCGAGCTCTATGCTCATATCCTCGTGTCCCAGGTGGACAGAAACCGTACCTATGTCAAACAGCCGGTGAAAAGTCCCCGAGAGCAGATGTTGTGCAGTATGCTGCTGCATGTAGTCATACCGGTGCTTCCAGTCGAGTTCTACGTGAACTGTATCGCCGACCGACAGATTCGGAGACTCCGAGAGTAAGTGGAGAATACGATCATCGTCATCCTTGATCGTATCGACTATCGTGATACCGTTCAGTGCTCCTCGGTCTCCTGGTTGACCTCCCCCTTCGGGGTAGCAGATGGTCGCATCGAGCACGACAGCTGTTCTCTGTGCATACTTTTCAATTGCACGTATAGTTGTGGTGAGGTCTCGCTGATACGGATTCCGGTAGTAGCATGTGTCAGTCATATCCATACTGGAAGACTACTGTTTTTCTTGAAAAACGTCCACATTTGTCCTACCCTGCACCCTGTATTTCATCGCTGACGGCACTCTGTGCAGGATACCCTTGTCCAAGAGCACACTTACCGCTATCTTACAATACAGACACACAGAAACCAGGAATACAAACCTTCATACACAAGGAGTCAGAATCATGGCATTAATTAAGTCAGCTTGGGAAATAGCATTAGAGAAGACCGAAGGGATAGAGGCAGACCCGGAGAAGATGAGACGTGACAAGTTGATCAATGAAGGAAAAAGAGTTGCAGGAACCTATCTGACCGATATCGAATCGGATGGACAGGAGCTTGCTTCCGCTGTTGCCGATGCTCCGAAGGACGATCTTCCACTCATTAAGCGAGGAATCGCATCCACGGTTCTCATGAACATTGCGCTTCCCCAAAGCCTCGAATACGAAGAACGCATTCAAAAAATGCAGAAGATTGTGAAAATCATCGATGGCTCCGACAGTGAGACCATCGACCTTATGGGTAAGATCGGCGACTTCATGGGAAAGTATCTGGAAGCACGAGATTCGCTTCTGGAACGTGCAAAACAGCAGTATCAGCCGATGTTTGAACAGAAACGGGACCAGATGATGCAAAAGTATGGAAGAGCCAGCGGCATGTCCATGGAGCAGGATCCGGAGTTCGTTCAATTCCTTCAGAAACACTATGCTCAACTGAACCAACAGTACCAACAGGTTCTCGACCAGGCTAAGGATCAGTTGAAGGAGGCGTGGGAACTTACCGAGTAATCGACCAAGGCTCCCAGAGGGAGATAAAGGAGGCGACATCCATGGGTTTCGCAAGCAGGAACCCTTGAGCAGACTGGCAATGCACCTTTCGAAGGAATGCCAGCTGTTGTTCGCTCTCCACACCCTCTGCAACTACAGCCATCCCGAGCTCCTTCGCCATCGTCAGTACAACTCGAACCATGATCTCCGCTCTGGAGTTTGTACTGAAATCCTGCAGGAAGAGCCGGTCTATCTTCAGCGTATCGACATGCAGATCCTTCAGAAGATTCAGTGACGAGAACCCCGCACCGAAATCATCCAATGCAACAGAGAAGCCAAGTGTCCGCAACTTTGCGACGGTGATCATGACTTGTTGCATATCTTGGGCGAAGGCAGACTCGGTCAATTCGATCTCCACTGATCGTTTGGGTAATGAGAATGTGTCTAAGATATCTTGATACTCGTACACAAACTTCGGTGAAAGTACATGAATTCGAGAGACATTCACCGATACCGGAAGGTGTGGATACCCCTGTTCATACCACTGATGAAGATGGAAGCAGACCTGTCTGAACACATAATTGTCCAGTTCATCGATTCTCCCGTTCTCCTCGAGAAATGGGATAAACTCTCCAG
>CAYYOL010000012.1:0-3557 GCA_964473245.1 uncultured Spirochaetaceae bacterium
AGACACTCTCAGGCAACCGCTATGAGCAGATTACCAACCATGGGATCCTACTGGACTTCAACCAGGTGTCGAACAACGCGGATATCACACTGAAGGCTCTCGGCGATGCGCTACCCTACTTCACCAATGGTCTGCACGTGCGAGAGGGTACGACTGTGCGACTGGAGGCCGGTACGGTACTGAAGGTGGGACAGAACAAGGCTATCCTCGTAGATGGCAAACTCATCTCCTCGGGAGTGTCCGGCAAGCCGGTGTTCATCACCAGCATATTCGACGACATTGCCGGTGACACCAATGGCGATGGTTCAGCGACCAAGGGAGAGCCGGGACAGTGGCAGACACTCGTGGCACAGAACAAGGGTACTGTCGAATTGACCGGTACCCGGGTAAGCTATGCAGGTAAGGAACTGGTCATTTCCGGGGGCTGGAGAACCACAGCACTCGCTGCCACAAGAGATAGCTCGGTAGCCCTGAGAAACAGTGAGATCGTGGCCAGTGCAGGAAACGCAGTCCATGCGTTCCAGAACGCTAGAGTTGTCCTGAATAACGTCGCCCTTGAACGTATTGAGAAGATGGGTGTCCAACTTGCCGATAATGCAACGGCTGATGCCCGGCAGACCTGGTGGGGAGCAACTTCAGGCCCCACACATGCAAGCAACCCAAATGGTTCTGGACTTGAGATCAGCGACGGTGTGAACTATGCCCCACATCTGACAAGAAAACCTTCGCTGTAGAGAAGACTGGAGATTTCCAGGGTTGCCACAGAAAAGTGGCAACCCTTTCTGTGTCAGGAGGATACAGGTGCCGAACAGCGTATGGTTCTTGCACTGTACAGACCGAGCGACATATAGAGTGCACTTACGATAAATACCACCGAATACCCTACAATGCCTATGAGAGCACCTGCTGCTAGGGGGTAGATCACCTGCATGATCGATCCCGCTCCGGAAAGGCCTGTGTAGACAGCGCGGTTCTCATTGGTCGAGATCTCCAGCAATATGCCAGAAGAGAGAATCTGATTCAGTGTATGGCTCGTCCCACTGAAGAGGAACACAAGCGCATACCACAGAGGATGGGCAGGAACCAGAAGAGCAATAAGCGGAGTCCCAAGACTGACAAGCACAAAGACATAGATCAGTGAACGATACCGTTGATCGGTGGAGAACAGATTGAGCAGGATGTTCGTACCCAGACTTCCTGCCATCTGTACAAGGAGAAAGGTTCCTATCAAATTCCCGTCCACGGGAAACTGTGTCCGTCCGAAGAGAATGAGAAACGGGAGAAGAGAGGCTACAATACCGGTGGTGTTTATGAGAAAGAGATACTTTCTGAAATCCCCATCGTACTTGAGCACCGACCAGAACATGGACCACTTCTCTCGTAGATTCTGTCTTTTAGGAGCCTGCGAGACTGGCTCCACAATCATCCAGAACCCTATGGTTCCAAGCAGGAGCAGTGTTCCGGCCAACAGGTAGAGAAGACTGTAGTTGTCGGGATATGCAACATTGCCGAGTATCACCTTCACCAGCAATGCTGAAAGAATCACCCCTATACTGGATATGAGTTGCTTCACCACCAGAAGCCGTTTCCGCTTCTCCGGGACAATGACTTTGCCCATGATATCGGTATAGGCAATGTTCGCGTATGCACCACTAAAAGAGAACACCGTCATGACGGAGATAATTGCCCAGATCTTCCAAGTGGACGCTCCGGCCAATGTCCGAATAAACAGACCGAGCAGCAGCAATGACGCAACACGAATATAAATGCCGACCAGCAGAGCACCCCGTTTTCTCTCCAGTGGCACAATCATGCCCGCGAATACCAGTTGCATGAATTTAGTTCCACCGACCATGATACCGCTGAGCAAACCCAAGTGAACAGCGGTACCACCGGCCTCTGCAAGGAGGTTCGGCACGACTGTGTTCACATCGATAAAATTGAGTGTAAGAGCAAGAAACAGTGCATGGATCAGAAATCCAGTAAAGTTCCGCTTCTGAGCACGCTCGGTCGCATGCTGTGCATCTTGTACTGTATTCACACCCGCCTCCGGATATCAAACTACCAATTCATTTCCCGATAGGCAACATCAGCGACTTGCAATTTTCGTCTCGCTACCGTATAAAAGCAGTAGCGCGGTATATCTAGCTGCGCTGTCCAGTCACGTTCCAAGATACTAGTATTGAGTTCCTGTACGAAATCCAGATGATTGACGAGGGTGTAGTCGTGAACGTACCGCAGATTAGCAACACTTCTGTTGTAAAGAAACTCTTGCTCTCTTTTGTCGTGTTCTCCCTTTTGATCCTTGCGGTATTGGGAATGGAACTCTACAATTTTTCGAAGACATTGGAAGCGGTACGCTGGAGCAATCACTCCTTCGAGGTGATCCAACATACAGAATCACTTCGCAGCAATGTGACTAGAATTCTCCTCCTTGCTCAGGACTACAGTGTGAACCCAGACCCAGCACTGATCAGTGAAGCAGAGCAAGAGTTAGACCAATTTCACCAGCATATCATTGCACTCGAAGAGCTCACTGCCGACCAAGTAGAACAAAGAAAAAGAGCTGTACTGATCAAAGCAGAATTCTCAGAATGGATCGAAACGAGCATCGCTCCGCTCTGGGAGGGTACGGTCGACACCCACTCGGAAATGTATGTGACACACAATGTGGAACTCATGGGGGACATTGAACAAGCGTTGTTCGATTTCACCGAGCTGGAACACTCGCTTCTGCTTGAGCGACAACAGATCCTCATCCACTCCATCCGAGTTTCGATCGTGGTACTGATCACCGGTTCGTTCATCCTTATGGTATTGTTCGCTTTCATGACCTATGGCGGTATCAAGAACACGCAAAAGGAGGCTCGTGCAAGAGAAGAGGCTGAGCAGACGATTCGCGATGCACATGAGTCACTCTCAGGAGTCATAGAGGCGACCAATGTCGGGACATGGATCTGGGACCTGAGAACCGGGATCTCCGAGTACAATGACCGCTGGGTGGAGATTGTAGGCTATACGAGAGAGGAGCTGGGACAAATGCCGCATGACCTATGGCGGTCGTTCATTCACCCCGATGATAGCGCCGAAGTGGACAGAAGAATCCAAGCCACGATGGATAGGGAACTGGAGTATTACGAAGCAGAGTTTCGCATGCGGCATAAGGATGGTCACTGGGTCTGGATCATGGACCGAGGGAAGATCATCTCCTGGTCTCCTGAAGGGGCTCCCCTGATCATGAGTGGCACACACACCGACATATCTCCATTGAAGGAGGTGGAGCACTCGCTGAGAACTAGCGAAGAGAGTTACAAGCGACTGGTGCAGCAGATGAATCAGGGATTGGTGGTGTTCTCGGTCATTCCGAAAACAGACAGAGGAGAGTACAGCTTCGTGGTGGAGAGCATGAACGATCGATTCGCGCAGATCATGCGACTGCCAAAGTCCAGAATCTTGGGACAGCCGATTCGTGAGATCGTATCGATCGAGGTAGATACTTTGGTACACCGCCTCAGTACGGTCGCCACCACACAGGAGCCGCAGGAATTCGAATTGGC
>CAYYOL010000012.1:3657-52974 GCA_964473245.1 uncultured Spirochaetaceae bacterium
CACTCAGTAGAAGCTTCTCAGACAGCCCTGCTGTTCAGAAAAGATGGAAATCTCATTGCAGTGGAAGCGATTGCCTCACCCATTTTCAACTCTATGGGAATGGCCGATGGTGTCGTGGTCGTCTTCCGAGACAGCTCGGAGAAACGGAAGAGGCAGCAACTCATGGAGAAGTTAGGGTACCGCGACGCACTTACAGGTTTACGCAACCGACGAGCCTTCGATGAAGAGATGAAGCGATTGGATCGAGAGCGCTACCTTCCACTCGTGCTTGTCATTGCCGATGTGAACAATCTCAAGCTCACGAACGATGCATTCGGACACGATGCAGGAGATGCTCTTTTGAAGCAAGTTTCCGAGATACTCGTCGACTCGTGCAGAGAACATGATATCGTGGCGAGAATCGGTGGAGATGAGTTCGTTCTGCTCCTTCCGAAGACAGATGCACCCTATGTAGAGAAAATCATAGAACGTATGACTGAACGACTCTCACAACGTACCATGAACGAAATACCGGTCACCGTCTCCATCGGGTATGCAACGAAACAGCACGAAGATGAGAATATCAGTGAAACGTTCCGCGAAGCCGAGAACACCATGTATCGGAGAAAGATCTCTGAACGTCCACAGTACAGGAAGAAGATTGTGGATCGCCTGTTGCAATCACTGTTCGCACAACATCCGGAGGAGTTGAGACATGCCGAGCTCGTCGCCACATATGCATATGAACTTGCCCTGAGGAGCGGATTGTCTGAGCAGGAGGCAGAGGAGACGCGAGAAGCTGGGATGTATCACGATATCGGGAAGATCGCACTGAAGCGTGAATTGTTGCTCGAAGAGGGTGTACCAGATGAATTTGAAGGAGTCAAAGTGCTCAGACACCCCGAAGTAGGGTTCAACATTCTCAGTGCTGCCGTTCAATACGCGGTCATCGGCGAGCATGTGTTGGCTCATCATGAACGCTGGGATGGTGCGGGGTACCCAAGTGGTCTGAAGGGTGAGAGCATACCGCTTCAAGGCAGGATATTGGCATTGGCAGACTATTATGCCATCATGACCACAGAGAGCCCTGCCGGACTCGGCATGGATCCTGAGCGTGCGATTGCGATCCTGCAGAGAGAGGCAGGTTCGCGACTCGATCCGACACTCACCAAACTGTTTATTCACGAAGTACTCAATATGCAAGTATAGGAGCGTACCGATGCGTGTTAGATACCGATTTCTCGTTGTGTTTGGAATCATTTTGATCCTGGCTACTGGATGCTCACGAGCAGTGCAGGAGGAACAATCTCCACACCAGCTTGTTGTCGGTATGATGAGTGCAGTCGATGCCGCTCCGTTCTATCATGCTCTGCATACCGGTCTGTTCGAGGAAGCCGGGGTCGATGTCGAACTTGTCATGTTCACCAATGGACAACACCGACAGACTGCATTGCAAACAGGACAGGTCGATGGAGCCATGACCGATCTCGTTGCCCTCATTACCCAATCGACTGGCGACTTCGCCCTCCGAGGCACATTGTCCACAGATGGGCTGTTTCCACTGCTCTCCACCGAAACGGTACCCGATTCGGGTGCCGTATCAGCGGGGACCATGGAGATCAGCGTAACGAACTACCTGCTGGATCAGTATTTCACCAGTGAACACCAGCTCAGAAAAGTGTTTATCCAGGAGATACCTGCCAGACTTGAGGCGGTTGCTTCAGGTCAGCTGGATGTGGGAATCTTTCCCGAACCGTTCGCTTCGATCGGTGTGATGCGTGATTTGGTCCGGACGCAGTTCACCGATGTACCGAAAGAGAGCCTGAACATCGTTGCATTCACCGAGTCGTCTATCTCACAGAATACGGAAGCCATTACCCGTTTTCACCGTGCATACGCAAAGGCAGTAGCAGCCCTGCAACAAGATCCAGAATCTGCAAAGGATGCATTGATCGACTCTATCCCGAATCTCCCTCAGGGTGCTCGAGAAACAATGGAACTTCCCATCTATCACGATCCTAGGTTGCCTAGTGATTCGTTTACCCAGGAGATCATCACCTGGACCGAACAGGTCACCGGAAGAGCATATCCGATCACGCCAGATGACTTGTACGATCCACGATTTGTCAGAGGCTTGTAATGCTTGCCATCAGCAATGCCGGGGTCGACTATGCAGGCCACATAGCTTTCGAACACTTCACCCTGTCCGTTGAACAGGGCTCTACAGTAAGTGTACTCGGAAAGAGTGGTTGCGGGAAAACGAGCCTGCTGTATGCGATTGCAGGGCTGACACCACTTGCTGAGGGAGCCATTCAGATCGAAGGAGGGCGGGATTCCTGTGGGATCATGTTCCAAGAGGATCGGCTACTCCCTTGGAAACGGGTGATAGACAATGTCCTGTTAGGCTTACCCCAGTCGTACCGAACCTCTGCAGAGGAGTTGCTGGAGCTGATGGGACTGCAATCGGTTCATCGTAAATACCCGCATCAGTTGAGTGGCGGTATGCGCCAACGAGTTGCACTCGCGCGAGCTTTGGTGAGAAAACCACGACTTCTGTTGCTCGATGAGCCGCTTGCATCTCTTGATGAACAACAGCGAGAGCAACTGCAGGATGAGATAAAACGGTATGTCGCTGCCCACGGGATCACAGTCCTGCTGGTGACACATAGCATCCGAGAAGCGGTCTATATGGGATCGCGGATCATCGTGATGACTCCGAAAGGGATATCGTTCTCCCTGTACAATGATAACTATCTGGACGAGGACCTACGAAGTAAGGATGCACTATTTCAGATGGAGCGCGTACTCCGTCAACACGTGCGAGGTGTACCATGCGCTATCTGAAAGGGTCTCTGTTCGTACTGCTGTTCTGGTACCTCTCCGCATATCTCGTAGCATCTCCGATCATCCCCTTCCCCCATGCTGTTTTCGACTATCTCATCTCGTTCGATACCACCGGAGGTCTGCATGTCGACCTGGTATACTCGCTGTATCGGATAGTGGTAGGGTTGGGAATAGCTCTTAGTATTGCTACTCCTGTCGGCATGCTTATCGGAAGGAGCCGTGCACTCGATTCTGTGATCTCTCCGGCACTCTATCTCCTCTACCCGCTCCCGAAAATCGCATTTCTCCCTGTTTTCATGGTACTCTTCGGCATAGGAGATCTCTCGAAGATCGTACTCATAGCCGTGATAGTGTTCTTTCCTGCGGTGGTGTCCATTCGAGATGGGGTGCGAGGGATTCCGCATCAATACTTGGAACTGGCCCGTGCCTACCGCCTGAGTCCACGTCAGATGATCGGTGACATCATATGGCCTGCTGTGCTTCCGAGAATCTTCTCCTCTGTGCGGATCACTCTCGGCATCTCTCTCTCGGTACTGTTCATAAGCGAGAGCTATGCCGCCAGTCACGGCCTCGGCTATGCAATCATGAACAGCTGGGTCATGGCCGATTATGTTGCAATGTATGGCGGTATCGTGGTACTCAGCATGCTGGGACTTAGCCTCTATGCTATCACCGATTCACTGGAACATCTGCTAGTTCATCACGGCAAAACTGCATGAGATTTTCCACAAGCTACAAAAACCATTGCCTCAGTATCGCATGAGCAGTACTATAGGGTATGGATAGATGTACAGTGAGCAATGCATTTCTTTGCAGACACAGTATGTTCGGGGGGCTAGCAGATGGCCAACTCGAGACGATACGTCCGTATCTCAAGGAAGATTCGTATGAGAAGGGGACAGTCATCCTTCATCAGGGAGAGCCCAACAACACCGTCTACTTCATAGTCTCGGGAGATGTTGCCATTCAGAAGCATCCAGACGATTCAGAGAACGGAGAACGTGATATCACGACGTTGCACGAGGGAGATTCGTTCGGGGAGATGGAACTCATCGATATTCAGCCATGTGCAGCCTCGGCTGTATGCTTGACCGATGTCCAGGTGATCAGCCTCTCCAACAGAGATCTCTACCAGCTCTCGAAGACGCATCTGAGCATCTATACCATGATCATCATGAACTTGGCACGAGACATCAGCAGGAGACTCAGAAAGACCGACAATCTCCTAGCTTTGGTCACTAAAAACGGAAAGAGAATAACAACGAAGGGGGAAAATCATGGCACATCATGACAATGAAATTCTGCGCAAGGAATGGAATAAGAAAGAGGGACCGATAGTATTCTCAACAGTCGATAGTTCAGGACACCCGAATAGTGTATATGTAATGATTGCAGAGATAAGCAAAGATGGGAAAATCGTCCTTGCAGACAACCACTTCAAGAAGACGAAGATCAATATTCTGAAAGGGAGCAAGGCTTCTGTGCTTTTCATGACTCGTGACGGCAAACCCATCCAAGTGAAGGGTACCGTCGCATACGATGAGAGTGGAGAGTATTTCCAGTTCATGAAATCCTGGAATCCAGGACAACATCCAGGAAATGCTGCAGTCGTGATCTCGGTCGAACAGATCTATTCTGGAAGCGATCAACTCCTGTAACCCGGAAGGCGAGCGACGCATGAATGAGACGTATCAGGATTTGGTAGCGCGCCAAAGACACTACTTTGCAAGCGGCGCGACCTTAGATATACAGGCTCGAAAAAGACATCTATCGAGCTTGTATGCAGCGATACGACAATACGAACACCGCATAGCCGAGGCACTGGCTGAGGATCTGCATAAAAGCAGCTTCGAGTCCTATATGAGTGAGACCGGCATGGTGCTCGAAGAGTTGCGCTACCTGATCCGTCACCTCTCATCCTGGGCTAGACCGAAGCGGGTAAGAACGCCGATTGCACAGTTTCCAGCAAAAAGCTTCATAGCCAGGGAGCCATATGGGGTCACCCTCATCATGGCTCCCTGGAACTATCCATTCCAACTCTGCATGACACCACTCGCAGGCGCTCTCTGCGCGGGGAACACCGTGGTGCTCAAACCCTCTGCGTATGCTCCAAGAACGAGCGCGATCATTGCAGAGTTGGTAGCGAGTACGTTCGATCCCGAGTTGGTGACGGTCGTTGAAGGTGGCAGGGTTGAGAACCAACTCCTTCTCGAACAGCGTTTCGACTATATCTTCTTCACAGGAAGTGTATCGGTGGGTTCGCTGGTCATGGAGAAAGCCTCCAGACACCTAACCCCCGTGACCCTTGAGTTGGGTGGGAAAAGCCCAGCCATAGTCGATGCTTCGGCACAGTTGAGCCTTGCAGCCAAACGCATTGCGTTCGGCAAGTTTCTCAATGCTGGTCAGACGTGTATTGCCCCAGACTATGTTCTGGTTGAAAAACGTGTCGAGCAGGAGTTCATAGGATATCTACAGAAGGCTATTCAGGAGTTCTTTCCTGGCAACGATTTTTCACACCTTCCCTCGATTGTGAACGAGAAGCACTTTGATCGCCTCGTCTCCCTTCTAGCAGGTGAGTCGTGCATACTGGGAGGGGAGACGAATCGCAGTCTCTTGCAGATCTCCCCTACGATTCTCGATTCTGTGCAGGCCGACTCTCCTATCATGCAAGAGGAGATTTTCGGTCCCATTCTCCCCATCCTCACCTTTGAGACCATCGATGAAGCAGCATGCTTCATAAAAGAACGGCCTAAACCGCTAGCCCTCTATGTGTTCACCACCAATGTATCGGTCGAACGCAAATTCATTCGTGAAGTCTCGTTCGGTGGTGGTTGTATCAACGACACCGTGGTCCATATCGCCACGTCTCGTATGGGTTTCGGTGGGGTGGGTTCCAGTGGTATGGGCAAGTATCATGGGAAGGCGAGTTTCGACACATTCTCACACCAAAAGGGCGTGGTGAAGAAAGCGAACTGGCTGGATCTGTCAATGCGTTACCACCCGTATACAAACAGGAAGAATCGGATAATTCGCTTTTTTCTCAAGTGAGAAGTTGTAGTGAAATGTCGGAGGTGTGGTCAGGGTTAACCCATGACATGAGGACAAAGTTGTACTTCGCAATGAGACCATGAGGTGTCACAAGACGCAAAACATCTATCCCAATAGAAAATTACACTTAATACAATTTTTGCACTGGTTTAAGAGAAATACTGGAAAAATCATAGTGATTCACAGGTGATGTACACGCACAACATTTGACATCTCTTATTTGTGAGAAGTACAGATGTAACACTTGACTTATTCAAGTACTGACATAAGATTTCCGACAGCTCTAGTAATTTTTTGACCTATACGGGTAATTACATCCAACTTGTGCTTTTTTTATCCAGACACAATAAAACTCTCCCCGCTGGCGCTGCAGCAGGAAGAGTCTTTCGAATATAAACGATCACATGTGTTTTATTATGCTATCACCGAACTGGCTACAGGAGACTTCAGTAGCACCCTCCATAAGCCGTGCGAAATCGTAGGTCACCTCTTTCGCCTTGAGCGCTCCGGTCACTCCGGTATCGATCAGTTGAGCGGCCTCTGACCACCCGAGATAGTCCAGCATCAGCATGCCCGAAAGGATTACCGAGCTCGGATTCACCTTGTCCATCCCTGCATACTTCGGAGCGGTGCCGTGTGTAGCCTCGAAGACTGCATTACCGGTCTCATAGTTAATATTCGCACCGGGAGCGATCCCGATTCCACCAACCTGTGCAGCCAGGGCATCGGACATGTAGTCTCCATTGAGATTAGTCGTGGCAATGACTTCGTATTCTGCAGGCCTGGTGAGAATCTGCTGCAGGAATGCATCGGCAATCACATCCTTGATCAGCACCTTCCCCTCGGGAATCTTCCCATCCACCAGATCATCCCATGTAACAGTATGATCGGCGAACTCCTCTCTGGCGAGTTCATAGCCCCACTCTCGGAATGCACCTTCGGTGAACTTCATGATATTTCCCTTGTGCACCAGCGTTACTGAGGATCTCCCATGTTCGATGGCATACTTGATTGCAGCTCGAATCAGTCTCTTGGAACCTGTCTCGCTCACCGGCTTAAGCCCCACACCGCTATCCGAACGAATGTCCCAACCAAGACGCTCCTTCAGAAATGCGATAACATCTCGGGCCTCATCCGAACCCTCTTTCAATTCATATCCTGCGTACACGTCTTCGGTGTTCTCTCGGAACACGACCATATCGACCAGCTCCGGTCGCTTGACTGGTGAAGGTATTCCGGGATAGTACTTCACCGGCCGAAGACAGACAAAGAGATCGAGTCTCTGCCTGATGGTCACATTCAGGCTTCTGAACCCGCCGCCCACTGGGGTGGTCAATGGTCCCTTGATACCGACTAAATACTCTTTCAATGCCTCTTCTGTTGCTTTCGGCAACCACTCACCGGTCTTCTTGAAAGCCTTCTCTCCTGCAAGCACCTCTTTCCAGACAATCTTCCGCTCCGAGCCATACGCCTTCTCTACCGCGGCGTCGAAGACACGTACAGCTGCTTCCCAGATATCTGGCCCAATACCATCTCCTTCAATGAATGGGATGGTAGGATTGTTCGGGACTATCAGCCCCTCTTTACTCATGGTCACTTTCTGTTCCATTGGGATTCCTCATGTTATTTCAATTGAATCGTTGTGCAATGTGTCGTCAACAATATCTATTTCGTAATGCATTGCAGTGTATCAGAAAAGCGTCCCTATTGTTAATACCTTCTCGATAACCCATTGCAGTTCGGATGTGTGAACGGTTGCAAGAGGTTGCTTAAGTACGTACACATGACATTTGACTATGTACGAACACCGAGCGCCGTTCGGGTCATGTCAAAAGATCCAATTCTATATAGCTATATCAACTCCTTCCATTGTATATATTTCAGAGGTCATCATACGTTTTTTCGTTTATAATCAGGGACTAAACTCTTTTCATCTGACATCACCTAGATCCATATCCTACCTGCAAATTCCAACGTTAACCACCGGGTATGTCAACTGAGAGACCCCATAAAAAGTAAAAAATTGACCTATAGCAGTAAAATTTCAAACATATGCTTTTTTCTTGTGCGAGATGCATGAAACATCGTGCACAAGTGGATACATGGGACAACGCTCCTCTATGTACGACACCCCCGGCAGACTCGATCGTGTAGAGGTGACAAAGTGAGTGTCTCCTCACAACCGTCAGACCGTCCAGGACCTCGGCTCGAGGTTCACACCGCGCAAACCTTGTATTCTTTCCAAGGACCGTGATACTATCAGGCAAACATTGAGACCATCGAGATAGTAAGAGGGCCTTGAATACCATGAAATTACTGGTTTTTGTACTGAACAATGAGGAGTTTCTCGAAGAGGTTCTAGAGGCATACGTGGAAGCCGGCGTCACTGGTGCCACCATACTCGACTCGGAAGGCATGGGTCGATTCCTTGCCTATGAGGTGCCACTCTTTGCAGGATTCAAGGACTTCATGAAGGGAAACAAACCCTATAATAAGACCATACTCTCGGTCGTACGAAACGATGAGATTGTGAAGAACGTTCGAACGATCATTGACCCCTTGGTAGGAGGCCTGGACAATCCAGGAACCGGCATCATGTTCACGGTTCCAGTGGATTGGGTCTCTGGCCTGGTACCAGAAGAGGATGAGGTATAGCTATGAAAGGTATCTGCAAGAGACTCAGCCCGGAATGCATCCTATTGGACCTTGAGGCTGAGGATAAACTCTCGATCATCAGGCACCTAGTGCTTGCACTCGATGCCACCCACGATCTGCCCGACGCTCAACGCATCATCGACGACGTCATGGCTCGAGAGAAACTCGCATCGACTTGTCTGGGTTCCGGGTGTGCCGTTCCCCACGCCCATTCTGTTGGGCTCGAATCGAGCTATATTGCAGCGACTCGTCTTGCGCAGCCGATTGAACTGGACACACCGGATGGCGAACCGGTAAGCCTCATATTTCTGCTTATCGGACCTCCGAAACACGCCGCGACTCACCTGAAACTACTCTCCAAGCTTGCTCGACTGTTGCACGACTCGGATTTCAGGGACAAACTGAAACATACCGAATCGGTAGACGGTTTTCTCACTATCCTGTGCAACGAAGAGGAGTAACATGAGACTTGAAACTCGGTGGAAAATCATTCGTTTCTTTCTCACCGCAGGGGTTCTCTACATGGTGTGGCTTCTGTTCACTTCGAGTATGGAACTCTACTCTCTCCTGTTCGGAGCGGTAGGATCGCTTGTCATAGCTGCGATCACCTACCCTATCTTCATAGCTCACCACCAGGCGAATATCCGGTACATATTCCCCAACCTCATACATTTGACCATCTATTTTTTCCTCCTTGTCTACTTCCTCTACACATCGAGTTACGACATGCTCAAAGCCGTAATCACCGGCAGGGCTTCTCCGCGGATCGTACACTTCCGTACACGACTGAAGTCGGATATCGCCCGCATGGTGCTCGCAAATTCGATCACATTGACACCAGGGACGATCACTCTCGACCTGAACGACGACCATCTTACGGTACATTGGTTCTTCTGTGACACCAACCATGCAAAAGCAGCAGGAGAAAAGGTGAAAGGCCGCATGGAGCGGTTCATAGGAAACATCTGGTTATGAGTGCCATACTGCTTGGCTACATGCAATGGTTTCTCGTATTCTGCGGCAGCGTATGCATCATACGCCTGATTGCTGGTCCAACAGCAGCAGACAGACTCGTCGCACTGAATATTCTCTCTGGAGTCACATTGGGATTCCTCGTGGTTCGCGGTCTCGCCGAACAACGTGCACTCTATCTCGATGTAGCTCTGGTCTACGATATTTTCGGCTTCCTCGGGTTCATGGCGATCGCTCGTTTTCTGAAGGACTCTTTTTCCAAGGAGGAGCAGTGACCATGCTGATTCGAGAAATATTGGCACTTATTGCATTCTTCTCTGCAACGGTATTCGGCCTTGCCGGCCTCATCGGGTTGTTTCGATTCCCCGATCCCTATTCACGAATGCAGTCGGGCGGACTGTGTGGTACAACCGCCATTTTCTCAACCTTCATAGGAGCACTTTTGCTAGCTCCTTCACTGATTATTGCCCTGCGTATAGTCATCATAATGGTGTTCTTCCTTATCAGTGCACCAACTGGTTCCTATATCGTGGCACGATTCATATGGCAAGCCGGCACTCCGACATGGAATCCCCGAAAGCGCAAATCGTCGAGAGACCAGAGACAGGAGGAGCCATGATCATCCTCCTTCTGGCACTCATCATCATGCTTGCTATCTATACTCTCACAAGCAAAGACCTCCTGCATGGTGTGATAGCCATGTCTGCAGTCAGTCTCATCTGCGCTCTTCTGTTCACGATTCTGCAGGCTCCCGATGTCGCTATCACCGAAGCAGCGGTTGGTGCAGGAGTCTCCACAGTCATCTTTGTATGGGCGCTTAGACATAGCAAAAGGAGAGACGATGAAGGAGAATAGTAAGCGCTCTCGATATTGGAGCCGATTCACCACGGTGATTGCCATCGTAGCGATGGCAGTCGTTCTTCTCCCCATCTTCCTCAACGATACCTCCTGGCCGATCGAAGCGAGAGACTACCTCGCCCACTCGGGAACCGAAGAGAGTGGCGCCATCAACCTAGTGAGTGCCATCTACCTGGGATACCGAGTATTCGACACCTTCGGAGAGACCATCGTACTGCTCGTAGCAGTCTTGGGAACCATGGGTATGCTCAGCCGAGTGGAATCTCTGGTGGACACCTCACTGGAGGAAGAACATACGATTGGGAGTGTATCCGGGTTCTCGCTCACGAACGAGAAACGTCGTTCACACGCACTGCGCACCCACCTGCTGGAAGTCGTGACCGGAAAAATCGGTCCGATCGTCCTGCTGTTCGGATTCTACGTTATGCTCTATGGACACGTATCGCCAGGTGGAGGATTTCAGGGTGGAGTGATCATAGCATCTGGCATCGTGTTTCTCGCACTCGGGAATCCACAGGAAGGGTCGTCCGGGATATCCAATCCAGAGCTATTGGTTCGACTTGAAAGTGCAGCATTTTTAACCCTCATATTGGTGTTCTTCAGTGGATTACTGATCGGCAATGGCTTCTTCGGCAACCCACTTGCACACACCCAGATACCGGTCGGGTATATCGTGATCCTCAATGCGGTGATCGGCATGAAAGTCGGCACCAGCCTCGGGTTCATGTGCATAGCCATGATGGGAGGGGGATCCTGATGATAGAGCGAGCATTGCTGTTCACCCTCTTCCTTATCGGCTTCTATGGGATAGTAGGAAAGAAACACATCATCAAGAAAATTTTCGGATTAAATATTTTGAACAATGCAGCTGTGATCCTGTTCATACTCGAAGGCAGTCGAATCGGGACCGATGCCCCCATCATGGATGGCCAGGCATCGGCAATCGTGGATCCTGTTCCTCAGGCACTCATGCTTACAGCGATAGTCATCGGTGTCTGTATCACAGCCCTATCGCTCGCTCTCGCAGTGCATCTGTACCGAGTGAGTGGTTCGTTCGACATAGACACCATCCGTATGAGGATACAAGATGAGGCTTGAAGATCTCGTATATGCAACTATCATGCTACCTCTGTTCGGCGCTGCGATCGCTCTCATGGGAAAACTGGTTCACAGGAACAGAGCCTTTGCGAAAACCCTCGAATACATCGGTGCCGGCATAGGGTTGGTGCTTCCATGGGTGGGGCTCACCATGCTTGCTCCTGTGGTATTCAGCGGTGGTATCGTTTCGGGTATAGTAGGAAATTGGTATGAAGGAGTAGGCATTGCATTCAGATTCGATGGACTAGCCTGGCTCATACAGATTCTCGGATACACGATAGGACTCGTAGCATACATCTATTCGCTCGGAGGAGGACCGAGAGGTCCCGCCTTCACCACGATATTCCTCATTCAAACAGCAGCCTTGGCAGCAACCATCATCACCACAGATCTGTTCAACCTCTTTGTCTGCCTCGAGGTCATGGGAATCACGTCGTATGTCCTCATCCCCACATCCAAGAAACCGGGAGCATCGCTTGCTGCTTTCTCATATCTCATGGTCAGTGCTTCTGCCATGGTATTCTTCCTTATCGGGACCTATGGTCTGTATAGATTGACTGGAGCGCTGTCATATGAAGGAATCGCCGAGGGTCTGCGCACCATTGGAGGTCGTGAAAGGCTGGTCTCCAATATGGCGCTCACCCTCCTCGTCTCAGCTGTCGCTATACGGGTCGCAGTCATGCCGCTGTACGGGTGGTTGCCCGACGCACATGCACTTGCACCACACGCTGTCTCGGCAGTTCTTTCGGGCGTACTGATCAAGACTCCGCTGTTCGCTCTGTCGCGTATCCTCGGACTCTTCTCCAACGGACCGGATGTCGGGCATCTCATGAGCATAGCGGGAGGGATAACTGCACTGGTCGCAGTGGTCATCGCGCTCTCGCAACAGGATGCGAAACGGCTGCTCGCATACCACTCAATCAGCCAGATCGGCTATGTGGTTGCAGCATGGGGCATGGCACTTCAGCTGGGCATAGACACAGCACTCGGAATCTCGCTCATGGCAGCAGCGTATCTGCATGCGCTCTTTCATGCCATCTTCAAGGGTCTCCTCTTTCTCAGTGTGGGAACCACTATCGACATCACCGGAGAGAGGAATGTATATGCCCTGCGCAATGCTGTGAAGATCATGAGAAAGGCAGGAGAACGGATTCCGGTCACATTCATCACCTTTCTCATAGGAGCTTTGGCTATCAGCGCACTCCCACCCTTGAACGGCTTCGTCAGCAAGAACGCGATCACCTATGCTATGAAGGACTCCATGCTGTATCACCTGCTCATTGCAGCTGGGGCCGGAACTGTCGCTTCGTTCATAAAACTCAGTCGGATATATCTTCCTGGCGTACCGAAACTACCAATGCAGCGGACACCTGAAGGGCGTCGATTCAAGCGGGTACGTCTCCCATCACGCTGGATTGCTCAGATAACGTTGGCGCTCCTGTGCATTGCAGGGGGACTCTGGACGCCCCGATTGGTGAGCCTGGTCGGACGACTCATACAACCATCGTTCCAAGGCACGCTCATTATCCCAGCACTCTACTCTGGAGAGAATCTCCTCAAGACACTCTGGACGGCTCTTGCGGGTGTGCTCATATACCTTGTGATACAACATCCAATTCCTGCGAATCTACTTCACGCCATTCGAACTCGACCGAGAAACTTCAAAGGGCTGTTCGTCTCGTTCTCCCTTGGTACCGCCGGGCTTGCCATCTGGCTACTCATCTAACACTTCCCCGCACGAGTCTCCTTCTGGATCCACTCACTTCTCTCGATAGATCCTCTTGCCGCAAATATCTCGATTCAATTATCTTATAGGTAGCACCATATGAGTCGCAGGAGGATAACGGTATGAAACATGTACGTATGATCACACTTGTCTTCCTCATGTTCTGTACAGGTCTTGCCTTCGTGACCGCAGCACCTGTCGCTGAGGAGACACACCAAAAAATCAGATCTCTCGATCTGGATTCTATGACCATGGAGGAGATTCTGGAAACGTATGATTCGTTCTATGCTCGCGTGGACAGGATGGCGACGAATGCACGTGAAGAGATGGCCCAGGCGCGGGCTGAGAGGGATTCCACAGCTTATGAGGAAGCCTACGATAGATATCGCAATCTATCATCGTATGCGATGGATGAACTCGAGACCGAGCGATTGCTCGCCAGGATTCTCGATGAACCGGAGGAGGAACGCGTAGCCTATGCGCAATGGCTCCACAGAAACAGCAGGTACTATCGCCCTATGCTCACCATCGACTTCTCTCAGCAAGGTGAAGGGTATCACTACTCCTACTCACAACGAATCCGTCAGGTCCCTGGCACCGATATCACACTCCCAGATGCAGAGAACCTGTTTTCTCATTCATCTCGCCTAGGCATGCTCGAAGGGTGGGGAACAACTTCAGATTCAGTAGATTATCGGCCCGGAGAGACTATACCCATGCCTCTGGTAGATCAGACGCTCCATGCTATCTGGACCTCCGCTGTGCAGTTCTCCGATGCAAAGTCTGGGCTTTCGGTTCTCCACTCTCCCGTGGAACCAGGTGAGACCGTACAGATTCCGACACCCGAAGCTCCCGACGACTCCTACAGATTCGTAGGCTGGTTCGATCGGAGCACCGGAAGACTACTACGAGACGAAGAAGTCTATACGGTCGAAAAAAGAGGTGCTCGATTCGACGCCGTCTGGAAACACCTGTCTGTCGAGGCGATAGCCCCACTCTATTATGGATTCGATCGAATTCCAACAGACCGTCAAGTCGCTATCGGATTCGTGCTGGCAAACAGAGGCTCACTCCCCGTTCGAAATATCACTGCTCAACTCACAACGGACAGTCCCCATGTAACCCTGATATGTGACACGCTTACGGTACACGATGTACCAGCTGGAAGATATCGCACAAACAACATGAGATTCGCTTCGACCATGCGCCCGAACATTAGTGGTGAGAGCAACACGTTCCGAATCGTAATCGATGAATCCACACCAACGGGAACTAAAATCCCATTCACACTCACCGTTTCAGATGCTGAAGGGACACAGTGGCAGACCCATGTGACGTTCATGGTACGGTAGTCGCCAGGAGCTCTCTACCATGAGAGCTCCGCGCTATTCTTACCACCCCGCTTTGCCCGATATTGCGCTTCATCGGCCCTGAGAAAGGCTCCCTGATAATCGGCATCATCCCGGTTGAAATAGGCTATTCCTGCTGAAATGGTCACGTGGACATCGCCCGCTCCGTCGCTCCAACTCAACAACTCCACTTCGTGGCGTAACGAGTCTGTGAAAGGAAGCACATTCTCCGGCCGGAGACCTTCACAAACGATAACAAATTCGTCACCACCCCATCGGTACAGCCGATCGGTCACACGAATGTATCTTTTAACACATGAGGCAACCTCTCTGAGCGCCCGATCCCCACTGGCATGACCGAAGCGATCATTGATTGTCTTAAAATCATCCATATCAAAAATAATGATAGCTGGGTCCGATTCACCTCGCTTGTACCGTTCAAACAGGCGGGCAAGATCGATCAACCCCTTCCGTCTGTTGAACGCGCCAGTCAGGGAATCGAGGTTCGCCTCTGCTTCAAGGAATTTTGAATCGCGTCTGTTTCGTAGACGTTCAAGGACCAGCAGACTCACGATACTGACTGTTACTAGAGCCACCAATATAGCAACGAACAGCGGCAACTGACGCCTTGCCACGTGCGCACTCTCTTCATTCGCACCAGTGATATAGGAATCCATGTCTTCAAGGTGTATTCCCATGGCCACTATCCAGTTGTACGGCTCATACAGTTTTGCATAGGTGAGTTTCTCTGCAACCTCATCGGTGAGCAACCGTTTGAAGAAATAGGTGAAAAACAACTCCCCATCCTCATTGATCCCTTCCAACTCCTCCAGATAGGGGAAATTTCCGGCAATGTCAGTCATACTGGTCGAAAGGTACATCCCCTCCGTTTCCTTCAGGTTGGGATGGATTCGCCGAATGGCATAGCGCTCACCCCCCTCATAATCGATTACTTCATTAACCCAGATATAGGTATCCTCGGAGAAGTCTGACGAGTGAATCTCCTCAGATATCTCACGTTTGACCATCGTATCGATCGCAGACCACTTCACGCCGTAGCATGCAACGAGATCACCGAACCGCTTGAACTCATGAGCGGCAAAGTCCTCCATCATACTTTGAGCAGAGCAATCGTGCTCCATGGCAAACTCCGAGAATCCTTCTGAAAGGAACTCAACCGTTCCCGTATCCTCTCGCCACAGAGCAGCGGTCCAGGGACCTCGCTCGGTACGAAACATAAAATGGGTTGAAAAGAAGGTGATGAATTCGTCCTCATCGCTGGTCTGGCGAACCATCTCGAGCATTGCAGTCGTGTTGCGGACCGTCTTGGTGTATTCAGTCACATACCCATTCCGTAGACTCTCTATCCGATCGATCTGATTCTGGACCGTGTCTCGCAGGTAGTTCTGCTTGAAATTGTAGACTACCTGTCGTGTCTCTTCGGCATAGATCGACTCGATATCTCTTGTGGTCACGACATAGAAAAAACCTACGACAATGCAGGAGAGCACAATGAGCACTATGCTGGATATCCTGTAGAGAGTTTTCACCGACACTCCATATCAACAAACAATGCAGAAACCATACGCGCTCCACCGCTCTAGTATTGAATCAAGAGTATCACGAAATCGCCATGCCGCGTACATGAAATTGATATAATTTAGAATTATTATAAATTTGCATTTACGTAATGTCTCCCTGAGATGGAAAATTCATCGTGAAGGCTGCACCGCTGTAGCTGAGTATATGTGCTTTTGCTCAGTGAAATCAGCGAGCTCATACACCGCGGAAGGGACCCAAGCGATCTTTTGCAGTATCCGAGAGCGCTCCAGTGTGGATCCTTGTTGTGAAACGGTTACACTTTGAGTAGTATGTTCCTATCTGATCAGGAGGAAGCATATGGCCCGTTTCTTGAAAAGTCGCAGTCCCATACAGGGGAAGGCACCTGGAGCACTGACTTTCGTCGGCAGGCAGAAGGTTGCACATACATCGATCAAGATGTTTCAGTACAATGAGTTCTCCATTGAAGAGCAGGAGTTTTCATCATTGCATCAGGCAAAAGATGCATGCAGCGACGATAGTGTAACGTGGCTCGATGTCGTCGGTCTGCACGAGACGGATATAATCGCATCGGCAGAACCGCTGTTCAATTTGCACCCGCTCACCTTAGAAGATATCGTGAACACGGGTCAACGACCGAAAGTGGAGGATTTCGACAGTTACATCTGTGTCATGCTAAAAATGATGCGATGGGAACCATCTGACAAGAGAATCCACAGTGAACAGCTCACGATAGTCTGGGGACCACATGTGCTGCTCACGTTTCAGGAACGTCCAGGCGATGTGTTCAACACCATACGAGATCGATTGAAAAGTGGGAAGGGGCGCCTGAGGAGATCGGGGCCGGACTATTTGGCTTACACGCTCCTAGACGCAATCATGGACAACTATCTAGTACTGATCGAACGACTGGGAGAACAGATAGAAGAACTCGAGCCAGTCGTCTCCGAAGATCCCAGCCCTGAGATTCTGGGAAAAATCAACGACCATCGACGAGAACTCCACTTTCTTCGAGCCTCGATCAGACCTGCACGAGACGCTTTGAAGGAGATGGGTAGGCTCGAAACGGATCTCATAACACCGGCTACCTATGTGTTTCTACGTGATTTGAACGATCTGGGAACACAAGCTGTGGAGACCATGGACACCTACAGAGAGATGCTCAAAGATCAGCTGGATAGTCACACGGCGAGTGCTGGGAACCGCTTGAACGAGATCATGAAGTTTCTCACGGTGTTTTCAGCGATCTTCATTCCCCTTTCCCTGCTTGCAGGAATCTATGGGACGAACTTCACCGTCATGCCCGAACTGAACTACCGATACGCATATCTCATCTTCTGGATCCTGTTACTCGTGGTAGCCGGATTCATGATCCTGCTCTTCAAGAAGAAACGGTGGCTATGATCTCTTAGAGTGAGAGTATCTTTCGCTCCTTCAGCACAGGGAGAAAATGAAAAACCGGCTTGTAGGGATAGACTGCTTGCTTTCGAGTAAATCGGGACTTATCTCGCAACTGCAGCTCGATACCCACAACGAAGACTCGAATTCCAAGAGCCGCTATCAAGTCTGCCACATGTGGCATTCGCTTCAATGCACGAACCGATCGATCCTGATAGGAGCCTTCTAGAAACAACAACGCGCTCTGTACAGAGACCTCCTCTGGACTCACCAACGAACCATCGGAGCCGATGAGCATGTCTGCATACTCCTTCACGAACCGTCCATCATCGAACGAGTTACGAAGGGTCGCAATCTCCAAGGTGCAACGGAGCAGCGTATCTCTTCTCTCCTCCTGATGCGTGTACCCAATCACAAACAGAGTCTTTGTCTCTGCATCGAACGATACGAGATCGATGGTCCCGATCTCCTTCCCTTCTGGTGCAATGGGAACCAGGTAGTCGATCACTGTCCCCAGCTCACCGAGAACATGGTGGTTGTAGAGAGCAACAGCAACACGATTTTCCTGCTCAATCCCGAGAATCGTCGGATCCAATACGGTTCCATCATGATCGGCGGGCCTGAACTCAACCCCTTTCGGGATTTTTGGCAGTCTCAGTAGTAGCTCTGGAATGTCATGAGTATGCAGTAGTCGTTTGGCGATGATCTCACTGTACGGAATATTTCGACTTGGCGCTCGACCCCGTTTATTGATGATCGAACCGCGGTACAATGTCTGTGGATTATGTATCAATGCATCCACCCTCTCAATCGTTTCTCGAGCGGTTATTCTTTTCATAGCTTCTCCTGTCTTTATTCCTATAATATATCGCGCTTCTCACTGTATGGCAAATTCTCGTGTCGACGCCTGCTTGCATAAAACACTGCTCTGGGACATACTCCCAGCTATGGAAAACAGATACGATATACAAGCGATTGCCATCGACCTTGATGGCACCTTGCTTACGTCTAATAAAACTATCAGCGATTGTACGATACGAACGCTCAAGTATGTGATGGATCGGGGCATTCATGTCTCCATAGCTACCGGTCGCGGCTTGGTATCCTCTCTGCGCTATGTTGAACAGGTTGGAACCGAGTTCCCTGCAGTATGCTACAACGGGTCGTGCATCTACGATTTCAAGAATCATCGCGATCTCTGGCATATCCAACTACCGGAAGAGGTGTGCAGAACCATTGTCTCTTTGAGTTTTGAAAGCAGTGCCCACCTGCATGCGTTCATGGATCATACCCTCTACTATACTGAAGCGGGAAGGAGGGCGGACTATCTCGACCCAGAGAGCCACAGCTCTGGAACGGTGGTCGATTTCCATGACATTCACTCGTTCTCTTTCACAAAAGCCATGTTCATCGGCTCTTTCGAAGAGACCGAACGGATACGGAGCATACTGCATGACCGCTATGGCGATACATTGCATACCGTCTACTCACATGAACACTACTTTGAGATCATGACTGGGGGAGCAACCAAGGGCACAGCACTCGAGCGGTTGATGCACATGTATGGAATCGGCTCTCACCAGGTCATGGCTTTTGGCGATGCAGATAATGATAAGGAGATGCTCGCGTGGGCAAAATACAGTTTCGCCATGGAAAATGCTCATGATTCGGTAAAATCGGTAGCATCCGGAACCGCGGCACACAACGACGATCACGGAGTTGCAAACAAGATTCAGCATATGTTCGGATTTTCACTTGATTGAGAGAACAATTACCCACCTTTCTCCTCTTGCCCGTATGTCACGAAAGACGTACCATAGAAGGTATGGAACAGAAACAGAGAGAAGAGACTCAAGGCAAAGTGGTTATCCTGCATGGATTCAGCAATGAACAGATTTTTGCGATTCTGAAAGCGGTGAAACGGGAGATGGGAAGCGAAGCTGATGTCGCCTTCGCAACCACAACTCCCCACTCACTGAACATGAAACTGCAGGAAGTCATCTCCGATGTATCGGAGGAGCACGCCTACATGAAGGCGAATCCTCCTGGACAGGCCCCCTCAGAACAGTAGCAGAACCGGTTAGAGCTTTGCTTTGACGATCAATCCGATATGTGTGTTCTTCATGACATCGAAATTTCCTGGAGATGCAAGAAGACCCGGCAAGTCGGGAATGATATGTTGCGCCTCAACACCAAGGGCAAGAACCGGTGTTATGTTGAAATCGAAACCCAACCTCGCACTGTAAAGAATTTCTCGCATGAAATCGATATCCCCACTGGTGATTCGTACATCGTAGGAAGGACCGATCCCCAGATAGGGTTCGACGAAACCCAACGGCCATCTGAAGACCAAGTCGGTGGACAGGATGAATCGGTAGGTATCGGTGCTCTCCGCAAAGGGAGAGACCAGAAGTGCCTCACCCGATAGCCCGAACCACTCATTCACATAGAATCCCAGGCGGACCCCAGGGGAATAGGCTGCAAAATCCGTATCGGCTAGATCCTCAATAGTGTAGGAACTTATCAAACTCGCTTCGAACATACTTGGAATTGCTGCACCTACTACACCGCCAATGACCAATAGTACGATCAACAACACCAGCATCTGCTTTCTTCGCATACAGACCTCCCTATGAGAAACGCTTTTCAATTCCTATAGTACAGTCGTTATCGATATTTAGCAAATAGAAATATGAGTTTAACTCCGCTTGGATACAACAGAACTCAACAGATGCCGAATTGCGACAAGGGGATGGTGCAGGAGCATCCTTGGCCCACTGAAACGCATGACCTTCCTGATCGCCTCGCGCCTCTCGGGTTCATAGCAATGGATAGAGCAAGACGAACAGAATGGTTTAAGCGCTCCCTCGGGGCAGTGCTCGATTCGATCATGAGCATAGGAGAGGAGGTCTGCGCATTCGCTACAGAGTTCGTGGGATTCTACATGACTCTTCCTACAGTACAGGCCGATCATGGTCTGAACAACCTGTCTCTCCATTGCTTGCCGTCTGGAGATCATGATCAAGCCAATAGGAGCAGACTGAGCGCCATGAGCATCATACCTCCAATCACTCCGCCAATAGCTATATGGTGCTCACCATACTCTTCTGCGGTCGGCAACAACTCATCTAGTGATATGTAGACCATGATTCCTGCAACACCGGCGAAGATGATGCCGAAGGTAGTGTCGTTGAACCACTGCCGCAAGAGGAAGAACCCGATCAAAGCTCCCATGGGTTCGGCTAGTCCGGACAGCAGAGAGAGCCAGAAGGCTTTCCTCTTGCTCTTGGTTGCATAGTAGATCGGCACTGATACCGCGACGCCTTCGGGAATGTTGTGAATGGCGATCGCTATGGCAATGCTGATTCCCAGACCAGGATCGGATAATCCAGCCATGAATGTCGCAAGACCTTCTGGAAAGTTGTGAATAGCGATCGCAAGAGCGCTGAAAAACCCCATACGCATGAGTCTGGGATCGTTCGGATCGAGTTTCGGTTTTTGGTCGCACGGACTGCCGTGCATCTCGTGAGGGTTCTCGTAATTGGGAATCAACTTATCGATAATCGCGATGACCGCCACCCCTCCAAAAAAGGCTCCAACGGTTACCCAGTACCCCAGCTTATCTCCTAACGCCCCCTCCAAGGACTCTCTCGCTTCAAAGAAGATCTCAACGAGGGCGACGTAGATCATGACACCGGCTGAGAATCCGAGTGCTCCAGCGAGAAATTTCGGATTGAACTTGCGTGAAAAGAACGACATAAAGGAGCCAACTCCCGTAGCAAGCCCGGCAAAAAGTGTCAAACCGAATGCAAAAAGTACTGTTCCTGTATCCAACTCCATACTGTTAACGCACTCCTTTCTTGTTTCCTGTGTAGAGATTCATCACTGCGAAAACGGATGTCCCGACAATCAATAAAAACGATATCGCATTGATTACTGGGGTCGAACCATCTCGCACCTGCATGTACATGTTGATGGGAAGTGTTGCCTGGGAACCGACGAGAAAGATGGTGGTGTTGAAGTTTTCGAACGACATGAGAAAGGCCATAGCCGCTCCGCCGAATATCGATGGTCTTAGATACTTCAATGTAATGAACCAGAGCACCTCTGCCCTATTCGCACCCAGATTGTATGCAGCCTCCTCCAATGTTCGGTCGAATTTTTTCAGTCGCGCCGAGACGACCAATGCCACTATAGTCGAGATGAACGAGGATTGTCCAAGCACGACCAGCCAGAATCCCGGTCCAAGGAATTCTACATAGATATCGAGAACTTGTTCAACCATCAATCCGATCGAATTCGCGAACATAAGGATCGATATGCCGAGAATTACCCCAGGAATGACCAGGGGGGCTATCATGAGGAAATAGAGCGCACTCTTGAAACGAAAGTTCTCCTGCTCGAACAGGAACGCAGCACAGGTTCCAAGAAAGGTAGATACTACGGTCACCGCTAGTGCGACCCTGAAAGAGGTGGATAGACTCCGAAGGTTTGTCTGATCATGAAAGATACCGATTTTCTGCGGCCCCTTACCAAAGAACCAATCGAGCGTGAACCCCTCCCATGGTAGCGATGGATACATGGAGTCGTTGAATGCGAGAACCATGGTGACCACTAATGGTGCGAAGAGAAAAACGAAATAGAGTAGTATGAACAGGGTGAATCCCCGCCGGTACCGGCCAGATGAAGGGAGTGTTCTAATCATTTCACCACCTCCTTCAAGTTCTGCCTAGTCAGTTTCAATGCAACCCAGATAATGAGCGATGAGAGCAGCAGAAGCAGAAAACCGAATGCCGCACCCTGATTCCAGTTGAAATAGAGGATGATCTGGTTGTAGATCTGCTCGGTGAACCAGAGAGAGTTCTTTCCTCCCATGAGGTTAGGTGTCAGATAACTGCCCAGGACCAGCATGAACACGATGATTCCACCCGAAACCATGCCCGATGCGCAATGCGGAACGATGATGGTTCGCCAAATCGAGATCTTCGAGGCTCCGAGATCGTACGCAGCTTCGATCAGCGCATCATCGAGATCCTCCATCACCCCGATGATCGGGACGACCATGAACAACATGCTGGTGTAGACCAGTCCCATGACCATGGTTATATCGTTATAGAGCATCTCGACCGGTTCGGAGAACAGCCCTATCGATTGGAGAAATTGATTCAGCACCCCACTCTCACGCAGAAGAATGATCCACCCATACACCCGAATCAGCTCACTTACCCAGAATGGAACGAGTATCAGGACCATCAGGAATCCTGCAGAACGGACACGCACGATCTTGGTGATATAGAAGGCTACCGGAAGGGCGATCGCCATGACGAGAAAAGTCACCAGGATTGAGTAGAGTGCGGTTCGCACGAACGTGAGCCAGTAGATGGGCTCACGAAAGAACGCCATATAGTTCGACAGTGTCAGCCCACCTCCCCGGGTATTGGTGAAAGAGAGTCGCAACAATTCGAGGTGAGGTAAGACGATCAGCAAAAAAAGCCAGAGCATGACCGGTAGGAAAAAGAAGAGGAAGCCCCAGCTCACGTGTTTTCTATTCTTCGTCATAGATTTTCCAATCCCTCCGCTTGTAACAGATCGCTTTGGCGGTGTCCCACCCTATTCGGATCCGATCCTTCGCTTGAATATGGTCGAACTGACGAGTCTGTGGAAGCGCCACCACGATCTCATCATTCGTATCGTCCGGCTGTACGAGAAGTCTGCTATTGCCTCCATCGAAAAGTATCGATGTTACTGTGACCATCATCGTATTGAAATTATCATGGTCTTCGGGTGGATTGATCACCATGGATTCGGGTCGAACGAACAGGTCGTACTCGTCATCTTTCTTTGGCGACTCAAAGGCTCCGATAAGTCTGAAATCAAGACCATTGGTATAACGTGCGAGCATTTCACCGTGAGCGTCTCTACGCAATGTGACTCGAATCTTGTTATTACTCCCCACGAACTGTGCCACAAATGATGATTTTGGGTTGTGGTAGAGCTCCTGAGGCGTTCCTATCTGTTCGAACTTCCCGTTGTTCATAACAGCAACGGTATCGCTCATCACCATAGCTTCCGATTGGTCATGGGTAATGTAGACGAATGTCGTTCCCACTTGGGACTGGAGCGTCTTCAGCTCCACTTTCATATGCTCTCTCAGTTTTGCATCGAGCGCACCCAGTGGCTCATCAAGGAGCAGTACCGTGGGATCCAGCACCAGACATCGAGCTATTGCGATTCTCTGTTTCTGTCCCCCTGAAAGCTGGTTGACCTGCTTCTTTCCCGAACCGGGAAGCCCTACCCGCTCAAGAACTTCCTGTACTTTTCTATCGACCGTTGCACCCTTCTCACCACGCCTTCTCAGTCCGAAAGCGATATTCTCATGAACGTTCATCATGGGAAAGAGTGCAAGGTTCTGAAACACCATGTTCACCGGACGCTTATTCGGTGCAACATTGTCCATCTGTTGTCCATCGAATAGCAGTGTTCCTGCATCTGGCCGATAGAATCCCGCTATCATGCGGAGCAAGGTAGTCTTCCCACACCCTGAAGGGCCAAGTATCGAGAAGAACTTCCCATCCTCTACATCGAACGAAACTTCGTCCACAGCGGTAAAACTTCCGAACCGCTTGGTGAGCCCCTGAACTGAAAGTGCTATGCGCATATGTTGTTCACCTCTATGACAATGGCCGGTGACACGTCGAAGAGTCACCGGCCGGACATCTATTCAATCTGAATTATCGGGCAGCCTTTACCTTATCAAGGGTGCGCCCCTCCATCTCTTCTATTCCCGCTGGAACTGTCGGATACCAGTTTATGTTCGCAAGCACTTCCGGAGGAAGTCCGCGACTGAAATTATCCTTGATCTCAGGGTCGAGAAAGTTCACAGCATCTTTACTTGCCGTTCCGTATGTCTCTCTGTTTGTGAAGAATGCGGCATTCTCGGGTCTCAACATGAAGTTGATATATGCATATGCAGCATCGAGGTTCTCAGAGCGTGCAGGTATGGCGAAGGTATCGACCCATGCCAATGCTCCGCTGGTGGGTGCGAGATAGTCGATATTCGGATTCTCCGAGTGGAGCTTCCATCCAGCCTGTTCCCATGCACTCGCGGCCCAGACCTCTTCAGAACGGAGTAACTGCAGTAGCTGATCTCCATTGTCCCAGTATGTCTTGACAGATGGCTTGCCCGCTATGAGCACCTTCTCCATCTCGTCGAGGAATGACTGGTACGCTTCAAGATCGTCATAGAGAGCGAATGGATCGTATCCAAGCGAGAAGCCCATACCGATCAGCGTAGGTCGCTTCAACCGATAGGAGACCCTTCCTGCATATTTTGGATCCAACAGATCTTTGAAATCCTTTATATCTGGAGCCTTCGCCTTGTTGATCACCAACCCTTCCGTTCCATACACGTGAGGAACAGCATAGGATTCGCCGTCGACCAGCGTATTCTTCTTTACCGCTTCAAGCAAAGAGGGATCGATCTGATCGGACTCGATACGGGAAAAATCGATCGGCTGATAGATGCCATACTCCTCGACCACAGCCGAGATACGGTCCTGGGAAGGTTGAGCGAGATCGAACCCTCCGCCTCTGGTTGCTCTCAGCTTGCTGATCATCTCTTCATTGTTGCTCAGCGTAACCTCGACTTTATAACCGGTCTCTTCGGTGAACTTGTCTAGCAGTTCCTGTGGAGCATATCCAGACCAAGTGATGATTCTCAGTACATCATTCTTGGTTTCTCTCGAACCTTGTGCGAAGAGCACGCCGGTTGCGATTACGAGAACCAACACGACTACAACGAGTTTTTTCATAGCCATTCCTCCTTTGGAATTTGTCGATAATCTGACACCACCATGCTACCCCCCACTCAGGTGCAAGTCAATGAAATTTGCATGGATCACCGCGCAGGTAGGAAAGTCATAACTTCCTACAATAGTAATAATTGAACGACTTTCATGCATTTCAAACACATTTCTCACATTTCTCTCACATCTAGCGCTCCATGAACCCGGGATATCAAATTCCCTTGCTATCGAGGAAAAATATCTTTATCGTATACACACCATGAGACGAACAATACTGTTGTCACTGACTGTCACACTTCTTTTGCTCTGTGGGACTACTGCACTGGTATTCGGACAATCGTTTGACGGCCGAGTCGCTACAGAGACCGAACGATTCACGTTCATCTATGAGCCACAGGATGCATGGGCAGTACAGGAGATCCTTGAGATCGCCGATGAGGTGTATGAGACACTAGCTGAACTGCTCGATCATCGACCATCCCGCCCCATACCGGTGGTCCTGAGCAGTAGACCTATCCTTTCGAACGGCTATTATTCCCCCTTCCCTGCACGTATTGTGTTGTTCACCACCTCGAGTGCGAACAGATTTCTCGGTTCTCGTGTCGAAAGTTGGATACAGAGCCTCTTCATCCATGAACTCACCCATTATTTCCACCTCACCTCGCCGGTGGGACCAGCGACATACCTCACTCCGATCTTCGGTCCCGATGTCCCTGCTATGAACACCGTGGTCATGCCTGGATGGTGGATCGAAGGAATAACCACCTATACCGAGACTAAACTGGCCTCCGGAGGACGGGGAGAGAGTCCCCTCTTCGGTCTCACCTATGAGGCTCCGCTTCTCGAGGGAAGAATGTGGTCTTTGGCCAAAGGAAGTTACAACTCGCTGAATCCCCCATCGGGACGAATCTACACCACCGGGTACCTTATGGTGGACCACCTCATGCGGACTTACGGAGAAGATGCATTCACACAGATCAATAGCTCATACGCATGGTGGCCATTCTTCGGCATGCGCCCTGCCTTCCGCTCGGTACTCGACAAGACGCCGAAGGAGGTGTTTGCCGATGCTCTGGAGGTGAAACGGGCAGAACGCACCATACCCACAACCGATTATCCGCGATTCTCTCGACCAGGCACAGGAAACTACTATCTTCCGTACCATACCGAGGCAGGGCTCATGGGATATGCCTTCACGCCTGAGAGCGGCAGCCATATGCGCTTGTATACTATGGACGGGAACGACCAGGAGCTTGTCTCGTTTTCGCTTGCGGGACCACAGAACAGCACCGTAACCGCAGACGGCTCCGTCCTGTACATCACCAGTGCATGGGGCGACCAATATGACCAGGCGAGTATTCCTATGGCTCCTGTCAGCTATTCAGATTTCTACCGCTATGAGATGGAGACAGAGCAGCTCGTACGCCTGACAGAGAAACAGCGATTGACACACCCAGCAGTGAGCCCCGATGGCTCCCAGCTGGTAGCCATTGAATCGTATGAGGATCGGTGGCGCCTTGTATCGGTGGACACGACGACGGGGGAAATCTCCACCCTCTACGATCATGAGCATGGCAATGTGTTCGAACCACAGTTCGCTCCAGATGGCGAGAGCATCGTATTCATAGAGAACGTACATGGACGCTCTACACTGGTAGTCAGCGATCTTCACGGAGCATGCACACGGCTCTGGGAGCATGAATCGGTGGAGATTCGCAATCCACGATTCATCGACAATCACCACGTGTGGTACGCCAGTGACCGAGCCGGCACCATGGAGCTCTACGAGGTGGCTCTTCATGAGGGAGAACGGTATAGAGTTCTCACCGGAGCTATCGGAATCACCGGTGCTATCCCACTTTCCGACCGGGTTCTCATTGAAACCTATACAGCCGACGGGTTCACACTGAAAAGTGTTCCTCTGCACTCGCTCACCAAAGAGCGTATCGATGCTGGTTCCGTACCGACTCACGATACGTTGGAGAGACCGATCTCAACCGATTTGCACTCGGTTCCCTACCGCGATACACCCCGTTTCAACCTCTGGCTCCCCTTCGCGCTGAATGTTTCGGAACTCAATGCTGGAGCTACGGTGATCAGTAGAAGCCCGCTCGGTCTCCATACACTCCAATCGAGCCTAGCGTGGGCATTTCAATCGAAGCTGCTCACAGGCGACTTCACCTATCAGTACAATCCCGGCCCCTATCTTGTATCTCTCCAAGGCGAACTGAACCAGCAATACAACTCGCAGGTGAGCCTTGCCCTCAGAGTTCCCCTCGTAACCAAGATTGACCCGATTGCAATCGAGTCGGTCCATTCGTTCTGGAACACTCGGTTGACCAATGCGAGGAGCATAGGAGGCGGAGCAAGCATCTCTTGGGAGAGGCGAAAACACTCCCGACCAAAGGATTTTTTCGGGAATCGGTTCATAGGTACAGCAGGAGGACTCTCGTTCTCCTACGATGTACAAGCTGAAGAGATGAATCCAATCGTTCAGTGGTCAGTTCGTGGACAAGAGACGATTCTCGGTTCACACCAGGTTCTCCGTTTAGACATAGATGCAGGAGCAAGTCTTAACGGTGGTATAGTCAGTGGATTGAACCCGCTTGGGTTCACGCAAGCGGCAAAGCTCGGGAAAGCCTCAGCACTCGTGAGCGCACGATGGCGTATCCCGTTTGGCATAATCGATCAGCCGATTCCCTATGGAGGAATCACTGCCATGGGTCTCACACTCTTTGGACAGACACTTGTGCATAGGCTGTACGATGACTCATTTGGTTGGGAGGAACAACTCTATCTCGGTGCTCAACTTGATGCGAACATAGTCATAGGGGGATCGTTCACCCTCAGAACATCTGGAGCAGTCTCACTTAGAGTCCCCGATAGAGCATTCCGGTTCTCCATCGGATTAGATTTTGCCACGCTGTTTGCCTCTTTCGACCCGACTGAACACCAAATCGAGCCCGATTATTGAGCTTGCACGCAACGCACCCCGATAGTATGCTAGAGGTATGAATACAAGGTTTCACCACCTAGGGCGAGGCTTGGATTTCGAAGGCGCTGCCTCATCACTCATGTCGAGGGTAAGGTGCTCGCGTTGCGTTTCCGCCACTCAGCTCGCTACGTTGGGAAATCAGGAGGGTGTATGGCAAACTCGTATATACGAACCATGGTGATGGAAGGCGCCTCCTTCCGATATTGCGATCTTTCCCGTTTCGCCGGTGAGAGAATTCACGATCTTCCCTACTCATTGCGCATTCTCCTTGAGAACCTGCTGAGGCATAGAGACCGGGATCTCATATCCGATACAGCTCTGGAAGCCATAGTCGATCGAACCGGAGCGACAGAGAAACCCTCTGAAGTGCCGTTCTTCCCTGCAAGAGTGCTTATGCAGGATTTTACCGGAGTCCCTGCGGTGGTTGATCTTGCCGCTCTACGCGATGCAGTGAAAGAGACTGGAGGTGACCCTCGTATCATAAACCCACAAGTCCCAGTCGATCTCATTGTCGACCACTCGGTCCAAATAGACAGCTTTGGCAAGTCCGACTCGCGAGACATCAATGTGGCCTTGGAATACGAGAGGAACCATGAACGATACAGTCTGCTCAAATGGGCACAGAAGAGTTTTGACAATCTCAGGATCGTCCCCCCGAACTCTGGTATCTGTCATCAGGTGAATCTCGAGTATCTGGCGAGATGTGTACAGGCAGATAGCGGCTTTCTCTATCCCGACTCACTTGTCGGTACCGACAGCCACACCACCATGATCAATGGACTGGGAGTCATGGGTTGGGGAGTGGGAGGTATTGAGGCTGAGGCGGTCATGCTCGGACAACCCTATTTCATGCCGGTGCCCCGCGTGGTCGGCGTGCGACTCTCTGGCGAGATGGATCCGAGCTGTACTGCGACAGACCTGGTGCTCACACTCACACAGCGATTGAGAAAACTGGGAGTGGTGGGATCTTTCGTCGAGTACTTCGGGCCAGGACTCTCTTCTCTCGACCTACCTGATAGAGCCACCATAGCAAATATGAGTCCCGAATATGGTGCCACTATGGGGTTCTTCCCAGTCGATGAGCGAACGGTCTCATACCTCTCTCAAACCGGGAGAAGTAAAGAGGCGTCTCGAACAGAGAGCTACTGCATGGCAAATTCACTCTTCTACGACCAATCACGCGAGCCGGTGTACGATGACGTGCTTGAACTCGATCTGGCTACCGTGGAGCCGAGTATTTCTGGTCCTGCACGACCGCAGGATCTCATTGAACTCTCCAATGCTCCCCAGGTCTTGCTCGACACGATGAAACTCGAGTCGAAACGGACCGTATCCATCGACTTGGACGGCATACCGATCGACTTGACCGAAGGGGCGATTGCCATAGCTGCAATCACCAGCTGCACGAACACCAGCAACCCATCTGTCATGATAGGTGCCGGTCTCCTTGCTCAGAAGGCAGTGAGCCACGGTCTGCATGTGGCTCCATGGGTGAAAACGTCACTCGCGCCTGGGTCCCAAGTGGTGACTGACTATCTTGAGCAGTCTAGGCTCCTCAACGATCTGGAGACGCTCGGCTTCACGATAGCAGCCTTTGGATGTACCACCTGTATCGGCAATTCGGGTCCGTTGCACCCGGCGATCGAGGAGGCTCAGAGCGAGCACGATCTCCTGCTGGCCTCAGTACTATCCGGGAACCGAAACTTCGAGGGACGTATACACAAGAATATTAAGGCATCGTTTCTCATGAGCCCTCCACTGGTAGTCGCCTATGCACTGGCAGGCAGGATCGATATCGATATCTTACACGATCCCCTTGGCCTCGACTCCACTGGCAATCCGATCTACCTGCAGGACATATGGCCCGATCCAGAGGAGATCGCAGCGCTCGTGGAGGCACATGTGACCACCGATTCCTACCGGGAAAAATATCGCGATGTGTTCACAGGCGATAGACGATGGGCCGAACTCACTGCTCCCCAAAACGATACGTTCGAGTGGGATCCAAAATCCACCTACATCGCTCGGGCGCCTTTCTTCGAGCACTTCCCGGTCGAACCACCGATAGTCGGCGATATCGTGAATGCCAGACCGTTGTTGGTGATGGGTGACTCGGTCACCACAGATCATATTAGCCCTGCAGGATCGATCGATCCTACCTACCCTGCTGGTCGTTATCTCGCTGACAAAGGTGTGCATGCCCAGGACTTCAACTCCTACGGAAGTAGAAGAGGCAACCATGAAGTCATGATGCGTGGAACCTTCGCCAATACCCGAATACGGCAGAAACTCTCTGAACCGAAGGAGGGAGGGTTCACGAAAAAATTGCCAGAGGGAAAGCTAATGCACATCTACGATGCAGCAATGGCATATCGAGATGAGGGTGTTGACTTAGTGGTCATAGCAGGAAAGGAGTACGGAACAGGCTCATCACGAGACTGGGCTGCAAAGGGTACGAGTCTTCTCGGGATTCGGGCGGTGATAGCCGAATCGTATGAACGCATTCATAGGAGCAACCTCGTAGGAATGGGTGTGCTCCCTCTGGTCTTTGCTGGAGGTGGCTCAATCCAATCCCATCGACTCGATGGAACAGAACGGTACAGCCTCGATCTACCCAAGGAGTTGACTCCACGCATGGCACTCGTGCTCAAAGCCGAGCGGGTAGATGGATCTACCATCGACATACCGGTAGTTTGCCGGCTGGACTCTCCGATAGAGATAACCTATTTCCGTCATGGTGGGATTCTCCATTATGTATTGCGGAGCATGCTCTACGGAGCGGGGAAGAGGAAGCGCAGGTGACTCGAGTCGATTTCACCACATTCCTGAGGAAGACTGGAAACGAGTCACTTGTCACCCTCCTAGAGAATATCGGTGAGATCGCTCCCATCCCCCGTTCAGATGCTCTGAGGTTGGGAAACCTGGTCCGTATTCACATGGCCACAGGTGAAAGCGAAGAGGTCGTCGACACGTGGATACGGACACACGACTTCTCTAAGACCGATGCTGTGATTGATCGCCATATTGCGCAACTCGTCGAGCAGAGTGCCTCTGAGCTAGGTCTGAAAGTCCAAACCTGTCGTTCGCTATGGAATCTTCTGGTTCCTCAAATGGCTCGGGAGAATACTCGCTACCACAACTTCCGAGGAAAGGATGAGGCGAATGCACCGGCGTTGGAACCGTTGATCCTCTATCTTGTTGAACGGAAGGTGGTGACCCGAGTGAGGAGAATCGATCGACCTCAGCAGCCACTGGAGGCTTTTGCCTACCAGAGTCAGTACAAGTACTATGTCACAGACACTGGTCTGTTCAGACGGCTTGCTGGCTTGCCAGCTCAGACGGTGAATCGCGAACTCCCTTCGCTGAGTAGATTCCGTGGTGTGTTGTCCGAAAGTTATGCGTTGCAGACACTCACCAAGGCAAGTGATCAACCGCTCGGATACTGGAAGTCGGGTCATGAGGCAGAGGTGGACTTCATTATGGAGCTGAACGGAGAGATCTATCCGGTAGAGGTGAAGACAGCGAGGAATGTGAAGTCGCACTCACTGGCTCTCTACCGGCAGTTGCATGAGCCGAAGATGGCACTACGCATATCGCTTCTGAACCTGAAGCGGGACGATGATCTGATCAACATACCCATGTACCTGATGGACCACACCCCCCGCCTCATAGCTCTGTCGTTCAGGAAGGGAACACCTTGAAGTGTTTGAGGCCTTCAATCACCCCAGTTGCATAGGACTCCTTTGCAAAATAGATGTTCTTCTGCTTCTTCAGCACATGCAACGACGATTCATGATTCGCAACGACAATCCCTTTGATCGGTTTTATCAGCATATCGGAATCATTGCCCGAATCTCCTGCCGTGACGACCGAGTCAAGATCGATGTGCCACTTCCATGCGATATACTTCACTGCAGTACCCTTGGAGGCCCGGTAGGGAAGAATATCGAGATAACGATCATGAGAAAGGACCAGGTGCCACGATGATTTCGTCTGATTCAGCGCCTCTCGAATCCGTTCCATGAGCGATTCGACATCTGAATCGTCCACTACATTGTAGCTCACTTTATAGGTTCGTTGTGTATCTTCGTCCGGTTGTAACTCAAGCTCGGAGAACGCATCGAGTGCCTCACGGATTCGATTAGGGTGCCAGCGACGTCGAATATAGTGAGCCCACCCCTTGTCTGCTATGAGTTGCTCACCGTAATAGACCTCCGATCCGACAGAAGTGATAAGTACATCGGGTTGCGGAAGACCATACTGTTCTAGAATCTCCTTCGCCGAATTCACGCTCCTCCCAGTCGCTACACCGAAACCGACCTGCTCCCCATGTTCCTCGAACAACTTTCGCAAATCCTCAATCGCACGATCGTCTCCGGTCAGCGTATTATCGATATCGCTAACCACCAAGTATCTTAGTGAACTCATTCGCTTTGCCATACTACGCTCGTATCGAGCATCCGGGGTCTTCTTCTCTCCATGTTCCTGAAGGACTCTTTTCAACTCATCGAGGTAGGTATCGCAGTGGGCTCTCCAGTTGTAGACCTCCCGAATCCGTTCAACGCCATGTCTGGAAAGCGTATCCCACAGATCACCATCTGTCAGGATCTTGTGGATGCTCTCCCTGATTGCATCGCTATCGGTGATGTCGACCAGAACGCCACTGTCACAATTTTTCCGTATGTCCTGCACACCACCACGGTCGGTTCCGATGAATGGAAGGCCGACAGCAGAGGCTTCAATGAATGTAAGTCCAAAATTTTCCAGTGCAGCAGCACTCACGAACACCCCTCGTTTCATGGCTGCGATACGATACAGTTCAGGAACGTCTCGCTCTGGATTATGATGTTTTGGTATCGCCATTTTTCCATAGAGATCGTATCGATCCATGAGTAGCAACATGTCAGTGAGAACCTCTTTTTCTCCCTCCTCCATGCTGTTGATATCATCTCTGATTCCAGCGAAGATAGCGAGGTTCGCCAGTGCCTGCAGATCCTTGTTCTTACCATAGATTTCGATCAATACATCGATATTCTTCCGTGCTTCCGGTCTACAGAGTGCCATAATGAGTGGCTTGTCCGGATTGGTGAAGAATCGCTGCAGCTCACGTAGCATATTGAACTGAGCGAGCTTCTGTTCCTCGGTCACCGATGGATCCTGTATCTCGTAATGGTAGTAGGGAAAGAACTTATCCAGATCGAGGCCAGGCGGAATAACGGTGAATTTGCTCAAATCACGGTTCTCGTACGAACTATACAGCTCTTCGCGTTCGTAGTTCGTGCTGGTTATCACCATATCGGCTTTCCGGATGGTCCGCTCTTCCTGAGCAATTCGCGTAGACATGGTGTAGTAGTCCTGAATCCGCTCTTCCGAATAGCCTATGCTGGTAAGATAGTCGTACTTGTTTCTACCCAACGAGTGTCCTGTGAACACCAGAGGTGTATGGAAGTAGCTGGCAATCTCAGTGGCAATGTATCCACCATCGGAATAGTGTCCGTGAATGACATCGGGAACGCGTTGTTCGGATCGGAAGAACTCGATCAGATTGTCAACATATTCATCCAGATGTGGCCAGAGCTTCTCCTTGCGAATGTACTTGTTGCCTCCGCACGGGAGACGGACAATACGAGCGTGCTGTCCCATATCCTCCAGCTGTCTGCTGTAGTCGCCGCTGAGTCGTTTATCACCTATTCTCCTGGTGAACAGATCCACCTCAACATCCTCTCGAGTGGAGAGCTCCTTCACGAGATCGATCACATACCTCGTCTGCCCTCCGGTATCGGCATCACGCCCCATTTCAATGTTGTCGCCACGCACTAAACCGTGGATGTTGATAATCGCTATATACATGCATCACCTCTTCTTATGCTCATTCAAGCATCCCATATATCAGAGATACTGTCAAATCACCGTTCTACGCATCGGTCAGTCCTATACTTCCTTATGCAGCGGAATGAGGAGCACCGGCACCTCCGACCTGCGTGCTATGTACTGACTCACACTTCCCACGAACAACTCACGGAGAAAGCCTCTTCCCTGTGTGCCCATCATGATCATGGTGGCATCCCCCTCCTCCAGTTCACGCAGAATCTCAGTGTGAGGATTCCCATAGACTAATTTTGTGGTCACCTGCACGCCGTTTGGGGTCGAAAGTCTCCCCTTCATCTCCTCCAGTCGCTTCTCATCGACATCGTTGAATTCATCGAGTCGCTCTACAAGGTGGGGTTCAATGTGGCTCCTATCCTGGACGTGTAGCAATGTCACACGATCGACCGTTTGCGTATCGACAAGGCGCTCCAGATGTACGAACGCCTCGTCTGCACCAGGAGAGAAGTCTGTGGCATAGAGTACATGGTTGGTAACGCCACGTTCGGAGATTCCCGTTACCGAAAGATGCTTGTGTTCATTCACCGTGAGTCGGATGATCAATAGCGGTTTTTTAGTTCCAAGCATGACCTCATGGGCGACTCCGCCGAGAAATGCCCCACCAACAAGGGATCGGCCTTGAGAGCCGACCACAATCAGAGGATACCCCTCCTCCTCAGCTATTCGGTTGATCTCCCGTTTTGCCGACCCCGGAGAGATTCTCGACTCCACGACGAACCCGTGTCCTTCGAGCACCTCCTTCTGCCTCTCGATCGCTTCGGTCTGGATGGTAGCCACATACGGGAAGACCTCCGAAGCAACCTCCTGGTAGTCTGGGCATTGCAGCAACAGCAAGCTCTTCACTCCGAAGTCCTTGAGAAAGCCTAGATGTCTCACCATGATATCGGAAGCCTCTGAAAGATCGGTGGCAATAATTGCTCGCTCCATCATACATACCTCCTGCGGTGACGTGCGACCTGGACTCCATATCGGAACCCGTGTTCCGAACAGTGAAGTCCACGGCCCCCATACACTACCGCTACCCCAATTATACAGATACCTATGGGGTAAAGTCAAAAGTTAATGAATGGTATGCCAGCTGATCACAACTCAACCACCGACTTTATGATCTCCTGATCGGTTGCTTGGTACTCCTTGAAAGCACGGGGGATATCCTGGAATCCATACCGATGCGTGAGCAGTGAGTCGGCTGGGATGATTCGCTCACGCAGGAGAGTGAATGCCTGAGGGAAGCCCCAGTTCGGGATAGCATGCGATGCAATCAATCGCTTCTTCTTGAAGTGGAAATCATTTGCTCCGAATGAGATCGTATCATCTGAATAACTGATCCCATCGTAGACTATGTAGCCGCGGAACCCGGCAAGGTCAACGCCATCGACCAATGTTTTCGGTGGCGAGGTCACAATGACTCGATCGAACAACGAAGGAAATCGTTTGTGCAGTAGGTCCTTCCATCCTGGGTGTGCCGTATCGACGACAAGATCGGCACCGAGAGCAAGGGCGACCTTACTCCGGTATTGCCCGCGGACTGTCCCAAGATGATGCCCAGCCACCACGATAGTGCCTGCTCCCTGCTTTCTCACAATGGGCACACAGCTGAGCCCGATTGCACCTGGCCCCATGATGAGCACCGTGTCGAGCATACGTACAGCAGCCTCTCGGCACAGGTCTAAGGCCACGGTAACCGGTTCGGCAAGAGTGGCCTCAGCGAAATCGAGTCCTTCGAACGGAACGACCATAGATTGCGGGACAACCAGATACGTTCCCATTCCTGCCTGTCCCTCCATGTAGGTCTGCATATCGGTACAGGCATCCTGCCGTTGGTTCAGACAGGCTTCACATCGGTTGCAGGGAATGTGGTTCTGTACCACGACTGATGCCCCAACCGATATATGCTCAACGCCGGTACCCACAGCCTCGACCACGCCTGCTACCTCGTGCCCCAGTGGAGTGAGTCTCTTCTCGGGAAGGTCGTGATAGAAGTGGATGTCGGTACCACAGATTCCACACGCCTTTACGCGTACCAGCACCTCAGTTGCCGAGGGGATCGGCACATCCTGTTCCAAGTAGCTGATTTTTCCGGGACTTTCGACCCATGCAGATGCAAATGTGGCCATAGCGGGCTCCTTTTCTCACAGTGATCCGAATACCAGTATAGCGTACTGATATCAGAAAGCCCATGGCATGCGCGTACAATTTCGAAAACAGCGACTTTTTGATATCTCATCGTAGATTTAATCGATATTCCACTAAAACTCTCTGATATATCACATATATTATTTGATTTCTGGCATTTCCAATGATAACATGTTACTGAAAGAACATTATTAATGGAGACCTGCTGGAGAAAGTAACGAAAAAAAGGAGTGAATATGGCACGTACAATCACTACGGAGCCAGGCACAAGTGCACCTGGTGAGCACGAAGTACAGATGAAAGATGTCCTTCCGATAATCGACGACATCATCGCTCGGTACCGAGATGCCAAAGGAGCACTCATTCCAGTTCTACAATCAGCGCAGAATCTTCTTGGCTACCTCCCGAAAGAGATGCTTATGCATATCAGCGAGGCGCTCTCCATACCATACAGTGAAGTCGCTGGAGTGGTGACCTTCTACTCGTTCTTCACTACGATTCCTCGCGGTAAGCATACCGTTCGCGTATGTCTCGGGACCGCTTGCTACGTGAGAGGCGGAAAAGATGTACTTGATGCACTGGTGAAGGAACTCGGTATAGAGGTGGGACAGACGACCGACGATCGGCAATTCTCCCTAGAGATCGGACGTTGTTTCGGAGCCTGTGGTCTGGCACCGGTTGTCATGATAGACGACAATGTGCACCAACAAGTGAAGCCGAGTCGAATCAAGGAGTTACTGGAACCCTACCAGGCAGACGAAAAGGAGGGAGACAGTGAAGCGGTATAAATCCATTCGAGAATTTCTCCGAGATTCGGATGCACGGTTACAACAGGTAGACAAACAGGTCGACAGGAAGGCTATTCTGGTCTGTACTGGTGGTGGATGCATCGCCAGCGGATCGTTGGAGATACTCGAGGCATGTAAGCAGGCGGTCGCCTCTAGTGGTGTCGATGCCGAAGTGATAGGGACCGGTTGCATGGGGCCCTGCTCCAAAGGACCAGTCTTGCGCATACTGCCAGATGACATGCTCTATCAGAACATCTCCGCTACCGATATAGCGGAGATTGTCGAGAACCATGTGGTGAAGGGAACACCGGTCGATAGGCTGCTCATGCGAAACGATCACCCGGAGACCCCGGCCCATCACGAGAAGGATTCCGCCTTTCTCTCTCCTCAGAGAAAGATCGTGTTGCGCAACTGCGGTCGAATCGACCCGCTGGAATTAACATCATACATAGCTCACCGGGGGTATCGTGGCTTGGCAAAGGCACTTGGTGAGCTCTCTTCTTCTGAGATCGTAGCCTCCATTCGGGAATCCGGACTCAAAGGTCGCGGTGGAGCTGGATTTCCAACCTATCTGAAATGGCAGTTCACAGCAGATGCTCAGGGCGAAGTCAAGTATGTGCTCTGCAACGCCGATGAAGGAGACCCCGGAGCTTTCATGGATCGATCGGTCCTGGAAGGAGACCCTCACAGCATCATAGAGGGTATGGCCATTGCCGCCTGTGCGGTAGGAGCCCAGCAAGGATATGTCTATGTTCGTGCAGAATACCCATTGGCAGTCGCCCGCCTTTCGAGAGCCATAGACCAGGCGCGTGAAGCTGGACTGCTCGGAAAACGGATACTGGGTACATCGTTCTGTTTCGACCTGGACATTCGCATGGGATCGGGAGCATTCGTCTGTGGAGAGGAGACCGCACTGATCAACTCGATAGAGGGGAAACGGGGAGAGCCACGTCCCCGCCCACCGTTCCCGGCACAGAAGGGGTTATGGGATTGCCCCACCCTGCTGAACAATGTGGAGACCTACGCGAATGTCGCGGCAATCATCGATCAAGGTGCCCAGTGGTACAATACATCTGGTACCGACGAGAGCAAGGGGACCAAAGTCTTTGCTCTTGCAGGAGCCGCTCGCACAACAGGTCTCGTAGAGATCCCCATAGGCACTCCACTTGGAGATCTGGTATTCTCGATCGGTGGAGGAATCAAACAGGGGAGAACGTTCAAGGCTGCACAGATTGGAGGCCCCTCAGGGGGGTGCATACCAAAAGAGCACCTCTCAGTTCCTCTCGACTACGAATCACTCAAGTCACTCGGGGCGATCATGGGCTCAGGTGGCCTTATCGTGCTCGACGATCAAGCATGCATGGTGGACGTTGCCCGGTATTTTATCGAGTTCGTGCAGGAGGAGTCATGCGGTAAATGTGTACCGTGCCGCGTAGGGACCAAGAGGATGTTGGAGATCCTGGAACGGATCTGCGCAGGCGATGGCGTGGAGAGCGATATTGATACACTCGTCGAACTGGGAACGTGGATCAAGGAGACAGCCCTGTGCGGACTAGGCCAGACGGCTCCGAACCCGGTGCTCTCCACGATTCGGCATTTCCGTCATGAGTACGAGGCTCATATCAGAGATAAGCATTGCGAAGCCGGAGTCTGTCCCGGGTTGGTTCGTGCACCCTGTCAGAGTGCCTGTCCTGCCCATGTCGATATCCCAGGATTCGTCTCGCTCGTCGGAGAGGGCCGATATGTCGAGGCGCTGTTGCTCCATCGTGAACGGAATCCGCTTGCTGCGATCTGCTCTCGAGTCTGCTTCCATACCTGCGAAGAGAAGTGCAGACGTGCATCTCTGGACGATGCAGTGAGTATCCGAAGTATTAAACGATACCTCGTGGATCAAGAGGTCACCATCCAGATACCCGAAGTTCGCCACAACGACACCAATGCGAACAAACGTATCGTTATCGTGGGAGCAGGTCCTGCTGGCCTCTCCTGTGCCTACTTTTTGGCACGGCTCGGGTATAAACCCACAATATATGAATCGTCCATGAGGCCTGGAGGTATGCTCGTGCAGACTATCCCAGCCTATCGACTACCGCGTGAGACCATGGCACGGGAGATCCGCATGATCGAAAGGATGGGTGTGGATATCGTCACCGAACAGAGCATGGGGACCGACTTCACGCTACAGAGCTTGCTCGAAGATGGTTCCGATGCTGTTTTCCTCGCCGTGGGTGCTCCAGATTCGTTGAGCATGGGACTGCCGGGAGAGGACGCAGATGGTGTCGTCCAAGCAGTTCCTTTCCTGCAACGCTATAATATTCGCGGTTCGGTCGATGTAGGAAACAGCGTAGTGGTTATCGGTGGCGGAAATGCAGCGATCGATGCAGCACGAACCGCACTGAGACTCGGAGCTGAGTCGGTCACCATTGTATACCGGAGAAGTCAGGAAGAGATGCCTGCATATGAAGAAGAGGTCGCCGAGGCCATACAGGAGGGTGTTGCGATCAATTGCCTTACCCAACCGATCGAGATTGTGAAGGACGCAAAGGGTTCGGTGAAAGCTGTCTCCTGCCTCCGTATGGGGCTGGGCTCCTTCGATGCATCGGGAAGGAGACGGCCTATGGCACAGAGCCAAGATCCAGTGACGATACAAGCTGATCAAGTGATCATGGCTATTGGTCAACGGCTCGAGATCCAGAACCTCACTGGCGATATCCAACTCATGTTGAATGATAAACGGTTCATCTCAGCAGATCCGGTGAGTGGAGCCACCAGCATTCCGAAGGTGTTCGCTGGAGGCGACTGTACCGATGGGCCCTCCAGCGTCGTCGAGGCTATAGCAGCCGGAGAGCGGGCTGCAGTGGGAATCGACTCCATGCTCACCGGCGAAAACCATGCATTCTGGAGATACGAAAAGGTCACCGAGACAGCATTCGATCCCGATGCGGAGATATCCGATGAGAAACGAGCTCCAGTACGACAGATTCCTGTCGAGAGGAGAAGGAACAATTTCGAGGAGGTTGAGCTCCCCTGGGCCGAGACTGTGGCAATGGCACAGGCGCATAGATGTCTCCGTTGTGACTACGGGAAGCATATCAACGAAGTACCCGCAGCCACTCAAACTCGTGTGAAGAAGGAGGCATCCCATGTGTAAGGTATCCATAAACGGGAAGGAGTTCGAGGTTGCACAGACCAGCACTATTTATGAGGCTGCAACACATGCAGGAGTGAAAATCCCCACCCTTTGCTATCTTGAAGGTCTGAAACCCATGGGAGCTTGTCGGGTCTGTCTCGTCGAAGTGGAAGGAGCTCCCACATTAGTCGCATCGTGCTCCACCCCTGTTCGTGAGGGGATGGTGATCAAGACAAACAGTAAACGGGTTCGAGATGCGCGGAGAACTGTCGTATCGCTCATGTTGAGTGAACATGAGGGAGATTGCCAACTCTGCGCCAGAAGCAACGATTGTGAATTGCGACAACTTGCAGAGGAGCTCGGTATTCGTACCAACCAATACCAGGGAGAGAAACCGGGAGGAACACTCGATGATTCGAGTGCTGCACTAATACGTGACAATGCGAAATGCATCAAGTGCAGAAGGTGTGTGCAGGTCTGTTCCGAAATCCAACGAGTCGGTGTCCTCTCTGCACAGTATCGTGGCTATCGAACCACCATCGGACCTGCGTTCACCGATCCGCTTGAGAGTGTTGCCTGCGTGCAATGCGGACAGTGTGCTGCAGTCTGTCCTGTGGGAGCGATCATCGAAACCAGCCATGTAGAACCGGTGCTTTCCGCACTCGACAATCCGAAGAAGTATGTGGTGGTGCAGACGGCTCCTGCAATCCGAGCAGCCCTTGGCGAGTGCTTCGGCCTCCCCCCTGGCACCCTGGTGACTGGGAAAATGGTCTCAGCACTTAGAGCACTGGGTTTCAATGCAGTATTCGACACCGACTTCACTGCCGACCTGACCATAATGGAAGAGGGCACGGAGTTACTCACGAGACTGCGAAACAAATTCGTCCTCGGAAAGGAGGGGCGCCTACCACAGTACACCAGCTGCTCCCCAGGCTGGATCAACTATGCCGAACACTACTTTCCTGAGACACTGAACAACATTTCCACCTGTAAATCCCCACAACAGATGTTCGGTGCATTAGCCAAGACCTACTATGCACAGAAGGCACAAGTGGATCCGAAGGATATGGTGGTCGTCTCAGTAATGCCCTGTACGGCGAAGAAGTTCGAAGCAGCACGACCCGAGATGCGATCCAGTGGCTATCAGGATGTCGATTACGTTCTGACTACTCGTGAGCTGGGGGATCTGATCAAGCTCAGCGGTGTGGACTTCGATTCACTTGATGAGGGAGAGATGGATGCGCCACTCAGCATATCCACCGGAGCTGCAGACATATTCGCCAATACCGGCGGAGTCATGGAGGCTGCGATCAGGACAGTACATGCAGTGACAACCGGACGATCGCTTGAAACTGAAAACCTTCATATAGCTCCTCTCGCCGGCTTGGAAGGTATAAAGACGGCTTCGGTCACCCTCACCGGCACGGTGGATGCATGGTCATTCCTCGAAGGGAAGAGTGTAAAAGTGGCTGTAGCCCATGGTCTGGGAAATGCGGCGACGCTCATAGAGTATATCAGAGAACATCCTGATGAGTTTCAGTTTGTCGAGATCATGACCTGCCCAGGTGGATGCATAGGAGGAGGTGGGCAACCGAGATTCACCACCGATGCAGTACGAAAGGCACGCATAGAAGCCATCTACCGGGAGGATGAAGGGAAACAGTTCAGACAGTCGCATGAAAACCCCGCCATACAGACTCTCTATCAAGAGTTCCTCGGAAAACCGCTTGGCGAGACATCGCATCATCTGCTTCATACGACATATGCGGCCAAACCGAAGGTCACCAGCGATTCAGCCCAAGAAACCGGGTGATCTCATCGTCTAGAGCATACAACGTTCGCAGTTGCTGGAGGACTGCGAACGCAGCCTCATATAGTCCGAGCTCGCCCAGCTGCACCGCTGTGGAATCGGCAAGTCCGGCTGCATTACGGATCTGTACGATATCCAGATCTCGCAAGGAGATTTTGTACTCAGTCAATCTCAGATCGAGTGCTCCGATTTCGTTGTCCACCCGCCGTTGATAGTGAGAGAATCGATCGATGACCGCTTTTTCAGCCTCTGCCTGAGCTAAAGTCGCCTGCACGATACCCTCTTCGGCCATGGCATCGGTACTTTTGCGGAGTGATCGAGAGAGATCAGATGCCGTGAACGAAACCGAGACACTGACCTCTGGACTCCCGTCCGAGAACAGTTCGGAGACTGAAGAACCGAACGTGGTAGCTGCAGGTGTATAGTGAGATCCGATCTGCAGAGCAACCGAAAGTCGCGGAGCGTCCCCCGGATTGCCCAGCTCGCGATCTATACGTGCTGTCTGCAATGCTCGTTGAGCATCGGCATAGTCGGCATCGTGTTGCAGTGCACGCCGCACAGAGGACTCCTCGCGTGGAAAGTTTCCCTTGGTATACGATAGCAATCGCTCTATCATATCGGTATAATCCGATGTGTTCATCGGTGGGACCCCCCTCGAGGCAGTTCCTATCAATGCCTCGATCGAGGCTTCGATTTCTCCGATCTCCAACTGCAGAACCTCTCGCTGTGCAACGAGGTTATCCAGAGCCAGTTCCCGCTGTTCTAGCTCGTTCCTGCTCAAATTGCCCGCTTGATAATCCAGTTGGGCATCGGAAAGAAGGCGTTGTTGCAATCGAATCTGCTCGCCGAGCAACCACCTACTCTCCAGCAGAGACTGGAGCGTATGATAGAGCAGGAGCCCCTGTTGTTCCACAGAGCTCCGAGTCTGTTCAACTGCCGCCATTGCACGTTCCTGTTCCAGCAACTGCTTCTCCAGTGTTTGTTTTCCGTATGAGGAGTCGATAAAGCGACTTCCCATCCATACCGGTTGCTGGAAACTGAGCGTAACCGATGGACTCTGTTGCCACGTGTAGGTCCCCCCTCCATCTAACGAGGTGTATGAGGTTTCGTATCGGGCTCCAACGGCAACCGATCCACCTGTATTGAACCGTTGCGAAATCGTGCTACCTAATCCAAAGCGGTGTGCAAGCAGGAGATTCGTTGCAGGAGGAGCTGTAGGATTCACTTGGTACATTCTGCTGAAGCCGTAAATAGGATTGGCAGGATCGGAATCTATCGAAAGCACCGGTCGCCCTTCCCCTTTCACGCGGTCGGTCTGCGCAACCTGTATCCGGTAGAGAGACTCCAGTTGCAAAACCGTTGCACTCTCTTGAGCAAAACCCAACGATTCAGAGCGGGCATCTGCCTCATGATGTGGGTTCCACTGAGAAAGGAATTGCGCGATCTCATCGGCTGAATGAACTTGAGTGACCCGCTCAACCGGTTCCGGTCTCGTACGAACGTCGGGATACCGGTAGGAACTCTCCTGAGCTCCAAGCAGGGCAAGTCCGAATCCGATCAGCAGGAGCATCACTGAGGTGTATCTTCTAGTCATGTTCATGCTCCCCTCCTCTCGCCTCTACCATAGAACAGGCCATACAACAGCGGAATGATGAACAGTGCACTCAATGTCGAGAAGAAAAGTCCGAACATGATAGTACTCGCCATGGGCCCCCATACCACCGAGACACCTCCCAATCCTATCGCTGTGGGCAGCAGCCCTCCGATCGTGGTCAGTGACGTAAGAAGTATGGGACGCAAGCGACTTTGTGTAGCCAGTTGCACGGCCTCGGCTACCGGAGTCCCCTCTCTCCTCAGTTCATTGATGAAACTGATGAGTACGATCGCATCGTTCACTGCAATGCCCGCCAAGGCAACACCTGCATAGATGACCGTGGTCGAGAACGGTGTTCCCGAGAAGAACAGATAGAGAATGACTCCGACGAATGCGAAAGGAACGGAGACTATAATGAGCAATGGCTGGGTATAACTATTGAACTGAGCACCAAGGATAAGGTAGATCAGGAATATGCCCAGCAGAAACACCCGGAGGATATCGACAAGCAGCGAGGTGAATTCACTGAACTCTCCACCGGTTCCGTATACAACATCTTCGTACCGGTCTGCCATAGTCTCATTCCAGTAGCCGGTTATGAACGCATCTACCTCCTGGAGTGTCACATTGCTGTCTGCATCTGCCGTTATGGTGATCTCCCGTTTCCCATCCACTCTCCTGATCGAGCCGACAGAAGAACCAAACTCAACATTCGCAACACTGGAGAATGGAACCAGTCGTCCATCATCGGTAGGAATCATCGCCTGTTCCAGGTCCTCGAATCCAACCGAACCATCGTAGTCGAACCGGGCCACGATGGTTATCTCCTCATTGTTCGAGAAGAACGAACCGATCGGAATCCCTTCGAATCGAGCACGGATAAAAATTCCCAGTGTGTTCACGGTAACTCCCAGTGCACTAGCCCGTTCAGGATCGAGACGAATCTTCAGCTCAGGACTCCCCTCTTCGTAGTCACTTTCGACCGTATTCACACCTTCGACAGTGCTCAATATCTGCATGAGCTCTCTTGAGGATTCTACCAGACTTGCGTAGTTGTCTCCAGAAACACGATAGCTCAAGGGTGCAGACGTGGGTGGTCCGTTCTGAGCTTTCCTGAAGAACACCTGCTCAACTCCTCCAATGTAGTAGGTTTCACGCTCGATCTCGTGGATGATCTCCTCAATGCTCCGCTCTCTCCCTTCGTCCTGCTCGGCAAGATCGACTGTGATCTCGGCCACATTCGAGGTGGTTCCGGTTCCCGAATCTCCGGAAGCTGCTCCGATACTACTGCTTATGGAGAGGACTTCGCCGTTTCCTACCTTAGGAAGGAGTATTGCTTCAAACTCCCGAACGACGGAATCGGTCATTGCCAGACTACTGCCCTTCGGAGTTGCGATGTCGATGGTGAAGTAGCTGAAATCCTCAGCAGAGAAGAGATCCACGTCCAGATATGTCACGAGAGCGAATGAGCCGACCATGATGACAAGGAAGAGCACGAGAACCACAGCTTTGATCCGGTAGAAGAGATGAAAGATCTTCCGGTACCCACGCTGAACACCCTCGAACCATGCACCTTTTTGTCGCTTTTTTGCGTTTCGCTTCTCTCTTCCCCAATCTGCGAAATGGCTGGGGAGAATGAACAGGGACTCTCCAGTACTCGCTATGAGTGCGATGGTGACTGTGAGTGGGATCACCCTGAGGAACTTGCCGATGGTACCGGGGATAATCATGAGGGGAAGAAACGCCGCGATTGTCGTTCCCGTTGCGGCAATGATAGGCCACACGACCTGATTGGTACCGATGATTGCTGCATCATGACGGGATAACCCTTGCTGCTGATAACTGTACGAGTTCTCGATGATGACGATCGCATGGTCCACGATCAACCCGAGGACCAGCACGAGACCGAACAAGGTATTGGTGTTGATCGTCTCTCCGAGTAGATCCAGAGCTATGAACGTAAGAGCGAATGTCACCGGAATACCGAGGGCGGTCATGAGGGCGTTTCTGAACCCTATGAAGAGCCAGAGAATCACCAGTAGGATAGCCAGACCCATGATCGCATTCGTGGCAAGAACTGAGATGCTCGATGCAATCTGCACGGTGGAGTCGTTGAACAGGGTCAGTTCAGCTCCGGTTCTCAGATCCTGCGACGCTTCTTCCACGATGGATCGTGTACCCGAGACCACCGAGACTGAGCTACCACGAGGAACCTTTGTGACTCTCAGCGATACCGAGGGAGAACCGTTGAAGCGTGAGATCGAGGCGTCGGGATCGAATCCATCGATCACACGAGCGACATCCTTCACTTGCACCATGCCTGCACTGGTAGATGAGCGACGTACGATGACATCTTCAATATCATCCACCTGCTCGATCTGACCGATCGTCCTCAACAGATACTCTCGAGAACCACTGGTGAGCGTGCCCCCGGGAATGACACGATTCTGATCCTGAACAGCCCGTACGACCTCGTTCACCGAAAGACCGAGAGCTGCTAAGCGAACCGGATCCAAATGGACGAGAATCTGTCGCTCGGGCAACCCGATGATATCGACATCGGAGACATCCGAGACGCGGAGAATCCTGTCTCTGAGATAGAGAGCCTCTTGTCTCAACTGTTCGTAGGGAAGGTTTCCACTGACCACGACTTCGACCACCGGCAAAAAGTCGGCTGATGAGAAGTCATCGATAAGTGGGTCGAGTGTTCCATCGGGTAACGACACCTGACTGAAACGGGTCTGGGCCTCCTGATAGAGTCTCTGAAACTCATCGTTCGATATTCCGTCGTCGAATTCCACTCTGACAAGCGAGAGCCCTTCACTCGTGGTCGACGTTATCCCCTTGAGTTTCGAGATCCCCTGAAATGCATTCTCCACAGGAATGGTGACGGAGGACTCCAGATCCTCTGCACTCGCTCCTGGATACGGAACGATGATGTTCACCCAGTAGAAAGGTACTTCAGCGAACTGCTCCTGTGGAAGCCGTACGATACTGAAGACACCGAGTGCAAGTATCGTGATCATGAGTATCGTAACCAATACCGGCTTTGTCACCGAGAATCGTCCAATGCTTGGACGTGAGAGCTGATCCTTCAGTTTTTCGTGTATATCCATTGGTAACGCTCCCGCCTACTGATACTGTGTCACAACAGACGCACCATCGTTCACTCGGGAGAGACCAGTGGTCAAGACCGCCATCCCCTCCAGATCCATACCATCGTCCTCTGGTTCTATCGCAGTCTTATCCCCGTATCGGTCGATCACTCGGACAGCTGTCAACTCAGCCGATCCGTTGCTCATGACGTATACATAGGTACTCCCCTCTCGGTTCACCAGAGCTGCATTCGGTACCAGCAGGTACTGCTCAGCACTACTGTTCAAGATCGTCACCCGTGCAGAGACTCCTGCTCTGATTCTCCGCGGCTCAGGATTCTGAAAGTCAACGAGGACTGTCCAGCTCCCGGTCCTAGGATCGCTGCCTGCGCTGATTGCTCGTACCGAACCCACTGTGCTTATGGGCCCAGTGGGAGTAGAGATATCGACCTTGGCTTCTGCCCCCTCTGCTACCGAGAATATCTGTGACTGGCCGAGCGAAAGCGATACCCGAAGATTATCGAGATCTATGATTCTTGCTATGGTCTGTCCTGCCTGAAGTGTATCTCCAGGGTGCAGGGTCGATCCCTGTTCTGCGATGTACCCTGCCATTGCTGCGGTGATCTTGGAGTCTCGTACCGTCTCTTGCGACCGTGCAAGCTGTGCTTCAAGACCATAGAGAGTTGCTTGAGTCTGATTCAGCGTACTGCGAGATATGGCACCCCGATCGAACAGCTGCCGATCCACTTCGAGCGCGCTTCTAGCATTCTCCACCTGGCGCTCTATCTGACTCATCGAAAGCGCTGCAACGGTGCTGTCCAGCGTAACCAGCGTATCACCCTGATTCACGCGGGTTCCGAGATCGAAATGGACAGCCTCCACGATGCCGGGTGTCCGAGCAACGGCCAAGACCTCTGATTGCCCCTGGACGATCCCACTCGATACGACCGTTGGTCGAAGCGATCCCCGTGTCACGTTCACAGCTGAGGTCACCAGCTGAGTATAGTCGGTTGCAGCTGAAACCGACTCGACCTCTGCACTCCGCGATGTATCGGGTGTACAGGAAACTCCCAGAGAGAGCAGTACCACGATCGATACGAGCAACCGAACCTTTCTACGACCAACCATACCGCCTCCCTGTGGCTTCATGCGCTGTCAAAAAAAATCATGGAATCATTTCAATTTTTTTACATTGTAAAGAATCGGTGACCAATCGACAAGGCATGATGCAGAGAAAAACGAAAAGTCCTTTTCTACGGAGCAAATATGAGACTTTCAACTAGCACCACACGCTCCTTGGCCTCGATCTGAATGGACGCTCCCTGAGTCTGACTTACCGAAGTCCCTGCTATGATGGGTTTGATCGAGGAGTCGCATGTGATAGTACCAGAGCCCTCGAGCACAACCAACGTTCGCGAGAACAAGGGGTCGGGTTCCAGAGAGAGCGTTTGTGTCGCTTCGATTCGGACGATGCTCACCTCATGGACCATACGGTCGCTTTCAATCTTTCGTTCAACGACGGTACTCGTTCCCCATGTGTGTTGCATATGTCGTGGAGCATCGGTAAGGGTATCCACGATGGGTTTCACCTGTGCACTTTTCTGGAGGTCGCTCACGAGAATGCCATCGGCGGTCGCAGCGATGACCAGTCGGTCCGTACCGACGGCGACTACAGGAATAGTGAGTTCATTCACCACGACCGTCTTTTCCGTATCGTGGTGCACCTGAGGACCGAGACCGCAACTGCCGATCTCCCCTACAAGCATGTCCCATGTTCCGAGGTCTCGCCAGGTGCCATCATAGGGGATCATGGCTACCGACTGAGCGTTCTCAACCACAGCATAGTCGAAACTGATACGGTCCAGGTTCGCATATCGGTCGAGCATCGCGTCAAATGGATACGAACCGATCCGAGTCCGCACGATATCCATCAGGTACCCCAGTCTGAAAGCGAAGACCCCTCCATTCCAGCATGCACCCTCGGCTATGAATCGTTCGGCATCCGAAACGCTCGGTTTCTCCACAAAACGATCTATGACGATATGGGTGTCTTGGTGGAGTCCGGGAAGCATATAGCCGAACCGGCTCGAGGGCGACGTCGGCGTGATTCCCATGAGAACGATATCAGCATTCCGGTTCTCGACCGCCTCCTGCATGCGACGTACAATGGAGAAATAGTGTTGATCAGCATACGCATCGACCGGAAGAACGAGAACGACATCGTCTGCATTCCCGCGGCAGACATCCTCCAGATAGGTGCACGATAGAGCTATGGCAGGAAACGTATCGCGTCGAGCAGGCTCGCAGACGATTGAGACAGACGAGCCGAGTTGTGCCTCAATCTGCTCTTTCTGTGCCGCTCCGGTCGCGATCACGACCCGCTCGTGGGGAAACTCTCCTCTCAGCTGTCTATGCACCCGCTGAACCATCGACTCAAAGCCTCCCTGCCCATTCGGCAGTACCGAAAGAAACTGTTTCGACCGAATATCGTTCGAAAGCGGCCAGAGTCTCTTTCCCGAACCACCTGAAAGAAGAATGATATGTGTATCCATACCGGGTATTATCACCGTGAAATGGGACAAACTCAACCG
>CAYYOL010000013.1:0-46684 GCA_964473245.1 uncultured Spirochaetaceae bacterium
GGTTGTTCAGGATTACAATACCCTGTAACTGTTCAGTGAAAACACTACCTTTCTTATAGCTCTTTTCTTGTTTGTCATCGATAGGATATCGGATGATAACCTAGAGCGAAACGCAGGGAAATCGATGATTTTACCTCGTAATTATACTTGCGAATGCACAAGAGCGCCCGGGGAATCCGTTGCAGAGTGATATATTGGATTCGAGTGAGGCGGTGTGAGGGAACTCCTTGTCTCTCCGGGGGATAGCTCGCACCAACTAGTTGCAGATTGTTGCATTTTTTATTTGACAGCACCCATCCCATCGCATACACTTTTCGTGTGGGGCAGAGGGTCCCACGCGAAATCAAAAGGAAGGAGATTTCTATGAAGAAACTAACAGTGTTGCTGGTACTTTTGCTCTTGTCCACGACGCTCGTCTTCGCCCAGGGCGGAAGAGAAGCCGCGGCTGGAGTAGATGAACCATTCAAAGTCGGAGTCATCTATATCAGCTCCCCCGGAGACATGGGTTACTCGTACATGCACGATCAGGGTACTCAAGCCGCTGAAGCATATTTCGGCGACAAGATCGAGGTGATTCGCATGGAGAATGTCCCTGAGAACGACTCTTCGATGCGTGCCATGGAACAATTGGTCGACGCCGGATGCAAGATCATCTTCGCAAACTCCTACAACTATCAGGACTATATGCTTCAGGTAGCGAAAGAGAATCCCGATGTCTATTTCGAGCACTGTTCGGGATACCTCTCGAACGACAACATGTCGAACTATTTCGGTCGTATGTATCAGATGCGCTACCTCTCTGGCATGATCGCAGCTGAGATGAGCCCGACAGGAAAACTCGGTTATGTCGGTGCTTTCAATACACCAGAAGTTGTTCGTGGAATCAACGCTTTCGCTCTCGGCGCACGCGCAGTGAATCCGAACGCAACCGTAACCGTCGTATGGACCAACACCTGGTATGACCCCTCACTCGAACGCCAGGGCGCAGTTGCTCTGCTGGATCAGGGCATCGACGTGATCGCTCAGCACCAGGATACCACCGAGCCAGCCAAGGCTGCTATCGAACGTGGCAAATGGGCAGTCGGTTACAATGCCGACTTCCGCAAGATCGTCGGTCACGACAATGTGCTCGTTTCTCCAATCTGGCACTGGGACAACTACATGATCCCAGCCATTGAGAGTGCACTCAACGGAACTTGGGAGACACAGTCGTACTGGGGCGGAGTCGATGATGGCATGGTCGATCTCTCTCCGATCAGCCCGATCGTTCCTGCCGATGTCCAGGCAGAGGTCATGGCCGTCTATGAGAAGATCGAGAACGGCGAATGGGACGTGTTCTGGGGCAGACTCAGAGACAACACCGGTCGAGTTCGACTGAACGCCGGAGAGAAGATGTCCGATGAAGCTATGCTGACCATGGACTGGTTCGTGGAAGGCGTCATCGGGTCGGTCAAATAACACAGACACAGACGCTCAGAAGGGCAGACTCAGGTCTGCCCTTTTTTGAGAAATCAAACAGATGAACGGGTGCCACCGAACCTCGTGGCATTCCGACCTGGATGGGAAAACAATGAACCAACAGACACAACAGACCCCAGTAGTACGTATGGAACATATCACGAAACATTTTCCCGGCGTACTGGCTAACGACGATGTCTCCTTGGAGCTCTACCCCGGACAGGTGCTCGCTCTTCTCGGTGAGAACGGGGCAGGAAAGAGCACTTTGATGAATATGCTGGTAGGTCTCTACCGCCCCGACAGTGGATCAATCTATATCCGCGGAGAACTGGCCGAAATCCATAGCCCGCAGGACTCCATGGCACTCGGTGTGGGGATGATTCACCAGGAGTTCAAGCTGGTGGGAAACATGACGGTTGCCGAGAACATCGTGCTCGGACTCAAGGAGCTCTCCTTCGTCCCGAATATGGATGAGATCAGATCCCGAATTCGAGAGCTGTCAAAACGGTACGGACTGCAGGTCGACCCGAATGCCGTCATTCACAACCTGAGTGTCGGCGAGCAGCAGCGTGTCGAGATCCTCAAACTCGTATACAGAGGAGCCGATATTCTGATACTCGACGAACCAACCGCCGTCCTCACTCCTGGAGAGTCTCGGGACTTGAACGAGATTCTCAAGATCATGCTCAGTGAAGGTAAGTCGGCCATCTTTATCACCCACAAAATGGATGAAGTGATCGAATTCAGTCACAAGGTGCAGGTGCTCAGGAGAGGTAAGACCGTGAATACCTGCGACACCACTACAGTCACTCCCAAGGATCTGGCGAATATGATGGTCGGTCGCGATGTCCTGTTCAGCCTTGACCGATGCCCCTACAATCCGGGTGGAGTAAAACTCAAGATCGATCATGTGACGGTGTCGAATCCGCTCGGAAACCGTCCCTATCTCGACGATGTCTCACTTGAGGTGCACCGGGGTGAGATAGTCGGTATTGCCGGCGTGGCTGGAAACGGACAGACACAGTTGACCGATGCGATCACCGGCCTCGTGCCGATCTCTGCGGGCACCATCCAGATTGATGGCAGGAACATGACCAATGCCACCCCACTGCAGATCATACGCGCTGGAGTGAGCCATATCCCGGCAGACCGAGGAGCGAACGGAATCGTGGGTGACATGAGTGTTGGAGACAACCTTGCCATGAAGAAGTATCGGACCAAGGAGATATCGAAAGGTATGGTCATTAAGCGATCCTTCCTTCGTGCATTCGCGGATAAACTCATTCAGGCATTCGTCATCAAAACCCCCGATCAGGATACCTGTGTAAAATTCCTCTCGGGTGGCAATATCCAGAAGACTATCCTTGCACGTGAAATCGACTCGTGTGGTGGTGTGCTCATTGCCGTCTACCCCTCTCGTGGCCTCGATGTAGGAGCGACCGAAGCGGTCAGGCAGAACCTGATTCTCCAACGAGACAAAGGGAATGCCATTCTCCTGATATCCGAAGAGCTTGATGAACTGCAAATGGTGGCAGATAAGATTGCGGTCATGTTCGAGGGACGGATCATGGGTATCAGAAATGTGAAAGAGACCAATACCGAAGAGCTGGGACTCATGATGGCCGGCCACACCGAAGCCAGGAGGGATGCATGAGAATCGCATTGGAAAAGAGAGACAGCAAATCCCGAAAGATGGCGGTGATCATTCCATTGGCATCGTTTGTCATTTCACTCATCCTTGGAGCTCTAGTCCTCGCTGCGTCCCGGTCGAATCCGCTACAGGCCTATCAGGCTATGTTCAATGGGGCATTCGGCAATGCCCGCCGCTTCCAGTACACGATCGTTGAGGCTTTACCTCTGCTCATGTGCGGACTCGGAGTCGGTATTGCCTTCCGTCTAAAATTCTGGAATATCGGAGCGGAGGGGCAATACGTTTGGGGCGCGATCGGTATCACGTGGGTAATGCAGTTCTGGAAATTCGTTCCTATCCCGATGCTGCTTCCGATCGGTCTACTGGTCGGTATGATTCTCGGTGCTTTGTGGGCAGGAGTACCGGGATTTCTGAAGGCACAATGGTCGGTCGATGAGACACTCACCACGCTCATGCTCAACTACGTGGCAATCGGTCTAGCCGAGTACCTCTATATCAATGCGTGGAAGGCTCCATTCGGAAATATGGGAACGCCGGAGTTTCCCAGAGAGACCTGGTTGCCTCCGGTATGGGGAAAGGTCCACAGTGGTATCTACATTGCCCTCGCTCTGGTGGTGATTCTCTACTTCCTCCTCTATAAGACCAGATGGGGCTTCGAACTGAACATGATCGGCAAGAACCCGCGCGCTGCTCGCTACCAGGGTGTCTCGATCAAGAAGAACATTGTGATCGCCATGCTGCTCAGCGGTGCTATCTGCGGTCTGGCTGGATCGGTCAACACGGCAGCCATCGCCCACCGATTGACTCGAGGTGTCGATGGTGGCTATGGATTCACCGGGATCATTATCGCATGGATGTCGGGGTTGAACCCCTTCGCATCAATTCTCGTCGCATTCGTCATGGCAGCGCTCACCACAGGGGCCGATGCTCTGCAGATTGCAATGAGACTTCCAGAATCCATGGGTGAAGTACTCCAGGGCCTCGTACTGATTCCGCTACTTGCAGGGAGTATATTTGTCGAGCACCGTCTCGTCATCATTAAAAAGGAGGCCGTGTAATGGAATTTTTAACCAGACTGTTAGCAGCAACGATCGCCATGGGCACGAGTCTCATGTACGCAACCCTAGGCGAGGTCTATACTGAAAAAAGCGGTATTCTCAATCTCGGTATGGAGGGGACCATGCTCATGGGAGCCCTCGCCGGATTCGCCACGGCACTTGCGACCGGGAATCTGTTTCTCGCAATCATCATGGCAATGATTATCGGTGGCCTCATGTCACTCATCCATGCGTTCCTCTGTGTCACCATGCGTGCGAACCAAGTGGTAAGCGGGCTTGCGATCACCATGTTCGGAACCGGACTTGCAAACTTTCTTGGACAGCGCCTCGGACCTGCATCGAACAATTACAACCTCATAGGCACGAATCTGCAAGCGAAGTTCGACAATATTGCCATTCCGTTCCTCCAAGACATACCGATCCTCGGGGCCTTCTTCAATGTGAGCATCCTCACCTATGCACTCTATATCATCGTACCGTTCAGCTGGTTCTACATGTACAAGACCAAGCATGGACTGGCCATTCGTGCAGTGGGTGAATCTCCGAAGACTGCTGCGGCAATGGGGTTGTCGGTGTTCCGCATTCGCTACCTATACACGATTATCGGCGGTATGTTCGCCGGTCTCGGCGGTGCCTGTCTCTCGCTCTCATTCACCCCCAGTTGGAACGACGGGATGACCGGTGGTAAGGGGTGGATCGTCATTGCTTTGGTAATCTTTGCGACCTGGAATCCAGGGAAAGCGGTGATCGGAACCCTGATATTCGGAGGGATCACATCGCTCCAGTTCAGCCTCCAGGCTGCAGGAGTCAGGATGGTCATCCCTACCCAGTTCCTTGCATTCGCACCCTATCTCATCACCTTTCTCACGCTCTCGGTCATGACAATCATAAACCAGAACAGAAAGGGGGCATACGCGGCGCCTTCGGCACTTGCGACACCTTTTGCCATCGATGACAAATAGCGTGCACATCAGATACTATGCGGCCGGTGATACCCGGCCGCTTCTTCGTTCCGGAGACTACTTTGGTTCGGCCATTCCAGCCTTTTCGAGTTCAAGTTCGAGATAGTCGACAAGCACCTGAGCCTTCTGTATTTCGGCTTTCCTCTCGAGAGCTGCACTCTGTTCCTTGTAGGCATCCTTCAGATTCTTCACAGGGAATGAGACAAGCACCCAGACTCCGCCGTCCGGATCGACCCATTGCTCTTCCACCACAGCACCACGCAACGAGATATTCACCACCTGCCGAGAGATGTTCTCCATCATCTCGAGAGATTGCTCTCCGCTGGTTCCGGAATCTTGGAAGTAGTTCGTGAGAGCACCCTGTACCGTCGTGCTCGCCCACCGTGCAACGCCATCCATGGCGAGAGCCTCCGCCCGCATGCGGGAGTTCTGAACATTCGAGAGTTTTCCGTATCCAGAGGAGTAATAGGTTCTCCAGTTCGATGGTGGATTGGTCGTCCACTTCGGAGACCCATCGGGATTAGTCGTAGTACAACCGATTCCTACCAATACTAGTAGTGCAACAATAACTGCAATGAGTACCAAGGTTCGTTTCATTCCAACCTCCTATGCTAATCTGCTCTGTATCGTACGTCATTTTTTCCTGGAATGCCACAACTCTTTCACTTGCTATAACCGGGGGTGCTCGCTATGATAGCAGGCATGAAAGTCGTAATACTTGGAGCCGGGAAGCGGGGCACCCTGCTGGCGAAGCATCTGATACAGGAAAAGCGCGATGTAGTGATCATAGAATCCGATCCTACGCGAGCTAGTGAAATTCAGGGGAAACTCGATTGCATGGTGGTCATAGGTTCCGGAACCGATCCGAAGACACTACGCGAGGCGAGTGTGGAGACATGCGATGCCTTCGTCTCCGTAACCGACAGCGATGAGGTCAACCTGGTTGCCTGTGGTATCGTGGAGAATATCAGAAGTGAGGTCATCACCATAGCTGCCATACGGAACCTCACCTACACTGGGCGCGATGGACTTCCCGGAACGGTTCTCGGCATCAACTATATCGTGAATCCGGAGGCGGAGACTGCCCGGAGCATTCATGGTATCATCGAGCGGGGAATCTTCAGCGATGTGATCACCTTTGAACGCTCGAACCTGATCCTCTATAATGTCTATGTGACCGAGAAATCCCGATTTGCAAACCAGAATATCGCCAACTGCAGAGCATCGATCGGCACCGAGTTCGTCATTGCAGCCATAAGTCGCGACAACGAAGGTATCGTCCCTTCCGGCAATACTGTGGTGTTCCCCGGTGATACGCTCTCTATAGTCGCTGTTGATAACGACCGAGAGGCCCTATTCAAACTCATGGGACAACAACGTGTGAAACCGAAGAAAATTGTGATTGTCGGAGGGAGCAAGATTGCACGTTTTCTCCTCCGCGCGTTCGAACCTTCGCAGCACCGTTCGATTATTCTGATAGAGCAGGATATGGATGTCGCCGCCCGCTTCTCGCAACTCTTCCCGCACCTTCTGGTTGTGAAGAGCGATATTACCGATGAATCGATTTTCGATGACGAACGACTCGATACGTTCGATCTGCTGATCAGCCTCACCGACAACGATGAGCTGAACATCATCACTGCCAGCTATGCGAAACGGATCGGCATCTCCCGGGCTGTGGCACTGATCAAGAACAACAACAACTACATTCGACTAGCCCGGCACCTCGATATCGACTCGGTCATCAGTGTAAGTGAAGCTACTGTAGACTCCTTGCTCAAATATATGCGTGGTTCGCATGTATCGAGCGTACACAGCCTCTTCGGGGGCCAGTTCGAGATATTCGAGTTCGTCATCACCGAGACCATGGGGGTGGCAGGAAAGAAGCTCAAGGAGATCAACATGCGAAACAAGGGTGTGATCGCAGGCATTACGACCGGGAAAGGGGTAAATATCATCCCTACCGGTGCCTATAGAATCGAGCCAGGGGATACACTCCTCGTCTGCGCCGGGCGCGAGGAACTCGGCTTCGTGCAGAAAATCTTCTCATAGGGGAACGGCATGAACTGGAGACAGATCCTACGCCTTTCTGGAACCATGCAGAGCATCATCGGATTGTTCATGCTCATTCCAACGATATTGGCAGCGACCTATGGAGAGTGGGACGCCTTTCAGGCATTCATCGTATCGCTTGCGATCATACTCATCTATGTTTCGATCATCCTGTCAGTCGGGAGGGGGTGGAAGTCTCGTACGCTCAATGTCCGAGATGTCTACCTGTTCGTCACCATCACCTGGATCGTCGCCAGTGCGCTTGGTGCCATTCCGCTCTATATGACACGGACAACCCCAGATTTCACCAGCGCCTACATGGAGGTGATGAGCGGGTTCACCACCACCGGTCTTACCACCCTAGCCGACATAGAAGCTGCTCCCAAGTCGATTCTATTCTGGCGGTCGCTCACCCACTGGCTCGGCGGCATGGGGATCGTGGTGCTGTTCGTGGCACTCCTTCCTCTGGTGGGAGTCGAGGGGGCACAGCTGTTCGGTGCCGAGGCTGTCGGTCCCACGAAGAGTAAGCTCACACCGAAAATCAAGAACACCGCCCTCATTCTTTGGCTGATCTATGTGGGAATCACCATACTGGAGACGGTGCTACTTTGTATCGGGGGGTTGGAACTCTACGATGCGCTCACCGTTACATTCGGTACGGTCGCAACTGGAGGATTCGTTACCAAGAATGCGTCCATAGGACACTACGCGAGTGCGTACGTCGATATTGTCGTAACGATCTTCATGGTCATGGCAGGAGTGAACTTCTCGCTCTACTTCGCGATAATCCGGAAGAAATTCACCACCGTATGGCGCGATACGGAGTTGAAAGTGTATCTGACGATATACGCGATAGCCACGGTGGTGATCACACTCAGTCTCATTCTCAATGAGACGTACGGGGGTATTGCAATGGCTCTCCGGTATGGAGCATTCCATACTGCATCGATCATGACCACCACCGGATACGCGACTGCCGACTACGGCTTGTGGCCGGTCCTCCCGCAGGCAGTGATTCTCGTGCTCATGTTCATTGGAGGGTGTGCAGGCTCAACGGGAGGCGGAATAAAGGTAACTAGACTGGTCACCATGTTCAAGTTGGGTAGACAGAGCATCAGGTCGCTGCTGCATCCACGAGGTGTGTTCACCATACAGAATGAGGCGGATCGAATCCCCTGGAAAACGGTCAATGCCATAGCCGGGTTCATTGCTATCTATATCGGTTTGGTCCTTGCATCTACACTGGTTGTCGCATCGGCAGGCTACGATCTCATGAGTTCGTTCGCTGCAGGGCTTATCTCTGTGGGGAATATCGGACTCGGACTCGAAGCCGTGGGACCTTCCGGTGTAGGCTTCGGCCCACTGCCGAACTATGTGAAGTGGTTCCTCTCGCTCATGATGCTCGCTGGAAGGCTGGAAATCTATACCGTATTCTCCATCTTCACCCGCACCTTCTGGAAACGGTAGTTAGTTCAGGCGATTGTTGAAGTAGTTGCGAACTCGCCTGAGTGTGACATTCAGCGTGAGGAAGATCAGAAGACAGAGTGCCACGACGAGAACACTGGTGGACCACGAGAGCATCTGTGTACTTCTCAGTGATCGCAGGTGGAAAAAATCACCTGCCACCACGCCCCAGCAAGCAGTGAGAATCACAGAGAGGACCGAATCGGTCACAGTCGGCTTTCCAAAGTGGAGGCGGAGATAGAACAGGAGCAACGAGCCGAGTACCACCGCGTAGGTGGGTAGTGCGATAGCAAGAGACCAGACGATCTGACCGCTGAGCATGATATCGAGTGCAACCAGGTACCCTGCAATAGCTACGATCGCTCCAATCACGCCTCGTAAGCGAAGATGTTTCGGGAGCACCCACGGAAGCACTCCGACAATCCAGAGAAGCAGTAACGACATGACACTCGGCACCGACCAGGTGAGTATGAGATCATGTGCATCTATGGCAACCAACAGCAGCATGGTGAGACCGATATACCACGAGGCAATCTTCGGAAAGGTTGGTCGAACGAAGAAAAGCACGAGAATATAGGCACCACCGATTATCACCGATGCAATGGAGATCCATGGAACGAACGTACCATCGAGTGCGAATGCTGTGATCAGTAGCGTCACTACGGCGATCGCCATGAATGCGATCACCAGTTCGATCACCCCTTTCCGATTCTTATCGAGTCTCTGGTGACTGATCCGTTCCGCTTCACCCTCTGTTTCCGATGGGAACAACGACTCTCTCTGCACGCCGATGACATCGGCAGGAGCGATCACCTCGGTGTGACAGAGTGGACACGCTGTGCTCCCCTCCTCCAATTTCACACCACACCGTACACAATATGCCATATGATCACCTCACTGTTCTTTCACGAATCTGTGATTCCGGTTCGTGTGGACCTCGACTGGAATCCCCTGCTTTACCAGCTCAGTGAGCACCTCACGTTCGAAATCGGTATTCTTCTCCAGAATGCTGGAGAAATTGAATATCAGCGAGCCATTCGCCCCGATCGCACCGCAGGAGACCTTGTTCGTCTTGTTCGGGGAGAGATGAAAATCGACTCGCTTCACCCGTTCCTGCATTCCCTCCGGCAATGTGACATACCCGATATTGCTGATCACTGTACTGTAGATCGAATCTCCGTACGAGTCGCTGAGCAATTTCATGAACGGATTCTTGAATATAAGTGGAGCGTAGCGAATGAATGGATGCTTCCTGCCCATGACGTTTCTCGCAACCTGGATACTCAGGCTCTTGGCATTCACTCCACTGCGCATCTGATGCATGACCTGTTTCACAATCTCTTCGAATTCATAGTGGCCGAGTTTTGGATCGATGCCCACCACGATGAAGAGGGTGAAGTTTCGCAAGGACTTCGAGCCGAAGACCTTTCTGATGTTCACCGGCACCGACACGCGAATCGGCTTGTATCGACTGACACGGGAGACTGTCGACTCCTGGATTCTCTGTATTGCATCAATCAACTGAGCCACCAGGTACTCGGTGATGGTGACCTGGTATTTCGCGCTCACTCGTTTGAGATCCTCGATCGCTATGCGTGCCGAAATGACCTGTACATCGTCGGTTAAATCATCTCCCGAAGAGCGCAGATGAAAGGCTTTCGACTCGGAGCCAAACACAGACTTCAGCGGTCGGTAGAACCGGCGAAACGAGTCCTCGCCCTCCTCAGGATCCACTGAGTCTCCCGGCACTTTGATCTGGTTGTCTGCGGCAACCGAATACCCGGAGAGCTTCAGATATTCGGCGACCAGGGATTTGAGAAATACCAGACCGCCTGTCCCATCGGTGAGCGCATGAAAGTACTCCACTGCGATTCTGGAGCTCGTATAGCGAACTTTGAACTGGTACCCATTCGCTCCCCGCTTCCGGTGAATGTATCTACAGGGAGATGCCGAATCGGGATAGACTTGCAACGGAGCGTGGTGAGGAAGGTAGTAGTACCAGTAAAACCCTCTGTGAAGCGATACAGCAAAATAGGGAAACTGTTCAAGAACGTGCTCCAGAGCCGTCAGCAGGCGCTGCGGATTCACCTCTACAGTGAGATCCATGGAGAGGCGAAATACATGGGTATTGTACCGAGCGACCGTCGGAGGATAGATAATCGCCGAATTGTCCAGAGGAATCAGTTCACCAAGGTGAGGCGAGTTCTTCATGGCTGCATTCTAGAGCAATTGTCTGCGAGGGGCAACGGGCTAACCTCGCTGCGGAGTCCGCTTGTAAAATGGAGTTTTCACCAGCTTGGCCCGTTTTCGCTTTCCGTGAATCTCAATTTCGACAAAATCGCCGAACGAGAGTCCGAGACTTCGCTCGATAAGCACATAGCCACAGAATATTCCCAGTGTGGGGCTCTTTGTACCACTGGTCACGAATCCGATCTGCCGGTCCTCGAGAAAGACCGGTTGCCCATGTCTTGGCACCGCAGAGTCGACCATCTCTACTCCTCGCAAGGAGCGGGGGATACCCTTCAGATGTTGTTCGGTAAGAGCCTCTTTGCCGCAGAAGTCGTGCTTGTCCAGTTTCACGAACACCCCCAGATTCGCCTCAAGTGGCGTTATCTCGTCGGAGATCTCGTTACCATAGAGTGGGAGTTTGGCCTCAAGCCTGAGGGTATCTCGAGATCCGAGGCCACAGGGGATAAGACCCTCCGATTCTCCGGCTTTGAGCAATGCGTTCCACAGCGCTGGGGCATGCTCATTGTCGCAGTACATCTCAAAACCATCCTCTCCTGTGTATCCATTGCGGGAGAGCAGACAACGCACCTGTGCAATCTCGACATCCGATACAAAACGGAAGAAGGCGAGGTCTTGAGCCTCACCGGTAAGTTTCGTCAAGATCCGCTCTGCGAGAGGACCTTGCAGTGCCAATTGCACAGTATGGGCGGTGAAGTCTTCGATCCGGGGAACCGGCTCTCCTGCGGCAGCCTTCGGATTCTGTCTCTGCATCCACAACAGATCTTTCTTCGTGTTCGAGGCATTCATGACTATCCAGAAATCGTGTTCGGAAAACTTATAGATGATCAGATCATCCACTACAGTCCCATTCGGGTAGCACATAAGCGTGTAGATGATCTGCCCCTCCTCCATGGATGCCACATTGTTCGTGACGAGGTAGTCAAGATAGTCTGCAGCCCCCTCTCCGGAGACCATGCAACGACCCATGTGGGAGATATCGAACAGTCCGGCTCGTTGTCGTACTGCATGATGTTCCCCGATGATTCCCTCGGCATAGTGAAGCGGAAGCTCCCATCCCCCGAAATCGGTCATCTTCACCCCTGCATACTCTTTGTACTCAGCATGTAACACGGTACGATGCATGATAAGCCTCCTCTCCATCGGTCACTGATTCATAACACTCAGTACTGTCTGTACGAGTTCTTTGACCTTCTTCGCATCATCGTCGCTTTTTGGTTGGTATTCGGTGATAGCCGCGCCGACGATTGAGTACTGATCCCCGAGTTCCCGTATGGTTTCCAGCAGATCGGAGAACCAGAAACCTCCTGGTGTGGGGCAGGCAACTGCATCGAAGTCCAAAGGATCGATCACATCGAGATCGAGGTGGAGATAGAGTTGTCCATGACCACCTTTGGCAACAACCGAACCGAGCATATTTGCACATTCATGACACATAGGAACGTTAGGGATCGCATGATCGACAATATATTGCCTCTCATAATGATCGAGTTCTCGCAACCCGGTGTAGAGCACCTGTTGTGCATTCAGCGTAGATGGCAGCACGTCGAGCAGTTCCTGCACCCCTTCGCCGAGTAGAAGGCGAAGCGGCATACCATGAAACTTGTGACTGCACGAGGTATTCGGTGTATTGAGATCGGCGTGAGCATCGAACCAGAGCACCGAGAGGTCCGATTCGTACCGCTTGTTCAGGTAGCTTATCGCTCCGATATCACTTGCACAATCGCCGCCAATGGTCAGAACTCTGTCTGGCCTATGCTCGGAGAGCAGGTTCAGCGCCTGCCTCAGGTGGTCTGCAATGTCATACTCGTACCACACCCCGGCCTTCTTTTTGGTGACCGACTGTTCACTCACTTGCACATGGGCGTCTACGACATGATCGCCCAGCATTCGCTCGATAGCCTTTGCCCCATGATAGGGCCCCGTACCCGCAGCTGCACCCTGCCATTGGGGAACAACCATGGTGAACACCTTGCTCATTGCTTCTACCTCCATCTGGCCTCTAGTGTACTCTAACGCGTTTACGGAATCCCTGTAAACAGGAACACGCGGTCTGTGCCGCATGTTCCTGAAAAGTGTCTCTTCTTCTCTGTGTCATGATGCCATGGTGTGGTTATCGTTGCTTGATCAAGAGTTTCTGTTCCTCGTAGGCTTCGAGAGGATAGTGCTCCATCACGTAGTCCATATCCTTATCTCCTCGGCCCGAAAGGTTCACGAGAATCGTCTGATCCTGAGACATTCCAGCTGCTACCTTTATGGCGTAACCGAGAGCATGGGAGCTCTCGAGAGCGGGGATGATCCCTTCGAGTCTGCTCAGATCGTAGAATGCGACAAGTGCATCTCTGTCGGTAGCGATCACATATTCCACCCGTTTGATATCTTTGAGATGACAATGCTGCGGTCCAACTCCTGGATAATCGAGTCCGCTGGCTATCGAATAGACTGGAAGCGGATCACCAGCATTATCCTGAAGCAGATAGCAGCTGAAACCGTGAAGAATACCTTTTTTTCCATAGGTCATGGTTGCAGCGTGATCACCCGCCGCAGGCCCACGGCCTCCCGGTTCGACGCCCACGAGCTTCACCTCTGCATCATCGAGAAATCCACTGAATATACCCATGGCATTCGATCCGCCGCCGACACAGGCCATGACATAATTCGGTAGCGCTCCATACGTGGTGGTGAACTGTTCACGGGCCTCCCGTCCTACCACACTCTGGAAATCTCGCACCATCATGGGAAACGGATGCGGTCCCACCACCGAACCGATAGCGTACATAGTGTTCACTGGGTCTGTGAGATAGGCTTCGAATGCAGCATCGACAGCATCCTTGAGTGTCCTCGTGCCCCGATTCACCGGTATGACCTGTGCGCCGAGCACCTGCATTCTCCGTACGTTCGGATTCTGCTTGGCAACATCGACCTCCCCCATGTAGATATCGCACTCCAGTCCGAGTAGCGCAGCCGCTGTGGCGAGTGCCACCCCATGCTGACCAGCCCCGGTCTCGGCAATCACCTTCTTCTTGCCCATCTTCTTCGCCAACAGGACTTCTCCCAGGCAATGGTTGATCTTGTGCGCTCCGGTGTGGTTCAAATCTTCTCGTTTCAGGTAGATCTTCGCTCCACCGACGGCTTCGGAGAGCCGTTTGGCATAATAGATGGGAGAGGGTCTGCCACTGTAGGTCTGCTGCAGGTGATCAAGCTCCTCAATGAATGCAGGATCCACTTTGATCTGCATGTATGCTTCGGTGATCTCCTGCATGACTCCTACCAACTCAGGTGGGAGGTATGCTCCGCCATAATTTCCGAAAAAACCCTGCTCGTCGGGTTGCTGTGTATTCAATGATTGTCTATCGGCTGTCTTTGCCATGATCTCGCTCCTGTAAAATACGATTCATCTGCGACTCGGGATTCTTTAATATCTTCGATCCCCGAGTGATCTTGCAGAGGCTCATGCCCAGATTATTGGCAATATCCCTCTGCGTCTTCCCTTCGTGCAACTCCTTCATGAGTCGCCACCGGAGTGCGAAATCGTACTTTTCCCGTTGCGTGAACAACTCCTCGAAGAGCTTCTGCATCTCTTCATAGCTGCCGGTTCTGGCAAATACATCTATCAATTCTTGTAGGTCGTCCATCGAATCCTCCACGGGTCGTTGGCCTGATGTTACTATAAACAGTAACATGGGTCAATACCAAAATCTCTTCCAATGCATGTTTTCAGGAACTTTTTTTCGTGTCATTGCAGGAGTAGATTCGATGCTTGTCATCGCTCTGTCAAGATCGTATGATGGCTCGCAGAGGGAACTACATGGACACGATTCAGATCATAAGGGACATGCAGGTAAACGAAATTACCGAAAGCATGATCTACACACGCGTTGCAAAACGGGTGAAGGATCCTCACAACCGAGAGACCTTACTCAAGATTGCAGCAGAAGAGAGACGACACGCCGAAATCTGGAAACGGTATACGAAAGTCGAAGCAAAACCGAAGTGGTTCAAAGTCTTCTGGTATACCTTGATGGCAAGCATACTCGGGTACACGTTCGCCTTGAAGCGGATGGAACTCGGCGAAGGCGATGCAAGCGAAACCTACAGCTCCATTGCACACGAGGTTCCCGAGGCGATGCAGATCGCACAAGATGAGGATCGCCACGAAGCGTCTCTGCTCGAACTGCTCGATGAAGAGCGCCTCCAGTATGTCGGTTCCATGGTTCTCGGCCTGAGCGATGCACTGGTTGAACTCTCGGGTACACTGGCAGGTCTTACATTCGCTATGCAGAACACTCGACTCATTGCGCTCTCTGGACTGATCACCGGCATATCCGCCACACTCTCCATGGCTAGCAGCGAATACCTCTCCTCAAGAAGCGAGGGGAGCAAGAATGCTCTGAAATCGGGTCTCTACACCGGAGTGGTCTATCTTGCCACAGTCGCATTCCTCGTCTTGCCCTACCTGCTTCTCCCACCTACACATTTCATGGGCGCTTTGGCGATCATGCTCGGAACGGTGGTGATCATCATCCTTGCATTCACCTACTACATCTCCGTTGCCAAGAGTGTCCCCTTTCTCAGACGGTTCGGTGAGATGGCTATCATAAGCCTATCCGTTGCAGCTCTCTCGTTCGTGATCGGGATCGTAGTGAAGAACACCCTGGGGATAGACCTGTAGCGAACTAGTGCACCAATCGGATCTGATCCCCTGGTTCGACCGTCCCGATCCTCGATGCGATCACGCCGGTATCGGCAAGCGCTGTAAGCGCCTTTTCGCATTCGGATTCGGGAAGTGCCGCGAGCAGTCCTCCGCTCGTTTCAGGGCAGAAGAGGACAGATCTCATAGCATCGTCTACTTCAGCAAGATTGGCTATGAATCGACCTCTATATTCAATGTTCGTGTACGCACCGGCAGGGACGAGTCCCATCTCGGCATAGCTGACGACGTGAGGAAAGAGCGGAAGAGCTGAGAGCTCCACTGCTGCACGTAGACCGGTGTCGGCACCCATCTCGCACAGATGGCCGAGCAGACCGAAGCCGGTTATATCGGTACATGCCGAAACAGAGAACTCCCTGAGCACCTGTGATGCATCGCGATTGAGTCGCATCATACTCTCAAGCACGCTACGCTCTTCACCCTCCCCTGCCAGAGACGCTCTAGCCGCGTTGTTCACGATGCCGCTTCCGAGGGGCTTGGTGAGAATGAGCGAGTCACCTACTCGCCAACTGTTGTTGTACAGCACCCGATCAGGGTGGATCGTGCCATTCACACACAAGCCGAATTTCACCTCGTTATCCCGTATAGAATGACCTCCGACTAGTGCCGTTTCTGCTTCGACCAGCGCATCGAGGGCTCCCTCCATGATCTTTCGCAAATACGAGATGTCGAGCTTACGCTCCGGGAAGCAGACGATGCTCACTGCGGTCACCGGATCGGCACCCATCGCGTAGATATCGCTGAGAGCATTCGCTGCCGCGATTCTTCCGAACATCCACGGGTCGTCACAGACGGGAGGGAAGAAGTCCACTGTTTGCACGAGTGCCAGCTCATCGGTCAGCCGATAGACCCCGGAATCCTCCGCATGGGAAAAATCGCTGATCAAATTCGGATATGCAGGTTGTTTCAGATTGCATAGCGCCTTATCCAGAAGACCAGGTCCCAATTTCGCTCCACACCCTGCGAACTGTGAGAACTCGGTGAGTCTGATCGTTTCGTCGTGCTGCCCATTTTTCATGATTGTGCTCCTCTCTCATGCGTCCGATAATCCAGTGCAAACCTGTTCGACTGGAAACCGGCGATCACTTCCAATACAGAACCACCGATCGCCATGGCTTTGTCACTTACCGTGCTACAGTATGCACGGTCTCCCCGTGGATCGATATCGGCAATCTTGAACCCCTCTGTGACGGTGATCCCAGTATGTAGCAGACCTCTGAGCACCCCGTCGATCGTCGCTTTCACCGGAGTCTCACCCACAGTAGCGATGACCTCGCCCTTTTTCACCTGCATACCGATCGTGCAGTCGCTGTGAAACAGACCGGCAGCAGGGGCTTTGATCACCCGCTCCTTCCCATAGCCCTGAATGACTCCCGGGATCCCGGTATTCGCCGAGGCACTCCCCGAACGGATGATCTTCCCGAGATCGTGTCCACGTTGGGTCTCTATGACCGCATGGCAGTCGACTCCTGCGGTGAATCCAGGACCGAGCGCGATCACCAGTGGCGCCATCTCGCTCTGTGTGCCCAGATTGCGCTTGGCGAGAATCGCATCTACCACGACAGCTGGGTGCATGGTTTCGATTGCCGCTCCTTCCGGATCCACCAGAAGTGCCACGGCACCATCGTCCATGATCGATTTTGCCTGCCGGGCAGATGTCGCGAGCCTGCAGGTCACGCCATCGATGACCACTTCATTCGCATAGACCGCCTCCGAGCACGCCACGGTTCTCCTGATCGTTGTCGGTTGCGGGATCTCCAGCGCGAGCACCCGGTAACCAGCTCGGTGAAGTCGACTGATTACCCCAGTGGCGATATCTCCAGCTCCTCGGACAACAACCAGATTCTCAGCCTTCCTGCTTAGTGGCCGCCCATCCCTGTTGTTGACCACCATCATAAGCTCGGCAACAACCCCTACTGCGATCTGCTCCGGAGTCTCTGAACCGATATCAAGGCCGATCGGGCTGTAAAAATGGTGCAGAGCCTCACCGGCGATCTGCTTCTCCTCGCGCAAGTATCTCCGGTAACCATGCACTTTGGTGCGGCTTCCGAGCATACCAATATAACAGGCCGGTGAGGTGATCACCCGTTCGAGCACATCTCGATCGAGGCTGTGTGTTGCAACGATAAGTGCAGTCTCTTCGTCTATTTCGACCTCCGATAGGGCTGATTCTATAGTCGATCCGGTATGAAACACGCTGACCCAAGGGAATCTCTCCTCCGTTGCATACTCTGCACGCGTCTCGACCAACTCCAGATAGAAACCACAGTGCGAGGCGAGACGGGCAATCTCAAGATTCACATGCCCTCCCCCTATGAGTATGAGTCGCCGCTGAGGAGGAATCACCTCGATGAACATCTGCAGTGCTCCGCCACAGTTGTGTCCATCGGAGATCGCAAGAGACATTTCGAAGGTCTCATTGCTCCGTGCACCGATACATCTACGAGCCCGTTTGATCGCCTCGAACTCGCTTGCACCACCGCCAATGGTTCCGAAGGTTGTACCATCGGGGAGTACGATCATCTTCGCTTGGCTCCGAGGCGTGGACCCTTCGCTTTTTGTGATCGTGACCATGGCAAAGGCCCGGTTGCCCCGCTCTAATTCTGCAGCTTTTTCAAACAGATTCACCATAGACTCCTTCGGATCTCTCCGATCCGCCAATTTCTCGATAGGTTACAATACTTCCAGCGTGCATGGAACAGCAAAGCAATGTATAGTCCCGTCCAGTCCACTGATACGCCAAGGCCTCGACCAGATCGGCACAGGTTTGCTCGTCGACGGTGTCGCTCTGGTTGCAGCATACCACAGTCGGTCTATCACCACACTGCTTGAAGACACCTTCGGGGACCTCGAGCAATCTTCGGTATACACGTGGCGTGACCATTGCCGATCGATCACCTGTGATCATACGATACCGGGAGCAGAGATACATGACCCGATCATCCAACCGTTTACCCAGTGCCTGCATCCCCATGAGCGCAATCACAGCAGTAGTCTCTCTGGGAATCACCGGATCTCTCACCGCATGTATTTTCAGTGGTAGATTTCTCGCCCCATCGGCCTCCACAAGAACCCGATCGAATCGTGTGATGCTTTGGGTGAACATATCTCCACTCACACCAGCGATCTTGACTCCTTCAGATATGCCGTAGAGCACTGTCGCCCCTGGTATCGGCTCGGCGATCTTCGGGTGGGTCCGATTCTGCAGTTGGAGAGAGGAGAACGGATAATCATGGAGAGTCGGGTGAGCCATCTTCGTCGTGGTGGTGACCAATACTCGCAGCCCCTGCCGCTCCCAGTATTGAGAGAGCTGTTCGATCATGGTGGTCTTCCCTCCACTCCCGGTAACCGAAATGACCCACGGAGTTTGCGCTGGCACGTGACCGGCAAGACACGCATCGACCCGTGTAGGGACGGTTTCGGGGATTTCGCAGGAATTCGGCATGTAATGAGTGTAGCACCGCCCCATTATGCAGTCAATAATATATTGGCTTATCCTACCGATAACGGCTATACTATCCGGTAAGCAAGGAGAGAGACGACTATGCGATACCAATACTTCGATCACTGCGAATTACCCGTTTCAAAGATTGTCTTGGGAAGTACCTATTTTGGTACCACCATTTCCGAAGAACATGCGTTGACTATGCTGGACCGCTTTGTAGAGCACGGTGGTACGACGATCGACACAGCTCGTGTATACGGACAGACTACCCCTGGAGGTCCCAGTGCAAGCGAACAGGTGATTGGACTATGGATGCAGAAGAACGGCATGCGCGATAAGGTGGTACTCGCCACCAAGGGTGTTGCTCCCGAACCTTCGGGTAAGAGCAGGTTCTCATACAAAAATCTCATGCTCGATATCGAACGAAGCCAGGATGAGCTGCGCACCGATCATTTCGATTTCTGGTTCTGCCATCGTGATGATGTTCGCATACCAGTCGATGAGATTATGGATATGTTCGCTCCGCTTGTCGATGCTCGGATAATTCGCAATCTCGGTGCTTCCAACTGGACCGTGGATCGGATAGAAGCCGCCAACCGGTATGCGGAAAAACGGAACCTTCCCCGATTCGTCACCAGCGAAATCCAGTGGAGCCTTGCAACGAGTACACCGGAGAGTTGGGGCGATCCTTCTTTGGTATGTATGAATGATGCGCAACTTGGTTGGTATCGCAAACAGGGTATGCCGATATTCGCCTACTCCTCTCAAGCAAAGGGGCTTTTCAGCAAGGCGATTGAACTGGGTTTCGACGGATTGAATAAAAAGAGTAGACAACGATTTCTCACGGAAGAGAATGCGCGTCGCGTGGAACGTGTCAAAAAACTCAGTGAGGAGATGAAAGTCAGTGCTGCTGCGATTGCGGTGGGATACATAACCAGCGAACGACCTGCATCGGTTGCGATTGTCGGATGCTCCTCGGTCGACCAGTTGGATGATTCGCTTTCAGCAAGCGATTTGATGCTATCGCCGGATCAGGTAGCCTATCTGGTGGGAGGCGAGAATGCAACATGAAGTGACTCGAAAGCAGCCGCTCCTCGATTCACGCGGAAGGATCGTCGAAGAGGGTTGGGCTCGAAGACCGGTCTGGAAATACGAGAAGCGTGACATTCGAGCCAATGCTCTGCGTATCAAAGAGTGGGATTATTATGCGATCATTTCACACGAGCACCAGTTGGGCGTGTGTGTGACATTCAGCGATCTCGGGTATGCAGGTCTTTTTGCCGTAGCGCTTGTCGATTTGAAAACCGGCCATGTGAGTCAGACCGACGCAGTGAAAATCGGCACCCGAGGAAAGCTCGGTCTTGCCCCCCATTCGGGAGATCACACGGTTGCCTGGACGAACAAGCATCTTCGCGTTGCATTCAGCAGGAGAGGAGAGAGGAGGAGAATCCTATTCGGTGCTCCCAAGCTACTTCTGCCGAATGGAGAACGGGGGCTCGATGCGGACCTCACACTCGTGCAACCGGCAAATCTCGAAAGCATGAATATCGCAACGAGCTGGAAAGAGAAACGGACCGCATTCTACCTCAATGAGAAGGTGAACTGTCTGGCAACCAGCGGAACGGTGAGAATCGGCACGAAGCGGATCGTGCTCCATCCGCACGAAGCCTTCGGTGTGCTCGACTGGGGACGAGGTCGGTGGACGTATGAGAATCGATGGTTCTGGGCCTCTGCTTCAGGGCTCGTGGATGATCGGTGTTTCGGCTTCAATCTCGGCTACGGATTCACCGACCGATCACCAGCGAGTGAAAATGCCCTCTGGCTTGATCGCCGCATACACAAGCTCGAGGAGGTGACATTCCATATTCCCGAGTCGAGCTACCAGGATCCCTGGACCATTACCAGCAGTGACAACCGATGTGAACTCACGTTCACACCGATTGCAGATCGACAGTCGAATATGAACCTGCTGGTGGTAAAATCGGTGCAGCACCAGGTCTTCGGTCATTTTTCCGGAACCTTTGTGCTTGATGATGGGACACCGTTCACCTTTCAGGATTTTCCCGGGTTCGCAGAGGATGTATATAATCGATACTAGGTGTTCACCGTGCCTACTCGTCTGATTTTCCCCTTCACTTCGATCTCCAGCACCACCGACTTCTCCTCGGCTAGCGTCTGCATTCGCTCGATTCGGTTGATGATCGCTCGTGCGCTGCAGTGGTACCGTTTCGCCAAGTGGCTCACCGGCGTCCCCTTGCACCACTCGAACAGCAGGTCCATCTCATCGATCTCAATACTCTTAAGGTGCCAATTCCGGGTAAACCAGGTCTCACTGAACGTCTTTCCACAGGTTGAGCAACGGTATCGTCGCAAGGGTCGTTCCGGATTTGCCGTATTGGTATAATGACCATGCGGGCGATACCACCGTTTCTTCTCTGCATGGATCGGGTCGTGATACCGACAATCCGGGTTTGGACACACTTTGATACTATCTTTCTGCATACTGGTCCTCCTTGCTTGAATAACTGCATGCGCTATCCAATTGCTTCACGCTCGCCTCGCACTGTATCCCGGATCACCCGTTGCATAAATGTCCCTCATCGTATAGAGTTATTCGCGTGTCTCGCCGGAACGAAGAGTCCGCGGCACAAAGACAATAGGAGTCTCATGCAACAATTAGAAAAATTTTCAGCCCTCGGTCTATCTGACCGCACGATCGATGCCCTCCTTGCCAAAGGTTTCGAGGAGCCCACCGCTATCCAGGCAGGTTGTATCCCCCTGCTTCTCAAGGAACAAGTCGATGTCGTAGGAAGAGCACAAACCGGTACTGGTAAAACGGCAGCCTTTGGTCTTCCCATATTAGAAATCGTAGAACCTGAAATCCGTCAGGTTCAAGCACTCATACTCAGTCCGACGCGAGAACTTGCCGTTCAGGTCGCCGCAGAGATCGAATCGCTCAGAGGAGATCGTGATCTCCAGATTTTGCCGGTCTATGGAGGTTCTTCAATGGACCTGCAGATCAGACGACTCAAACGGGGTGTGCAGGTGGTTGTCGGAACACCTGGACGTGTCCTTGACCATATCAGAAGAGGAACGCTGAATCTGCAGAATCTCAAATTCGCGGTACTCGATGAGGCAGATGAGATTCTCAACATGGGATTCATCGAAGATGTGGAAGCCATTCTCGAACAGACACCGACCGATAAGCGGATGCTCCTGTTCAGTGCGACCATGCCGAAACCGATACTTCGCCTTGCAGAGCGGTTCATGAAAGACTATCGCCTTGTAGAAGTCTCCCAGGAGTCGGGAACACCGAACCTCACAGATCAGCACTTCTACGAAGTGCGGGAAGGTGACAAGATCGAACTGCTCAGTCGACTGATAGACATCGCACCAGATTTTTATGGTCTGGTCTTCTGTAGAACGAAAATGCAGAGCGATGAAGTCGGGCGAACACTGATTGACCGAGGATACAATGCAGAGATCATTCACGGTGATCTGGCGCAACGGCAACGTGAACTGATCCTTCATAAACTACGAGAGCGAAGGATCAGTATCCTCGTAGCAACCGATGTCGCTGCACGTGGTATCGATGTGCAAGACCTCACCCATGTCATCAACTACTCGATTCCCCAGAATCCGGAGACCTACATACACCGTATCGGCCGCACCGGTCGAGCTGGTAAAGGGGGCACGGCCGTGACGTTCGTGACTCCCAGTGAGTCACGACGGTTCACCTATATCAGAAGAATGGTGAACGGGGAGATCGCAAAGGAGCGGATCCCCGATATCGAGACCGTGATCGCTATCAAGCGAGAGCGAATCATCAACGGGATTGCCGAAGGTATAACCGGAACGAGTAGCGATGACTACCTCCCCATGGCACAGGATCTACTCGATATCCACGAACCTGAAGCCATAGTAGCTGCCCTCCTTGCTCGCCATTATGGTGAACAGCTCAATATCTCTGCCTACACCAAAATCAGACAGGTAGAGGGTAAGGTCAAGCGGGAACCAGCCTATCAGGATCGAGATAACCGCAGATCCGATCGGTACGGGAAGTGGGAGAACTGGAATCGGAGGAGAGACGACTTCGGTCACTCGGACGAGATCAGACTCTTCATCGCCAAAGGACGTTCGTCCGGCATGACCAAACGACTGTTAGTCGATTACATTAAACAGCACGCACAGGTCACCGACCGAGAACTCGATGGAGTTCAGGTCATGGAGAACTTCTCATTCGTGACGGCTCCAGCCGAAGCAGCCAATCATATCATCCAATCGTTCGATCATATCCAGAACGACGGAAAACCTCTTGTGACCAAAGCTCGACCGGATAACCCCAATGGCAAGCATCTTGCCGGAAAGAAGAGACGGGACAGAGGCGAGTATGATAGCTGGGATCGCCCGGCTTCACCTCAGGGGAAACCGAAACGTGGCGGAAAGAAGTGGTCGAACGCAGGATCTTCGGGGAGAAAGAAATCAGGCAAACGGTGGTAATCTTGTAGATGGATTTTCAATTCAGGAGTATCGTATGGGTATGGAGACATACCCAATGGATACCATGACGATCGGCGAGTTCAATGAATCGTTTCCTCCACTGTTAGATGGTGTGGGTTTTGTGGTAAAGAATTACACTGAACTACTCTGTGCCCGCGGACATCACGCATGGGCCATCGTCTCAGGCTCTCGTGTGCACGATGGTGACGAGTACGATCGAAAGCAGGGAATCGACTACACGATCCGAGCAACCATGATTCCGGTACCAGGGATCAGTCCCTATGGCGTCGTGGTGAGAAATAACGCTTTCAGAGATACCGTACGAAACATCCCCTTCCAGCTCATTCATACCCACTCGCCATTCTTTCTTGGCCGTTTCGCTGAACAGTTGGTTCGTCTCCACCATATTCCTCTCATCACTACCTTCCACTCGCTCTACAGAGATGATTTTTACGGGTTCACCCATTCAAATGCCCTATCTGAATACTTGGTCAAGAAGATTCTGCACCACTACCGGTTTGCCGATCAGGTCTGGACTCCCACCGAGTGGAGCAGACAAAGGCTCTACGAGTATGGGTTCGATGGCGATGTAGTGGTAGTTGAGAACGGTTGCGACTTCGCTCTTCCCAACCAAGAGGAGCTACGTAGGTATCGAGAGCGAGGTTTCGAAATCACCGGTATTCCACGTCATATACCGACACTCATGTATGTCGGACAACTCAAGAAGGAGAAGAATCTCGATCTGATCGTCGATGCACTCGATATCATGCACAAGCGGCATGTTCCGTTTCACATGGTGTTCGTCGGCACTGGACCGGATAGACACCACCTTGAGAGCCGTATCGAGAAAGCGAAAATCTCCCCACATGTTACCTTTCTTGGCAAGATCTCGGACAGAGAGGAACTCAAGGCCATCATCGCCACCAGTTCACTCTTTCTGTTTCCCAGCCAGTATGATACATCGGCACTCGTACTGAAGGAGGCAGCGGCACTTTCGGTACCCCTGCTCAATACAGCCGGTTCGAGCACTGCCGGCATGACCGTGGATGGAGAGAATGGATTCATTGCACACAACTCTGCTCAGGCATATGCCGAGAAGCTGGAGTATATTCTTGGAAGACCGGAACTCTGTACCCGTGCCGGCCAATCTGCACGAGAGACGCTCTATCGAAGTTGGCACGATGTGATCGATGAAGTGGAAACCCGATATCGGAACCTGATCCATAGAAAGTAACAACACACTTTTGGGTCATGTTTCGTGACTTATGACATAAACTACTGTTATTCTCTGCTTGCCTACAGTATAGTTAACTCATGAAGTCGATAAGAGTTCCAGCATTAGTACTCTTGGCACTACTTCTCATCTCCTTTCAGCCGATCTTCTCAGCAGCTGATCCAAACTGGTACACGGTCGACCTCGATATCAATCCCAGCCTTTTGGACAATACCTGGAGCATCGACCTGAACAACGACAATGTATATCTCGGTACACTATCGATCGAACCCAGTGCCTCCTTCGATGATGACCCTACAGCTATCTGGAATGGGAATTTCACACTCGTGATCACCTCCATACATGAGACATTTCGATTCGTGAAAGTGGGGGATGACACACGATGGTACCCGGTGACTATACACATGATCGAGGTAAACTCGGAACCACATGCGGGAGGATTCACCTCCTCTCCCGCTACTGTTTCGATTCCGATCGGGGAACAGGGGCTACCCGAATATGAAATACGGCTCGATGTTGAATCTAGGGAGGGAAAGCCGGTCCCCTGGCGGGGAACCTACTTCTGCGCGCTGCGATTCGCACTCTATGTAGATTATGGACTGGCTACCGAGGTACTCATATCGAATGACCTATTCAATATGACGAGCTACTTCGTTGAACCGCAGGTGACTCCCGGCAACGAGGACCCTATACAGACAGAGTTGGTCGTAGAGAGGTATGCATCGGCCAATCAGGTAGACGTTCCACAACTCATTGTTTCAAATAGTACGCTGAAAGTCGGCTCTGTTACTTTCTTCTCCAACGACGATGGCGATACCGATTATAGAATTATCGTGGGACCTGGAGAGCCCAACGGCACAGTTTTCGCATTCTACAAGAACGGGGACTCTTCTCAGTACATACCCTACAAGGTATACGTTCCCACCATATGTTCTCCTACCGGGTCCTGTCCAGGGCTCTTTGAGATTCCAATCACCACTCGGAGCCCAGCAGGGTATTTTCAGCAATCGTTCGAGTTAGCAATAGCACACATGAACTACCTGGACCGCTGGTACACCGCAGGTGATTATACGAGTCTCATACGACTCGAGCTCATCAGCTATTGAGCGACTATCTGGATCTCTCCTCTTGTTGCTTAACTGATAACGTATTATATTGGCTTTATGAAGCTGCTACGAGTTGCAATTATTTCATTGTTCGTACTCGTGTTTGCAGGCTCGCTGACTGTTTCTGCTGTTGAGCCCGAATGGTACTACGTGGACTTTCATCAGGAGAGCTGGTTCGCCGACAACAAGACGGACATCCGCTACAACCACACCGATCGGTACATTGGACAGATTCAATTTGGCCCCGATCAATACTTCTACGATAACAATGGGGCGGGATGGAACGGTAACTTCTCCCTAGTTGTCTCTACGCCATTCGATGGCTTCTATCTCCAAAACGTGGAAGATAGTGCCAAGACCTTCCCCGCCCACTTGGACATCAACAGAAATGGTAATCTCCAACATCAGGTGCAGACTTCATTCTCTACATTCAACTACCCGGTTGCCTGGAATACGGGACGCCCCCTGTTTAGTTTCAGTATCACCATCTTTCCTCGATTCGATGATGAACAGGGATTCAAAGGCACCTACTTTCTACCGCTCACTATAGCCCTCTACGTAGACTACGGAACCGAAGACGAACTGCTCATAGAGGAGAGTCTGTTCAATATCCTTGTATACTTTGTGGAGAGTAGCTCCAGTGGTGGCCCGGGAGGTCCGGGAGGTGGTCAGGGCGGCGGAAACATTTTCACCAATCTCTGGATTCAACGGTACCCCTCTGCAGACGGCGTGGACATTCCCAGTCTGCAACTTTCACAAGGCTCTTTGGCAGTAGGTGCGGTCAACTTCTCCTCGAACGACAAGAGAAATCCAAGCAAATACCTAATAAAGCTCAGCCCCGGAGAGAATCCCGAAGGTATGTTTGCTTTCCACAAACAGGGCTCGACCAGCAGTTCTCCCATCCCATACAAAGTATACATTCCTACCCGAACGAGCCTTGGTTCTCAGTCGACAGCCTTCTCCGTTCCAGTCGAGACAAGAAGTCCAGCCGGATACTGGCAAGACTATTTCGAGGTTGGGATCACACAGATGAATCATCTTGGCTGGACATTCACTGCAGGAGACTACACAAGCTTGATTCAGATCGAACTCATTCGGGAGTAGCCTCCAGTGACCGACAAACCTGTGACATAAGGGAGCACATAAAGCAGACAGACTACTAGAAATTATCCGGTATACCTTGTATATTCTCCTCTATGAATGTACGAGGCAAAGCTGTGCAGCTGGTGCTTGTGCTGGTACTTCTGAGCGGGACAACAGCTCCATTCGCCTCAGTGAATCCAGATTGGTACACAGTCAACTTTTATCAAGACCCATTCACCGAGTCAGGAGAGTGGAATTTACGAGACGGATACTCAACCGGTGTCTACTTTGGGCAGGTGCAGGTCCTTCCCTCCAACCTGTTTTACAGTACCCCGGGAGCAGTCTGGAACGGGGACATCACTCTTGTCATAACATCTCCCTTCCCCACGTACCGATTCTCTCGAGCTGCGGACGATACGATATACTATCCGATAGAACTCAACATCCTGCGAAATGGAAGTACACCTCAAACTGAAGGAAAGCTCACTGAGGGCCCTTCTGAAGTGCAGCTTAACCTCTCTCGGTACGACCACCCAACGTTCCATTTCATCATGGATATCGAGGTTCCAAATGATAACGCCAATTGGCGGAGAGGCTACTACTTTACATCGTTCTCCTTCTCCCTCTTTGTAGACTATGGAAAAACGACTGAGCAGCAGATAGGAAGTGATCTGTTCGTCTCGACATCCTACTTCTTCCGCCAAGATAGTGGGGGGCAGACCGTCCACACAAATCTTCTCGTTGACCGATACTCAACTGCAAGCGATATTGATGTCCCAACGCTCCAACGTACCCAAGGTTCACTCAAAGTCGCAGGTATAAACTTTTTCTCAGACGACTCGGGAGATACCAGTTACAAGATCAACATAAGCCCAGGGGAGAACCCTAACGGGGTATTTGCCTTCCACCGAACAAATGGCAGCTCCCCCCCGATACCATACAGAGTATTTGTACCATTACGCTACGCCAATGCATCGAGCGATCGTGAATTCTCCATACCGGTGACCACAACTACCCCATCTGGAGTGTGGCAGGATTCATTCGAACTCGGCATAACCCGGGTGAACGAAAATGGCGTGAACTACACTACAGGAGAGTTCACCAGCCTCATACAGATCGAACTTGTCAGCAATTAGGTCGTAAACAATCCATATATCTCAGCGTTGCATGCCCTGCACCGGCCATCGCGCATGGTCCGGGAGACATCCGATGCAGCCTGACCGCTGTATGCGTGCGATCGTACAAGTGGAGTCCCACATGCAGGACAGAGCGTTCGATCCCACTCTGTGAGCATACTGTTTCCAGCGTATACATGAGAAATTCGGGCATCTCGGGCAATCTCGAGCATGCGAGCCAAGTAGGCCTCACTCGTCTGTGGTCGACTCGACATACGATAGTGGGGGAAGAAACGGCTCAGGTGCCAGACCTGCACCCCAGCATCGTACAATTGTGCCGCCAACTCCTGCATCATCCGTTCGGTGTGGACCCCCTCAATGATCAACGTAGTGACCTCGAGAATTCGATCCTTCCGTGCGGCAATGGTCTCCACTGCCTGTAATACCGGTTTAAGCGCTCCTGTGCAGTAGGATCGGTAGAATTGATTGTCGCCTTTCACATCGATATTGAATGCATCGATCACGGGCAGCACCCGATTCAGCGACTCCGTGGAGAAACTTCCGTTGGTCACCATGCAGTTCAACTTTCCCCGAGCATGTACGAGTTCAGCGACCTCGAGCATGTAATCCTGCCAGACAATCGGATCGCTATAGGTATAACTCATAATCGGAGTCCGAGATCTGTCGAACAGCTGCACAAGTTCTTCGGGACTCATGGCAGTATGCGTGGAAGCACCGCTTTGTTCGGGCCAATAGGGGCTCTCTCGCTGCGTGATATGGTGATTCTGACAGAAAAGGCAGGTATAGTTGCACCCGAACAGAGCAAATGAGAAGGTCTTCGCTCCTGGCAGCAGATGGTACATGGGTTTCTTTTCTATCGGATCGACTCCACTTGCCACCACCTCTCCCCAGCCGATAGTTCTGAGCTTGCCCTGTTTGTTCTCGCGTATGCCGCACAGCCCAGATGTGCCAGGTTCGATCGAACACATGCGCCAGCAGAACGAGCAGCGAAGTGCTGGTGCCATCTCAGAGCTCCTCTTCGAATATCTCTGCCTGGAATATCGAGAAATCACACTGCTGTTGATTCCACGCGGTCGGATACAACCCTGCTTTCATGGCAAGATGGTTCAGCATGGTTTCACGGTCCCACCCCTGTTCTGTTGCTACTTGGGGAAGAAAGACCGCCCGCTTGTATCCACAGGTGAGCAATACACCATCGCGTCCAACGACAATCTCCTGCGGATCCTCGATAGACTTTGGAATTGAGAGGACCGAAATCTCAATCTTGAGTTGTGGCATCTCCTCGAGCTTGACCGCAGGGAACCGAGGGTCGTGGAACGCACTCTCACGTGCCAATCTTCTAATCGACTTGTATAACGGTCCATCGCCAAAGATATTCCCGATACAGCCACGCAAAGCTCCAGAGGATCCTGGAGAGAACCCTCGCCTCTTCAGTGTGACGAATGCACCCTCCTCCCGACAGAGCGATTCTGGTGGATCTATCGAGATGTCTGCATAGGTTCTGCTTGCCACACCGGAGAGTGTCTCGATAATAGACTCCCTCGCAAGCGAGAGGAGTAGATTCTGTTCTTTTTGCTGCATACTCACCTCCAGAGGATTGTACCGTATGCGACGAAATCGGTGGCTTGCTCGCCGAGCACATCGAGCGAGGTGTAGTAGTCTGCAACCCAACCCGAAGTGTCGATTCGCTTTGCCAACGCACTGAGCACAGAGGCGGCTGCAATCCCGCAGATAGTCATTCGCTTCATCCGCTGTGTCAGAAAGAGTGGTCCAAGCTCGGATCTCGAGAGTGCCGTTGCCACCAACACATCCTCCTGTTTCACCTTCTGCTGTACTTTTTCATCCACATGGACACCAAACGGAGCATACCCGAATCGTTGTCCGTAATGGGTGAAATCGGAGGAGGCTATCACCATGGTATGTGAAGATTCCAGTTCGTCTTCACCAAGTGCTCCCACCAATTCTCCGGCAATACGCGCTGCGTGAGACACATCGGTTACGCGAGAAATGAGAGCCATGGCCACCGAGATCGGTGCTTGCTGCTGTTCTTGTAGATAGGCGAGAAATGGGAGCACCATCTCCACCGCATGTTCCCGTTGCAGGGGAATCGTAACATCCGGTCCTTTCGATTCCAGTCGAGTCATGAACGATCGCAGTGATCCGAGTGGAGTATCGAACCCGGAAAAGAGTCCGAACGACAGCGTATCGTCCGGAATAGCCGTGGTATGGCTGGGAGCGAGTATCACCACCCGATCTATCCGTTTCGGGGCGTGTACCACCAAGTGAGCGATACCACGTGAACTGTAGGCAAGACCAGCATGCGGCAATACGGCTAGTCGAGCGGTCCCCCTGTGACTGTTCCCACCATTGCTCTCGGCAACCTGTTGCACCGCACCAGTGATGGTTCTTCGTAACAAGTCGGGTTCGGCGGCGTACCAGGAGCCGGCATACCATGCCTTGCGCATGGGAAATGTTCCTTCATGCACCATAACCGTCTCCTTACCTTCAGTATACCGCGCATATCCGCTCCAGTACACACCCCTCTTCAAGTTTCCTGAATCGGTATGAGTACCGGCGAGGTAATGTACGTGATCACATCCATACAAGTCGAGCAGTACACTGTCTCAGCAGCCGGCGTATCGTGAATAGCCGGTCGAAAGAGGGTGTCGAAGCTGATCTGAATCATCTTGCAGACCGGTATCAGCACCTCAAGGTTACACATCGAGGCACTTTTCCATTCCCTGCAATTAGGCTATAGTGCTCTCATGGAAAGAACGAAGGGGCTCACAAACTTTCATACCCACTGTGATCTAGACGATGGTTCGGGACCGATGGAGGAGTACGTTCAGAGTGCCCTTTCCAAAGGATTCAGTGCTTTAGGCTTCTCCTGCCACGCTCCAGGTGCGTTGCACGATGATTGGCACATGAAAAAGGAGGACTTTCCATACTACCTCGAAGAGATCGACCGGCTCAGATCGCTCTACCGCGATAGAATTGAACTCTATATCGGACTTGAGCTCGATTTTATCGAAGATACCGAAGAGTTGTCCGGCGCAGAATATCGAGGCCAAGTGGATTACACAATCGGTTCGGTGCATGTCATGAAACACGCCAAATCGGAGAAGTATCTCTCCATAGATGGGCCGGTAGACGAGTTCGAAATGCTCCTGCACGACAATTTCAATGGAGAAATGCAGCGATTCGCAGAACACTACTTCTCCCTCGTCGAACGGATGATGCAGCTACACGCTTTCGACATTCTTGGGCACTGCGATCTGATCAAGAAACGGAATGGAGACCATACGTATTTCGACGAACAAGCACCTTGGTACACCCGCCTAGGCTCTCATATGCTCAAGGTGGCAAAACGGAACAAAGTACGTATCGAGGTCAACACTGGCGGCATCGCACGTGGGGCGATTAACGAACCCTACCCCTCCCCCAGGCTCATGCACGAGTGTGCCGAGTTGGACATACCATTGGTTCTCTCCTCAGATGCACACCAGAGTTCTCATATCGATTTCTTTTTCGCTCAGGCAGACGACCTCCTCGTACAAGCTGGCTACCGCAACCTCGATGTCTTGCAGCACGGTATATGGCAGTCGACCTCTATAGTCTAGAGCGTGCCCCCTCCCAGAGCCATGAATCTCATGTTCTACACGGTGTGAAACATGGCTGTGGTCTTTCGCTCTTTATTGACTGAATGAACAAAAAGTTCTAGAGTTTTTGCATGGGTAGAAAAAAAACTACTATTGAGGATATTGCCCGTGAAGCACAAGTGGGAATCGGAACGGTCTCAAGAGTCCTCAACAATAGCCCCCATGTCTCCGAAGAGACCCGAAACCGGGTCCTCGATGTAGTGAAAGCCCGACAGTACACCCCCAGTGGCGCCGCGAGCAGACTTGCCAGAAATGATGCATTGGAATCCACCGTGGGGCTCCTCCTGCCAGATATAGGAAACCACTACTTTTTCGAGATTTTCGAAACCATCTACCGGAAATTCCGCGGCTTAGGGATAGACCTGCTGATCTTCAACTACGAGAAACACAATCCACATGTCATACAAAAGGTGCTCGATGCACAACTCTCGGCTCTACTCATTTTCGCATTTCAGCTCGATGAGACCGAACGGGAACTACTCAGAAGACGAAACGTCAGGTACCTCTACATCGATTACCCACGGGAACGGGAACACTGCATGTACACCGACAATCGGCACGGGGGAAGACTCGCTGCCCGATACCTGGTCTCAAAAGGGGTGCGTAATCCAAGCTATATCGCGGTAGACCCCCCTGCTCAGGCAAATGAGGATCGACACGCGGGCTTCCAGCATGAACTCACCCTCCATGGATTCGACGATTGCATAACCTACCAGGCAGGGTTGTCTGAGGATGATGGGTATCGAGTCGCACACCAGATACTCGATGAGGGGCGAACCGATGGCATCTTCTGTTATTGTGACGATATAGCTGTGGGAGTCATTCGCGCAGTCAGAGAACGTGGTTCTTCGATTCGTGTGATCGGATTCGACGGGGTGAGAATCACCGACCACCTCGGGATATCGACAGTCAGTCAAGAGCCCGGTACAATCGGAGCACAGGCGGCTTCACTGATCATGCAGATCATGCAGTCTCCTGTGGAACCTGAACCGATCCATCACCGCATAATCCCGATCCTCATCGACCGAAACAGCTGAGCTTACTTCAGATACGAGAGCCAATCGTGCTGCCGCTCGAACATGAGGTCGACCAGTTCCCTGACCGTATGGTATACCCCTACCGTCGGATTCGCTAGTAAAGCCTGTACTACATACTCCTTCTTTCCGGTAAGAATAGCCTCCACGGTAAGATCATATACGCCACTGTAGTTTCTCAAGAGAGCGCCGAATCCCTTCGGATAGTGAGGAAACCCGATCGGCTCCAACCCTGATCGACGGACTTTTGCAGGAACTTCGACCACAATAGAACTGGGAAGATCTGGTATGAGGCCATTGTTCATAATATTCACTGCAGGCTCTTCATACCCACTATCATCGAGTATGCCCTCTATGATCAGGACAAGCCGCTCATCGCGTCTCAACTCGATCTTTGGTTGTATCTGTGCAAGTTCCAGCTGGTAGAGCGTGTAGAAATCCTTGATTCCCTTATGATCAGCGACTTCACATGCCCACTGAATATATTCACCCAAGTGACTATCAACGGTGACCGGGAGCAATCGGTAGGTCTCCAGTATCTCTTTGAACAGCGTTCTGTCTGCCCAGCTCTTTGCACTCCTCTCGATATCCAAGACCACTCGCTCAGAGATCCCCTCAGTCTTGGGAGCCTTTCCGGTCCGCCGTACAAAGTCGAGAATATCCGAGTAGCCTGGCTCCTTCTCGAAAAAGTGTGGCGCCCGCTCCAGGATATCTGGGTATGCATCTGTATCGGTATGGCGATACCGAGCCTCGAGGAGCACGCTGAAATGGTTCAATCCACCCGATCTGAGCGAGAGGTTCTCGAATGGGGTGTCAAGAATCGTCGGGAGATACCGTTCGAGCGAGAGCACTTCGTGGCACATTCCCACAAACTTCATCTCGGGATATCTGCGAAGCACTGCAGTAGTGATCGCGGTCATTGGATTCGAATAGTTGAACACCCATGCATCGGGACAGTACCGAGCAACATCGTCACAGATCGCGAGTATCGGAGGGGTTATCCGCAGTGCATGGAAAACACCTCCGGCTCCACCGTTCTCCCCATAGATCTGTCTCATTCCATACTGTTGCGGGATCGTCCAATCTTCATCCCAGAGCTGGAACCGCTTACCCACCTCGATACTGATCACGACGAAGTCGGCCCCTTTGAGAGCCTCGACCCGGTCGGTGGTCGATGAAACGGTGAAGGGAAGCGGAGTCTCTGCAAGAAACGCATCGGCTTTTGCCTGGACACTCTCGAGTGCCTCACTGTTGATATCGACCAGAACTATATCCGAACCGTACAGCTTTTTACTCTGAAAGAAATCTCCCAGTGTTCCCAAACCGAACTGTGCACTTCCCGCCCCGATCAATACCAGCTTCATAGCAATCTCCTTCATCCCTGACTCATTTTCGTCGATATGCCATCGAACACCGAATATGGCATCCAATTATCGAACGAGCTTACTAGCTTTCGGCATATTTGTACACCATCGAACCGTGTGATCACGACCACTGAAGACACGGTAGAAGTTAGAACAGTAACATATCCACTGTAAGATGCGAGGTATCCGGCACATGGACCGAACAGAGGTTCGGGTCGACGGCACTGCCCACTCCCACAGATCGCATGAGCGCTACGTTCACCGCTTCTATCCCCGCTTGGGCATCTTCGATTCCACAACACTCTTCAGGAAACAGACCCAACATGTCCGCCGCTCGGGCGAAGACCTCCGGATCCGGCTTGCCACGAATCACCGTCTCTGCCGGCACGACGACATCGAACGAGGAGATCAAGGAGAGCCGTTCGAGGATATAGGAGGCATTCCTACTAGCCGAAGCGATCGCCGTGCGTATGCCTCGTTGCTTGAGTTCCGCAAGCAAGGGTAGAATTCCGGGAAGCACATCCTCCGGCACCAGATCGGAGAGCGACTCACGATACCAGGTATTCTTTAGCGTGGTGAGTCGAAGCGCCTCCTCTTCACCAAGGACCACATTGTTGTGATCGAGAATCACCTGCAATGAAGCTCGTCGAGAAATACCCCGCAACTGTTCATTGAGCTCTCTATCGAACTGCCATCCATAGGAATCGGAGAGCCGTTTCCATGCCTTGTAGTGGAATGTGTCGGTCGATGTCACCACACCATCGAGATCGAATACCACTGCTTTGCAATGTGGTTTGGTTGAAAGTGTGACCGGCTGCTCCTGTACAGTCACGTGCTCGGAACGGTGTCGCACAATCAATGGCTTTCCTGTCGTCTGATAGGTCGTTCTACCCTGATCGATCGAAACGGTGAGAATCTGATCTTTGAATGTAAGATGGAACTGCAGTCTCTTCAATTGTTCGGGAAGTTGTGGACGAAAACTGGGAGTACCTTGCTGCATACGGAATCCACCGAGACCATATACGAGCGCCATCCAGGAACCCGCCATGGCAGCAGTATGTAGTCCATCCTTGGTGTTCCTATGCAGATCGTCTATATCCATGAGTGCTGTCTGACGGATATACTCACTACCCAACTCTATGTAGCCACAATCGTAGGCAACGATACCCTGAATACATGCCGAAAGCGAACTGTCTCCGGTGGTAAGTGGTTCATAGAAATCGAAGTTCCGCTTTCTCTGATACCAGGGGAATCTCTGATGCTGCAACAGCATGGCAAGCACCGTATCGGCCTGCTTTATGAGTCTGTGCCGGTAGATCACCAATGGGTGGTAGTTGAGGAGCATGGGGTGTCGAAGCGGTCCCCGCCTCTTGTCATCCCATACCTCCTTGTTGAGAAAGTAGTCGTCCTGCAGATGGATACCACGTTTTTCATCGAAGGGAAGATACATCTGCTCGGCACCTTGTGCAAAGAGTTCCAACTCCTGGTCATCGACAATTGGAACCGGCTTCCCCCGCTCCTTCAGGTATGCTGCCAGCGCGACCACTCCTTCGAAATGGTGTTTCACCATGATATTCGTGTAGAGATTGTTGTCTATGAGAGCAGAGTACTCATCTGGACCGGTGACTTCGTTTATGCAGAACTTGCCACCCTTTTCGGGGTTGAAGAACCCGAGATCAAGATAGAGACGTGCAGTTTCGAACAACAACTCGGTCGCTCCACAGTCGAGAATCGAGTCGTCTCCGGTCACCTCGAGATATTGGAGTATGCTGTATGCGATATCGGCATTTATGTGATACTGAGCTGTCCCTGCAGGAAAGTAGGCAGAAGCTTCGAGTCCGTTAATCGTTCGCCAAGGAAAGAGCGCTCCCCGTTGGCTCATTTCGCGAGCCCTCGCACGGGCATGCTCCAGTGTGGATATCCGGTACATGATCAACGCCCGAGCCGTCGCACGGTCAGTGTGGTTGAAAAATGGCATACCGTAGATTTCTGTGTCCCAGAAGTAGTGCCCTTCGTATCCGTGACCGGTCAGCCCTTTAGCCGCGAGGCTCGAATTGCCATCGCTCCCGGTTGATTGACGAAGTTGGAAGAGATTGAAACGAATGGCTTGCTGCAGTTTTTCATCTCCGGTGAGTTTTACATCGGCGTGCTCCCAGAACTGGTCATAATAGTTTCGCTGATCCGTGACGAGTGTCTTCCAGTCGATCTTCCCCGCCTCTTCGCGATAGGTCTCAGCCTGTTCGAGAGGGACGTGTTCTCCCGGCCTGCCGGAGCTATGGTAGTAGAAGAACTTGCAGAACTCCAACGTCCGCCCCTTGCATGAACAATGGAGTCCGGGGAGATTCGACTCATTGAGCACACGCTCAATATGGAGCGGCTCCTCACTGGTGTGCACAGCTCCACAGGATAGGTGAAGACCGCTCTCCACTGTTTTGAACGAGGCATGAAACCCTGGCCTCTGATACTCGCCGGTACTGCAGTATCCAGTTCCCACGCAAGCGAGCGAGGGTTTGGTCAGCATGGTCCCTACACGAGGATCGAGACCCGACATTGCCCGGTGCATAGGCATGCCGATAGAGGAGTAGATCTCAATGTTCAATTCATGATCACTCTCTACGGTGAGTCGTAGCGCTCCGATATGTCTTTTCGATACCGAAAGGAGTGTCTCCCAGACGATGTTGGCGCTCTTTCCCGAATCGGAGGACCATTGCATGCTTTGTGTGAGCACGCCAGTTCGGAAATCGAGTCGTTTGTGGTAGGAAGCTACTGAATCTGAGGAGAGGGAGACCCGTTTACCGTCCACCATGAGATAGAGATAGCGACAATCGGGAAGATCGAGCATAGTCTGGTTGTAGCGAGCGAACCCATAGGCATCTTCGCCATAGTGGATGGGAGAGAGCTCATAGAATCCATTGATGAATACCCCGGCATGTTGTACCGGATCGCGTTCACAGGGGAATCCACGAAAACCGATATACCCGTTCCCAATGGAGAATAAGCTCTCGGACCGGGCGAGAAACTCCTCTTCGAACCCGGCCTCTTCGAGACTCCATGTATCAAAAGCCATGTACTACCCCTTGACGGATCCTGCCATCAGTCCTTGTACGAAGTAACGCTGCAAGCCAAAGAATACCAACAACGGTACAATCATCGCGACAAATGCTCCAGCTGTGAGCAGGTGCCAGTCTTGGCCACGAGAGCCCACCATATTCGCTAACCGTTGTGTGAGCACCGCGACATCTGCCGTACCACCGAGGAACACCAAGGCGACCAGCAGGTCGTTCCATACCCAAAGGAACTGGAAAATGGCAAGCGATGCGATGGCTGGAACCGATAATGGCAATACGAGGCGAGCAAACACCACCATAGGACGTGCACCATCGAGAAATGCCGATTCGAACACGTCACGCGGGATTGTAGATATGTAGTTATATAATAAATAGATACCGAGTGGTAGCCCGAACCCTGTGTGCGCGAGCCAGATTCCCAGATACGAACCGGTGAGCCCCAGTTTCTGGTAGTCTCGCAGTATCGGAATAAGCGCTATCTGGAGTGGCACCACGAGGAGGGCAACCACGATGGTGAAGAACAGTTTTCTTCCTGGGAACATCATCCACGCAAACCCGAATGCAGCGGCTGCTGCAATGAGAATGGGTATGATCACCGATGGGACTGTTACGGTGAAACTGTTTATGAATGCGCGTCCCAGATTGTCTCCACTTGCACGGATGGTATTTCCAGCTGAGTCGACGAACGTTGTCTGGCTGCCACCGAGCACCCGTTTGTAGTTGTCCAATGTGAAACTGCCATCTCCGGAGAAAATGGTCCACCACCCGGTGTTCAGAACATCGTCCTGTGGACGGATCGATGATATGAGCAATCCGATGATGGGAATACTCCAGACGATTACGAGAGCCAACAGGACCAGATTCACGACCAGATTCCACGAATTCTTTCTTTTCTTGGCCAATGTCATATCAGAATCCCTCCCGTTTGCCGAATTGTCGCAGGTTGTACCACATGACTGGAATGACTGCGAGAACGAGCACGATTGCTATCGCCGAACCTCTTCCGTAGTGGAGAAAACGGAACATCTGCTTGTATTGCATGCTTGCGATGACTTCCGTTCCATAGTTTCCATTCGTCATGGTGAATACGATGTCGAATATCTTCAGTGAGATGATGATGATGGTGGTCGATACGGTCACCAAGGTCGATGCAATGTAGGGGATGACGATGCTTCTGATGATTCTGATCTCTCCGGCACCGTCGATCCTTCCCGCCTCGATGATCGACGAAGGAACACCTTTCAGTGCAGCCGAGATGATCACCATGGCGTATCCCGTCTGTAACCAGACTAGGATGATGATGAGAAACACGTTATTCCACCCACTCATGGTGAACCATGCCTGTGGTTCGATTCCGAAGAAGGTCACCACGGCATTCAGCAACCCTATCTGATCCTCCCCCATAGGCTTGTACGCATAGACAAAACGCCAAATAACACCTGCTCCGACGAATGAGATCGCCATAGGCATGAAGATGAGGCTCTTGAATGCCTTCTCCAATTTCACCCTGTCGGCAAGTAGTGCGATGAGCAAACCGAACCCGACGGCACCACCAGTACCGAGGACAATCCACATGAGATTATTCACGAACGATTCCAACATCTTCGGATCAGTGAACGCAAATACGTAGTTCTGCAGACCGACAAAATTGTTGGATTGTGCATCGAAAAAGCTCAGGTAGAGTGACCGAACGGTTGGCAGGAATAGGTACCACGCAAGTATGGCGAGTGCGGGGCCAACGAACACAAACGGTTGCAACTTCTTGGCTACATGAAGGGGGGTCCTATTCACCACCCAGTCTGATACCCAGAACAACATGGCCACACCGCCTACTCCCCAGAGTATTGCGACAACCGCAATCACACCCTGAGGTGCATTGCTGTCCCGAAGAAAGATAAATCCGGCCCACAGGATACCGAAGGCGACAATGGGGACGAACACCGATACCAGTACTCGTGCAACGGTGATCAGTGCCGAGGTGAGAAACCCTTTGCTTTCACTGTGAATCTCTGTCGTAGTCATAACCGACTCCTCTCTTGATGGTAGATGCAATACACCGGCGCCGATCGGCGATCAGCACCGGTGCAAGCTTCTTACGGGATTCTACGGCCAGGATCTCTCGACTTCTGCAAGCATGGTATCCAATGGCTTGCCATTGACCCAGTCGACGATACCGGTCCAGAACGATCCGGCTCCTACCTGTCCAGGCATGAGGTCAGATGCATCGAAGCGGAAGACTTTCGCATTGACCAGAGCCTCTGCAAGTGAGCGCTCGATCTCGTTCGGATAGGCGTTCAGGTCCTGATTCAGGTAGGGGAAGAGGGCTCCGCCTCTTGCTGCCCAGATCTCACCCGACTCCCAGGTTGCCAAGAACTCCATGAACTCACGAACTTCGGGACGATCGTTGAAGACGACGAACTGGTCTCCACCACCAAGTACTGGAATGCCAAACTCTTCATTTATGGCCGGAAGTGGGAATACTCCTACTTCTTCCTCTAGATTGGCCTGAATAGCATCGGGAAGGAATCCGGTCACGAAATTCCCCTGTCGATGCATCCATGAACGTGGAGGATTGTCGAACATCGTCCGTGGAGAATCGGTGTAGCTTTGGGTAAGGATGGTATTGGTGCCGCCGTATACATAGTTAGGATTCAACCAGATGTCACCGATGATCTCGAATGCCTCTTTCACTTCAGGAGCATTGAACGGTATTTCATGGTTCACCCACTGGTCGTAGACATCTGGACCAACTGTTCTCAGCATGACATCTTCAACCCAGTCAGTTCCTACCCAACCGGTTGCTCCACCTGCTTCTATACCGATGGACCATGGGGTATGACCGTTGGCTACCATCTTGTCCATCAGTGCGATCATCTCATTCCACGTGGTGGGAACTTCATAGCCTGCTCGTGCCCAGGCTTTCTTCGGGTACCAGACGAAGCTCTTCGCATTCACGCGATGGAACACGCCATAAGGAACATCGTTGTAGGATCCCAGGTCCTTCCATACCGGTGCATAGTTCGCTTCCACGGTGTCCAGAAGAGAATCCCACATGGGAACCAGCTTTCCTTGAGAGGCGAAGTTCACCATGAGGCCAGGTTGGGGAAGTCCGGCGATATCGGGAGGATTTCCACCTTCCACTCGAACACTGATCAGGGTCTCGAAGTCTTTCGATCCTTCATAGACCACATCGATCCCTGTCCGTTCCTCGAATGGCTTGATAGCCTCCTCGAACCGTCGTGCCTCTTCATCGACAAAGGCTCCGAACACATGGACCGTCTTGGCTGCCGGTTCTTGAGCATCTGCCTGTCCTCCAGCGAACATCGATGGCAGAGCCAACAGCGCAATCAACAACACAAGTACTACTCTCTTCATACTCCTCTCCTTCTGCTTGGATCTCCAAGCGATTTGATTACCGTATGCGTTTGAAACGCAAGAGAAACTCATCCAGCTTTTGGGGGCAACTACACAGAGGTTCAACACTCTTCCAAAGGCATGGAAGCGTTTCCATGAATATTGTCCCACACCTTTATGCGGTTGTCAAATGAAAAAAAGCCATCTATGCTTATATATCATACGACCATTCCCGGGAGGCGTGATATGCAGAAGATTCCGGAATTCGATAGCAGGATGTCGGCCGAGATGGGAGATATCACCACGTACCAGGTCGACGCGATCGTGAATGCAGCGAATACCTCTCTGCTGGGAGGAGGTGGAGTCGATGGTGCGATTCATCGCGCTGCAGGGCCGCAACTTCTCGAAGCGTGCAGAAAACTCGCCGGTTGTACGACCGGCGATGCAAAAGTCACTGCGGGGTATCGACTCCCGGCTCGATTTGTGATCCATACTGTTGGGCCTGTCTGGCAAGGAGGGTCCTCTGGGGAGGACCATTTGCTTGCATCGTGTTATCGCCGATCGCTTGAGGTTGCACAACAGGCAGGAGCACGGAGTATTGCATTTCCGGCAATAAGCACGGGAGTCTACCGATTCCCCCCTGAACGGGCGGCCGAGATTGCAATCAACACGGTGCACGAGTCTCTTGCCGACATACCCGATGCGGTGATACGTGCCGTGCTATTCGTCTGCTTTTCTCGAAAGAGCTATGAGATCTACCAGAGACTACTGTAGAGTTGCCGTTTTTCTGATCGCCTTGGTCACCAGTGTCCACTGTTCGGCGGCAACAAGAATCGGATCGATCATCCACGACCCTGTCACAGCTATGACATGGGGATTGTTCAGGTACTTGCTCACCGTGCTCTCGGTTATGCCACCGGCAACGATGAATTTCAGACCAAAACGGTCGGCGAGATAGTCTATAGCCTGCAGTCCACCGAGCTTCTCCACCGGGTAGAAACCGAGAAATTTCAACTCCAGTTCCACTGCGAGAATTCCATCCTTAGTCACCGGAAACACTGGGACCCCCAATTGTTGACAAAGCATGATGATTCCGGGGTCGAAAAGCGGGGAGAAGATGAACTGAGCACCAGCCTCTATGGCATTGCGTGCCTCCCCTTCGGTCTGTACATTTCCAGCTCCAACCACGATATCGGGAAAATTCGCGGCAAGAAGCCGAAGGAGGTCGAGTCCCTCATCGGTCTGTTGGGAGATGTTCGCCGCCGGGAGTCCACCTGCGAGCAGCGCTGCTCCAAGTGCATCGACTTGATCCAATCCCACGGTCTTGATCATGGGTATATAGCGAATGTGTGCCAGTTTTCGAATAATCGTATCCATTGGTGTCACCCCCCTCTTGAGAGTGGAATCAGTGTATCCAATGTTCTGCAATCGGTAAAGAAAAAACGTACACGTGTGTATGAGACGTTCTCAGCGGTCTATCGGCACTTGGTCAGCCCCTCAGAGCAAGTATTCGATCGATTCCTTCGGAGAATCCGATACCACCCTCGGATTGTGTCCGAAACGCCGGCAATCTCTTCATGTACGAACGATACCGCTCAATGTTGGCAACCCCGATGCTCATGGGAAAGTGTGAGAACATCGGCTCATCGTTCGGGGAATCGCCGAAGTAGACCACCTGATCTCGATCTCGTAGGTCGTCGTACCCAAACCGGTGGGAGAGCACGTGACTCGCCATAGTACGTTTATCGTAGGTGCCTAGCCACACATTCACATGAATGCTGCTAATCTTCGCTATAGCTCCCTCTTCCTCGCAGATCCTCTGGATATGCATGGCATCCTCATCGGTCAGGTGGGGAAGATCCTCGCTGATATCGAATGCAAGGTCGAACAGCCGAGAGAACTGGTCGGTGGCAAGCCGAGCTTCGGGAATCTCCTGCATGATACGGCGCTGTATTTCCTGCAGTCGCTCATGATCATTGCGTACCGCCTGCTCATGATACAACCGGGTAACGCTCCCGTGCTCTTCCCAGAAGGCAAGTGCACCGTTCTCTCCCACGACGGCAGCAACAGGCCATTGCCGTGCTATGAGATCACACCATCCTGCCGGTCTACCGGTAATGGGTATAGCCAGAAGGCCCTGTTCGTGTAATCGCCACAAAGCCGCATAGGCTTCGCCCTGTAACTTCCCGTGGGAGGTGAGTGTGTCGTCGATGTCCATGAGCACATACTTGATTCTGCTCGCTTGCTCTGCTGTCAATCTCTCTAATGCTTCCATTCCTCTCTCCCTATTGTCAGACAGTTACACTTCCATGAATCTACTGAACCAACGATCCGTGTAGACGATCTCCTCGATCATCGGTTCCAGAATGCCGCAATCGCGGGCAAGGTCCAGAACCGTATATCGAGTCCTGATAAACGGTGCTATATACATCGCTTTCGCTACCGCAGTCCGACTTAACCCGATGTCAGCAGGTTCTACCGGACAGTGCGCCGCTTGCAGTAACTCACGCAGTCGGTCGAACGGAATCAGTTGTTCACTCAACCGATCTCCCAGCTGTTTCCAATGGGAATGGATGAGTTGGCGTCGCTCTTCGAGTTCTCCTGAAGCAAGCATCTTGCTTTCTGCGATCTTAACCATCTCTTCAGGATACGCTCCACCGAGTATATCGACTTGGTACTCTTCGGCATGTTCCAGTTCAGCTAGAGCTTGCTCGATCACCCAACTCCAACGAGATTGAGCCAGCAATGTGTGCAAAGCAGTACTGACGAGTGTGCCGAGAGCAACTTTGTGGCCATGCGAAACCTCTTGGCCTTCATAGGTAAGGTGTTCCATCTCCCATACATGACTCAACAAGTGCTCTGCACCGGATGCAGGTCGGGAACTGCCGTAACGCTTCATCGCAATACCGGTCTCTACCAGACCGCTGAACAAGAGGTCTATCGCATGGGGCTGGCGATCAAGTATCTCTTCTGGTTGCCCTATACGCTCCCATAGCGGTCCTTGGACATATTCCCAGATATCGTGATCTATCGATTCAATGTGTAGCTCATCGGCTACAATCCAGTCGGCTCCCACGGTGATTTTTGCCATAAGATCGCCATAGCCACTGGAGATGAGCCAGAGCGGAGCCTCGGAGAGGATTTCAACATCGGCAACGATCAGTTGTGGAGGCGTACAGGCGAGGGTCCTCTTGAATCCATCGAATGTGATGGGTGCATTTGCTGACGTATACCCATCGACGGATGGGGCTGTAGGTATGCAACAGTACCCACGATTGCTCTCATGGCTTGCGAGCTTCACGATATCGTTGATCGATCCAGCTCCTACTGCGATCGGTATCCTCGTTACCCGATCCAGACTCTTGAGTACCAACTTCACATGATCATAGTCTGGAACCACTCGCCCTTGATCTGCGAACACCAAGGTCTTCACTCCGATTCCAGTCGTCTCGAGCAACGATGCTACACGAGAGCCGGCCGCTTCCCAAGTATTGCCATCGGCAACGAGAAGCACTTCCGAATCCGGCCAGTTCGCTGTAAACCGTTCTGCCAGTTGCGCAAGGGCGTCTGGAGCTACAATCATTTCCATTTCGGTATCCACGTTCAGACCACCGATCCTTCGAAGACTGGGCTTCTCGGTTCGAGTCTCCCCGCAGAATATCCCCAGATGCTTGCATACTCGTCGGGATCCTCCCCCATCTCAGTCAATTGTCGGAGGTACTCGGCAACCGATTTGGATTCGATGATCACTACCGAACCCATCTCCTCGATCACAGGACTGTGCGGTCTAGTGTGATCGAACTCGAACTCGAGAATCCTGCGACCGTCGTTTGTTATGCCAATGGTTCGATAGGTATTGCTTTTCCCTACTCCGGGGAGGTTGATCGTATTTCGGTCGGTTGCAAGAAACGGAATCTCATCGGCATCGCGAATGCTGTCGATATGCTCCACCATATGCTTGGCATCGGAGATGAATGAGCGGAGTGTACTATGATATCGGTAATCGACACGTCCCATCGATTTCTCCTCGATCTGTTCCTGCATGGACCGGGGATTATTGGCGAACAGCTCACGGTTCTCTTTGAACCCCTTCACGGTGAATGTGTAATACGGGAGCACGCCGATATCGTTGAGCACCTGGCGAAGTTTGGCAGTGTGTCCTCGTCTGCTGGCAGCTACGGTGAACACTTCCTGATTCGTCACGGCCCACCCTGCATCGAGCAGACGTCGCACGGCTTTGGCAGAATCGACCGAGACCTCCATTGCGCTGGAGAAGTGGGTCTGAATGACACATTGGGTAATCCCTACCTCCTTTGCCTGCTCGCGGAACGTTTTGAGCACATCGACAAGCTCCTTTGTGACCCGTTGTGGCAGGTAGATTGGCAGCTTGGTTCCGAGGCGAACTCTCCTGAACTCAGCCAGCTTCTGCTCTGCAGGCCGTTGTTCATTATCCAGTTTTTTGTTCTGCGCCATATGCAGCACGGCATCGAGAATCTTTTTCAGCGAGGAGACGGAGCTCATCAATGCATCGCCACCGGTTATAAGAATATCCTCAAGAAAGGGGTCGGTTCTGAAGTAGACCATGGATTCATGCAACACTTCGGTCCAAGTTTTTTTGGGTCTCAACTTGTCGAGATCGAAATTGAATCTACCATTCTGGAAGTCGTACATGCGCTGACAATAGGCACAGAGGCCTCCACACGCACGCCCCATGGTGTCGGGGATGAAGATGGCAACATTGGGATACCTTCGGTGAATGTTGTGTGACGGAAGTATCCACCCAGCCTCGTTCGGCTTACCGGGCTCTACGACATCCTCCTTCTCCCATGCATGAATAGAACCGAACTCGTCAACAAGGTCCTGACTGTAGAAGAGGTAACTTCTCAATGCTTCATCGGCAAACGGGTGCTCCCGTTGCTCTCTGGGCCTCGTATCGATCAGTGAGAGGAAATAGGGAGTTGCGAAGACTGGTATGCCCCGTTCTTCGGCAGCATGCATGATCTGCATGGTCTGTTCATCCACAGAGTTATCTAGGTAGCGATTCACTTCATCGGCACTTCTTACTGCAAATCTCAGATGGAATCGGTCCTCTCTCCACCAGGTAAGCACTTGCTTGCGTGCCTCTGCATCGGTGAGCTCACCTTTGAAGTGGTAAATTTTCGAAGCACGTGCTGCTGTGCTCTCCTCCCTGATCCGTTCTACCAGAAGACGAACAATACGATCTTTGTTCTTTGCTCGCCATGCTACGACTTCGGGATCAAGACCGGAGGGGTGTCTTTCGGTCCATTCGTACACGGTGTTACGACTGGGAAGATTCTGCACCTCTCGACCGTTAAGTTGACGTAGTAGGTGCAATACATCGAGCACAAAGTCGATGTTGGCTTCACACGGCTCGCCACGAAGCAGTTTTCGCAAGAGCGAAACTGGCTGGGAGATCACAGTCTCTCCTTGCAGATTCCCATCCTCAAAACTTTGCCCCTCGTGATCCAGCAGATCCATGACCCTAATGAAGGCGAACGACCGCCAAGTCAATGCGAAGAATGATTCATAGTCACTCTTCTCCTGCGTATAATAGCTCCAAGCCTCTGGAAAGTCACGCTTCATGATCTCTGTGTAGTGAGTTTGCAAACGCACGACCAGAGCCCGATCATCGAGTGTATCGTCGAGCAAATACCCTGTAATGACAGGATTCTCTTCCTGTATGCAGTTCAGCAAATGCGGAAGTGTTACTTCATGTATATCCATGGGGCAAGAATACTATGCGAGACAAAGTGGTGTCAATCGTCGGAATTTTATCATATATCTACTTTATCTGCAGATAGATATCGCCTAGAGAGAAGCGCCATTACACGAGAACCAGAGAGGCTGGGGAGATTCATGAACACTTGGTGAAGGCAATCCTTTGCACACTGTCTACAAAACCGGTTGTTTTCCAAGATTCGATTGACTGATTTTCTCTCGCTGGTAAAAATCGGCCGCCTGAAACTCTCGAGACAGACGGCCGTAAGGTTCACGTAGAAAAATAGTTATGAGCGCACTTCAGTCTTTGCGAGCTTTTCGTACCACTGAATCAGGCCACCATGATCATCGGACCCATT
>CAYYOL010000014.1:0-44390 GCA_964473245.1 uncultured Spirochaetaceae bacterium
TTCCTCGAAGGGAGGCGCTTTCAGAAGTACTTCTCGGATGGTCGAGTTGGCGATATCCACAAGTCCCGGGTCGCTTTCAAGGATTGCATCGACCTCGATCTTCGCCTGCTCCATGCACGAGAAATCCTCAGTGAGACTGGCGAATCGCAATTTCAGAAAACCCGACTGTCGGGTGCCGGCAACCTCTCCCGGGCCTCGGATCAGGAGATCCTGCTCAGCAATATGGAACCCATCGTTCGACTCTTTCATCACCCGAAGCCGCTTCCTCGCATCGTCACCGAGACTCTGTTCATAGACAAGGAAGCAGTAGGATTGGAGTGTGCTTCTCCCGACTCGTCCTCGTAACTGATGAAGGGCAGAGAGTCCGAATCGTTCAGCATGCTCTATGACCATGCAAGTTGCGTTGGGAATGTCTATTCCGACCTCGACAACGCTCGTGGAGACGAGGTATGCGAGTTCTTTGTTCCTGAAACGGGTGAGAATGGAGACTTTTTCGTCCTCCGGCAATCTGCTATGGATGAGGGCTGCAGGAATGCCAGGATACATCGTGTTGGTCAGTAGCTTGAACATGGATTCAACATCTCGCAATGTCGACTCACCAGAATCATTGATACGAGGATATACGAAGTATGCTTGATGTCCTCTCGAGAACTCGACACCTATGGCCCTGTACATTCGCTGACGGCTCTCATTCGCCACGAGATAGGTGGTGACAGGGAGTCGGCCCTCCGGCATGGTTCTGATTGTGGAGATGTTCAGATCACCGAATACGGTGAGAGCAAGCGATCGGGGAATAGGAGTGGCGGTCATCATGAGTACATCTGGTGTACGACCTTTCTCCAAGAGAGCAATCCGCTGTACAACACCGAAACGGTGTTGTTCATCGATGATAATGTACCGTAACGAAGCGAATGTCACTTCGGCTGAGAACAGTGCATGTGTTCCGATGATGATATCGATTTGCCCCTCTTTCAATGCCTGCAGCAGGAGGGTTCTCGATTTTCCGGTCACCGATCCTGTGAGGAATGCAAGACGAATCCCGAGTGGCTCGAGCCATTGTGCCGCCATTTCGGCGTGCTGTCTCGCGAGGAGTTCTGTCGGTGCCATGAACGCAACCTGTCCACCTGCTTCAATGCACTGTAGCGCAGAGAGCCATGCAATGAGTGTCTTTCCCGAACCGACATCTCCCTGCAGCAGCCTGTTCATGGGATTGTCTTCGGCAATCTCGGTACCTATCTCCTTGAGTACTTTGTGCTGATCTGAAGTGAGAGAGAAGGGGAGTCGTTCAATGCATTGTTGCTGCAATTGTGTGATTACGAATGGCGCAGCGCGTTTCCCCTGGTTCTGCATTGAACGCTTTCTCCGGCTCATGAGCAATAAGTAGAACAGTTCGATGAACCCGAGCGTATGGTGAGCACTCTGTGCATCGGCAAGTGTCTTTGGCTGATGCAGGTTCTGCAAAGCTTCATTGAGTGGAAGCAGCTGGTTTCGTGTACGTATCGACTCAGGTAACTCCTCGGAGAAGTTTCCATAGAGTTTTAACGCTGCTGCAATATCTCTTCTGATTATTCTTTGAGAAAGATTCCCTGAAAGCGGGTAAATCGGAAGCAAAGCACCAAATGTATTCGGCATGGAGCCATCGGGAAGTAGCGGAAGCATTTCGAACTGGCTACTTTGCAACTCATGAAAATTTCTTTGGAACTGGCCGTAGAGATAGAACTGAGAACCGATTCGAAACACTCGTTCGAGAAAATTACGTCCGAAACAGAGTAGAGAGGCCTTTCCTGGACCCTCTCCGCTGATATCTTCCACCACTACTTTCAGTGTCCGTTTTCTTCCTCCTCCGAAATAGTGGTGAGATCGAACCTGAACGATCGTGTTTGCATATGAGCCGGACTCCACGTATCCCAATGGCACGATCCGTGATCGATCTTCATAGGTACGGGGAGCGAGCAACAAGAGATCGGATATGGTTGAGACTCCCAGATTGGCATAACTCTCCGCAAGGGTCTTCCCAACTCCATGTAGACTGGTGATAGTCTTTTTGAGCTCCCGAATGTACACCGTTTCCCCCTAGAAAGGAAGGGCTGCGAGCCAGTGAACCAGAAGATTTATCAGAATGGCGATAACGACATACAATACGATGATCGTTGCCAGAGATGTCCAGAGGAGGGTTCTGTCGGAAACTGTTCTCTTACTGAAGAACAGTGAATGGATGGTGTCGAGAGGGCGGCGCAGCCACGATTCGAGCATGGATATGTAGTGTATCGCTTGAGGACTCTTTTTGTAGTCAAAATAGAGCCTCACTCCAATGAGCACGACCAGTATGCCGAGGATGAGAGAACCAATGGACCACCAAAGACTTTGTACAATGGTCGCAAGGGTGAATCCGAGCGAGAACCTCCCCGTATAGGCGAAGGTCTGGAAGATCCGTTGAGCCATATTCACCACCATGAGAGCGACCAGTGGAGTGAAGTCGAGCGTACCCTTACGCAATATGGTGATACGTCTGAATAGATTGAGATACGGATCGACGATCCGTGCAAGCATGTCGGAGAACCCTCCGACGGACTGCTCCCCTCGGAAGGGATTGAACCAATGGAGCAGAATTCTCACAATAATGAGCAGATTGTATACCGAGAGCAGTACTGCAATGATTCGGGCTAGTTCCCGCATATGCTTTCCTCCTTGTCAGTTGAACCAGATATCAGAGACCGCCTGGTGTTCCCTGAGAGAAGCCATGAAGTCCTCACTGTAGGCGACCGAAAACTCTCTTCCTGCTTTGATCACAGTCTCTTCTCCTGTCGGATCCGTATTCTCTTCGGAAACCTCCTCTTCACTCGTCTCATCTTCGAGTAGATGGATGCTGAGCGAGCAGTTTCCTTGGTACGTGATACATGTATCCACAATCGCTCGTAATGCAGTTTGTGTACAGAGATTTTTCACCAGCACCATATGAGCTTCTCTCAGAGCTAGTGGTTCCAGACTCTCCGGTTCCACCACAGACTCCAGGATGAAGGATAGTTTATCTTGTCGTGATTCGAATTTTCCCTTAAAGCCGAAGATACCTTCGGCTCGCACCCGATTTTCGCACTCTTTCCAGGTCTTGGGGAAAGCGACAGCCTCAATGCTGCCATTGAAATCGCTTAGCTGAAGGAACGCCATCCTGTCTCCGGTCCCTCCCTTTGTGGTGATTTCTCGTAGACCGGTGACCATAGCCACCAAATTCACAGGTCGTCCACGGGGGAGCCTTTCTGGTTGCCCGAGATCCACTGTCACACACCGTTTCCAGACATCTTTATACATATCCATAGGGTGTCCTGACACGTAGAATCCGAGCAACTCCTTCTCTATCTCCAGTTTTTCCAATAGGGTCGAGTCCGGGTGCTCCTCCATGTCGAACGTCTCCATAGCTGCCTCCTCTTCGGGATCGAAGAGGGAGACTTGGCCGAACGCTTCACTCTCCTTCCTTTTCTGTGCGTACTTGAGCGCACCCTCCATATTCGCAAGGAGTGTAGGTCTATTCTCATTCAGTTCATCGAAAGCCCCCGAGAGGATAAGTGCTTCGAGTAGTTTTGAATTCAGCGCTCGAGATTCACTTCTGAACAGAAAATCCAGGAAGTTCTTGAACGGTCCGTTTGTATTACGTTCTCTGAGAATGCTCTCTACGGCCGCCTCACCTACATGTTTAATTCCCTGCAGACCATAGACGATTTTCCCGTCCACAACGGTGAAATGTTTGTCTGATTTGTTGATGGACGGTGGGGTAATCTCAATGCCCATGTTTTTCGTTTCAATGAGATACTGAGCGAACTTATCCGGGCTGTTGATCTCATTGGTGAGGTTGGCAGCCATGAACTCAGCAGGGAAGTTTGCCTTGAGATAGGCAGTCTGATACGCTACCACAGAATATGCAGCAGCATGTGATTTGTTGAAGCCATATCCGGCGAAGGGAAGCAGCATTTCGAAGATTCCCTCAGCAATCTTTTTCGAGTAGCCTCTCTTTTCGGCTCCCTCGATGAAGTTCTTCTTCTCCAGCTCCATGACCTCTGCTTTCTTTTTACCCATAGCACGACGAAGCAGGTCTGCATTCCCCATCGAGTAGCCAGCTATTGTTTGTGCCACCTTCATGACCTGCTCCTGGTATACAATGACGCCATAGGTGGTTTTGAGTATCTCCTCCAGATCAGGGTGGAAATACTCGATGGCAGTCCTCCCATTCTTCGAGTCAATGAACTTTGGGATATATGCCATAGGTCCAGGCCTGTAGAGGGCATTCAACGCGACGAGGTCTTCTATCGAGTTTGGCTTAGCATCTTTCAACACTCGTTGCATACCCGCACTTTCAAACTGGAATATGCAGGCACTTTCACCTCTTCCAAGCATGGAAAAGGTATTCTCATCCTCCTCCGAAATATCCTGTACCGAGAAGTTCGGATGAGTCTTTTGTATGAGATCTTCGGTGTGTTTGATAAGCGTGAGCGTCTTCAGGCCAAGAAAGTCCATCTTCACCAGGCCACACCCTTCCAGCATATCCATGGTGTATTGGGTACTGATCGCTCCAGTCTTCGCATCTCGGTAGAGGGGAACATAGTCGGTAAGTATGCTCTGTCCGATCACCACCCCCGCGGCGTGCGTCGAGGTATGGCGGTTGAACCCCTCGAGTCGTTTTGCGACATCGAACAGTTCTGCATACACACCTCCTCGTTGCTCCAGTTCCTGCAACTCCGGGGTGAAGTCGATCGCTCCCTGAACCGTGAGTTTTCTCGGCTTTCCCGTAGCCTCATCATCTGGTAAGCTGTCTGGTATCAGGCTGACAATTCGTGTCGCCTCAGCAAAAGGTATGTCCAAAACTCGAGCGACATCCTTGATTACCGCCTTCACCTTCAGTGTACCAAAGGTGGCGATCTGCGCGACACGGTCAGAGCCATATTTCGCTGTTACGTAGTCGATGACCTCTTGGCGTCGTTCATAGCAGAAATCTATATCGAAGTCGGGCATAGAGACTCGTTCAGGGTTGAGGAAGCGCTCGAAGATCAAGTTGTACTCTATGGGGTCTATATCGGTTATGGTCATGGCATAGGCAACAAGGGAACCTGCGCCCGAACCTCGCCCCGGTCCCACAGGAATGTCGTTCTGCTTCGCCCAGAAGATGAAGTCCCAGACGATGAGGAAGTACCCGGTAAAGCCCATGCTTATGATGATATCGAGCTCATAATCGAGTCTCTTCTGTAACTCCTCGGTCACCTCGGGATATCGTTTCTCGAGACCGTCTTGCGCGAGATAACGAAGGTATTGATCGGGATTGTCGAACTCGGGTGGAATCTCATAGGCAGGAAGCATCGGGCCCGGTTGGCTTATGGTGAGATCACACCGTTCTGCAATGACAACAGTGTTCTCAATGGCCTCGGGAACCCAGTCAAACAGCGCAGCCATCTGTTCAGGGCTCTTCATGTAGAACTCTTGGGAGTCGAACCGCATACGGTCCTGGTCTGCCTTCTTCTTGTTCGTTCCAATGCAGAGCACGATATCCTGAGCATTTGCATCGGAATCCTCGATATAATGGATATCGTTAGTTGCAACGAGAGGAATATCGAGCTCCTGTGCTAATTTGACAATCTGGGGATTCACCCTTTTTTGATCGGCCAGTCCGTGGTCCTGCAGCTCGAGATAGTATCGATTGTCGTCGAATATTGAGTTGTAGTATGCTGCACGATCCTTCGCACCCTGGTAGTTGTCATTGAGTAGGAGTTGTGGAATCTCACCTGCGAGGCAAGCCGATAGACAAATGAGTCCCTCGTTGTACTGTTCCAGTAACTGATCACTGATCCTTGGTTTGTAGTAGTAGCCATCGATAAAGGATATTGAGTTGAGAATCATGAGATTCTTGTATCCCTGTTCGTTCATGGCAATGAGAACCAGGTGGTAGTAACGACTACCACTCATGGTGGTGGATCGTTCGGTATGAGATTCCGGGTTCACGTAGAATTCACACCCTACAATAGGGTTGATCCCGCTCTCTTTGCATGCATTATAGAATTTCAGAGCACCAAACATGTTTCCGTGATCGGTGATCGCAAGATGCTTCATTCCCTGTTCAAGGGCTTTTGCTACATATCTATGTATTGGAGCCGCACCATCAAGCAATGAATAGTCGGTGTGGTTGTGTAGGTGTACGAAATCAGGCATGTAATACTCCTCTCAGCAGGGCACATTGTACCATAAGGAGCAGGTAATGCGTAGCCTATCGCTCAGATAGACTTTGCGCGTTCAGCTCATGGAGAGCCGATTCAACAAAACTCCTTGCCCGTTCTATCTGTATCGGCGGAATCTCGCTTGTGCTCGACCCCAGAACCTCCTCCATGACACTTCTCACTACACGACCAATCTGTTGTGATGTGAGTGGGAGGAGCGTGCCCTGCATCATCATATCTATCTCCTGAGGAACCAAGAGCAAAGAGGTTGGGAAATTCAGGCACATGCGGAAATTTTGGATCACTGACTGGTTATAAGAACAGGCGAACGAGAGGTAGACGGTCTCTCGTGGATTCTGTATTGGCATTCCGGCCGCTATGAATGTAGAAAAATTATCACGATCGAATCCGAGTCGTACTCGAGTAACGATCTCATTTCGCTTGAGTTGCAGTACTCCCTGTCGGTCATAGAGCCTCTGTATTTCGGTCCACTTCGTCTCAGTCTTCGGGCCAAGGCACGTTTTCACCTCGACTTCCGCCTGTAAAGCATATAGTGTCCCAGGAAGTGCTAATCGTACCTGTTGAGTGCAAATGGCTCCACCCAATGTGATCTGCCTTCTGAGTATCATGGTAGCAGTCTGTTCCAATGTCGTCTGAAGAAGCCCGGGGAGTACCTGCTTTCCCACCTTCAGCATCTGTTCGAATGTAACCATAGAGCCAATTTCTAGATACCGGTCTGTTCGATTTATTCGAGTGAGCTCGGGAACCTCGCTGAGGTTGATGATATCGTTGCTGTCCCGTGTGGGGTAATAGTTTTCCCTGCTCATGATGAATGTACCGCCCGCCCAAAGCGTCGCGTTGGGGAACCGAGTAGCTACCGAAACGAGATCGCTCATAGTCTTCGGTGTATGGACTGAGGGAGATCTAATACCTTCGTACACGTCTTCGTCTCCGATAGGCTGCAGCAGCCTGGAAAATGTCGAGCATTTCGTGGGCATCGAGACACGGACAAGAGTTGAGTCCGAGCTCCTCGATTATCGTCTTCTCATCCGGTTCCTCGTCTTTTGTCTGACCATACTCGGATTTCACTACCATTTGAAGCAACGATTCGAATATCAAGGTCTTCGAGTTGTAACAGTGTGGGCATGGGTGGCTGCCGGTATCTTCGTATGCTCGTTCGAGATCGTGCCAGAATCGAGTCTTTCTGAACCCTTCAAAGGTGAGAATCCGGGCTCCTTTGAGTCTGAATGCCGGGATAAGACAGGAGAGTGTGGCTTCGTCATTAAGTAGCACGATGCAATTACCGCAGAGGCCGTCCCTACATCGACTCTCCATTACTGGAGGGTCGAGCTCATCCATGAGAATCAGGTTGAGCGGTTTGTTGGAGTTCACGGAGAGGGTGAAGTTTTTATTGTCGATTGTGCACTCTATCTTCATTCTTCCCTCCTGAGATAGGAGATAATGTCTTCACTGGTAATGGGCATGCTTGTTGCATTGCAGTTCAAAGCCTGGGAGAGTGCAGATGCACAGGCAGCCATGACCATAGCTCGGAGCGCCGAGGTCGCTGATGAAGGATAAGCCTCCGACTCAAGCGTGTTCACTTCTACCTCCATCAGAGGTGGTATTCCGTCTCGATGGATCGGAGTCACGTTGCACTCTCGTAGGCTCGTATTGATGATATGTCTGAATTTCATCTGAAGGCGCCTTATGTCGGTTGTATTGCTGAAGGTGAAACGACCCCAAACTCGCCTCACTTCCACCTCCAGTGTGATAGTGTTCACCTCCAGCTCCACAATCAGGCATCCCCAGTTTTTGCTTGAGAAGATGGATGTGGGCGATGTCGAAAAAGCACTCTTCGCTGTTATGGACTCCGAGATGGGAAGTGGCTCCTGGAACCGTTTCGATTTTATTGCATTGCAGCATTGGGTGATCATGATCACCGATCGTTCGACATCCAGAGAGAGGACCTCTGGACCGGTGTCTACCATCTCCTTCGTATTCGCCTCCACGAATGAGATGTTCTCTCGTTCGATCGAGAGACTCTGTGCAATTATTGAACGCCAGAGCGAGGTGGTCTTTCTGCTGGCGAAGAAACTTGTATTCACCATGACTTTGTTGTTGGCATCGAGTGTGACGGTAATCTTTGCCCCTGTGTGGAGTGGGGATTCTGCTGAGAAACCGCTGATTCCTGCACCACAGGAGATGCCGATCCCCCTGCTGTAGTTGAGGAACGTGGATCGTGATTTACGTGTTTTTCTCTGTAACTCATAAACAGCGTGGTGTCGGGCGAAGTCGGAAACGGTACAGGTCTCTCCCATAAGGTCTCGTAACTTTGAAACAGGGAGTGTCTCGAGCACCTCGCTCCGCTTCTTCCCATCGGTATAATGTTTCATGCGCCAGTTCGATGGGTTTGCTTCACGATTTCTTGCGAGCGCCGATGCATGTGCTTCTGTGGAAAAGAGGGCCGAACTGTACCCGAGATCACCGAAGAAATGCGACGGAGGGCTGTGCGATTCGGCGATTCTCACCGTGGCGGAGAATGCCTGCAGGTCATACAATGGAATAAGGCCTGTTAATACCTGTTTGAATAGTTCTGCCGTGAATAGGGGAAACGCCCCTTGGTCAACAATCGCTTCGACCTCTTCTGCTAGTGGCTTTCCGCTCGAATCCAGAGCCGTCTTCCTGGTAATGGTGATCGGACTCTTGTAGGTGGGGAACCGAGACGCCATTTTTACCCGCTTGCTGCTTTTCACCGTGGCGAGTGCCGAGATAGCAGCAAGAATAGAGGGAAGCATAAGTTTTTCATCTTTAGGCGAGAAGTGGGGTTTTGGATACACTACTACGCTCTTCTTCGTTCTCGCACAGACGTTCGCAACCGTATCACGGACATGAAAAGGCCATTGCGTTGGTGCCTCCACATACAGCGTATCCCCTTGTAGCCAGGTGGTCACATGTGTGATGGTGTCTTCACGGGTCCATACTCGTCTATCCACATAGGTGCGTTCGAACATTGTCTCAGAGTTGGCAAAAACGGTCTCCAGCTCACCCCATTGGTACAGGATGGGGGAGTGGACGTGCTTGGTATGGTAGGGTTTTGCATCGACCGTGAGTTGGAAGTCAATCTCCACCTCACGAGACTTCACCTCGACAGTCTCCGAATCCGGGCCGAACAGTGCTATGATCGGTTGCCCTCGATACCCGATATCGGTGGAAGCGAAGAGAGGGATGTCATCATCGTAGACAGCGACACTATTCGTTCCCGGAATATCCTTCGGTCCGAGTAGAAAGAACCGCTTATCCGCCTTTGGCGGGGTTACACCGAGAATCGACCCAGAATCTATACTGGATCTGATGATGATCCCGTGAAGGGTTTCGTTTAGTTCCTGTGAAGTGACGTTCTTGTCGGCCATGAACTCCTGTATCCGCCTTTCAGAGCTAAAAATACCATTTTACTTGCGACTCCGCAATGCCAAAACAGGAGAAAGACGGTATACTGAAGGAGCCCAAATGCGATAGATGATAGATTGGAGGAGCTGTATATGCTAGGGATTGAACAGGTGAGGGAAGAGATTCTCGCTCTCTCTGAAGAGCTTCGTCGGCATCAGTACCGCTACTACGTGGAGTCTCGACCGACAGTGAGCGATAGTGAATATGACAGGATGATGGATCGTCTGATTGAGTTAGAGTCTCGCTATCCGGAATTACTTGCTTCCGATTCTCCCTCTCAGCGAGTCGGAAGTGATCTGGCATCCTCCTTTCCCGAAGTGAAGCATTCGGTACCAGTGTTAAGCTTGGATAAAGCATACACTGCCGAGCATGTGCTCCAGTGGATTGAGCGAACTCGGAACCGGGGTGAACAGAGACTCTCCTTTGTGGTCGAGGAGAAGATGGATGGAGTTTCGCTTGTCCTCTATTACGAACAGGGTCTGCTTGCGAAGGCGGTGACTAGGGGCAACGGATTCGTAGGAAACGACGTAACTGCGAATGCGAAAACGATTGCTTCGATTCCTCTCCGTCTCTCCGAGCCGCTCGATATCGCAGTCAGGGGAGAGGTCTTTCTCATGAAAGATGATTTTTTGAAACTGAACCAGAGTATGGAAATACCCTATGCCAACCCAAGAAACCTTGCAGCCGGCACGCTCCGCAGATTGAAAAGCAGAGAAACGGCACGAGTGCCCCTTCGAATGTTCGCATATGAGGCATACGGACCTGGAACCGATGGAATGATTCAGACCCATGTAGCTTCACTGTCTCGATTGCACGACCTCGGTTTTCTGGTCAATCCCACAGTCGGATGTTTCGCCGAAGATCCCTCTCGGGTCGAAGAGCAAGTAGCCGCCACCTCGATACAGCCAGAGGTGATTGGCGACTATGGTGAGATCACCTCGTTCGTAGCTCTCATGGATGAAAGAAGGGCGAACCTTCCTTACGAGATCGATGGGTTGGTGATAAAGGTGAACGAACTAGCAGTGAGAGAATTTCTCGGGTATACCGGCCATCATCCCCGGTGGGCCTTAGCCTACAAGTTCGATGCACCTGAGGCTCAGACTGTTGTTCGAAGTATCGATGTGCAAGTAGGGAGAACTGGTCGAATCACTCCGGTTGCTCGCGTAGAGAAAGTGAAAGTCGGTAATTCGATGGTCTCAAATGTCACTTTGCACAATCAGGATTACATTCAGCTCCTTGAACTCGCCATCGGAGACTTGGTGGCCATTTCAAAACGGGGAGATGTCATTCCAGCTGTCGAGCGGGTGATTGAGAAGAATGAGCAGGGAAATACCACTTGGAGCATGCCTAAGAGTTGCCCTTCTTGTCAGCAGCCTCTGCACAGACAGGGAGCCCACCTGTTCTGTACGAATACCGGATGTCCAGATCAGGTTCTTGGGCGAATCAGTTTCTTTGTCGGTCGAAATCAGATGGATATCGACGGATTCGGACCTGAGACGGTGGCGTTTCTCGTACAGAAGAACCTGGTGCAAGATGTTCCGGATATCTATCAGGTCGATTACAGCAAGCTCGTCGGAGAGCCGGGTTTTGGAGAGAAGAAAGTAGCCTCACTCGAGAAATCGGTGGAGGCGAGCAAGGATCGTCCTTTCAGAACAGTTCTGGTATCACTCGGAATTCCCGATTTCGGAAAGAAGGCGGTGGATCTTTTGGTGAACTCTGGAGTGGTGTCGATGCGCGAGTTGTTTTCGCTGGTCGATGCCGGCAATCGGCAACGGTTGCTTGAAATCAAAGGGTTCGGTCAGAAGACGGTCGATGCACTGTTTGCTCATCTGTCAGACCCACATATGCGACGACGAATTGAGCGATTGGAAGCGTTGGGGCTCAAATGTTCCGAGGAGCCGGCCCTTGAAGATGCATCGATACCTCAGGTCTTTGCAGGGCAAACCTGGTGTGTGACCGGGAGTTTTGAGCACTTTTCGCCCCGATCCTTGGCCCTTAAGGAGATCGAGGCAAGAGGTGGTAGAACCACTGGATCGGTTACTGGAAAGACCACACATCTGCTGGCTGGAACCGGTGCAGGATCGAAACTACAGCAGGCGATCTCTTTGGGGATGACGATTGTCGATGAGCGTCAGTTTCTGACCATGCTGGAACATGAGGAGTAGCGATGGATGCGATTGCACGAGAGTTGAATCAGATACTGGGAGATTCGGTTGCTCAGCGAACTCTCTCGAGATTTGGGAAGAGTGTCTACTTTCCTCGAGGGATCGTGGCACAGAGTCAGGAGGCAGGACGAGAGGCTTCCGTTGCCAATGCCTCAGCAGGAGTCGCTCTTGCAGATGGGCATCATATGTCTCTCTCTTTCCTTGCCGATGCGGTATCATCTGTCTCTATCGATCAGATGGTCTCATACGCTCCTACGGCAGGCGATCCCATACTTCGAAATCTTTGGCGAAACGAGATGGTGAGAAAGAATCCGTTGTTGGCGAATACGAGCCTTCCTTTGCCCGTGGTGACAGCAGGGCTCACTCATGCCCTCTCGATAGCAGGAGATCTCTTCGTGGATCAGGGAGATACCGTTATGGTTCCTGCACCTTGCTGGGATAACTACGAATTGTTGTTCCATGTACGCCATGGTGCGAACCTGCTTCCGTTTCAATTATTCGATGAGCAGTTGCGTTTCTCACTGGTAGCGCTCTCCGATGCGCTGAATTCGGTCTCTAGTGGAAAAGTGATCGTACTTCTGAATTTTCCACATAATCCCACTGGGTATACACCATCACCCGAGGAGGCAGCTAGGCTATGCGAGTTGCTGGTACAGAAAGCCCAATCGGGAACCGATGTGGTCGTTCTCATAGACGATGCCTACTTTGGTCTGTTTCATGAGAACGAAGTCTTCAAGCAGTCGTTGTTCTCCCTGTTGAAAGATGCACATGAGAATCTCCTTACGGTGAAGTGCGATGCAGCAACGAAGGAGGCTCTCGTCTGGGGGTTCCGCATAGGGTTTATCACCTGGAATGCGCGAGGTATGGACAGTCGGATGCACCAAGCCCTGGAGCAGAAGATCATGGGGGTGATCCGCTCCTCGGTCTCTAGTTGTTCACGTATAGGCCAGTCACTTCTTGTCGAGGCGATGCAGCAGAAGAGTTATCGAGCGGATGTAGACGCAGTAGGCAGGAAAATCGGCGAAAGGTATGCTATAGTGAAGCAGGAGATTGAGCGACGTGGTCATGTGCCACATATTCGACCGTATCCGTTCAACTCCGGGTACTTCTGTACGTTGCGCTGTGCATGCAATGCAGAGGTGCTCCGGGGGCACTTGCTTGAACACCACGGAATCGGTACGGTATCTTTGGGATCTGACATGATTCGGATCGCATATTCTGCAGTCGATGCCGATAGCGTTCCGGATCTGATAGATAAGGTGTATCGGAGCGCCGAAAAATTATGGATGTAAAGGCTAAGCTGTATCTGGTTAGCGGCGAGGGTGAGAAGTTCATGGGAATTGGTGTACTTTGGCTCCTTCAGCAGATCGAAGAGTCCGGTTCACTGAGGGCAGCAGCGGGTTCCATGGGTATCTCCTACTCAAAAGCCTACAATATGGTGAAGAACCTTGAACATCAGATCGGAGTTCCGGTCATTGAGCGAAAGCGGGGTGGAGCAGACCATGAAGGTTCCTCGCTCACCCGGTTCGGACAGCAATTCGTTGTACTGTACGACGAGTTTCAAACCGAAGCAAAACGACGACTCGTCGAACCTTTTGACGTGTTCTCTCGAGAGTTTCAAGCACTGTTGAGCGAGTTCGCTCATACAGACAAGGAGTGAGTCCATGGATTTTGCACCAGTAAACAACAAGTATGATTTCACTATTCAGAATCTCGGAAAGGCGAAAATCAATTCTCCCATCAAGATGTCTTCGTCAGTGGATGACGGTCTTGCCGATTATGTGACCGACAATAAGCGGATCTATTTCGGTATAGACGCGACCATCAATGAAAAGGGTGAGGAGGTCCCCGAGTATCACGACACGGTCGAAGTTGCCGGGCCTCGGGAGAAGATTTACTTCAATCCGGCACATGTGCATGCAGCGATTGTAACCTGCGGGGGAATCTGTCCTGGATTGAACAATGTACTGAGAGCGGTCACTCGGTGTTTCTGGTATCGGTACGGTGTTCGTCGTATCTCTGGAATTCGATTCGGATACAGGGGCTTACTTGAGAACTCTCCCTTTCCGCTTCTTGCGCTGGATCCAGATGTTGTCGACGACATACAGGAGAAGGGTGGGTCGATTCTCGGGAGCTCCCGCGGTGGTGGTGATCGTGTAGAGGAGATCGTAGACTCTCTCGAGCGGCTGAATATCAACATCCTTATCACCATAGGGGGCGACGGAACTTTGCGTGGCGCCTATGAAATTGGTGAAGAGATAAAGAAGCGAGGGTTGAAAATCGCCGTCATCGGTGTGCCAAAGACCATAGACAACGATCTCTCCTTCATCCAGATCTCGTTCGGGTTCGATACTGCGGTTGCCCATGCTGTTCCTGCGGTTCGGGGGGCACATACTGAGGCTAAGGCTTCCATTAACGGTATTGGACTGGTCAAGGTCATGGGGCGAGAGTCGGGATTCATTGCGGCAAGTACCGCCCTTGCCATGAGCGATGTCAATTTCTGCTTGATTCCTGAGAATCCGTTCGATCTCGATGGGCCGAATGGGTTACTTGAGCATTTGAAGAAGCGGCTGTTGGATCGAGGGCATGCAGTGATTCTTGTTGCAGAGGGTGCTGGACAGGATCTGGTGCAGCAGACTGGCGATCGGGATGCTTCGGGAAATATCAAATTCACCGACATAGGAGTGTTCCTCAAAGAGCGGATCAAGCAGTACTTCCAAGATGAGAAGGTAGAGATGAGCCTGAAGTACATCGATCCGAGCTATATCATTCGAAGTGCCCAGGCCAATCCCAACGATTCGATCTACTGTTCACGACTCGGCGCTCATGCGGTGCACGCTGCTATGGCAGGAAAGACGCAGGCGTTGATATCATTGGTGAACAACAAATTCGTCCATATTCCTATCAAGGTGGCTGTGGCAGAGAGAAATCATGTGAATATCGAAGGGAGTCTCTGGAGAGATGTGCTCGAGAACACACGTCAACCTGCTTCAATGAAGAACAAGTAGTCTTTTATATAGAACAATACATGTATACGTAATAGTCGGCTCTGGAGATAAAATCCTGGAGCCGATGTTTTTTCAAGCGATTTATGGGAAGCTTTTTCCTTGTAATGTTCATTAGTTCTTCAAATATGTGATGAAAAGAATATTAAAACAATAATATGCTCGTGTTTCGACATGTGTAATCGTTTTCTTTTCTACTCAATCATGCAGCTCTCATATGATTTCGAAAATATTTTAATATTTTTGAAAAAGAGTCTTGATTCTTTTTTCCTTTTTCGGTAAATTTCCATCGAAAGGAAAAAGAGTGGATGATTCCTTCCGTTATACGGACTCCATTCGATTAACTTTTCATAACCTCCTTTTTGTTCCCCCTGGGTTTAACCTCCTTTTCCCCAGGGGGTTTTTGTATGCTCAGAACAGATCTATGTACGCTTGTAAAATTGGATCCCCTTCTCCCCCGGAGAGGACTTTGTTAGCCAAAACCTTGCCCAATTGTACGCCTTCCTGATCGAAACTATTGATGTTCCACAGGAATCCTTGGAACATGACCTTGTTTTCGTAATGTGCCAGCAGAGCCCCGAGAGTCTCAGGAGTCAGGCGGTCTGAGACTATCACGCTCGAGTACCGATTCCCAGGGAATCGCTTGTTTGCGTGTGCATCATCCTTTCCACAGGCAAAGGCCACAATCTGAGCGATGAGATTCGCCACGAGTTTCTCCTGGCTGGAAGATCCATCTGTTTCAATATCTTGCTTTCTCTGTGAAGTTCGGAATCCAATGAATTGAAGCGGGACGATATCTGTTCCTTGGTGGAGCAACTGATAGAAGGAGTGTTGGCCGTTCGTTCCCGGTTCTCCGAAGATTATCGGGCCCGTGCTATAATCGATCGGGTCACCGTTTCTGTTCACCTGCTTCCCGTTGCTCTCCATGTCAAGCTGTTGCAGATGTGCCGGGAACCGGGCAAGAGCTTGAGCGTAGGGGAGGATAGCTGTTGCCGGATACTGTAGGACATTCCTCAGATAGACTCCAATAGCCGCGTCGAGTAGTGCTGCATTCTCCGTAATCTTTGGCTCCAGTGCTACGTTGTCTGCTTCATGAGCACCTGCCAGCAGACGTGCATACACATCTGGTCCGAATGCAATAGAGAGGACAACGGCTCCTACCGCACTGGTGGATGAGTAACGACCGCCAATATAGTCATCAATATAGAACGCGTCCAAAAACTCCTTGGAAGAGGCCAATGGACTCGTCTTGCTTGTGACTGCAACCATGTGTTTTGCCGGATCGAGGCCAGGAATCTCAGCAGCGATCATCGCCTGTTTCACCATCTCGTAGTTTGTGAGCGTCTCCTGGGTTGTGCCGCTTTTCGTTACCAGAACAAAGAGCGTAGTGGAAAGATCGAGTCCTGCAAGGACATCGTCTGCATCATCAGGATCGACGTTCGAGATGAAGCGGGCATCTCTGGTTTCCACCGATTCTCCCACTGCCCATCCTTTCAATGCGATATGTAAGGCTCTAGGACCGAGGTCGCTTCCGCCAATGCCTATCTGTACCACTGTGGTGAAGGGTTTTCCCGTCGAACCTTTCAGTGAGCCGTTACGGACAGCTTGTGAAAACGAGAAAATTCTATCAAGCTGTTCTCTATAGAAAGCCCCTTTCTCCTCTCCGTCGGCTTCGACGAGTTGGGACTCTCCGAGCACTCTACCTCGGGTAAGATGGTGGAGAACACGTCTCTTCTCTCCAGTATTCATCGGCTCCCCAGAGAGCAGTGCTCGATACTTCAGGATCAGTTGTTGTTCATCCACCAGTTGCTGCAATGCCGCGATATGGGTATCGCCAACACCCATGGTGGCCCAATGGTACGAGAGGCCAGCTCCACATGGGGCCGAAGCGCTCTCTATGCGAGCTGCAGTGAGCTCCTTACGCATATCCAGTGGCGCAAGGGTTTTCAGCGCAGCGAATGCTTGAGTTTCAGATAGATTCTTGAATTGCATATTACCACTCCTTGCCCGACAGAACGGGTATATCTACTGTATAGCAGGAGGAAAGACCAGGCAATATGGAATAGGAGTTCTAGGTCTCGATTTCGGGGATTCGGAGTTTGAAGCTTTCGAGCAGGTCCTCCTTGGTGACCCCCTCCCGCAGAATGACGAAGATCGTGTCATCTCCTGCAAGAGTTCCGAGAATTTCCGGCAGTGCAAGGATATCCAGGGCTAGCGCCACGCTGTTTGCGTGTCCGCTACGTGTCTTGATGACACCGAAGTTATAGCTGAACTCGATGGAGAGAACCCCTCGTCTCACGTCCTGAATATAGCTTTTTTCAGACTCGGAGATGAGATCGTTTTCGGGTAATGAGTAATAATAGCCGGACCATCCATCCGAAATCTTTCCTACTTTGAGCATTTTCAAATCGCGCGATAGTGTTGCCTGAGTAACTTTATAACCCTCTTTCGCGAGTAGTTCTAGCAAAGTGTCCTGATTGTCTATACGGTTGGTCTTGATCAACTCTTTTACGACCGAGAGCCTTGTATGCCTTTCTTTCATCTATAGGTTCGCTCCATGTAGTATATTTATTCTTTAATACCTGTATGAATATACAGTAGAACGTAAGTAAATACAAGGAGAATCTCAAATTGAAGCATCCGAGACTGGACGGACGAGTTCTCTGGATATATAGTGACTGCATGTGTTATTGCAGAAAGCAATATATTACCTGACAAGGAGGCATAGATTATGGCCATCATCATTGTTGTCGCGATTTTAATTCTGCTACTGTTATACGGTGTTGCAATATACAACAAATTGGTTAGACTTCGGAACCAGAGTGAGGAGTCCGCTGCGCAGATCGATGCGAACCTCAAGAAGCGGTTCGACTTGGTTCCTAATCTCGTCGAAACCGTGAAAGGGTATGCAAAGCACGAGAAAGAGACACTCACTGCAGTCATCGACGCACGGAACAAGGCCATGAGTGCAACTACCCTCACCGAGAAGAACGATGCTGCGAACGCTCTTTCATCGACGCTCAAGAGTCTATTTGCCTTAAGTGAAAGTTATCCCGATCTCAAAGCGAATCAAGGATTTCTCGATCTGCAAAGTCAACTGCATAAGATAGAGAATGATTTGCTCCAGGCGAGAAAGTACTATAATGCGATCATCGGTGACATCAACACCATGGTTCAGACTATCCCCTCTTCATTCGTTGCGTCCATTGCACGATTCTCCAAGCTCCCCTATCTGGAGATCGAGGAAGAGGCTCGAAGTCGGGTAGATGTCAAGTTCTGATATCCGATACCGTTGTAGGCGTGGTTTCTCTCAATTCCTCGCCGACGAAAGGAAAAGTGGTGGAGACCACAAGGAAGGCTTTGCATGAAATACATGAGACGAATGTTCCTGTTCGGCATGCTCCTCGTGTTCTCGATTGGTCTTGTTTTTGCAGACTCGGACTACACAATCGAAGAGCTACAGAGTGAGATCGTGGTCACAAGCGATGGTAGGTATGATATCGAAGAGAGAATCATCATGAATTTTCTCGAGCCGTTGCATGGATTCTATCGAAGAATTCCTATCTATTTCGAGATCACCGATGGCTCTCGGGAAGATGTGCAGGCCCGAGTCTCCAGTATAAAGGCGAGAGGGGCTAGTAGTACTGTTTCGGTCAATAGAGGAAAGTATTATGTGACAATACGTGTTGGTTCTGCCGACAGGACCGTTCGTGGCATTCAGAGATATACACTCTCATACCGTTATGATATTGGTCAAGATCCGTACGAATCGTACGATGAGTTCTATTTCGATATCGTCGGTGATGAGTGGGAGAAGACAATCGAGAAATTCTCCTTTTCGATTCGGTTCCCAGCACCGATTGAGGCCGATCAGATAACATTCAATCGAGGAGCATACGGTACGACCGGTGCTGAAGGTGTCTCGTGGACTCTCTCTCCGGACAGGCAGGAGATCACGGGAGAGACCACAGCCATGTACCCTGGGGAGTCGCTGACGGTGAGGGTCCAGATGCCCGATGGCTATTTTATCGAACGAACCGACTGGCAAAGTATCTTTCGTATCGTGCTGGTGATCGTCTCATTGGGCTTGGTCGTTCTTGCTTGGTCGATCTGGCACCGGTACGGACAAGATAAGGATCTGATTGTGGTTCCGCACCACGAGCCTCCGGAGGGGATGAGTCCTCTGGATGTGGGATATATCATAGATGAATCACTCGATCCTCATGATGTAACCGCTATGATTTTCTACTGGGCCGACAAGGGATGCCTCACGATCGTGGAGGAGGGGAAGGAGTTCTCTTTCATCCGTGGTCACGACCCGAAAGGGGCCTCGAAACACGAGATGCAACTGTTCAACGCCTTCTTCGTGAATGGGACCAATGGGGTTGTCCGTGTGGAAGACTTGAAAGGTCCGTTCTTCAAAGCGTATCAACGGTTGAAAGTGAAAGTGGATGCACATTATCGAGGAGAACGTGCTTTGGCCAGTACGAAATCGCGAAACAAGGCTGCGCTCATCACACTATTCATTCTGCTTCCTGCTGTTCTCTACTCACTTTCGTTTACCGGAAACTATCCTGGATTGGGAACAATCGTCCTTTTCGTGATTGCCCTGGCCAGTGGGATATTCCTGCTTCTCCTGTGGCATGTGGCTTTCCGTATCTGGCATATTCGAAAATCATTCGGGAAAATCGTATGGATGGTCCTACTCTTGGTGGTATTCCTGCTGGACTGGGGTGTGCTCTTTATCGCTGCACTGCTTGCCGAATCGCAATTACCGGTCGCGGCTTGGGCCAGTCTCGTGACCGTAAGTGCGAATGGCCTACTTTCACTGTTTGCTATCATCACTAGACAACGAAGCGAATATGGGAGACGTGTACTCGAACAAGTACTTGGACTTCGTGAATTCATAGACAGGGTTGAAATCGATGAATTAAAGCGGATGATCGATAAAGATCCAGACTACTACTATCATATTCTTTCGTTCGCAATTGTGCTCGGTCTTGAGAAGCGGTGGGCGAAGAAGTTTGAGTCTATCACTATCGAGTCGCCATCATGGTACATGGGCTCACACTCGATGATGAGTGCCGTGGCTGTGAGTACGATGCTTTCACGATGCAACTCGGCTCTGAGTAGTTCGATTGCTGCTCCGACCAAGTCCAGTTCAGGAGGTCACTTCGGAGGCTCTTCATTCGGTGGCGGTGGTTTCAGCGGTGGTGGATTCGGTGGTGGCGGCGGTGGCGCCTGGTAGCGATCACAGAAGAATCCATGAAAGGGTACGAAAAAAGCCGTCCACTAGGGACGGCTTTTCGTTGATATTGCACAACTTAGAATCGGTAGCCTCTGGTTGGACGGGGCTTTGCAATAGCTTCGTTTACACGAAGGTTGCGTCCGCCGAATTCCTTACCATCGAGCTGGGAAATAGCAGCCTCAGCAGCTGAATCCTCGTCCATCTCCACGAAACCGAAGCCCTTGGGGCGGTGGGTTTCACGATCAATGATGATGTTTGCGCTCAATACTGTACCGTACTGTGCGAAAAGTTCCCGAAGTTCCTCTTCGGTAGTGGCGTAACTCATGTTGCCGACATAGATCTTCTTTGCCATAAAGCATCCTTCACAGGTCCTAAGCCTGTTTTCATAAAATTGCTTCATTTGGCGGCATGCTTGAGTCAATTTAATCGGTCATTTGGAATACGATGAAGACGACTCGAAGAAAACTAGATTAAAAGAAACAGCTGCAACTCAAAAACGAAAGCAAGGTTACCATATCATGCGGCCTAATCTCTGTCAATATCTTGAAAAATGAAGATGTATCACCTATATTGTTGCAATGGTTATCGTCGGCTTAGCGCTATCTTTTGTCCTTGTAGGAGTATTGGTAGGTATCGGGTTTCTTCTTTCTGTGAGGAAACACGTCTCCACAGAGCTCGTGCGCAAAATAATACACATCGGTGTGTCCAACTGGTGGTTCATATTGATCGGTTTCTTCGATAGCCTCGCCACTGCTCTTATCGGGCCGGTATTGTTTATCTTTGCAAACTCGATCGCGGTCATGAGTGGATTTGCCAACCGATTGGGGATAAGTGACAGGCAAAGAAATCTGGGACTTGTCTACTTTCCAGTTTCTCTGCTGCTCCTCGTGCTACTCGGATACACGGGAGTTATTCCATTGTGGGCAAGTGGAATAGGAGTCATGACCATGGGCTATGGCGATGGTCTGGCTGCGATAGTCGGCAAAAAGTGGGGAAGAAGGCCAATCGGAAAGAGAAAAACGCTCCTGGGGACGGGAGCGCTCCTTTTCATCACCTGTCTTGTGGTTGTGGGCTTCTCTTTAGGATACAGGTTGCCGGGGACATGGAGCAGCTCCTGGTGGATCGCAATGGGTGTCGTGGCACTCTTTGCAGCCGTGCTTGAAGCCTACACACCGTTTGGATTCGATAACATCACAGTACCGGTTGGTAGTGCCCTGGTATCATATGTTGCATTGGGGGGATTATGAGTCTTCTCACTCCCCTAGCGGTGAACCTGCTCTTGGCGATTGTTGCAAAACTGCTCAAATGGTTGACCATCAGCGGATCAATTGCCGCCTTTATTATCGGATTTATCGTCATGCGATTCCTCGGTATTGGGGGATGGTCTCTCCTGCTTCTGCTCTTTGTTACTGCAACAGTCCTCGGAAAACTGAGCAGACGTGTTGCGCCAAAGCAGATCCGAACCATACAGAAGAAGGGGGGAACTCGAGACTGGACACAAGTCATGGCAAACGGTGGTCTTGCCGCTGCATCGGCTCTCCTGTACGGGTTTGGGGGAGGCACTATCGCTCTTGTCATGTTCGGGTCCGCGCTCTCTGCGAGCACTGCCGATACCTGGGCCAGCGAAGCCGGAATCCTCAGTCAGAGACCACCCATATCCATTCGAACGTTCAGACCTGTCCCAACGGGTATGTCCGGAGGTATAAGCCCTTTTGGAACGGTGAGCAGTATCCTTGGTTCGATCGTCATAGCATTCGCATGGTATGCTACCTTCGCTGGATATGGCGATCTCTCATGGATCTTTCTCGCTTCGATCGTTGCGGTAGCGGGGGTGATCGGCTCGTTCGCAGACAGTTATCTTGGGGCAACGATTCAGGGTCACTACTACGACCCGGAGAGAAAACAGATTACCGAACACGAGCAAGTCGATGGGAATCCGCTTGAACTGTGTCGCGGTGTTCGTTGGATAGATAATGATGTGGTGAATTTTCTCAGCAATGTCATTGCAGTTTTGATCGGCTCAGGCTTCAGCCTGATAATACTATAACGGAGTGTTGTATGAAGAAATTTCTATTGATTCCTGATTCCTTCAAAGGAACCATGAGCTCTACCCAGATCTGTTCGATCATGGAGGAGGCCATTCTGCGCTACTATCCCGATGCGGAAGTTGTCTCCATCCCGGTTGCGGACGGAGGTGAGGGTAGTGTCGACTCCTTTCTTACTGCCATGGGTGGAGAGAAGGTGAATCTCACTGTGACAGGTCCCTATTTCAAACCAGTAGATGCGTTCTACGGGATACTTCCCGGAAATACGGCAATTGTCGAGATGGCGGCATCGGCAGGTCTTCCTCTCGTTGGAGACGACAAACGTCCGGATCAGACTACCACCTATGGTGTTGGTGAGCTCATTCTCGACGCAGTCAAACGTGGCTGCAAGAAGATCATCGTTGGTCTTGGGGGGAGCTCCACGAACGATGCGGGTGCGGGAGCAGCAGCTGCAGCGGGTGTAGTGTTCAAAAATGCGGCCGGAGAGTCTTTTGTCCCGACTGGCGGAACGCTCTCGGAGATTGCATCGATCGATACATCCAAGAGAGACCCGCTATTGCATGATGTTGAAATAGTCACTATGTGCGATATCGATAATCCGCTCTATGGCGAACATGGAGCTGCATATATCTTCGGACCCCAAAAAGGGGCTGATGATCAGATGGTGAAGCGACTCGATTCAGAACTGCGTGCATTCAGCGAGGTCGTGATCAAGGATCTGAAACAGGATATCTCACAGCTTCCGGGAGCAGGTGCTGCTGGTGGGATGGGTGGAGGAATGGTCGCATTCTTCGATGCTCACCTTGAAATGGGTATCGAGGTCGTTCTGGATACCGTGAAGTTCAATGAATTGCTTACCGATGCCGACATGGTTTTCACCGGAGAAGGCAAATTGGACAGTCAGAGTCTCAGGGGGAAGGTCGTTATGGGTATCGCAGGAAGAACCAAGCGAAAAGGAGTTCCTCTTGTGGCGGTCGTCGGAGACATCGGCGATCCCATCGAGGGTGCCTACGATGGAGGTGTCTCGGCGATATTCAGCATCAACCGTGTCGCTAAGGAGTTCAAGCATGTCATCGCAAGAGCACCGGAAGATTTGGCTCGAACTATGGATAATCTGATGCGATTTCTCCACTTGCTTCAGTTCTGACCGGCGCTTTTTTAAAGCCTCCGGAGATCGAACCGTGGGGACATGCCGCTATACAGTCTCCGCAGCGTATGCATGCGGGGCTGTTTGGTTTGGTATGGACAGGAATATCAAGCTTGCACACCCGTTGGCAAATCCCACAGGATGTGCAAGTTTCTTTATTGACCTCTAGTCGGTACAGTGAAATGGGATTGAAAAGACCATACAAGGCACCCAATGGACAGATGTATCGGCAGAATGGGCGATAGATGATGATTGATGTGAGGACTGTAACGGCGAGAATTGCGTTCTTCCAGACAAACAGCCATCCGGCTACACTGCGAAGTCCGGGGTTTCCAGCAAGAAGGAAGAGCCCGCTGAGCGTTCCCGAAGGGCAGATCCATGAGCAGAAGTAGGGACTTCCCTGACCAACGAAATCCACAAGGTAGATGGGAAGTAGGATGACGAATACCACCAGAACCAGGTAGCGAAGCAGGGAGACATATTTCTCACCAGGAATGCGTCTTTTTCGCTTCCACGACTTTGGTATGGGGATCCGGTGAACCAGATCCTGCAGCCATCCGAAGGGGCAGAGCCAACCACACACAAACCTTCCCATGGTTGCCCCAACAGTTATGAGAAAGCCTCCCACATACCAGGAGAAGATCTTGTCTCGAGAGCCGATCACCGCCTGCAGGGATCCTATAGGGCAGGAGCCGAGAGCCCCCGGGCATGCATAGCAATTGAGACCGGGAACACAGAGCGCTTTCGCTCCGCCTCGGTAAATCTTCCCCTCCAGAAACCCGACAATATAGGCATTTGAAATGACCGCAACGAGAAGCTGTACTATAGTGCGGCGTCTATCATGTTCCTTTCTGCGTCCATTAGCCAAGGCCGATACACTCCAGACAGATAAGTGTGGCTTTCTGCAGGACAATCTGTGCCTCTTCCTGCCATATGCCGACTGCAATCGCCACTAGACCTGCTACAATGAGAACAATTCCGATTACTCTACGAGCTGCATAGTTGAATCGATTATAGTTTTCCATGCCGCTTTGTCCCTTGCTCCATAGATAGTTTCTCCCACGATTGTACCCTTGCTGTCAACGAAAAACGTCTCGGGAACGACTTGGACATCTTTCAGTCTAAGGTTGTAGAGATCTTCGGATGGGATTAGGTGCGTGTAGTGTGCTCCCGTTTCTTGGATGATGTAGTTCGCAGTGGCTATGCTTCGTTGAAACGCCTCTTCTCCAGAGAAGTTGATATCGTTGACGATTCCCACGATGTTGACACCGTTGTCACGGTATTCTTCGTGTAGTTCTGCAAGATCCGGCATCTCATGAAGACATGGTGTACAGTAGGTTGCCCAGACATTGATCATGGTGAGACGATAGGGAGCGAAAAGTTCTTCGGTCACCTCTTCTCCGGTCATGTCGAGAGTCCAGAACTCGTGAAGCCCCTGTTCCTCTTGGCCGGCTCCACTGAGCACTCCCAACACGAGGAATAAGGTAATAACTAGTATGATGCTACGTCTTGCGAGCGTTTGTGAACGATCCATAGTGTACCCCTTTAAATTAATATATCAGTAGACCATACCAATGTCGCCTCCGATTGGCAAGAGAAATGCAATGATTTCAAGAATCTTATTTCGCCATGAAGGTCTCGATACCTCTATTTCGGCTCTAGATTCGTCAAGGATCGGCTTGCTTGCTCACGCTAACAGGTGTGAGGTGCATAGGTTCGTGTATTATAGGAGTTCTCAGCAGAGACTATTTCAAGATACCGCTTCCTGGAGGCGTAACGGAGAGGGTCGTCGCTCCGAAAGATAGAGTCCTCCCAATATGAGAAGACACCCGGTGATCGCCATAAAGGTAACCGGTTCATCCAGGACCAATGCCGCTGTAAAGAGCGATACAAGTGGTGTCAGATAGATATATGCACTGGTCTTAAAAACACCGAGAACCTTCACTGCATGGTTCCAGCTTACGAAGCATGCAGCACTGGCACCAAGGCCGAGGAACACCAGCAGCAGAACAGATAGGGGGGTAAAATCATCCAACACTAGGGAGAAATCACTTGTGAGCACGAAGGGAAGCATGAAGAGTATCCCATAGAAGAATATCTTCTTGGTATAGGTGACTACCCCGATCCGACTCGTGTCGATCTTGCGAAGCAGTATCGAATAGATTGCCCAGCCAAGAGTGGAACAGAGGGCAAGGAGGTCTCCCCGCAACGAGAGCCTCAGGTCGACCGTTCCGTTGAACATGACCAGAGCCGCACCAGCGGAGGCTATGACGAACCCGAGAATGAGTGAAAGTCGGACAGGCTCCTCTTTCAGAAACAGTGGAGCAAGAAGTGCCGTGGTGAGTGGAGCTATCGAGACAAGGATACCTACATTCGATGCATACGTCATGGTGAGTGCGATATTTTCCAACAGGTAGTACATGACCACCCCAGTCAATCCTGCTCCTGCGAACAGGAGCTCCTGAAGCATGGATGATCTCACTCGTTTGCCACGTGTGGTGATGGCATCGATCAGAGCAAGACCAAGATAGCCCATAACGAATCGAACGAGGAGAATCTCTATAGGAGAGAAGGTCGATAGCAATATCTTTGTCGCAATGAATGTGGTGCCCCATACCATGATGGTTCCGAAGGCCGCCCCATGAGCGAGTGCTTTATTGGTGTCCATTGCGAGACTCTGCCATGGAAGTTGGAAAATGTACAGATGAATACCCGTTGCCGATTACGGGAATTTTTTGTATTTTGCTGTTGCTGATTGAGAATTTTATTTGTATGTTACATATCGGTGATGTGACAGTTGTATCTGAAGCATTGCCGATGCCTGGTCTCAGGCTGAACAAGAAACATATAAATACACATACAAGTGAGGGGTACACTATGGCAAAACAGCTGCAGTTCAATGAAGAAGCCCGAAGGGCTCTGGTCGTTGGTGTCGAGAAGCTCTCTCGAGCCGTTAAAGTCACACTGGGTCCGAAAGGAAGAAACGTACTGATCGACAAGAAGTTCGGTGCACCTACGGTGACAAAAGATGGCGTCTCGGTAGCTCGCGAGATCGAGTTGGAAGATCCGTTCGAGAACATGGGCGCTCAGCTGCTCAAGGAAGTTGCTACGAAGACCAACGATGTGGCAGGTGATGGAACCACCACTGCAACGGTGCTTGCATACTCGATCACCAAAGAGGGTATGAAGAGTGTTGCTGCGGGAGTAAATCCCATGGGTATCAGACGGGGCATCGACAAGGCTGTCGAGGACACCATCAAGGAGTTCAAGAGACAGGCGAAGATCATCAAGGACAAAGAGGAGCTTGCACAGGTTGCCTCCATCAGTGCGAACAACGATAGAGAGATCGGTGACGAGATCGCCAATGCCATGGAAAAAGTGGGTAAGGACGGAGTCATCACGGTTGAGGAGTCTAAGACTATCGAGACCACTACCGATTTCGTTGAAGGCATGCAGTTCGATCGTGGGTATCTCAGCCCCTATTTCGCCACCAATCGTGATACCATGGTGTCGATTCTTGAGGATCCCTACATTCTTATCTACGACAAGAAGATTTCGAACATGAAGGACCTGCTTCCGATTCTCGAAAAGGTGGCACAGGCTGGAAAGCCGATTCTCATCATTGCCGAGGATGTGGATGGAGAGGCTCTTGCAACACTGATCGTCAACACTATCCGTGGTACGCTGAATGCAGTTGCTGTCAAGGCTCCCGGATTCGGTGATCGGAGAAAGGCGATGCTTGAGGATATTGCGATCCTCACCGGTGGACAGGTTGTTTCGGAAGAGATCGGCCTCAAGCTCGAGAACACAGACCTTTCCCAGCTTGGCCGTGCAAAGACTGTGAAGGTGGAGAAAGATAATACCACCATCATCAATGGCGCTGGAAAGCAGGCAGATATCAAGGATCGAATCAGCCAGATCAAGGTGCAGATCCAGGATACTTCCAGTGATTACGACAGAGAGAAGTTGCAGGAGCGCTTGGCGAAACTCGCCGGTGGTGTTGCAGTGATCAATGTTGGAGCAGCGACAGAAGTCGAGCTCAAGGAGAAGAAGCACCGAGTTGAGGATGCGCTCTCCGCTACCCGTGCTGCAATCGAAGAGGGTGTCATCGCTGGTGGCGGTGTAGCACTCATTCAGGCTGCTAAAGTTCTTGAAGAGAAGAATCTGGCTGGACTTACCGAAGAAGAGGTCATTGGATACAGGATTGTTCGCAGAGCTCTCGAAGAGCCCATCAGACAGATTGCGGAGAACGCTGGACTCGATGGATCGATCATCGCAGAGAAGGTGAAGCATGAGAAGCCCGAAATCGGTTTCGACGCAGCGAAGATGGAGTGGGTGAATATGTTCAAGGCTGGAATCACCGATCCTGCAAAGGTTTCCAGAAGTGCACTGCAGAATGCTGCTTCGATTGCATCGCTGATTCTGACTACCGAGTGTTCTATTACTGACCTTCCAACCGACGAACCTGCTGCACCTGCTGGTGGTGGTATGGGCGGTATGGGCGGTATGGGCGGCATGATGTAAAGCCCACGGTTCTCAACCAACTTACATACGGTGGATTCCGGGGTTCCCGGGGTCCACTTTTTAATGAGAACTCCATGTACACTTAACAGTTATCTATAGAGTAGCCATGCCATACGTCAAACTTGACTACCGTCAGGGTAACATGGTACGTTAAGCGGTACGTAAATTTTCAAACCCTATAGAGAGGTTATATTAGTATGAATGCATTGCTGGCAACCTTGGGCGCCCAAGGAACCACGACAACATCGGCAAGCTCGACCGGATCCATGACCACAACCTTTGTTACATTTGGTCTTATTATTCTGATTTTCTATTTTCTGATCATCAGACCGCAGAAGAAGCGTGACAAAGAGGCAAAGAGTATGCTCGCTTCAATGAAGAAGGGGGACAAGGTAGTATCTATCGGAGGTATCCGCGGTACCGTGGTCATTGTCAAGGAGACGACAGTCGTCGTCAAAGTCGATGACAACACGAGAATCGAATTCTCAAAAAATGCCATCGCCCAGATTTTGGACAAGAAAGCGGAGAATGCCGCTGCAGCCGCAGCTAAGGCAAACAAATCCGAGAAGGCTGAGACCGTTGAGGCTCCTGCCAAGAAGAAGAAAACTGGAGCTTCGAAGAGTTCTTCAAAGCCGGAACCTGTCGAGGATGCTGTGGTTGTTGAAGAGACCTCCACTTCCGAAGATCAGGGCGCAGAAAAGAAAGAGACCAAGTAACGACATCGATATCAACGGAGAGCATCATGAAAAAACGAGGGCGACTGTTCATCGTTCTCCTGGTGTTGGTTGCATGTGGATTTTTCCTCTACCCAACCATCAAATGGTACGGATTCGTACCACAGGAGACCAAGGATCTTGCGACTGGCTCTATGATCCAGATTCGGGAGTATGCACAAGGAAGAGCAACGAGAGATTTGAGGGAGCTCAATGAACTTATTGCTACAGATTCATCTGCACAAGTGCCAGATGAATTCCGGTTTCTAACTTCTGTAGCTAGAGATAACTACAAAACAATGAATCGGAATGTTCCACGTAACTGGACAGTTGAGGGGCTCTTTCGTGGCTTCTACAACGAACAGGAGTTGTTCGATGCTCTAGAGAGTCACTACAGAACCGAACTTCTTGAGCTCAAAGAGCTCAGCGGAAAGGTTCTCCAACTCGGCCTGGACCTCAGAGGTGGAATGAGTATCCTGCTCGAAGCCGATGTCGAAGCCTATGAAGCAAAGACAGGAACTCGGCTCTCGGGGGCGGAGATCACCGCACTCTTGAACGAGGATATTGCGATTCTGAATGAACGTATCGACCAGTTCGGAGTCACCGAACCGGATATCCGCATTCAGGGATCCGACCAGATACTCATCGAAATTCCTGGAGCAGCAGACCCCGAACGAGTCAATTCGTTCCTGCGGGGGAGAGGTTCTCTCACGTTCCAGATTGTCGATCAGTCGCTTACCGATGAACTGAACGCCTATTATGCAGAGAACCCCGGTGAAGTCTTTACCGATGGTGGACAACTCAGACAACCCGAGTTCCTTCCTGCTGGAAAAGTGGCGACCGCATACTATGTGAATGATGACTATGGTCTCGATGAGCTCTCCAGTTTCGTAGTCTTGAATGAGGAGATCGGTCTCGATGGAATCCATATTGCAAACGCGATTGTGGGATCGAATCCGATCACCGGTCAGCCGACGGTCAACTTTGAACTCGATGCCACTGGCGGTGAATTGTTCTATAAACTCACTTCAACCAACACAGGCGAGCTGATGGCTGTTGTCCAGGATGGAAAAGTGAAGGCTATGGCCACCATAACCGAGCCAATCCGAAACAATGTCCAGATTACTGGATTCGGGTTACAGGAGGCTCAGGACCTCTCGGTCGTATTGAAGACTGCAGCATTGCCTATCGAGCTCATCGTTGTAAGCCAGCAGGGCGTTGGAGCCTCGCTTGGTGAAGATACGGTACAGGCTGGTCTGGTAGCAATTCTTATCGGATTGGCGCTGGTCTTTATCTTCATGGTGATAATCTACAAAGGTAGTGGAATCATTGCGGATATTGCCCTCATCTTCAATCTGGTCATTCTTCTCTCCGTTCTCTCGGCATTCAATCTGACACTTACATTGACCAGCATAGCCGGTCTGGTGCTCACCGTTGGAATGGCGGTGGATGCAAACGTCATCATTCTTGAGCGAATCAAGGAAGAATTGGCTTATGGGAAGAGCGCTGAAGCCTCAGTGAAGGCCGGATTCGCGAAGGCGTTCTGGACTATCATGGATGCGAACGTCACCACGATCATAGCTGCGCTTGTACTCTCTCAGCTCGGTGCCGGGGCAATCCGAGGTTTTGCAAACACGCTTGCTGTCGGTATTGCCAGCTCCATGTTCAACGCGCTATTCGTAGTGAAGTTGATGTACGACACAGTCCTCTCCGGGAAGAATCCTCGGCTGAGCATTAGCTGGAGGAAAAAGTAATCATGGCAAAGAAAATATATCCAATCACAAAATTTCGATTCATCTCAGTGGGTCTGTCCATCCTTCTATTGGTCGTAGGACTGGCCTCGTATATCGCATTGGGTGGATTCAATCTCGGAATCGATTTCCAGAGTGGTTTCTCCCAACGGGTACAGATAGCACCTCCAGCCGTCTCGTTCACGTATGAGGGTTCCGATTCAGTGAGTCTGAATGTCTCAGGCGGTGTTGTCACGCTCGTGGCACGTGATGCGTCCGGCGCACATTATCACGAGTTCGATCCGGTAGCGTATCCGACCGCAGCAGATCTTGCAACAGCTGTCTCGGCAGCAGTAGAGGGAGTCACGGCAACGGCGGTTGACGGTTCGCTGGAGACGGCCGCGCTCATTACCGGGTTTGGACTTCCCGCCTCACTTTCGGATACCCCCTTTGTGCTGAATAGTGCCAATACTGACAGATCAGACTTTATCTCGATCGATACGATGCGTGATGCCCTAGGTGAAGATGCTCAGGTACAGGTTGTCGGCGATGAGTTTAGGCAGGTGTTCCAGCTTCGACTCGCAAACGATGATAACCTTCTTGAGGCGGAGATTTCGGCATTGGTCGAATCTGCACTCAAGGACTCGTTCGGAGCCGATTCCGTAGTCGTGTTACAATCTGACTTTGTTGGACCAAAATATTCATCGACGCTTGTTTCGGGTTCTATCTTGATAGTCATCGTAGCTATCGCCCTGATACTGCTGTACATCTGGTTCAGATTTAAGTTGGCTTACGCGCTTGCTGCGATTATCACCTTGGTACATGATACTTTCCTCCTTATTAGTTTCATTGCACTGTTTCAGCTGGAAGTATCGAGCACCACAATTGCAGCTTTGTTGACCATTATCGGATACTCGCTGAACAACGTAATCGTTATCTTCGACAGAATCCGGGAAAATCGACCTATCCTGAAGGATTTGTCCATGATGCAGCTGATCGACACGAGTGTGTCACAGTCTCTGTCGAGAACGTTGTTCTCCTCGCTGACCACGGTCATGGCAATCCTTCCGCTCGCAATTCTGGCATCGGGAGCAATTCAGCTGTTCGCGATAGAGATGGTCTTTGGTATTATCGTTGGGGCCTACTCCTGTAACTTCCTTGCTCCTTCGCTTCTTATGTGGATCACCAAGAAGAAATCTGGCGGCGGTTCCCATGTGGTCGAAGAGAGGGCTGTTCCTGAGGAGTCGAAGATTCCTGCACAGGAGAATGAGGTCGAAGAAGTGGAGATTCCCTCAGCCGAGCGCAAACTGAAAGGTAAGCGTAAGCAGAAGAAGTAGGAATCGTCAGGTCACATAATATCTACCGGGCCGCCTCGTAGGAATTCTGCGTTGGCGGCCTGCCTGTTTGGAGGCGTACATTGATTCTTGAAAAGTCCAGTATCATGAGTTATTGCAATGGGGTGGCCCATGTTATCAGTCTGGCTCATGAATGTCTCCGTCTTGCAGAGAAGAAGCAGCTTCCTGCCTACTCCATTGGATGGTTTATCCATAACCCGAATGTGGTCAAGAGATTCACCAGAGCCGGAATGAAACAGATCGAACGTCCCGAGGAGGGCCCTCCGGGGGTCGCACTGATTCGGGCTCATGGTATTGGAGATCCGTTACGAGAGGAGTTCGAGAAAGCCGGATTCGTTCTGATCGATGGAACGTGTGGTACTGTATCCTATTCACAACGCATGATTCGGACAGTGAATGCAGAATGGCATGTCGTACTGGCAGGTCTTTCAGGTCATAGCGAAGTAAAAGCACTTTGCAATGTATGGGATAGTCAGAGAAATATTGTTCCGGTCTCCGTTGTGGAGAGTGTGGATATGATTGATGAGTTGCCTGATTTCTCAGGGGAGACTGTGTTACTCATGGTGCAGACCACATTCCCGCAAGTTACCTATGAACAGATCAAGCTTGGTATGCAGCGGCGATACGGATCCCAACTGAGAATGGGAAATCGGCTCTGTCCTACAACATCTCGTCGCCATCAAGCAATAAAGAAGTTGTGCGATAATGTGGATGCGGTTATTGTGATAGGGGGAAAGATGAGTGCGAATACTGCATCGCTTGCTCGGATTGTCGAACAGCGAGGACTTCCTGTATGGCATATTGAAAATGTAGAGGAGATTCCCGATGAGATCTATACGTTCGAACGGGTAGGGATTACGGCAGGAACCAGTACCCCTCCTGAGGATATCGATGCAGTATATAATGTACTGAAGGCGGGAACCATATGAGTGATGTACCTGAAAGATTCTGTTCCTCCGAGGAGATCCTCGAACAGATGCGACTCAAGCAGGGGTTTATCTGTGATATGGATGGAGTGATCTATCACGGGAACCGACTGCTTCCCGGAGTGAAGCCATTCATCGATTGGTTGAAAGAGAACGGAAAACACTTCCTGTTTCTTACAAACTCGAGCGAACGGTCTCAACTTGAGCTCAAGCTGAAGATGCGGAGACTGGGCATCGAGTTGGACTCTACTCATTTCTACACATCTGCGTTGGCGACAGCTGGGTTTCTCAGTTCCCAAGTGCCAAACGGTACCGCCTATGTGATCGGAGAGGCGGGACTCATTAACGCCCTCTATGAAGTCGGCTACTCAATGAACGATGTGAACCCTGATTATGTGGTGGTCGGGGAGTCTAAGACCTACAATTATGAGACCGTCATTCGCGCAGTGAGTCTGGTAAGAAATGGAGCACGCCTGATAGGGACGAACCCGGATACCACAGGCCCGAGCGAGGAGGGTATCGTTCCAGCCACTGGATCGCTCATTCTTCCCATTGCCCGCACTGCGGGTGTGGAACCCTATTTCATCGGGAAGCCGAATCCTGTTATGATGAGGCAAGCCCTGAAACGACTTGAATGCAAGCGGGAGGATACGGCAATAATCGGTGATCGCATGGATACAGATATCGTCAGCGGTATCGAAAGCGGTATCGATCCGATACTTGTGTTATCTGGAGTCTCCCAGGCAGAGACGCCGGCTCGTTTTGCATATCGACCACGGTTGATTCTCGATTCTGTTGGAACACTGGTTCCTGACCAACACACACGTGATTAGGAGGGGTAGATGATTTCCATTCCGACGATTAAACGGTTTCCTTCGTACCTGCGATTGTTACGTCAGTATAAGGAAGAGGGGTTGCAGTGGGTGTCTGCAACGAAACTGGCAGGAGAACTTGGCTTGACTCCCATACAAGTTCGCAAGGATATGGCAGGGACCGGAGTCGAGGGGCGACCCAAAGTAGGGTTCGAAATCGACGCCCTTATCGCGGCGATCGTGCAGAATCTGGGGTGGGACACTGCTACCGATGCGGTACTGATCGGTGCTGGACATCTTGGGGTGGCACTCTCTCGATATGAGGGCTTTGCGAGTTATGGGTTGAGCATCGTTGCAGTGTTCGACAAGGATCCAGAAAAGTATGGACGACCCATAGGGAAGACAGTCGTGTACCCCATGGAGGAGCTCGCCGATTTCGTGCAGCAACACGGTATTGCCATTGCGGTTATTACTGTCCCATCAGACGGTGCGCAGGATGTTGCCGATATGTTGGTAGATGCCGGTATCAAGGCAATATGGAATTTTGCACCGAAGGATCTCAGGCTTCCTGCTGAAGTGGTACTGCAGAGAACCGATCTTGCCACCAGCTTCGCCGTTCTATCGGCTAAGTGTAAGCGGTTATTCGACTATTGTAGTGATGATCAGTGATTATAGTCTAAACATGTGAAGGTGTTCACATGTTTATCCCTAAAAACCCCCTTGAAATAAAAGTAATTATTCCGAGGGGGATATTAATTGACATTATATCGATAATTTATTATCCTTAGCCCATGAATATCATAGAAGTTGAACTCTGCATGGGAAGCTCGTGTTTTGCCAGAGGAAATGCAAAATCTCTGGAGTATCTCGAATCGTACATTGCATCGAAAAATCTCTCTGATAGTGTCCATCTTTCCGGGCACCTCTGTCTCGGAACCTGTTCGGAGGGGCCGAATCTTAAGATTGGAGAGACTCTGTATACTCAGGTTCGTCCCGAATCGGTCGTAGCCCTGCTCGAGGATGCCCTGAGCGGTCTACAGGAGGGCTGATATGGGTAGTGGTAATCCTAAACTCTATCCGATATACACTGAACTAACCGAATGTCGGGACTGCTATAAATGTGTGCGTGCTTGTCCGGTGAAGTCGATTCAGGTGAAAGAGGCACGGGCCGTTGTGGTTCGGGATCGATGCATCTCCTGTGGAAGATGTGTCGATACTTGTCCATCCCACGCGAAAAAGATCCGTGATGATATTGCAGTAGCGCAACATCTAATCCGAACTCGGAAACGGGTGATCGTCTCGCTCGCCCCATCGTATGCATCAGAATTCTCAGAGGCTCCCGAGGCGGTTCTCGTAGCGTTGCGAAACCTTGGGTTTTCAGACATCTCCGAAACTGCTATCGGTGCGACTCTTGTATCGGCAGCAGTGGATAAACATATCGAGGAGCATGGAAGCTGTGCGTGGATATCGACTGCATGTCCATCGGTCGTCGAACTGGTATACCGATACCATCCAGAGTTGATTCCAAACCTCTCGCCGGTACCATCTCCTCTCCAATGTCACAGTGCCTATCTGAGACATATATACGGAAGCGATATCGGGATCGTGTTCATAGGACCCTGTATAGCCAAGAAGGTCGAAGCTGACAACAGTCCCGGATTTCCAGATGTGGCTTTGTCATTCAGGGAGCTGCGGAACTGGTTCGCCCACGAGGGGATCGATCTTGAAACTCTGCAGGGGACAAGTCTGACAGAAGAGGAGATCGGGACCATGGTCCCGGCATTGGCTGGTGAGAGTACGCTCTATCCGGTAGAGGGTGGCATGGTCGCAACGTTCGGCGTCGGAAAAGATGTATTCCAGGATCGGGCAGTCTCTGTATCAGGAGTCGAGTATGTCATGGAGACGCTAGACGATCTGAAAAATTCCCCCGGACCGGAAGCGACTCCGTTTCTCGAGCTCCTCAACTGTGAGGGGGGATGCATCAATGGCCCGGGGAAATCGAACTTCCGCTCGTCTGCGGTAAGCAAGACGAGATCGGCTCGGTTCACGAGAGCGAGACTACAAGAGGCTCGACCGGTCTTCGTGCCTCCGGCTGACTATGTCCAGCGCATGCTCGATGAGGGCTATGCGTTGCTCGATGTCAATGAACCGGGAACCTTCATACCCATACACGAGATTCGTAAGAGCAATTGGAGCATAACCGATGCCGCTGTTTCTCAAGCTCTGATCGATCTAGGCAAGACCTCTCCAGGCGATGAGTTGAACTGTGGGGGGTGTGGATACAACTCCTGTCGAGATATGGCGATTGCCTATCTTGAAGGGATGGCGGAGCCCGAGATGTGCGTGACAAAGATGAGAAAGCTTGCCCAGTCGAAGATCGATGTTCTGCTTCGCACCCTTCCTATGGGGGTGGTGATCGTGGATCGAAACCTGCATATAGCCGACTGCAACAGCGCGTTCCTCTCGCTCTTCGCCGACCTCGACGATGCACTGGGGGAGGTGGCGGTCGAGCGTGTGGTGAACCTTCCCCTGAAACGATTTGTCCCTTTCCACGGAGAGTTCGCGCAGCAGTTCGACAACCCAGGCTCTCCTTGTCAGTATAGACTCCACTACAAGGGTAAGTTTCTAAAGGTGACATTTTTCACAATCGAGAACCACCGATTGGTGGGCGCTATGTTCCAGGACATAACCACCCCAACTATTCGAAGAGAGACGGTCGTGAAGAAGGCCGATGCCGTTATACAGAAGAGTCTTGAGACTGTGCAACAGATCGCTTCGTTGCTAGGTGAGAATGCAGCTGAAACCGAGATCATGCTGAACTCGCTCATCGATGCATTCCAGGTACCAAACGGGAAGTCGAGCGACGGGTTCCTGCCCGATGTAGATCAAAGGGACTGATCGTGAAAGATATCTTTATCGATGTGGATTACCACCAGACGTACAAGACGGGACAGAAAATCGGGGGCGATGTGTTCCTCCAGTCCAAGAAGGCAGAGTCGAATCAGATCGTCTGCACCCTTTCGGACGGACTGGGAAGTGGCGTAAAGGCAAATGTCCTTGCAAACCTCACGGCCCATATGGCGCATAAGCTATCGTTCAGTCCAATGCACCTGACTAAATCGGCAAAGATCATCATGAACACACTCCCTGTCTGCAGCGAGCGAAAGATCAGCTACTCGACATTCACCATCGCCGATATCCGGTTTTCGAACAAGGCTGACATCGTGGTGCAACTGGTCGAGTACGACAACCCTCCAGCGCTTCACTTTGCGGGAACCTCTCGTGCACCGCTTGAGACCAAAGATATCAATCTGCACAGAGAGGGAGCGTTCAAGGAGGAGTTGGTTCGACAATCATCGTTCTCGATGGGAATGGGGGACAGACTCATCATGTTCACCGATGGCGTGACTCAATCTGGAATGGGGAAGAGCTTACCCCTCGGATGGCGAACCAATGGGGTGAGTCAGTATATTTCGGAAATCATCGCCAAGGATCCAGATATCTCATCGAGAGAGCTTTCCGCCGCGATAACAAGAAAAGCGTATGCACTCGATGGACTCTCGGCAAAGGATGACATCACGTGTGCCGTGGTGTACGTGAGAAGACCTCGAAGGACGCTCGTCGTTACCGGCCCCCCCTTTACGAAGGAGCGTGACGAGCAGCTCGCTCAAAAGATCGAGTCGTTCGAAGGAAGGAAGATCGTCTCAGGGGGAACTACGGCCCAAATTGTCTCCCGTCTCCTGGAGAAGAGGGTCTCTGTGGACTTGAGTTCTTGGTCTCAGGGCGTTCCTCCCGCTTCGAAGATGGAGGGAATCGATCTGGTGACCGAGGGGATGCTCACACTGGGGAAGGTCGCAACAGCGCTTGAGCAGCGGATACCGGTGAATACCATGCCGAACGATGCCGTAAGGCGGTTCGTCTCGCTCATGCTCGATAGCGATCAGGTGTTTTTCATAGTTGGTACGAAGATCAATGAGGCACATCAGGATCCGAACATACCGGTTGAGATAGGGATTCGTCGTACGATTGTCGGGCGTATTCGAAATGCGCTTGAACAATTGTATTTAAAAGAGACAGTGCTGGAGTATATCTGATTGGACACTAATTGGAGGATGATATGGGGCAGAAGCGAGTGAAAGTGAATATTTGTGTTGGTACCGCGTGTTTTGTACAAGGTGGAGCAGATCTGCTGCTGTACGAAGATTTTCTTGAACCCCAGTTGTTGGGCCTCTGCGATATAGAGGGGACCTCTTGTCTCGGTCTGTGCAAACAAGACAACTCTGACTGGAAGGCTCCCTTTGTAGAGATTGATGGAACCGTATATTCCAATGTCACACCGAAGAGGCTCGAAGAGCTGCTCAGGGAGGCTGTTGATGCTTGAAATAAATAATCAGTACACCCTCATGAAGAGGCATATCGATACCGAGGTGTTGCGGGCCTTCTTTGCCGGTACACTTGAGGATGTTGTCGATAATCTTCCCATACATATCATTCCAAGAACGAGAGATCCGAATCGATGTTGTGTGTACAAGGAGCGTGCCATGGTTCGGTACAGGATCATGGCTCTTCTCGGGGTTGATATCGAAAAGGATGATGATGAGTACAAGACACTCTCTTCCTATGTGAAGGAGTCTCTCGAGACCAAGACTCCTGTTTTTCCTTCCCTCACAACAATTTCACCCGGCTGTAGTAGTTGTCCCGATGAACAGTATCGAATCACAGATTCGTGTAGGGGGTGCTTTGCCAGGCCTTGTCTCGCGAACTGTCCGAAAGAGGCTATTGTGTTCGTGAACGGGAAAGCACATATCGATGAGAAGCGGTGTATCAAATGTGGCAAGTGTCTTGGTGTCTGTCCATTTCATGCAGTTATTCATGTCCCCGTTCCCTGTGAGGAGGCCTGTCCGGTTGATGCCATCCACAAGAATGAAGAGGGCTTTGTCGAGATAGATCGTGAGAAATGTATCGACTGTGGTCATTGTTCTCGGTCGTGCCCCTTTGGGGCAATCGCGGAGCGGAGCTCGTTGATGCAGGTAGCTGGCATGCTGAAGAAGAAGGAAGAGGTCGTTGCCATGATCGCGCCTGCCATCGAAGGGCAGTTTCCCGGTTCGCTTGGACAGATTGTCGCCGGGTTGAAGGCGTTGGGATTCTCCGATGTGGTTGAAGTGGCTGAGGGGGCGCATATCACGGCTGCACACGAGGCTGAAGAGTTACAGGAACGGCTTTCCCGAGGGGATAAGTTCATGACAACCAGCTGTTGTCCCGCCTATATGCAGCTGGTAGACAGGCATGTTCCAACTCTATCGGAACTCCGATCCAAAGCGCTCTCTCCCATGGGATACACTGCTAGACTCTGTGCCGAACGGAGACCAGAGGCAAAGCTCGTGTTCATTGGACCGTGTCTTGCGAAGAAAATTGAGGCTGCACAATTTCCGGAGATAGAGACGGTGATCACCTTTGCCGAGCTGGCGTCGTTGTTGGTTGCCAGAGACATCGATATAAAGGAGATGGTGGTCTCACAGGACGATGTGCACGTAAAGACGTATGCGGATTGTCGTGAGTTTGCTGTACCCCAGGGCGTGGCGAACTCGGTGATCCGACGATCCGAAAAGCCTATTCAGGTCATGAATATCAATGGTGTGGATCAGAAAACCGTGCGGCTCATGAAGACTTGGACAAAACGGGCACCCGAGGCGGAGCTCATTGAGGTGATGTGTTGTGAGGGCGGTTGTCTTGCGGGTCCTGGAGTGTTGGTGAATCCGAAGATCGCTAACCGGTTGCGCCAGGGAGCCAATGTCGCTACAGTAGGATCAAAACCGCTTGGAGGCGCAAAACATGTCTGAGATAAGGAGCAAGGGGGAGTTTCGGATAAGCCATGACGAGATCATTGAACAGCTTGATGCGCTTATCGTTAGCAATGATCGATCACCGTTGGGGCCAATCTCTTCTCTCGCGAATGCCAGCGCGCTGCTCGCACTCCATCTGACCGATATCAATTGGATTGGATTCTACCTGGTAGACGACACATCAGGAGAGCACCGATTGGTGCTTGGCCCTTTTCAAGGGGCTCCTGCTTGCGTAACCATTCCATATGGGAAAGGTGTGTGCGGAACTGCCTGGAGTGAGAAACGCACCAAGGTGGTTCCCGATGTCCTTCGATTTCCCGGCCATATCGCCTGCGATGCCGCAAGTAGGAGCGAAGTGGTGGTGCCGCTCGTCTCTCCTAGTGGGGTCGTGGGTGTGCTCGATGTCGACAGTCCGTCCCTCGATCGGTTCTCTTCTGAGGATGTCTCTCTACTGGAACGAGCAGCGAGAAGCATATCTGCCATTTTTGGGGGATCGGGGAATTGAGGTGGCCGTATCGCCTCATACAAATCTAACCGAAAGTAGTTTTCCTCAGAATCAAAGAATATAACCCAAAGGGAACTTGACAGAAAGTAAAATCATTCACACTATTAGTCTGTAGCTACGAGGGAGACGAGTAGCCGGACCGGTTGTCCGTGAGAGGATGTCCTTCTGTGCAATACAGTCGGGTGTGAGGCATCTGACAACCCCCGGTGAACACCACTCCTGAGCTGCAGGTCGAACAAGGATTTCAGTAGGCCTGCCGTTAGCTCTGACGAAACAGGGTGCAATGAGTGTCCGTGTCGGCGATCAAGAGTCGATACGGGAAGTAAGGTGGAACCGCGGAAACATGGCCTCCATGTTCTCGTCCTTACCGGAATGCAGGCCGGCTGTGGCATGCACGGGTAGGAGGAGACCATTGGAGGTCTTTTTTATGGGTACTTTCTGGTGCAAGTGGCACAAAGGAGATATGAATGGCTAGGAAAGAGGATGTAGATAATCGGTTGGAGCGGGTGAGACACTCCATGTCTCATGTGATGGCGGAAGCTGTCTTGCAGATGTTCCCATCGGCACAGATTGCCATAGGTCCAGCGATCGATAATGGATTCTATTACGATTTTGATCTGCCTCGAGCATTGAACGAGGAGGATCTTGAAGAGATCTCGAACCGGATGAAGACCATCATCCAGGAAGACAAGGAGTTCAAGCGCATCGTGGTCTCTCGAGATGAGGCCAAGAAGTTGTTTGCCGATCAGGTCTACAAGATGGAGCTTATCGATGCGATACCCCCCGACGAGGATGTCTCGCTCTACAATCAGGGCGGTTTTACCGATCTCTGTAGAGGGCCTCATGTGGAATCCACCAAAGAGTTGAATCCCGATGCATTCAAGCTGTTGAGTACTGCCGGAGCCTATTGGCGTGGTAGAGAGACCAACCCCATGCTCACTCGTATCTACGCAACTGCATGGACAAATCCCAAGGATCTTCGACTCTATCTCCAGAAGCTTGCAGAGATCGAGAAACGTGATCACCGGAGACTGGGAAAGGAGCTGGATCTCTTCAGTTTCCACGAAGAGGCCGGTCCGGGTCTTGTGTACTGGCATCCGCGCGGGGCTCGAATCCGCATGGCGATAGAGGATTTCTGGAAGAATCAACACTATGCGAATGGATATGAGATGGTCTACACCCCTCACGTGGGAAAAGCTTGGTTGTGGGAGACTTCGGGGCACCTCGGTTTCTATAAAGAGAGCATGTACTCTCCTATGGAAATGGATAAGGCCGACTACTATGCAAAACCGATGAACTGTCCTTTCCATATCATGATCTACAAGAACTCCAAGCACTCGTACCGTGAACTCCCGTTCCGATGGGCAGAGCTGGGAACAGTCTACCGGTATGAGAAGGCTGGCGCCCTGCATGGGTTGCTACGTGTTCGTGGATTCACCCAGGACGATGCGCACATTTTCTGTACTCCCGATCAGATGGAGAGTGAAATCCGAGAGGTCCTCAGATTCTCGCTGTTCATGTTGCGATCCTTTGGATTCGAGAACATCGAGGCATATCTCTCCACCCGTCCTGACAAGAGTGTCGGTGAGCCCGAACGGTGGGATGCCGCGACTGATTCTCTGAGAAGTGCTATCGAAGCAGAAGGACTCGACTACGATGTCGATGAGGGAGGCGGGGCCTTCTACGGGCCGAAGATCGACTTGAAGGTGAAAGATGCCATCGGTCGTGAGTGGCAGTTGTCCACTGTTCAGTTCGATTTCAACGAGCCTGAGCGATTCAATATGACCTTTGTCGATTCCGATGGTGTAGAAAAGCGACCGTACATGATACACCGTGCACTGCTTGGCTCTATTGAACGGTTCTTCGGTGTTCTGGTCGAGCATTTCGCAGGAGCTTTTCCGCTGTGGCTCGCTCCCGAACAGGTTTGCATCATTCCTGTTTCGGAAATATTCAACTCGTATGGCAGACAGGTTCTTGATCTACTCAAGAGCTCTGGGATACGAGCCTACATCGACGAGAGCGATGACCGAATGAATGCGAAGATCCGAAATGCACAGAAAATGAAGGTGCCTCATATGCTGATTCTTGGTGAGCGGGAAGAGGAGTCCCGAGCGGTCTCCGTTCGGTACAGAAGTGGGAAGCAGGAGAATGGTATCGAGCTGGATACCTATGTTGGCCTTCTTCACGACCGAATTGCACAGAAAGAGTCGTATTGAAATCGGACAAGGAGGGTACCATGGATCACCAAAAGGCCATGCAGCGGCTTGAAGCCATAGATCGAGAGCAGGTATTGATCTCCCATATCAGTGGAGTGCTGGTATGGGATCAGGAAGTGGTCCCTCCTGCCGGGCACGAGGAGCGGGCGAAGCAGCTTGGTCTGCTCGACCGGAAGATGCACGAGGTGGTGGTATCTGATGAGATGGGGCAATTGCTTCAGGTGCTCGGAGCGAGTGACACGAACCCTGAAGGGACTGCCGATCTCGATGAGAGATCACGTGCGTTGGTGCGCTCTTACTACCGGAGTTGGCGTCGTGCGAGCCGGCTTGATGCTGATTTTGTACAACGATTTTCAGAGCTTACCAGTCAGGCTCACCAGGTGTGGGCCCATGCACGAAGTGAGGATGATTTCTCCCTGTATGAACCTGTGCTTTCCCAGATTGTACAGATGGTACAGGAGAAGGCTCAGCGGTACGGTTATACCGACGATCCGTACGATGCCTTGCTCGAAGTATTCGAGCCGGGGACCACGACGGCTGAAGTCGAGCTTCTGTTCAATGAGATGCAACGAGATATTCAAGATGTGCTATCGGTCATTCGTGGTAGTCAGCGAGAGGTAGAAGACTCATTCCTGTACAGTTCGTACCCCGTAGACAAACAGGCTTTGTTCGCTAGGGATATATTGGATGCGATGGGGTTCGATTGGTCCCGTGGTATTAGTGGCACTGCCACGCATCCCTTTACGATCAGCCTCGGATCGGATGATGTGCGGATCACTTCCCGGTACTCCGAGCCGAGTGTGACGAGTCCTCTCTACTCCTCCATACATGAGGGAGGGCATGCTCTGTATGAGATGGGTGCATCGAACGATGTCACACGGGGCACCAGTTTGGCGAACGGAGCCTCTCTGGCTTTTCACGAAAGTCAAAGCAGACTCTGGGAGAATATGATTGGGAGGAGCGAATCGTTCTGGGAGCGGTTCTATCCCCGTTTCCAGCACCTGTTTCCCCTACAACTTGATGGTGTCGATGAGAAGATGTTCTATCGTGCAGTGAATAGGGTTCAGCCGTCCTGTATCCGGGTGGATGCAGATGAGGTGACCTATGGTCTTCACATTATTCTCAGATTCCGTCTTGAGCGGCAACTTCTCGCCGGAACGCTCTCGGTCCGAGATCTTCCTGGAGCATGGAACGATGCAATGGAGGAGCTGATCGGGATCCGTCCCACAAGTGACAGGGAGGGCGTGCTCCAAGATGTGCACTGGTCGATGGGGGAACTGGGCTATTTCCCTACGTATGCATTGGGGAATCTCTACGGGGCTCAGATATTGCATGCGATGAAAAAGGATCTTGACGTCGATGCGGTCGTCTCCACAGGTGATTTTTCGCCTATCAAAAACTGGTTGCATGCCAAGATCCTCCGTTTTGGAACCATATACGAACCGAAGGACCTGTTGCGAAAAGTGACCGGTTCTACCCTGGATGCTCGGTATTTCCGTGAGTATCTACATACAAAATACATAGGGAGTGAATCATTATGAATCTACCAAACAAGCTTACTATCTCCAGACTGATCATGGCCCCACTGTTCTTTACCGTCTTTTTTCTACCCGAATGGTTCGGGCCGTCGTTGCAGACGGTTTCCGTAGTTCTCATGCTCCTGTTGTATGTACTTACCGAGCTTTCCGATCTGTTGGATGGAATCATCGCTCGGAAGCATGATCTTGTCACCGATCTTGGAAAGGTCATGGATCCGTTTGCCGACACACTGAGCAGGTTGACCTATTTCGTCTGTTTCATTGGTGTGCAGATCATGCCGGTATGGGCATTCGTGATTATCATGTGGAGGGAGTTTTCCATTGTTTTCCTCCGTATGCTCATGATGGGGACGGGGAAAGCCGTTGCTGCGAATATTTGGGGAAAGTCGAAGGCTGTCATGTACGCTGTCTCGGGACTGGCAGGAATAGCCTACGTCTCAGCGCTCAGGTTGAGCGAGCAAGTCGATTGGATCCTGTGGGCAGAGCCTATTCTGCTGGTGGTTTTCGGATTGGCTGCAGTGGCATCTCTTGCCTCCTTTGTTACCTATATTGCCTCTATGATCAGGGAAAAATCCCTCTCTCACCTGAGTCGTTAAGCATGGAAAAGGGGTTTTTGCAAGTTTTTCCCAAATTTTTGCGAAACCCCCTAGACGATATTCTGGAAAACAGGTAGTATCCCCCTCGTTGCCCAGGCAAACTGTTTCGACCGGAAACAACAGACAAATTCAGTAATTAGTGGAAACGAGTATTGACACTGCTGATTGAAATCTGGTATAACGGTCGAGCGCTCCAAGGATAACTCCTTGGAAAGCGAGCCTGAATGGCTGGTTTTTTGACAGAGATATGAGAGAAGAGAAGGAAGGATATGCGTAATGACGATTGCCCATTTTTGGGTCGTTGGTCATAACGCGAACAATGTAAATTGTTCAGGAAGTGTAAGGGCTTCCAAGTCAATTCACGAACGAAAGTGAAAGCTA
>CAYYOL010000015.1:0-43496 GCA_964473245.1 uncultured Spirochaetaceae bacterium
CCTGAACAACAGTACCGGTAACGAGCTGACCGTCTTCAATTTCATCAAGAGATTTGAGGTAATGTTCCTGCAGCATTGCCTGCATATCAGCCTTCTGCTGAGGTTCGTTTTGTGTTTCCAACACTTCCTTGACTTCTTCCACTTTTCTCTCCTGATCCTTATTTTCACCCGAAATCCGGGTAAATATAGCACGTAACACTGTGTCATAAACTTCATCTATGGTCAAGTACGACGAGTCAATATACAAGGCGTCGGGAGCAACCTTCAACCCCCCCACCGGCTTGTTTCTGTCAATTTCATCTCGTTCTGCTATCTTCTTCACCAATTCTTGATATGACATTTCGGTCGGTTGTTGCTCGTATCTGCGTCTTGCGCGAACCTCAACCGAAGCATCAAGGAAAAATTTGCACTGTGCGTGCGGAAATACAACGGTCGTGATATCTCTCCCCTCAGCGACAATATTCATACCATGTTCGGCAAGAGCGCGTAACTTGGTATTCACGATCTCTCGTACCTCTACCACCGCTGAATGCGGTGCGACATACGCATCTACAGCATCTGAATGGAGAGCATCCTCTACATCGACACCATCTGAGTAGAGTCTCTCCTTGATAATCTCCAGTTTGATACTCCTGGCAACCTCTACAAGCTTCTCAGTGTCTTCAGGATCGAGACCGCGATCCAACACACCTTTTGTGATAGCTCGATAAAAGTTTCCTGAATTCAGGAAATAAAAGCCCAAACGCTCTGCAACCATGTTTGCAATAGTGCTTTTACCTACACCGGCAGGGCCGTCGATCGCCACGACAAATCCGTGCAGTTTCATAGTCTCCTCTTTCGTCATGCGTTTTCCCCCTCCAGAAGTGCCTTCATCTCACCTTTTGTGACCGGGCGATACTTTCCAACAGGTAGATCTCCCAGCAGAATCGGGCCGATCCGAATACGTATCAGCTGTTTTACTGTGTATCCGAAATAGCTGAAGATCTTTCTTAGTTCCCGATTCTTCCCCTCTGTCAACGTGACCACAGCCCACCGCTTGGAACGAAGTTCGAATTTTTTGATCACATACGGTCGTTGGCTATCGATGTATACACCCCGCAAAGCATCTTCCATATCAACACGGCGAATAGTCTCCTGTGTCATGACTGCATACTCTTTCTCTATCTCATGAGAAGGGTGCATGATCTTCTGAGCAGCATCACCGTCATTGGTGTAAAGAATGAGCCCAGTCGACTCCTTATCGAGCCTTCCTACATGAAACAGGAGATTGCTCTCGGGTATGGTTATGAGATCACGAGCATAGAGCTTCTCGTTCGGATCATAGTTTGTACAAACATACCCTTTCGGTTTATGCAGAACGTAGTAGACGACTCGATCTGCCGGTTCTGCAAGCACATCATCGACCATGACGACATCGTCTGCAGAAACCTTCACTCCCATCTCCGTCACGAGCTTCGTGTTCACTGAGACTCTGCCATCCGCTATAAGACGTTCACAGAATCTACGAGAACCGAACCCGCTCTTCGCGAGATAACTCTGAAGGCGTATGGGATAATCAATCTGCATTATATAACTCCTCTTCACGGGTGAACCGAGCACGATCGATCTCCGACAGCTGGGGAAGAGCCGATATGCTTGGTAAGTTGAATTCAAATAAAAATTTCTTTGTAGTTCCATAGAGACAAGGGTGGCCAGGAACATCCTTTCGACCCACTACTCTGATATATTCTCGATCGCGTAGGAGGCGTACAATCGAATCGCTCGAGACGCCCCTGATATTCTCGATATCCCTTCTCGTCACCGGTTGAGAGTAGGCAATGATCGACAAGGTCTCCAGTGCTGCCCGGGAGAGCCGTTTGTCCACTTTTCTTCCGTAGCAATCTCGTAGTCTGTCGTGCAAATCCCCAGCAGGGAGGAAACAGTAGGCTCCACCGTTATTCACGAGCTCAAGTCCATGCATATGATCTTTCCAATAAGAGTCGAGCTCGTCGAGGGCTGAGACGAGAGCATCCTTGCCCAACCCTGTCAGGCGACCCATTCTGTCGAGGCTCACAGGCTCGTTTTCCAGATAGAGAATCACCTCTACCATACGAGCCTCTGTAGAGAGGATTGTAGGTTGTTCACTCATAACTCACCCCCCCTCATCTTCGGTTAGGTCTATGATCTCGTCATCGTCATCTTCGGCATCCTCTTCATAGAGCGTCTGTTCGAAACGGCCGAGATTGGTTGTCGAAGCCGCTGGCGTGTGAATGAATGTCTCCAGTGGTTCTTCTTCTCCAAAATCCTCATCATCCAATATATCGGTATCGAAATCATCTCGCTTACGGATCACAATATCGCCGAAAAGTGCGTGCTGGTGAATTGATATCATGCTGAATTTCACTGCCTCAAGGATTGCAAGAAACGCACAGATGATATCCATAGGAGACTCTTTTCTCACTACGATATCAAGAAAGGATATCTCGTCTTGAGTCTCGAACAATTCGGCCATGATCGCGAGTTTCTGCTTGGTGGTGACCTCCTCGTAGACATTGAACACCTGCTCCGGTGTTATGGAACGGAGTAGCGAGGAGAACGTTTTCAGTAAATCCCATACATTGATATCGTTCCACAGATCCTGATCCTCGAATGGGAGCATGAATTGGCTTTTCTTACGTTGAATAAACAACTCGCCACTTTGGTTGGAATCGGCGAGCAGTGCGGTGTACCGTTTGAATTTCTGATATTCCAAGAGTCGTTCAACGAGTTCAGAACGCATCTCAAGGAACTCGTCATCCTCTTCCAGCCCATCGTCACCGGGAAGGAGCATCTTGCTCTTCAGGTAGATCAGATGTGCAGCCATCGCATAGAAATCGGTCAGATCATCGAGATCAAGCGAACTTGCCATATCGAGATACGCAAGAAACTGATCTGTGATCTGAGCCACCGGGATATCGTAAATGTTTACCTGGGCCTTCTGAACCAGATGTAGGAGCAAGTCCAGAGGGCCTTCAAATTGACGAATGGAATAGGATAAGGCGCTTTGAGTTTTCCAATCGCCCACCGCATATCCCGCATCTTGTACCATGCGACCGAGTATATCGTTTTCACTCGGCCGCGTAAAGGGTACCCGTTAACCTAGCAGTGCCTAGGTGCTGCTCTCTTTCTCACTCTTGGCAGCCGGAGCAGAAGGGAAAATCAGCGTTCTCAGCTTCGCATCGAGATCTCGGGTGATATCCAGGTTTGTCTTGAGGAAGTTGATTGCATTCTCCCTGCCCTGCCCTATCTTCTCACTCATGTACGAGTACCAGGAACCACTCTTGTCAAGCAGTTCATATTTGAGCGCAGCATCGAGAATACTCCCGTAGTAGCTTATCCCTTCGCCGAAGAACATGTCGAGTTCAACCTTCTTGAACGGTGGAGCAACCTTGTTCTTCACGATCTTTATTCTTACCCTGTTTCCGATGATATCGTCGGCACTTCTGCTTATTGCTTCTATGCGGCGAACCTCGATTCTGATAGAGGAGTAGAACTTGAGTGCATTACCACCGGTGGTCGTCTCCGGGTTACCGAACATGACACCGATCTTCATACGAATCTGGTTTATGAAAATGATGGTCGTATTGCTTTTTGATAGGATTCCAGTGAGTTTTCGTAACGCCTGACTCATGAGCCTCGCCTGAAGACCCATGTGAGAATCGCCCATCTCCCCATCGATCTCGGCCTGTGGCGTGAGTGCTGCCACCGAGTCGACGACTATGATGTCGACGGCTCCGGATCGTACGAGCGATTCAGTGATCTCAAGTGCCTGTTCACCATTATCTGGCTGAGAGATCCATAATTCGTCGGTATTCACACCTAGTTTCTTTGCATAGGTCGGATCGAGTGCATGTTCGGCATCGATGAATGCAGCGATACCCCCTGCCTTCTGGGCTTCGGCAATCGAGTGAAGCGCCAATGTGGTCTTTCCAGAAGATTCGGGACCATATATCTCGATGATCCTGCCACGAGGATAGCCTCCGACACCTAGAGCTTCATCGAGCAGAATCGAACCGGACGAGATGACCCGAATGGATCGGTCGGTCGGATTGTCGCTCAACTTCATGAGTGCCCCCTTGCCGAACTGCTTGTCGATCTGTGAACGTGCAGCCTCGAGAGCCGCCATCTTCTGTTTCGTATCGGTCAAAGTCACCGGAGAGCTTGTTGTGTTCTTAGCCATAATTTTCCTCACTTACCTCTGATACCTATTGAACGGCATCAGTTCTCATTCTGCTTCATCCTGTCCGGCGAATCAACCACTATCGTCACTGGACCTTCATTGACATACTGAACTTTCATACTGGCTCCGAATCTGCCAGTCTGCACAGTGTATCCCTGTGCTCGCAACTGTTCGACGAACGATTCATACAAAGCCTCTGCCAGCTCCGGTGGCGCCGCAGGATTGAAGGAGGGACGATTCCCTTTCCGTAGATCTGCACAGAGCGTGAACTGACTCACCACCAACAACTGACCACCAAACTGATCGACAGAGAGGTTCATCTTCCCCTGTTCATCGGTGAACAGTCTCAGTTGTGGAATCTTACGTAGCATATACTGCAAATCTGCATCGGTATCACTAGATTCCACTCCCAGGTAGACAAGCAGTCCCCGGTCTATTCGCCCTACGATACCATCCGATACTGTGACACTGGCCTCTGAGACCCGCTGAACAACTGCACGCATTACCGATCGTTTCCCTGCAGATGATCGACAAGACTCTGTCGATCATCATCCAAGAAGAATGCACTACCCATGACCAGTACATCTGCTCCCGCTTCGATAAGTGTCCGACCGTTATCACGATTCACTCCACCATCGACAGAGATGAGAAAATCGAGATCCCGATCTGCCCTGATCTCGGCCAACCTTCTGATCTTGTCGAGTGAAGACGGGATGAACGACTGTCCACCAAAGCCTGGATTCACACTCATAATAAGGACCAGATCGACCTGATCGAGCACCAGCTCAATTGCCGACACCGGTGTCGAAGGGACGATAGTCACCCCGGGATGCTTTCCGGCATCGCGAATGAGCGAGATCGTACGATGCAGATGAAGCGATGCCTCTGCATGAACGGTAATATAGTCACTTCCTGCTTCGGCGAACTGGGTGATATACCGCTCAGGCTGATCGACCATGAGGTGGGTATCGAATATCAGGTTCGAATGGGTCCTCAGGTCTGCGATGAATTTCGGACCGAAGGAGATGTTTGGTACGAACATGCCATCCATCACATCAAGATGAACCCACTGTGCAGTGGTGTTTCCAATGGTCCGAACTGCTTTTCCCGACTCCGAAAAATCGGCAGCTAGTATGGACGGTGCGACAATGCAATCTGGTTCTCTTTTCATACTCTATGTTGTACCAGAAAGCGGGTGTTTTGGAAAGCATCGCAATTCGTTTGACTTCTTCGGTCAGTTTCCAACCACAACGAATATAAACACTTATTGCACCGATTCGCTCAACATGGTATGATAAGGGAGCAACTTGGAACCATTCTCACCGAAAAACACCTGAGCTGTCTCGGAATCCAACTGAACAGGATGCACGGCTCGGGATGTTTGCTTTTTGTTCCAAATAAGCACTTTATCAAGGGAGCACAGCATGAACGAAGAAAACATCAGAACCCTACTCACAGAAGAGAAGTGGACACGTACTACCATAGCGAATTATACCATTGGCAACTTCGAAGAACTGGATGCCATCGTTACCGATATTCAGGATGCTGAAGAACTGCTCGAGGTGAAATCCATATGCGATACCTATCTTGAGAAGAACAAGAACAGTATCATCGCTATGTATCTCTCGGGAAGCATAGCTCTGCGAAGAAAATCGCTCGATTATGGTAACATCACATCTCTGATCGAGCTGTTCAATGAGAACAAGAAGTATGGAATAGTCGAATTTCTGAGCCTCAAGGTGTTGGAGCGCTTTGAGGATAAGTATGTCATCCGCGTACTTGCTGCAAGCTACGAGAAGCTCGGCAAGGAGGATGAAGCCTTTAATCTCTACGAGAGACTCATCAAGGTCGACTACGATGAGACGGACCTTCTTCAGACCATAGCCGAACGGTATATCGAAAAGGGCAACAAGGAGAAGGGACTCTTTTACTACAAGAAGGCTCTGCAACGCTTCTTGAACGCACAGAATCTATCAGCCGTGAAAGAGGTTTGGACAGTACTGCTCAAGATGATTCCAGATGATTTTGCCTATCTGCTTGGACTGGCTCAGAGAATCTCTGCACGATTCCAGGGGGATCGAACTTCTCAGATGCTCGCCCAGTTGTACGAAGTTACCCTGCAGCATGAGAATTGGGATCAGGGCATCGTGGTGCTCAAGACCATGCTCGACACCGACCCGCAATCGGTCTGGGCTCGTGAACGTCTGGTAGAGTGCTACAGAGAGAAATACGCTGGACACAGCAGGCTTGAAACCTGCATAGACATATCGAATCTCGACAAGGGCTACCGGGAAGTACATTCGGCGATCGATGACTTCGAAAAGAACATCGCCTTCGACAAAGGTTCCTTCGTCTACCACAAAACCTGGTCTATCGGAAGAATCAGCTCGATTTCTCACGAGCATGTAGTTATCGATTTTTCTCAGAAACGGAACCACACCATGTCTCTCAGTATGGCATTCAATTCGCTTCAGGTGCTCCCAAAGCATCATATTTGGGTTCTCAAGAGTGTTTTCCCCAAAGAGAAGATCGCAGAGAAGTTCAAAGACGATGTCCCCTGGGGTCTACGCACACTTATCTCGAGCCAAGGGAATGCCTCCACGCTCAAGGACATGAAGGCGGAAATCGTCCCCTCGGTACTTACACCGAAGGAGTGGACCTCGTGGCTCACCAGCGCGAAGAAGGTGATCATGAACGATCCGCTCATCGGATTCCTTCCAAGCGATCCAGATGTCTACACCGTTCGCGCGACGCCGATATCGTACGAAGAGAAATCTCTGGGGATCTTCAGAAATGAGAAGCGATTCTATCAGAAGGTGCGAATCGTTCGGGAATTCTTGATCTCAGGTGATCCTGAGACCGAATTCTTCATGGAGATGGTGCAGTACTTCGTTGATCAATGTACGAACTACCAGCGAGTGACCGATCAGGTCATCGCCAGTTTCCTCTTTGTCGACTATCTCTGCGACCGTTTCCCGTTCCTCAATCGACCAGAGACGGTGAGTTTCAAGCACCTGTATGGGCTGTTGGACAATGTGCCTAAAACATTCGGTGCGATCGATGAGTCGGAACTCAAGAAGTCCTTCATAGACAATGTCGTGACCGTTGAGGATCCGGAACAGGTCGAGCGTGTACTGATCTCACTCTACCCCTACTATCTCACCAGCTATATCATGGACACGCTGCGAGAACAGGGTCGGCAGAAAGTGATCGAGGATATGTTCCGAAACGCTTGCAGAAACTACCGAGAGAATGCTGAATTGTTCACCTACCTTGCAAGGACCTACGACAGGAAGTTCTGGGAAAAGAAGATCAGGATTCCGTTCGAGACACTGATTACCAGCGAACTGCAGTTGTTGGATTACGCCTACAATGCAATAGAAGCGAAGAAGGCGACGAATGAAAACAGAAAAATCGCCAAGACACTCACCACGATACTGTTCGAAGAGCGTCTGCTCTTTGATTTCTTGAAGGGTGCGAACGAGGGTTCAGCTCAGCGTATCAACTTCATTGTTCAACGTATGCAGGGACTCGACCAGTCGAGAAAGATTGAGGTGAAGCACGCCATACTGGACAAGTATCCCGATTTCGTGTTCCTCGGAGAGGAGACCGGATCCACAGAGATGGTCTCAAGCGGACTGTTGGTCACCAAGGCTAAGTTGCTCGAAAAGCAAGCAGAGCTCGATCGGATCATGAATGTCGAGATTCCAGAGAACTCGAAGGAGATCGGTGCAGCCATGTCCCTTGGAGACTTACGCGAGAACAGTGAGTTCAAGGCCGCCAAAGAGAAACAGGGTATTCTCAACACCACCATGATGCGCTTGACCGAGGAACTCTCGCGGGCCACCGTGGTCACCCAAGATATGGTCGATGCATCTAGAGTCTCCTTCGGAACCGAAGTCGTTCTCGAGAATCACGTTACAGGGAAAGAGGATGTCTACCGAATATTCGGACCATGGGAGTCGAATCCGAACGACAAGACCATCAGCTATCTCGCACCATTCGGAGCGAAACTGCTGAATCACACTCCTGGTGAACGATTCACATTCGAGATCAATGAACAGCAGTATGACTATACGGTGAAGTCGATCACACCACTTTCCGTATAACCTACCGGGGGCGTTGGATCGTTAGATTCAACGCTCTTTCTTTGTGAATGCACTGATGAACTCTATTGAGAGTACATGATATGAGATGAGCGTAATCACACCAGCTGCACCATAGAGTGCAACAAGCATGAGTGCGTTCTTTCCCGTACTCCCATTGTGCCACCACTGCGTATGAGAAAACCGGGTATAGATGATTGCCGATACCAATAGCGGCGTATTGGCAAGCACGAGCTTGCCCAAATCCTTGAAAAGTGGCCAAATGGAGACGTGCAACACATCGTTCGAATGAGCGACCATCCAGAGCAGAATCGCCCCTACACCGAAAGACACCGTGTTGGCAAAACTCAACACCCCCGGTCCGTAGCCTAGATTGAGCCCCACAGCCATGACCACGATATCTAGAGCAGAAACGACTAGGCTCACAACCAGCGCAGCGTTGAACCTGTTTGTTGAAAAGCAAACCCGCTGAAGGAATCCATACCAGGCAACCAGTGGCATACCCAAGGCGAACCAGAAGAGCACAGTACCGGTCTCCATCGTGTTCTCTAGTACGAAGCGACCGCTTTGTAGCAGTACCGCAGTGGTCTCGTACCGAACAGTGGTGAGCAGAATCGCAGATGGTATGAGAAAGGTTGCTATGTAGATAAGACCCTTGTGTACTAGGCGGTTCAGATCTTCCCGTTGCTCTCCGTAGAATGCCGATACCATAGCAGGAAAGAACACCGTGGCAATTGCCGAATAGAAGATCCCGTACGGAGCCTGCCATATGATGATCGCATTGCTGAAAGCGGTCACCGTACCTTCAGAGAGCGTGGATGCAAAATAGAATGCAACCTGTTGCGTGACGATCGCAATGAGCGCTGAGAGTGTGACCGGGGCCCAACTGCGCATGACCCGTCTGAATGGTAGGGATGAAAAATCGAATGACCATCGCATGCGATATCCGTAGCGCCGCAGTCTCAGGTAGGTGACACATGCTTGCAGTATCCCGCCTCCAACCACACCGATTGCCATGGAGTATGCGCCGAACCGATCGCTCAAACCATAGACCGATACGATTACAGAGACCGAGAATATGAGTGGAGCTGCTGCTGCTGTGAAAAATGATCCGTGACTCTGTAATATGCCACCATAGAGCGATGCAAATGAGATCGATCCGAGAAAAATCATGAAATAGACCAGCAGTTCTCCCGATATGATAATCTGATCTGGATCGGTAAAGTCACTGAGAAAACGGATTAGGTCCTCTCTCCATAGCCACGTGAGCAGAATAAGTGGTACCATCAACAGGAGCTGAAACGCCTGCATTCGAGCGAGTAGCGCAGCGGACTTTCTCGAACTACCCTCCTCTTCTGCTATCAGAGATGTGAATACGGGAATATAGGCACTACTCAGCGCCCCTTCTGCGAAGAGCTTTCTGAAATTATTTGGAATATTGAAGGTGAAATTTATCACATCTGCAATCCCGGTCGCTCCGAACACCGTTGCAATCGCTCTGGCTTTCACGATTCCCAAAATACGACTGACCATGGTGCAGACCATGATTATCGCCGAGTTTGCTGCGTTCTGTGTGGATTCCCGATTCACATCATGTGCCATAGTACCGTGCCAGATAGGAGCGTTTGAATTGAGCGAACTTATTGGTTCTAATCGCCTCTCGGACCTGTTCCATGAGTCGATACAGATATGTGAGGTTGTGTTCTGTTGCCAGCATACCCCCCAGCATCTCCTTTGCCTTGAACAGATGACGGAGATACCCTCGCGAGTAGTTCGTGCAGGCTGTACAGGTACACCCCTCTTCGATCGGTCCGGTATCGAACTCATGGACTGCACGCTTCATTTGGATCATGCCGTCATCGGTGAATACCGATCCATTTCTCCCTGCTCGGGTGGCAAGCACACAATCAAAAAGGTCGATCCCTTGTTCGACAGCATCGAGAATATAGTCAGGCGATCCAATACCCATGACATACCGTGGTCGGTCATCTCGGACGAACTCGGTAGTATATGCCAAGTATTCACTGAATTGTTCGGCAGTCTCTCCTACTGAAAGACCACCTATCGCGATACCAGGGAAACCCATCTCGCTAATTGCAAGGGCACTCTCCTTTCGCAAATCTTTGTAGAAGTTGCCCTGGATTATGCCGAAGAGGTTCCCTTCGAATCCCTCAAGCGTTCTCCAGTGGTCGATCGACCGCTGTGCCCAATTGCGTGTCGTCTCCCACGCTTTTTGCGCCTCTCGATAGGTGATTTCCGGAGGTGTGCAGACATCGAGACACATGAGAATGTCACTTCCAATGATACGTTGAATATCAACTACCTTCTCTGGAGTCAGGTGGTGTCTCGATCCATCTATGTGGCTCTGAAAGGTTACACCATCTTCACGGATCTTCCGAAGTTGTGAGAGGCTGAATATCTGAAAGCCGCCGCTGTCGGTGAGTATGTTGTGCTTCCAGTTACTGAAGGCATGGAGACCGCCATATGCTTTCAGTACTTCCATCCCTGGACGGAGATAGAGATGGTAAGTGTTTCCCAGTATGAGGTTGTATCCGATCTCTGCGACACGATCGTGGTGCATCGCCTTCACGGTACCGTTCGTTCCTACAGGCATGAATGCAGGGGTGACCACGTGTCCATGCGGTAGCGAGACAACGCCACACCGAGCTTTGGTCGAGGTATCCTGATGCGTTTTCGTATAGATGGTTTCCATGTGTCTATATCCTTCGTATGGTGAGTGAGATGATTGAAAGCATAAGCAGTATTCCCATGGGAGCCAAAGGGCCCAGCAATGGTGAGATGATTCCCTGTTTCGCAAGGATCATGCTCAGCATATGCATCACGAAATACACGACCGAAATCGAAAGACTGCCTATGATACTGAGTATCAGTACATTCTTCTTCCATGTGAAGACAGTAGAACAGGAAATAATCATGAGAATCAAGGGGGTGAGATTTCCAAGAACTCGGTTTGCAAGATCCGATGCGTACGGAGCGTACTGTTGAGAATCCATGATACGGATGGCTTGAACATATTTCAGAGCACTAGATAGTTCCATAGTCGTGATATCCGCTTGGAGGTTTTTGAAGAGCGTGGGCTCGAGATTCAATGTCCGATTATGGTATTCACTCTCCCGAGAAGCCCTGAATACCTGACCTTCGGCATCCACCAGATAGCGGAGGGCATCGTGTAGTACCCAATACGAGCCGTTGTACGTTCCGCTTGCGGCATCTATCCGAGCGACCAGACGGTCATGCTCATCGACCATCACCACTGTCACCTGTACAATCCGATTATCATTCTCATAGAATCGTCCTGCATGCATCACATAGCGTCCTTCGGGACTCTGGAGCGTGACGTTCCGGTTGTCACCGAGTTGTCTGACCTGCAGTGCAGTGTTCTGCCGGATAGTTTTCTCCTGCGATGCGGCAATGGCGACCTGTTCGCTGAAGGTGAACTGAAAGACAACAAGGAGCAACCCTATGGCGATTATCGGAGTGATAATCTTTCTGTATGGGTAGCCGATATTCGATAGCACGATCATTTCATTGTTTGCGTGGAGCATAGAGAGAAAATAGGTGCTGGCAAACAGGGCCGCTGGACCGATCGCGTATCCTATGGCTTCCGGAATGAACAACAGTGTGAGCATTCCGATCTCTGCGTAGGATACACCATAATTCAAATAGAGCTCTAGGTTTGAGAATACATCGAACAAGACGATAAGCATGGTAACCAGCAGTACTGTTCCACCGATTATCTTCATGAGAGAACCGAGTATATAGCGGTACAGTACCTTCATACGCGCCTCGTTCGTAGTATGAACAGAATCGAAATCAGCGCAATAAGCATGTTCGGTCCCCAAATAAGAAACCCAGGATGAATTGCGTAGTCGAGAATCTGCGTTTGAGCGAAGAAGAGGAGAAACCAATAGCCGCTTGCGACTATGAGGCTCAGAGCAAAACCGAACAGTCGTCCATGTTTCAGTTTCATGTAGGAGAGTGGGAAGGTGATCAACACAAGGATGAAACAGCTTGCGGAGAGCGCTATCTTTTTATGTAGCTCTGCTCGATAGTACTGGAGATAGAAGTTGATGATCTTTCTACTCTCAAGACGATCGATCTCTGCCTCAAGTTCGATTATTCTTCGGGTTTCTCTCTCCGGCCTATCCCCAGAGGCCTCCTCTCTGACAACCATAAGCTGTGTAAGTTCACCTTTGAGTTCCTCGAGCGTTCTCTCCCTGTTCTCTCTGTCCCGCTCATAATCAGCTCTTCTTATCTCTATTGCAGCAAGAAGGTCTCGTGAACTCAACTGAGACGGTGTTACATCGGTGAATCGGGAGACTTCATTGGAGAAATCGAGATAGTAGGTGACAGCATCTGCCTGTGCAAGACTGAACCGTTCCAAGGAGGCTCCCTCCGTGTTGAGAACCACCGGATCGATCAGATCAAGTCGATAGATGAAATTGTTCAGATCGACCAATGTAACCGTACCGCCCGATGCGCTTATCACCTGATTGCTCGAGCGATGTGCAGTGTCGAATAGTAACAGTGACCCGATTTCTCCATCCTCTACCTCTCCGGTAACCAGTACAATATCCCCAATCCTGTTTACAGCGTACGATTCAATCTCTATTGTAGGAAGTTCTTGGAGTAACTTCGAGTAGAGAGACTTGTACTGTTCATGACTATAGGGAAGCAGCACATCGGCAACTAGAAATGTTCCGGTGGAAAGCAACAGGGCAATAATCGCTATCGGTTCAAACATACGTCTGAGTGATATGCCGCAAGCTCTCAGAGCAAGCAGTTCGTTTCTAGCGGAGAGGTCTCCGATTGCCATGCTTGCCGCACTTAATGTGGAGAATGGAATCGTATAGAGCAGAATCTGTGGAATGGAGAGAATTACCAGCCTGAGAACAGCGATGACTGGAACGTTCTTAAGAAGAATACGTTGTGCAAAGAGAAGTATCTGATTTATGAAGAATATGAAGAAGAAAAAGAGAAACGCCACAAGGAGCGACAGGAGAAACTCCCGCACGATATACGTACGTAGTGTGGTATACGTTGAGACGATACGTCCCTCCATACGCTATACTCCTGTTGACCCGAACCCCCGTTCTCCTCGTTCGGTCGATTCTGTGGTTGTAGCAGAAAGAAATTCACAGGTGATCACCGGAGCTATCACGAGTTGTGCGATTCGATTCCCATGGGAGATCGTGAACGACTCTGTGCCATGGTTTATGAGAATGATCCGAAGTTCCCCTCGATAATCACTGTCGATAGTTCCCGGGCTGTTCAGTACGGTAATACCATGACGAGCGGCGAGACCACTTCTCGGTCTCACCTGCCCCTCATATCCTGTAGGAATTTCGACAACCAGTCCGGTGGGGATGACCGCTCGTCCTCCACCACCGGCAATGGTCAATGGTCCATCGGGAAGGAATGCGCACAGATCTGCTCCGGCTGCATCGTTCGATGCATACACCGGGAGCTCTGCACCCGGTTGAGCGACTACTCTAACAGGAACCTTCCCTTTGGTTGCCATGAACTACTCGGACTCCTTGGACTCAATGGCGTCTACATAACTGAGATTCAGTCGACCCATTCTATCGATTTCGAGGAGCTTCACAGGAACAACCTGATTAACGCTGAGTACATCGTTCACGTTATTTACACGACTCTTGGAGAGCTTGCTGATATGGCACAACCCCTCTTTACCGGGCAGAATTTCGATGAATGCACCGAAATCCATGATTCGTTTTACCGTTCCAGTATAGATTCTGCCAACTTCAGGCTCTTCGACAATGGCCTTGACCAGTGCAAGAGCCTTCTCAGCGCTTTCGCTATTCTTTCCATAGATGGTGACGGTTCCGTCGTTTTCGATATTGACTTCGGCACCAGTCTGTTCTGCAATACCCTTGATGGTCTTACCACCGGTACCGATAACTGCTCCGATCTTCTCTTCATCTACCTTGATGGTGAGAATCTTCGGTGCATATACGGAGATATCGTTTCTTGGAGCATCGAGTGTCTTGTTCATGATATCCAAGATATGCATGCGACCCTCTTTTGCCTGTTGCAACGCTTTTGCCATGATATCACGGGAAACTCCGGCAATCTTGATATCCATCTGGAATGCCGTAATTCCATCCTTCGTACCTGCGACCTTGAAGTCCATATCGCCGAGATGGTCCTCTTCTCCTAGAATATCGCTGAGCACCACATACTTGTTGTAGTCTGCACCTTCAGTGATCAGACCCATGGCGATACCGGCAACCGGCTGGTCGATCTTCACTCCTGCATCCATGAGGGAGAGACATCCGCCACAGATTGAGGCCATGGAGGAGGATCCATTCGATTCAAGGATTTCGGATACGACTCGCATCGTATAGGGGAATTTATCCTTGGCAGGAAGAATACCCTCCAATGCTCGCTGGGCAAGATGTCCGTGGCCGATCTCACGACGTCCGGTTCCCAATCGTCCTGTTTCACCAACACTGAAGGGAGGGAAATTGTAGTGAAGCATAAAGTTGCTAAAATGTTTCTCGCCATCGATGGTGTCGAACATCTGCTCGTCACTTGCTGTGCCGAGTGTAGTTGATGCTAGGGCCTGAGTCTCTCCTCGGGTGAACAATGCACTACCGTGGGCTCGGGGAAGCACTCCGACTTCACACGAGATAGGGCGAATCTCGTTCACCTTTCTTCCGTCTGTTCTTACCCCATCGTTCAAGATGGAAGATCTGAGAATCTCATACTCGAGTTCTTCGAATAGACCATCGACCTTCTCAGGCATCTCACTCTCTTCGATTGCCTCTGCAAATCGGTCCCGTACGTCTTCCTTCACTTGGGCAAGAGCTGCATAGCGCTCCATCTTCCCCTTTACGAAGCTAGCTTCCTTATACAGTGGGTATGCATACTCACGAATAGGTTCAAGAAACGAGAGGTCTTCTTCCACTTTCACAAGAGGAAGCTTCTCTTTTCCCGCGAGTTGTGCCAACTCATTCTGCAAAGCACACAGATCGGCGATCACCGGCTGTGCTGTTTCGATAGCCTCGAGCATCATCTCCTCGGAGACCTGCTTTGCACCACCTTCAACCATGGTGATTCCATCTGCTGTACCGGCGACGATGATCTCGAGTTGAGCCTCTTCAATCTGCTGAAATGTTGGATTGACGACATAGGCTCCGTCGATGTAAGCCATGCGTACTGCGGCAATAGGACCTGCGAAGGGAATATCACTGATGGTAACTGCAGCCGATGAGGCGATCATGGCCACGATATCGGGCGGATTGACCATGTCCGAACTCACGACTGTGGGAACGACCTGGATTTCCCGTCCGAAGGCTTTGTCGAACAACGGTCTCATGGGTCGGTCGATGAGTCTGGAAACGAGAATCTCCTTGTCTTTAGGGCGACCTTCTCTCTTGAGGAATCCACCAGGAATCTTTCCTGCTGCATAATATTTTTCATTGTACTCAACTTGCAATGGAACATAATCAAGGGGTTTATCTGGAGCTCTGCCACTACAGACTGTAGCGAGAACCGAGCTTCCTTCGAAACGGGCATAGACTGCCCCATTGGCCTGTTTGGCCATTTTTCCGGTTTCCAGCACCAATTCGCCGGAACCAATTTTCATACGTACTGATTTCATCTTTCTTTCCTACTTCTTTTGTTCTTTTTCTCTCTATCTTTTTGATGAGCCAGAAACAGGAACAGCCCCTGAAGTCCCTTTTCAAGGATTCCGAGGCTGATCCCACATACTATCCGATACCCACCAATTATTTTCTCAACTCGAGTTTCTGAATAAGTTCTCGATAACGATTCACATCCTGGTTTCGTACATACTTGAGCAGCCTTCTGCGTGCACCTACCATTTTGAGCAAGCCACGGCGGCTAGCATGATCCTTGGGGAACTGATTGAAATGACCCTGAAGATCCCGAATCCGTGCAGTAAGCAAAGCAATCTGCACCTCAGATGAACCGGTATTGGCTTCTGAACCACCAAATTCGGCAATGATTTGAGCTTTTCTCTCTTTTGTCAACATATCTACGTCAACTCCTTTACAAATTGCAAATTATAAAACCTCTCAGTCAACTCCGTACGACCACGGGAAACGCTTTGCGCCGGGGAGCCGATGCTGGTCAACGTAAGAGACTCTTCGTCGATCACAGCGATCATCTTCCATTCCGACCTGTTTGCCATGACCAGAACGGTTTCGTACACTCCCGGTGGCGGCAGAAGTTGCACGAACGCACTGATCGGAATACGCAGGGGATATTCGTTGTTCCTGGAAGGAATATGGGCCAAGTCCACCGAATAGTACCTGCCGAGCTGTACCGGAATTTCCGATACTCTGCCCTCAGTGAGGGTATTACGTACCACTGTACTGCTGTCATCCGTACCATCTTCCAGCTTATACATGCTGGGAACCACTACTTCGGCTCCATTAGTGTATTGCTGAACTATGTTGCGAAGCTCGTTCACACCGGTATCGGCATGTGAGCCACAACGGAAATTCTCTCCCACAACGATAGCCTTGATATCGAACATCGCACAACAGCGGGCAATAAACTCCTCTCCAGTCAGTTTACTGAAATCGGGAGAAAAGTCAATCACAACCAAATAATCAATTCCTAGTTTGGAAAAGAAATCGGTGCTCTGTCTGAGGCTCATAAGGGGCTTGTCGAATGGATTCCGCCCCATCATTGTCTTAGGATTCTGAGCAAAGGTGACAACGACCGATTTGAGTTCTCTCGCTTCAGCTAGTTCATTCGCGGTTTGGATAATCCGTTGGTGTCCAATATGTAAACCGTCATATACACCGATCGATACTACCACCGAGACACTCTTTAGCTCCAGAGAAACGAGCAACTGATCGAAGTCGTGTATCTCAATCATCTATTCTGTTCTCCACTGGTACCACCGCGAAGACCTTGTTCGGCTCCTGATTTCCATCGAGACCGACAATGGCGAGGAGCACACCCGATTCGTCGAATACCATGGCATAGCGATCTTCATCATGCATGGAACGACCTATGATACCACGTTTGACAGGAAGGTTGCCATAGCACATCCTTCTCGCTGTCTCTGCATCGATTACGATCGAACCCATGCCTGGTAATCGGGAAACTCTGTCTATACTTGCTTTAGCATGTTCTACCAGAACCGACTCGTCATCAGAAGCAATGGCCTCATCCAATGAAAAGGGCCCTATTGCAGTCCGTTTCAATGCAATAAGGTGTGCACGAGATCCACAGGCAATCGCAATATCCCGAGCAAGGGAACGAATATAGGTGCCTTTTGAGCAGTGAACCTCCACGGTGAGGACCGGAGACTCCCATGACAGGATCTTCAGTTGGTGAATGAAGACCGTTCTCGCAGGGATATCGACCGATTCCCCTGCTCTGGCAAGCTGATAGGCCCGTTTACCCTGGATATGTACAGCTGAATACTCTGGAGGAGTCTGAAGGATCTCTCCGATAAACTGCTCGTCTAGAACAGATTCTATGGTTTCTCTGGTGGGAATCGGACCTTCGGCTATGCACTTTCCTTCAGGATCGAGCGTACTTGTCTCCTCTCCGAAAGAGATGGTAGCGATATACCGTTTGTCCAGACCACTGCAGAGTGGGTTCAGTTTTGTGAAGGCGCCTGTGAGGACGATCATGAGCCCCTCGGCAAAGCGATCGAGCGTTCCCGCGTGACCAGTCTTCTTATCGACGAACCGTTTCACCGGCTTGAGAGATGAGAAAGAAGTAACGCCAATAGGTTTGTGTAGCAGCAGCAGCGATGTTCTAGTTGTCATCGCTCACATGCAGACTGTCGATGAGTTCATTCATAGCCTGAGCCTCTTTCAGGGAGGTGTCGGCCTTGAACCGGAGGCGTGGTGTATTTCGTGTTTTCAACACTGCTCCAATCCGTTTCTGAATGAAGCCGGCAGCACTCTGCAGAGCGTCTACCGACTGTGTAAGAATCTCATCGTCCTCAAAGGTCGATACCCATACCGTAGCATATGCCTTGTCTTTTGAAAGTGAGACACTGCTTACGGATACGAAGGGACTGAGCCCGTGATGTTTTATCTCACGGGTCACAATCATCGTGCTGATAGCTTCCTGTATGCGGGTTTCGAGCCGCTGATGAATATAATCACTCATTGACTTTCAACTTCTTTGCCACTTCGATGATATCCACTATCTCAAGCACATCTCCAGTCTGGATGTTCTGGAAGTTGTCCACGCCGATACCACATTCGAATCCTTCGGATACTTCCTTCGCATCATCCTTGAATCGTTTGAGAGAGGAGATCTTTCCGGTATGGATTTTAATTCCATCGCGAATAACGTTGACCATGGCATTTCTACGCACTTTACCGTCTGTTACGTAACAACCAGCAATCACGCCGATTTTCGGTACCTTGAACGTATCTCTGACTTCCACCTGCCCAATGACAATCTCCTTCTTCTCTGGAGCAAGCATGCCTTCCATGGCATCTCGAATGTCATCGACTGCATCGTAGATGATGTTATACTTGCGAATTTCAATCTTCTCCCGCTCTGCAAGCACCTGCGCTCGGGGTGTCGGTCTGACATTGAATCCAAGCACGAGTGCATCGGAGGCTATTGCGAGGTTGATATCGTCTTCGATGATAGCTCCTGCAGATGCTCGAATCACATGCAACCGAATTTCGTCGGTAGAGAGTTTTTCAAGCGCGTTCTGCACCGCTTCCACAGATCCCTGCACATCTCCCTTGATAATCACGTTCAGCTCCTGCATGGAACCGTCCTGCATCTTGTCGAAGATATTGTCGAGCGTGACTTTCTTCACATTCTTGGCCTGACCGAGTCGCTCGAGTTCCTGGCGCTTAGCACCAACCTGACGAGCCTGTTTCTCGTTCTCCGTAACCTGGAACGGATCTCCCGCACCTGGAATATCACTGAGACCGATGATCTCGACCGGAGTGGCCGGGCCTGCTTCCGCAATTCGATTTCCATGATCATCGACCATGGCTCGAACTTTACCAGGATATATTCCCGCCACGAAGTTATCGCCCTGACGTAGTGTACCGCGTTCTACAATAACCGATGCAACGATACCTCTTCCCTGATCGATTCTCGACTCGAGCACTTTACCTTCAGCACGAACAGTCGGGTTCGCCTGCAATTCAAGCATCTCAGCCTGCAGCAGAATCGTGTCTAATAACTCTTGTATACCGATCTTTTTGAGAGCTGAAAGTTCACAGTAGAGTGTATCACCACCCCAATCTTCGGGCATGAGTCCGTGATCACTGAGCTGTTGCTTCACACGGTCGATATTCGCTTCATGAAGATCTATCTTGTTGACAGCAACGATAATGGGAACCTTAGCAGCCTTTGCATGATCGATAGCTTCAATAGTCTGTGGCATGACGCCATCATTCGCTGCGACGACCAGCACTACAATATCGGTGACCTGAGCCCCACGAGCACGCATCATCGTAAAGGCAGCGTGTCCGGGAGTATCAAGAAATACGATATCGCCCTTCTCCGGAAGAGACACCTTGTAGGCACCAATGTGCTGGGTGATGCCACCGAACTCATCAGCAACAATATCGGTCGATCGAATAGCATCGAGCAATTTTGTCTTTCCATGGTCGACGTGTCCCATGATCGTAACGATCGGGGCACGACTAGTCATTTCGGCTGGTTTGTCATCGGCAGTTGCAATGAGCGTTTCGTCGTACAGTGAGACAATATTCACTTCACAGTCATACTCATTCGCAATGAGTGTAGCGACATCGGAATCGATCTGCTGGTTTATCGTGACCATCATGCCCATCTTGAGCAGCTTTCCGATCACTTCGGAAGCCTTGAGATTCATCTTCTTTGCAAGATCTGCAACGGTGATGACCTCCATGATGTCGATCTTCTTCGGAACCGGATTCGCTCGATGCTGATTCTTCCGCTTGATGTGGAAATCACGTTCATTCTCACGATGTTCTGGTTTTGAGAAATCTTTCTTCTTCCGATAGACCTTTTTGGAAGGTTTCTGAGAGACAGGAGCCATATCCATTGGAGGTGCACCACCAGAGCGAGGACCGCGAGGTCCATTGAACCCGCCACCGCCACCAGGGCGACCCTGTCCATACGGGGGACGACCACCGCGAGGAGGTCCTCCAGGGCGATTCTGACCAAACGGGGGTCTTCCACCATCTCCCTGCCGATTAAAACCTGGACGTCCTGGACTCGAAGGTCGTCCAGCAGGGCCACGATTTCCGGAACCGCCGACCTGTCCAACCTGGCGGGTAGGACCACTGGTCTGTGGTTGTCGGGAAACAGGAGGGTTGTTCTTTCTCCATTCGGCATGATCCTGTGCATTCTGTCCTTGTCCGGGCACCGGAGGAAGATTTTTCGGATCGATCACAACCGGAGTTGAGGGGCCTGCATTCGGAGTCCGCCTGAAAGGGTGATCTCCACGCTTTCGCACTTCGACTTTCTCGGTGGGCTTGCTCGATTTCTCTGGCTTCTCGCTCTTTACTTCCGTCTTCTCAGTACTTTTCTCGGTACGCTTCTCTTCCGGTTCAACTGATTTCTTGACAGGAGCCTGTTCGACGGAAGATTTTTCGACGGTCTCTTTCGCCTTCGCAGCAGGAGCCTCCGGAGTCTTCGCCTCTACCTTCTGCTCGACCGGTTTCTCAGTCGGTTTTTCAACAGGTTTCTCGGCGGGTTTCTCAACGGGCTTCGCCTGCGGCTTGACTACCACGACCTTCTTCTTGACAACAACCACTCGTTTTTTCTCAACAGGGCGTGTCGACTCTACCTCATCCTTCTGTGAAGTCTGGGGAGCCTGCTGTGTCGTGCCACGCGCATGTTTGATTAGGGTTGTCTTTGGTTTTTTATCTTCTTCCGTCATAATTTCTCTCAACTACTCCTCGTCGTCTTCTTCAACTTCTTCTTCTACTTCTTCCACTTCTTCAAAACTCAGGCCGACACCACAATTGGGGCAACTTGTCATATCGGTAGTCAAGGTATGGCCACATTCCGGGCAGAGGAATTCCTCTTCTACTTCAGCCTCTTCCTCTTCCTCCACAATGTCAACATATTCACTGAGTACGTTGTGGATAGTCCGTATCTCTTCTTCGGAAATATCTCCAAAATCACCAATCTCTTCTTCTGAGAGATTGACAAACTCTTCCACAGTGTAGACATCGTGGAACTGCAGTTTATCGACAATCTCTCTTCCGAGCTCCTCGATATCGCTGAGCATGAGTTCACCATCTTCCTCTTCATAATACTCCTGAGCACTCTCGGGAATATCGGTGAACAGTGCATCTACCCTCTCCTTCGTTTCGAAGTCGAGATCCATTTCACGATACTGGTCGAGGGTCTTTACGTCAATGATCCAGTCTGCAAGCTTGTTCGCAAGCCGTACATTGATTCCCTGCTTTCCAATCGCAAGTGAGAGCTGTGAATCATCGACGACAGCGACTGCCATCCGTTTTCCTTCATCGAGAATGACCACCCTTTTCACCTCTGCTGGAGAGAGGCAGTTCTTGATATACTCGATGGGGTTCGGATCATACCGCAGTACGTCGATTCTCTCCCCTTCCATCTCTCTCATGATAGTCTGAACACGGATTCCCTTCAAGCCAACACAAGCTCCGACTGGGTCGAGGTCAGTTCTATGGGAATAGACCGCCACTTTAGTCCTGTAACCGGGCTCTCGTACGATCTTGTGGATCTCAATGGAGTGATCGTACACTTCTGGGATTTCCAGTTCGAAGAGTTTCCTGACAAATTCAGAATGGGTTCTGGAGAGAATGACTCGCAGCTGACCATGTTCCGGCTTTTCGACCTGATGCACATAACACTTGATCTTGTCGTTCTTTCTGTAGAGTTCACGCGGGCTCTGAAACCGTTTGGGGAGAATTCCTTCGATCTTGCCCAGATCGATGAACATGTCTCCATCTTTCTCTCTCTGGTAATATCCGATAATCATCTCTCCCTCTTTAGTCTTGAATTCGGAATAGAGGGTGTCCTTCTGAATTTCTCGGAGATCCTGCTTGGCTTTCTGTTTGGCACTTTGTACAGAGATCCTATCGAAAGTCTTTGGGTCGATCGCTATCATGAGTTCGTCGCCGACCTCACAATCTTCGTGCAGTTCTCGAGCCTCGCTGAGGGAGATCTCTTCGAAACTTCCGTCGAAATCATCATCCTCAACAATCATTTTCTTTGCAAACAATTGTACATTGTCATGATTTTCATTGAATTCCACCACCGCATTGTCACTACTTCCGAACTTGCGCTTGTAGGCAGCAAGGAGCAGGCCTCTGATGGTTTCGAGAACGAGATCTTCACTGATCCCCCGTTCATTAACGAGATTGCGTATTGCATCTCCTAGATCATTGGACATTGTTACATATCCTCCCATGCGTATGCTAATTTCGCCTTATGTATTTGGCTGTACGGTATGTGATACTCTTCGTGCAGATCAGATGTGTCCTCAACGGTAGCATTCCGGAGAATCACCTGTCCATCTTGCGATTCGGAAATGATTCCCTCTACCCATGCCCGTATCCGAGAATCGTATACCCGGCACCGTTTCCCGGTGAAGAGTGTGAATTCATGGATATCCCTGAAAGAGCGTTGCACACCCGGAGTGGATACTTCCAGATCAAGATGTCTGTCACCCTGCATGAGGCTCAGTCGAGGAAAGAGAATCTTGTGTGCCTTCGCACACTCGTCTATCCCGGCCCTGTGGTCCTCTGTGGTAATGATGACCACCACATGTGTTGTCTCTCTATGCTCGTCCTTTCGTGCGTCCACCACCTGCAACCCTATAGGGTTAAGTACAGTGGAAATCTCCTTGAACAGAGCATCTTCTGTAATACTGTTCTGCAATATAACTCCATAAAAAAGGGATCGGCCTTCTGCGATCCCCAAAAATCAAATCTAACTGTGTAAACAGTAATTCATTTGTCCATTCATGTCAATCCATGGCAAGACAAAGGCCAATAATCTGCAAAGAGTACGACTGCTTCAGTGCGTGCATACACGCATGCATGGAGGCTCCTGTGGTCATGACATCATCGCATACGATGAGTGTTCGAACTTGCCTGAGATGCTCGCGCTCCTTTGTTTTACTACTCAGTCTCACCTGGAAGGCTTGTTTGGCCGCGCAGATACGCTGATCCTTGGTAAGCATCTTTTGAGCAGTTATATTGGTTCGCTCGAGAAGCGGGAGCACTGGAATGGGAATTTGGTCACCACACCGCCGGGCCGCAACGAGCATATGATCCCAACCGAAATCACGGATTCTCGTTCTGCTGCAAGGAATTGGAACCAATGCTGTAGGGCCATGCTCCTGTTCGAGCCTACGAACGTATGGACTCATGATCGAGGCAAACGTTCTACTCAACCTACGTATGCCGGTCTTCTTGTATGAGAGAATCAGCTGTTTCCCTACACCGATATAGGGCATGATTCGTACGATTGGAAAGGGGGGGGTATCGTGTGAGCATACAGCCTGTTCATGTAACCGTGGTGCAAAGCACCTTGGGCAAGTATATGAGCTGTGCCTCTGGTACTGGTGTGAATGCAGCGCTTCTAGACAGGAGAGGCACACTTCATCGTATAGACGGGAGACTTGGTTGCAGAGTGGGCAGATTCCGAACGCGAGGTGCATACGAATAGAACTGCGAAGTGTCTTCGTCTACTTTAATCGAGCTCTTCGATGAGTTCCTGCAACTGCTGGATAAAATGCATCGCTTCGAGTGGCGTACTCTGTTCGAGAGGATAGTTTCGAACTCGCTCTACCAGCGGTTCGAGCTGGTCAGCATTCTGTTCTTGCGGAATCTCGCCGGTAAAGAGATCAAGTTGTCCGGTGTTGCTGCGTAGCTCGTAGTCTGCGAAATGGTTTTTCTGAAACTGGGCAGCCTCTCGTATTACTCTCTGCGGGATTCCAGCCATTCTCGCCACATGGAGTCCGTATGAGCTATCGGCGACACCTTGTTGAATCTTCCTGAGAAAGACAATGGAACGCTTCGTCTCGGCAACCGCAAGTGTGAGTAACTGCATACCTGTGGTATCGAGCATAGTCAGTTCATGATAGTGGGTGGCAAACAGGGTCTTCACCTGCATATCTACCAGTGCTCGCATGACAGCATAGGCTATGGACATGCCATCCTGGGTACTGGTACCTCTTCCAATTTCATCCATGATTGCAAACGAACGCGAGGTCGCAGTACGAAGAATGAAGGCGGCCTCCTGCATCTCTATGAGAAAGGTAGATTCTCCGCGAGCCAGATTGTCACTAGCCCCCACTCTGCAGAACAATCGATCGGTTATCCCGATCTTCGCCGTTGCTGCGGGGACATAGCTCCCAATATGTGCCATGATCACAATGAGTGCATTCTGTCTGAGATAGGTCGATTTTCCTGCCATGTTCGGTCCGGTGATGAGACAGAACCGTTCAGCTTCACCCCCCATGGCAAGGCTATTCGGGACAAATTCACCTTTTGCGAGGTGCTGTTCAACCACTGGGTGCCGCCCGCTGGAGATATCAAAGGTGTCCTCGTCGACCAGTTCCGGTCTGCAGTATCCATAGAGATTGGCGCATTGCGCAAGCGATTGAAGGCAATCGATGGTGGAGAAGAACTGTCCCAGATACATGAGTGTCAAATGTTGTGCTGCAGTGCGAGCAAGCAGTTCGTCGTAGAGGGTACGCTCCAACGCGTCTGCCCGTTCTCCACTCGCCATGATTTCAGACTCGAGCTCAATAAGGCGATCGGTTGTATAACGCTCTGCATTCACCAATGTCTGCTTTCTGTAGAACCAGTCGGGAACCTTACTCCCGTGAGTCTTGGGAATCTCAAGGTAGTGGCCTATGATTCTGTTGTGTGCAAGCTTGATAGTTGGGATGTTCGTCTCTTCCTTCAGCTCTGCTACATAGGAGTGAAGCCCTTTCGTGCCATCCTTTTGTAGCGCTCGTAGAGTATCGAGATCAGTACTGTACCCGGGGGCAATAACCTTTCCTGGAACATACGGGCCCTGACAATCCTCTCGAATCGCCTCGAGAAGAGTCTCCATGAGCGATACAAGATCATTGAGATCGGTATTACTCAACTGTTTCGGTAACAGTGATCGGTAATGGTCTGCATGATGAGTGCTTAACTCAAAGAACGCTGTAATGGATTGGCGGATTGCAACAAGATCCTGTGGAATCGCTCTCCCCATGGTGATGCGCGATGTAAGACGCGAGAGATCTCTCGTTGCACTGAGGAGCGAACGCACTCGCTGCCTCTCAGTTTCATCTTCCAGAAACCAAGTGACTTCCCGTTGTCTCTCGAGTATCTGATCCATACGAGCAAGTGGCGATGCGATCCAAGACTTCAGTAATCTGGCTCCACCACTGGTGCAGGTAGTGTTCAATGTACTGAACAGTGTGCGAGCATTGCCTCCATCTTGGAGGTTTGTCACCAACTCAAGGTTTTTACGGGTAGCTTCATCGATAAGCATGTTCGCTTCACGATCGACTCGAATGAAGTCGGTAATATGGGCAAGCGAAGCTTTAGCAGTCTCCTTGATGTATCTGAAGAGTGCTCCTGCGGAATGGAGTACCGGGTCATCGTCGCTTATTCCGAACTGTTTCAGCCCAATGGATTGTACATGTTCACGTAGGAGCTCGAATGATTGCGTACGCGAGAAGTACCAGGCAGGTAGACGAGTCATCATTCCTTCCATCTGCTCCACTACTTCGGCAAAGTCACGATGTGAAAAGTAATCGTCTTCATTGATCAACAACTCCTTCGGTTGAAGTTGTTGATAAAGTGCACGGAGCGATTCGAACCGCTTCTCCTGTGGGAGCATTATTACATGAAACGAGCCATCGGAAATCTCGCTGTATGAACAGGATATCCCTCCGCGGGTCAGAGCGATAGCAAGAATAAAGTTATGGGAGGCTGCCTCGAGAAACTCATCTTCCACAACAGTTCCAGGAGTGATGGTCTGCACCACCTCTCGACGAGCTATAGATCTCGTACTGCCAGGCATTTCCACCTGTTCACATACAGCGATCTTCTTTCCAGCCTCGAGCAATCGTTTTATGTAATTCTTCGCAGCATGAAAGGGAATTCCACACATGGGAACTCCATTTCGCGATGTCAAGGTGATATTCAGCAGGCGTGAAACCTCTTTGGCATCATCGAGGAACATCTCATAGAAATCGCCAAGACGGAAAAACAACACCTCGTCCTGATGCTCTCGCTTCAGTTCGAGGTATTGCTCCATCATAGGTGTGTTCGTCGTACCGCTCATGCTTTCCTTGTCATTCACTAGTAGATACTGGTTGTGATTGCAAGTACAAGTTTCAGTCCACTATCGTCTCTACTCTGATTACTGAATATCGGTCCAGCATCCCAAGTGAACGCGCCACCATTTTCTATGGTTGCATTCTTCACAAGATACAAGCCCAGTGGGAATCCAGGTACCTTGAGACGAATTCCGAGACCTGCAGCAAAGTACCAGTTCAGCGGGTCATCGCCAACGGTCGACAAGTCTCTGGAAGTACCGGTGGCACTCACAAACGCCTCTCCCCAAAGTACGTTCTCTGCAATCTGAATGCTGAACTCCAGGGAAGAGTCCCAAAGGAACTCGAAGTAGAAATCTGGTACAAATCCTCGAGCGATGGTCATGCCATCGATATAGAGATACTCGTATTTGGAGGCGCTGATATCCGAAATCCAGCTGCCACTCCAGTCCCCCCGCTTCTCAGGATAGAACTGATTGAGCATCATACTCACCGTTGTGTTTATACTCACAACGCCCGGAGTCGGTTTCTCTCCAGGAATCTCGAAGATCTTCTGGAAAGCTGAGAAGCTACTTGAGGTCCGAACATAGTTGGACAAGCCACCGAGAACACCTCCAGCGTACGTTACATTCTGGCTCACTACATAGCCGCGAGTGGTATTGCTGATAAGGTCTCTACCATCCCAGGTGATAGATGCTCCCAGGCGGTTAGAGAATCTCCATCCATCCCCATATTCACCAAGCAGATAGTCGTAAGGCGTAAAGAGGTCCGTATCGTAGAAGGCTCTATTGAGGGTGAAACTCGGTCCAATCGAAAGGGAGAGTCTTCCAGTATCGAACATGAAGGTATAACCAGTGGTGTATCCAAGCGTAAAGCGAAGCTGTTCATAGCTCATCAGATACTCGGGATCCGGTCGCCGTTCGCTGTCTGCTTTCCATGCCTCGTAGCTGGTATAGGGGAACGGATAGGACTGGTTCTCTCGTCTGCTGGTATCGGGTGAGTGGTTACCGAGTATCATACCATTCGCATAGGTACTGCGATTGAACGATAGATTGATTGCATTGCTCCACCGTCTATCACCTACCCAGTTATCTCTGAAGGCAATCGATGCCGTTTGACTGTCTGGTGACAACTCGGTTGAGATTTCGAGATCCCTTCCGGTGCCTCCGAGGTTTGTATCCGACCACTGGAGGAAGCCACTGACCGGAAAACCCTCAACGTTTCCACCGAAGGTCGCACCGAAGCCGATGTTCATCTGATTTCCCTCGGTCACATCATAGGTGACCACCAGACTATTCTCAGCTGAACCATAGCCGATAGATGGGACGACATCGGTGAGCAGTCCGGTGTTATACAAATTTCGAGCACTCTGTATGTACCTTGCCTTGCTAAAGATATCTCCTTCAATCAATGCGAGTTCCCGTTCCAGTACATAGGGTTTAGTCTTCGTGAGACCTCGAATGATGACCTCTTCGACTACAGCCTGTCCCCGTTCTACAATCACTATGGTGTAGTGAATCGTATTCGTCTCTTGGTTCCGTGTCTCCTGTACATCGATGGTGTTCTCCACATACCCTTCATCCCAATAGAGGTCGGCAATCTTGCCAATCTCATTCTGGACTCGAGAGATATCGAGTACACTTCCGGCCCGCATGGTGAGCAGATTCTGTATCTCCTCATCGTCATACACGGTATTTCCCTCAACCTCGATTCCACCATAGAACCATTGGGATCCCTCTTCGATTTCAAACACGATGCGGAGTTTTCGTATTGAAGTGTCCTCTTCTGGAATATCCTCAATTCGTACGTCACGAACCTGAGCATCGACATAACCATTCTTTTGGTATGCAAGCTGAATGGCTTGAGAATCGGCAGTTACCTTGGACTCTTCGTAATTTCCTGAATTGAAAAGCGACTGCACTCGTGTCGAAACAGCTTTCTGTAACACAGAGTTTCCCAGTTCCTCGTTCCCCTCGAATTGGATCTCTCCAACTTTCCACTGTCTCCCTTCAGTTACGGTGAATGTAAGATCCAAGAGATTGGTGTCACTGTCGATCGTATAGGAAGATGCAACATCTACATCGGCATAGCCTCGACTCTTATAGAGGGATTTCAAAGATTCTGTCTCTCCATTTACCCTATTGAGTGAAAGGAACTCACCAGTTTTCACACTCAAACGGTCTTGGAGTACTCGGGTACGAACAGCACTGTTGTTCTCGAACTGGATAGCACGAATGACCGGCAGTTCTGTGAAGGTGAATTCGATGAATAGTTCGTTGTTGTTCGCTCCTCCCCGTTTCGCTTCGGCTTGGAACACACTGAATCGCCCAGTCTCATTCAACGTTCTCTCCAACTCGGTATACAATTGTTGGGTAAATGGTCGTCCGATGAATGGATACGTCAGATCATCGAGCGTGTCTGCTGCCACATTCTGGAGCCCTTTATAGGAGAATCCCCGAATTGGTCTCTGCAGATACCACTCATACTCGGTTATGGCGAAACGAACGGCAATCCCTTCACCCCGACTGTCGGTTTCGTAGGATGGCACAATATCCACCCTGTCATACCCTTTTGCATTGTAGAGCTGTCGAATTTGTTGTACAGAAGTGTTTAACTCGGAAGATTCGAACATGGTTCCCGGTTCAAGCACAACGGCAGATCGCAATTCTTCGGTAGTGACAAATCGGTTTCCGCTGAACTGAACTGAAGTGAGCTGCTGTCGTTCGACGAACTCTATGTACACCATGGTACGGTCGGTGCCGCCATCGACTCTCGCAGGAATGAGAATCACCTCAAGGAAATTCCCAGTATCGATCAGATTCCTCTCCAGTTCATCGATTGCTTGTTGATCGTACGAGGTTCCTACGAGGGGCTCCACCAAGGGATCGATCTCTTCCGGGGCGACTGATTGAAGGTCCACATAGACAAATTCAACTATCGGTTTACCTTCCCACCAGTTTACTGCAGCTGGTGTATCTGCTGCTGCAATAGGAACAATGAAAAACAGCAAGAGAATGGGGATAATAACTTTACGCAGCATGTAGTCTCCTTTTCTAGAACTCGAATCGCTTTGTTATACTAAAGCCCATAGTATCGAATAAATCGAAAACCGACAACTCTTCAGGCTGAGTGAAGAAACTGAAAGTTGCCAATGGGTTTGTCCACTCAACGCTCAACTCTGTGTCGATTCTGAGATCGGAGGCGAGGAAGGTGTTCTGAGAGCCGAAATAGTCTCGCCTGAAGTGAAGCATTCCCTGGAGATAGAAATCATCCAGCAGATATTTTCCGATATACATAGTGGTATTGTCCAGATAGCGTGCTATCGGGCTCACAGCAGTATCGGCCGCTATTCCTGGGAGAGCCTCCAATAGAATGTTCTGCAGGAGATTCGTCCGAATGGTGAAGACATCGAGGCCGAGCGACTCTCGAATGATATTGGAAAATCCGAGTGAGATCGTGGTGGTCTGTAACAACCCCAATCTACTGATCACATCGGTGGCTGCAGATGCGACAGCAACAACACTGGTCGCACCACTGTCCCGATCGGCTCCCATGGAGACAAGATTTTGTCCGAGCAACTCAAGTATTTCATTCGTGGAACGCATGGGGATGGACTCGAAACGTGGATCAAGGTCGTCGAATCGAGACTCCTGGAGAACAAGGTAGATATCGATACGAGTCCCATCTGCCTCGAATTCCCGTAATCTGGCGCGAAGAGAGAGCCTCGGCATGAAATCTTCGGTGAGTCCTGTTCCCGAAGAGGGGAATCGCAGAGAGCCCTCAGTAATGTAGAAGTTCTTCTGAACATAATAGATCTCTCCACTTCTGAAAGCCAGTTCACCCATGAAGCTTGTTGCCATTGATGGAGCCTCTACGGTGATATCTATTGCTTGCTCGTCGGCAAACGTTGCTCTCAAGATCGGGGCCTCCTCGTTCGGGAAGATGAACGATACATTCCTTCCCGTTCGCAGGGTCATGTCGATGCTGGTTCGTTCCTTTGCGTTAACCCAGATCGGCAATTCGGGCAGTCCGAACGAGATGAGTGCATCGGATACGGTGACATCGCCATAGAGCGTCTCGGCAGTAGGGGTACCATCGATCGAGAAACTGCCATTGACCATACCATTGACGTTAACATCGGTAGTGATCATGGGGATCCAAAGTGAGATTGGGTTGCTCATCTCCAGGATATCTATCCGGTAGTGAGGTACACTCCAACGCTCCAATGATGCCTCCAGTTGAACCCTACCTTGAGCTCTCCTTCCTGAAGTATGCACTGCAGAGACTGGAGAGGGGGACACCGTGGCAAGATTCTCCGACACGGTTATCACCGGATTCTTCAGTGAAAACAGCTCACCGATTGTCCAGAATGTGGTCAGTTCCACAGAGTTTGCTGTCAGCGTACCGTAATAGTCGGGATCGGAAAGTGGGCCATCTATCAGAAGAGATCCAGAGAACAAGCCTCCTTCGAAGGTGATGATCGGTTCAAGCAATACCGAATTCACATAGGTGATGTCGAATAGTAGGTCAGTTATCGAGAGAGAGATCTCTCGTTCGGTGATACGACCCTCGGCTCGAAGTGGAATGGGGAATCCAGCTACGGTCTCCAATTCTACCTCCCCGGTACCGAAGTGGTACGATCCTTCGACTGTCCCTCCCTCACCTTTTCTAATGGCGATCATCTCCGGAGAGATGCTCACTACATGTGTGCCCGATTCCCATGGGATATCTCCAAGAATCAGCACATCGGAATGGGATACTGTAAGATCAGGCCAATGGTGTTTGCCTGTGAAGTTGGATTGAACGAATTCGAAAAGGTTTGCAGCGGGAGCCAATTCTGCCGAACCATGGACTTTTGCCCGAGTGGTGGCATCTCGCCAAATAATCGGGAACGGGATGGAGATTTGAGCTGATAGTTCTGCCTGACCGGTATAGGGGATGAGCATTTCATCTACGGTGATGTTCATCCCCCCTCGGTTGAATACACCCTCCTCCAAGACGATTCCCTGGCTCTCGGCATGAATGTGTGCAGAGAGGGAACTTTCACTATCGTGCAATGTCAATTCCCCTATGGCATGTCCGAAAAACGATTCTACAAGATCGGTCTCTCCTACAAGGGAGGCCTCGAGGGTGATCGATTCTCTCTCTGAGAAAAAACGCCCCAGTTCGAATCGTTGTAGTTCCACTATACCTTGGGCAATGCCGGGGTTGTTTTCTTTTGGGAACAGGGATATGGCGATGCGCTCGTCATTCGCTCCTGTCATTTCTCCTAAAGCAGAGAAATTATATAGTCGTCCACCCATGAGCTCTACGAGTGATCGATTCTGTACAGAGAGATAGCCGCTAACAATTCCGTATGGATCGTCGTAGAGAAGATCCTCTATTCTCATCTCCTGTGGATCGGCATCGAACTTCAGAGAGAACGTGAAAGGGTCTTGATCACCCCAGGAGAGTCCGGTGATCTGCAACTGTGGAGAGGTCACTATGAACAGCTCCTCCGCTAAAGAAAAGTCTGCTGCGATCGAACCATCCACGACACCTATTCCTCTCAATGTCTCCCCATCCATAGGGGGGAGAGCCAGAGAAGCGAGGGCAAGGTCGAATGTGATATGACCAGGGGTGGACAATAGATCTATTAGTACAGATGCATTATCGGAGTCGAGTGAGAGCAGTCCTATGGATTGATCGAATATGATCGACACCGGATACTCGGCACCAGGAACAGCGAGCACTCCATGAGCATTGAGTTCATCATCAGCTTCCCAGGAAACATCGCCAGCGAAACTTGATTCAGCGAAGATGGGAGAAGTTATTCGATACTCATACCGCTGCGACGCCAGACGGTTGAAGTCGGCAGATGCTATGGTGGAGCCACTGTCTACTTGGCTTATCTGGAGTGTCCCTTCGGGAAAGAATCGTGTTCTGTCAACCGATCCTTGATATGAGAGTCGGTACCCTTCGGTGGTGATTGTAGCTAAATCCACTCGAATAGAATCCGGTTCAAGCAGTCCTGAGAACGTCGTGGCGATGTTGAACCTCTGGTCCTCGACGGCGAGATTCGTGACTCCCAGATCCGTACTCGCTCGACCAGTTTCGAAGTTCGGATCGACTGTGAATGAGACGTTGCCTTGTAGAGTCGTATCGGATTCGATCAACGCCGCTACATTGGGTGAAAGCGATTGCAAAATCGAAATGAATTCGAAGGGTCTTGTCTGATTCAATCTCAAAGTGGTGCGTGCAAGCTCCTCTCTGGTATCGTATCCCAATGCAAGCTGGATACCATTTGTATGGGAGATTTCTGCCGAGAAATCATCGCTGTCAGGAAGATCGGGCAGATAGAGCAAAGATCCTCGAAACAGTCCCGGAAGTTCTGTGCTCTCAAAATCATCTATGAACAGTTGGCCTCTGGTGATCCCTCCCGATCGATCAAGACTGAGCGAGCCGGAGAAATCCCCCTGAACGGTCTCGAAATAGGGGATGAAGGTAGTGGATGAGAGCAGTGCGCTCGATTCGATATTCCTCTCCTCAGTCTCTGCATTGTTCACGAACAATAGGTAGGGGTCATCGAGAAATATCCGATCCCATACAGTCTCTCCCAGCAGCCGTTTCATGAGTGGGTGATCCTGCTGCTGCAATACGAGTCTCTCAGCATCGAATTGGATTCGTTCCGAAGGTGCAGAAACCTGCAGGCGAACCTCAGGTGCAAACACTTCAGCTAGCACCGTCTGATTCTCTGTTACAGAGAGGAATGAAGGTGAATCGATATGGATCGAATAATCTGTGGCTCCTAGGTCCTCACCCGAGACATGCAAGGCTTCGAGTGTGCTCTCCCATGAACCATAGTTGAGAGCGACTGATGGGATGGATAGGTCAAAGTGTGTTACTTCACCAGAGGTCAGTTCTATGCCGGCATTGATCAGCTGCATGGTGACAAGAGCCTGATGGTCGAACATCTCAGATGCTACTTGGATACCGGAAAGGTCGACTCCGATCTGCCCCGAGCCTTCGAGCAACTGCTCATAAGATTCGGCGGTGAATGAGAGTCCCCACCTGTTCAGATCGGCCGAACCAGTATACGCTCCCTGGTATGAAAAGTCGCTTCGCGCAACGTCCAACCGTAAACCGACTGTACCTAAGTCTGTGGTGCCGAACGAAAGGGTCGATCCATCTATGAACGCCGATCCAAAGGTCGACTCGAATGCTGCCCGACCGGTTGAAACACGACCTTGCACGACCTCACCATTGCGAATCGAGGCAAAGGCATCGACCTTTTCGGCTCGAAATGTACTTTCTTTTCCACTTGAATAGCGGAAGTCTGAGTGTGAGAGTGTCAGAGAAATGGTACGTCCTTCCAATAATTCCATGATATCGATACCAGTTGGCGTCTCACTCGAACTCAGAAGGTATGGATCAAGTACGTGTTGATCTGTATCGACTGAAAGTCCATGAATGGAGATAGAGACCTGCTGTGGATAGAGCGGTCTCCAGAGGAACCGGTAAAGCGGATTCTGTACCGAGACCGTTGTAGCTTCGGCTATGGGAACTCCCTCTCGGGTGGAGATCTTCAATTCGTTAAGGGTAAGACCCTTGAATAGTGAGGTGTCTAGAGATGAGACCGAGATCACCAGATTCCCAGATCCGGAGAGACGTGCTAGGACAGACTCGGTGAGAGCGTGTGCGTAGTTCGGCATAACTTGTAGAACGTTGAAGACGACAACGAGAACGAGCACGATAAAGAGCATGAGGAGGGAGGCTACTATGTTGAAGGCAGTCGTATGATATTTCATCTACACATCCGCATGTGTTCCCAGTATACCGGTTATCGTGTCGTTTACCTACCCTTTTCTGCATTCCCAGCCTATGGTTCTTGTCAAGTGGAGTAAGGTTAGGTAGTATGGTGTCACTAGTGAGTGTGAGATGAAGGAGAGTTGCCCCATGCAGGAGATACTTGATCGTTTTATAGTTGTGGAAGGCTTGGATGGAGCTGGTACCACTACGCAGATGAAAGCTGTAGCCGAAGCGTTCGACCAGGCGGGAATCCAGTGTCATGCGACCTTTGAGCCGACTTCGTCACCACTGGGAAACCTCGTGAGGAGCGTGCTCAGGAAAGAGGTTGTCACCACCCCGCTGGCTCTTGCCATGCTCTTCTCTGCAGATAGAGAGGATCATCTGCACCACCCCATGAGCGGAATCGTTGAACGATTGAAACAGGGCGCTGTGGTCATTTCCGACCGGTATCTGTTTTCATCTCTTGCCTACCAGTCGGTCGACTGCGGATTTGAACGAGTCAGCGCTCTCAACGACTTTCCTATACCAAAGTTCATTGTCTACCTCGATACCCCGGTCAATGCGTGTCTCCAGCGTATCGAATCGAGGGAGAATGGCAGGGAGTTGTTCGAGAAGCAGGAGTTTCTCGAGAAGGTCAGAGACAACTATGAGTTGATCTTTGCCGACCTTCCAGAAGATGTGGTACTCATGAGAATAGATGGTCAGAAGAGTCGAGAGGAGATCACTGCAACGATTCTCAGTGTTCTCCGAACACACTCTGTCATCTAGATCACGAAAGTCTCAACGAATGAACATGGCATCACCGTAGCTGAAGAACCTGTACTGCTCTTGTACTGCATGCTCGTACGCCGCCAAAATGTGCTCTTTTCCCGCGAATGCAGATACGAGCACGAGCAGTGTCGATTCGGGGGTGTGGAAGTTTGTCATGAGCTGGTCTACCACTTTGAATCGGTACGGAGGGAGTATGAACAGTCGAGTGCTTCCCTGACCGCAAGGAAGTTCGCCTAGGGTCTCATCGAATGCCGACTCAAGCGTGCGAACGCTGGTTGTCCCCACCGCAACGATGTTCCTGCCATCACGCTTTGCCAGATTGATAGTCTCTGCTGTGTCTTGGGGAATCTCGTAATGTTCGAGGTGCATTGGGTGATCTTCGAGATGCTCTGTTCTCACTGGAAGAAAGGTTCCCGGTCCTACGTGGAGCGTTACCGGACAGATGGTGATGCCCTTTTTTCTAATCTGCTCCAGTATCGCCTCGGTGAAGTGAAGCCCAGCTGTGGGAGCTGCGACAGAACCTGCTTGTTGAGCGTACACGGTCTGATACCGTGACTCATCTCCCAGCGTGTCATCTCTTTTTATATAGGGAGGAAGCGGAACATGACCACAGCTCTGGAAGAAGTGCTCATCTATCGATGTTTCGAATTGCACGAGCTTTCCCTCTTCATGTTCACCGATTATCCGAGCGTGCCACACCTGGTTCTGAGCATTAGTGAATCGATACCGTTTTCCTGGCTTTTGACGCTTGCTCTTGGAGACCATTGCCGTCCAACTATGGTCGGGAAGCTCATTGAGAAAGAGAAACTCGACCGTGCCTCCTGTCTCACTTTCACCATATACCCGTGCTTTCCGAACTTTCGAGTTGTTCACGACCATGACACTCTCCGGTTCAAGGAAATCGGTAATTTCGGTGATTCGAGCATCGGTATAGTGTCCAGTTGCACGATCAAGTACGAGCAGCCTGCTCTCACCTCGTGTTTCTGCAGGGTATTGTGCAATCAGTTGTTCGGGTAGATTAAAAGAGAATTCCTTGGTTTTCATCGGTCTTCCTGTCGTATGGCATATCTAACAGATCGTATGCGAGTGCGGTTGCCATGCGGCCCCGAGGTGTCCGTTTCAGATACCCTTTCTGTATCAGATACGGTTCATAGAAATCTTCGAGAGATTCAATGGCCTCTCCGACCGATATCGCCAATGTTTCGGCTCCAACGGGGCCTCCACCATAGAACTGTATGATCGTCCGTAATATGTTTCTGTCCTGTTGTTCCAACCCCTCACCGTCAATACCGAGTCTCTCCATACTGATCCGGACGATTTCATCGTTTATGATGCCATCTCCGAGTACGGTCGCATAGTCTCTCAGCCTTCGTAGCAGACGGTTGGCGATTCTTGGCGTTCCGCGAGAACTCTTTGCAAGCAACTTGATTGCAGACTCTTCTATGGAGGAATCGAGAATCTTGGCGGATCGACGAATGATCTGAATCAGTTCCTCCTCCTTGTAGAATTCGATTCTGCAGGTTATCCCGAAACGGGAATAGAGAGGGGACGAGACCTGACCTGCCTTGGTTGTAGCGCCAATAAGGGTGAATCGCGGTATAGGAATACGGATTGTCCGTGCTGCAGGCCCCTGTCCTATGACCCAGTCGATCTCATAATCCTCCATGGCAATATAGAGCATCTCTTCGAGTGCCGGACGCATGCGGTGAATCTCATCAATAAAGAAGATGCTCCCCTCGGTGACATTGGTGAGTATACCAGCGAGATCTTTGGGCTTTTCTAACGCTGGAGCACTAGTCATGCGGATCTCTGCATCCATCTCCTGTGCGATAATGGAGGCGAGTGTCGTCTTTCCCAATCCTGGAGGACCGATAAGAAAGACATGATCAAGCGTGTCCTTCCGTTCTCGAGCAGCCTGGATGAATACCGAAAGGTTGTCTTTTATCCGTTGCTGCCCCTGAAAGTCCCTAAGTGTTTTCGGCCTGAGAATGTTCTCTTGAACATCTACATCCTGTTGGAAGGTGCTTGAGAGGATCGATGTTTCCTGAATTCCGGTTGTTTCCACGTTAACCAAGCCTTATAATTGCATTTCTGAATAGGAATTCCTCGGTCTCATGAAGACTTTTTCCAGAGAGCAACTCACTATGCTCTTCGAGGAGTTCCGTAAGGGTAGTGATTACCTGTCGTTTATCATAGCCCATATCGGATAGTGCGGCAACAAGGTCATCGTATCGCTTGTCCATACCTGTACCACCCGATTTTCCCGTAGATACCGTAGGAGTGTCGAACACCACCGTATCTCTGAGAGCCAGAATGATTTTTTGGGATGTCTTCGGGCCAATTCCGGGAATGGAACTCAGATAGGTGAGATTGTTGTCGTCCAGAGCCTGGATGAACGCTCGAACCTGCACACCGCTGAGTATCTTCATTGCCTGTCTCGGTCCGATACCACTTACTTTTATCAATTCCAAGAAGAGCAACCGTTCATCTTCATCAGTGAAACCGAAGAGATTCATACTGTCATCTCTGTGTTGCAACCAGCTGAGCAACCGTACCTGTCTTCTGGCATCGCCATGTAGTTGCGATAGCTTGCTCGCTGTCTGACTCGATATGACAAGTTCCAATTCAAGTCCTCCAGCTGTACGGAGTACAACCTGCTGTGCTCCTACCGAAACCACTTCTCCCACAACCGCATGAATCATGAAATCCTCCTATGTGTCGCTAAACAAATAGCAGCTGCAAGTGCATCCGCAGCATGATCTGGCGATGGCGCCTGCTCCAACTTCAGTAGCAATTTCACCATCTCCTGCACCTGGTGTTTCTCTGCAGTTCCGTAGCCGGTTACCGCCATCTTGATCTGCAGAGGAGTGAAGAGCTTTACCGGGACCTGCTGTGAAGAGAGTTGCTGTATGATTGCGCCAATCACCTTCGCCACCCCAAGAGCAGATGTCACGTTCTTTGCGAAGTAGATGTCTTCCATTGAGACTATCTGTGCCTGATAGGTGCGGGCCAACTCTCCGACATCATTGGCTATGGCATGAAGGCGCTCTTCCATCGGTGTTTTCGCCGTAGTTCTCACAACACCGAATGAAACAGGCCGGTACCGTTGTCCGACTATGTCGACTACGCCCCAGCCTGTTTGTGCAATACCTGGATCTATGCCCAGTACTACCATGATCTACTCTTCTTCGTCGTTGAAGTCATCGGGAATTTCAAGGTTGGATGATACCTGCTGCACATCGTCCAGCTCTTCCAGTCTCTCAATGATCTTCAGCACCTTCCTCGTCTTCTCATCTTCGAGAGAGACCGTGGTGTCGGCAATCTTGTCGACTTCGGCCGAAATCTCGGTGAACCCACGTTCCTGCAACCCTTCGAGTACATTGGAGAATTCAGAGGGATCTGTGTAGACCTCGATCACTTCATCGCTCGTGGAAATGTCCTCCGCTCCCAGCTCCAAGGCTGCTTCGAGTATATCGTCTTCTGTATAGGTTTCAGTATCGTATGCAATGATCCCCTTGGTCTGGAACATATAGGAGACACTGCCTGTAGTACCGAGCGATCCACCGAGTTTGGTGAGCGTACTTCTCACATCTGCAGCGGTTCTGTTCTTATTGTCGGTGAGCGTATCGATTATGATGGCCACTCCACCAGGAGCATATCCTTCGTAGGTAAGTTCGTAATAGGTGGAATTTTCCAACTCCCCCGTTCCTTTCTTGATGGCTCTCTCGATATTATCTTTAGGCATATTCTCGCTGCGAGCTTTCAGGATAGCGGTTCTGAGTCTGGCGTTCGAGTCGGGATCGCCCCCACCCATCTTTGCTGCTACCATGATCTCTTTGATCAGCTTGGTGAATTTCTGCCCACGCTTTGCGTCGGCTGCGCCTTTCTTATGTTTGATAGTTGCCCATTTGCTGTGGCCGGACATAATTATGAACCTCTTGTTTTCAATTTTGATCGGTGAACACGTGTGTAGTGAAGCCTCCACGTAACGCGTTAGGTTACCATGTGAAAAATTCCACTGTCAAGGGGCTCCACTGTTTCCAGCAGCTTACATACGCCTGTCCAGTTCACAAGCGAAGGTGAGTACTATGGTGTCCAACACCATCAATCCTTGTGTATTCAATGAGAAGGAGCGTGACCCACTGGAGGCAACCACCTCGGGCTTCATGGATTCGAGCATCTGCAATGTCTCTGGAAAGAGTCGGGCGAAAGGAGTCTCGAATCTGTGATTCCAGTCGGTAAGATCGATTCCGTCGGTTGTTCTGAGCCCAACAAGGAGCGCCTCGATCATACGCTCCTTTTTCTCCAGTAGCTCCTGGTCGTAGATCGAGAAAGCTGGTTCCTGAATATACCGATGTATGTGTGGAGCTCCAGTGGTTCTGGTCACAGATCCGCTTGGCTGGGAGAGCGTTCCGGCTGCAGATGGGCCAAGACCGATATAGTCGTGCAAAGTCCAATACTGTTCATTGTGATGACTGCGAGTTGTGCGAGATAGACTGAAATTGGAAATCTCGTATTGTGAGAATCCAGCACGTGAAAGGTGTCCCCAGCAGGCCAGTAGCATGTGAGACTGTGCATCCTCTCCGAGCACCTTGAGCGAACCATGATCCACCGAGTGTGCAAGTGGTGTCCCCTCCTCCACGGTGAGGTTGTACAGGGATATATGATCGGGGGAGATGGCAGATATCACGGTATCTATATCTCTACGAGCATCTGCTATGCTCTGACCCGGGATGCAAGTCATCAGATCTATGTTCAACCTGAATCGATGTCTTTTTCTGAACTCTCCGAGTAACCGGAAAGCTTCAAGGTTCTCTTCCACCGTGGCGCCCCTACCCAACGTACGAAGATGCTGTGGATTCATCGATTGTATCCCGATGCTCAATCGACTCAACCCGAGGCTGAACAGTTCCTCGTGCGCTTCGCTCAGGGAGCCCGGGTTGATCTCCATGGTGCACTCTTCTGGCATACCACGGCGGTGTGCCAACTCGAGCACGTTCGCCAACTGATCAAGTGAGAGCAATCCTGGATCCCCTCCACCGATATAGATGGTTGAGAAAGGTTTTTGTAACACTTCGGTTACCAGAGTGAGCTCTTCAGTCAGCTTATTGATGAACTGTCTCTGCAGCGTGGGAAGCTTGGTATCGGATGCGACCGAATAGAATGCGCAGTATGCACATTTGTTTCGACAGAATGGTGTGTGAAGATACAATGCGTACGCGTACTCTGGTTGGAGTAGTTCCAGCATGGCTGACCTAGTTGACCATGCCCATTCGGCCGAAGGGCCAGAACCGGAATCGTACTTGGCCTATCACCGACTCGTGAGGAACCGGACCAAAATAGCGTCCATCGTGTGAATTGTCACGATTGTCGCCGAGTGGGAGTACATATCCATGGGGAACGTAGATCCCCTGCTTATATCTCGAGGCATCCGATCGGAGCCGAAGGTCTTGAGGGTCCAGCTGGTGCAGCACCCGAGTCTTGGCTTGATCGACAGCATAGTAGTCCACGACTCCCTGGTAGTTCGCAACTCGTTGATATGCCTGGATCAGATGGCGCGGAGCAAGATTGCTCAATTGCTTCTCCTGGTAGGCCAGTAGCGCTCCGTATGCTTCGAATCCTGGATACAGTGAACTGTCGAGTGTCTGGTGGGGCGCAGGAGATAGTCCGTTTTCAGTACGGAGGGTATCGTCATCGGTGAATCGAAACTCCCCTCCCGCTGCAATGGATGCCGTACCACGGTCGAAACGAACCGTCTCTCCTCCGAGAGCCGAAGCCCGTTTTACATAGAGCCGTTCTCTCATGTTTCCATCTTCGTCTACATCGATATTCACGAGTGAGAACGTAGCCATGTAAATCATTTGCGAAAGAATATCGAAGAACGGACCTTTCGAATCGTATTCTGGATTGTAAAATACGATTACATCGTCTCGAAGCGGAGTACGATTCTCAAAAAGCTTTCTACCTCCCGGGTAGAGTTCCATGCCATAGGCTGTCTTGCTCACGAACACACGATCCTTGATCAACAGCGTCTCCACCATCGAAGGAGAAGGGATCATGAACAGTTGAAACAGGTATTGATTGATGATCAGTACGAAGATGACAGCGAACACGATGGCATCGAGCCAGCTAAGGAGCTCTCCTTTGAGACTCTTCTTCGCTGCACGTTGTGCTTTGTCCCGTGCGATCCTCTCCAGACGACGGGTGAGCAGAACCTCAGTATGGTGCTGAATCCAGCTGAAATATGATGCCATGAAGTCAAGCTATCACAAACGGATGCCATTGACAATAAGTCATGCGAAAGGTACTTTGCAAGAGATGAAAAAACAAGAGGAAACGATGCCGATTTCAGTTGAACCGGTTAAGTTGAAACCACTATTCGGTATGGAGCCGGGACTCTATCTCACTATTCTCTATGTACTGATTATACTTGTCGTGGTGTTTCTTGTCGCATTTCTTCCCGGTATCATCAAGGGTGGAAAACGAGTAACTTTCGTCAGCTCGGTGAACCCGAGTGTAGTTCGGGTGGATGGTACCTATATCGGCTCGACACCAGTGACAGCGTGGATCGATTCCGGATCACATGAGGTGACGTTTAGTTATGACCGCGCGTATGAACACGATCTAACGTTCGAAGTTGGTCACCCGGTATTCTTGACCTGGCTAATTCCTAGAAGACAAACTGTCGAATCTGGAGCAGTTTTAAGCGACATTCCTGCATTCAGGAATTATCTTGAGTCTCAGTTCGACCAAATTGTCGCTTGGAGTTCCATTATTGAATTCGATGACCGTTACCATAGACCCCCAATCTTCGTGCAGACAGCAGAAACTGCTGTACAGAATAGGATCAGTGGAGCCGAGTCTGATCTGTATGAGTTTTTCACTCAGGGATTGTTGTATATCACCTCTGCAACAATGGTAGAGGATTATGAAGCATCATTGCACATACTCACCGAACATGATCTGCTTCCGACCGAGGCGACCGATCTGCTCATAAGTACCATATCTCGGCTAAAACCGCTTTTCTCGGACCATGACACAGGATCCGTTCGCGGTCAGCTACAGCAAGTCAATGCGATAGATCCGGTGAGTACAGCATTACCTATCCCATTGGACGGTGTGGCGCCGATTGCCGGAGTATCGTTTTCCGGAGGAGAGACGGTTGTGGGGAGATCGGACATGAGTCTTTTTCCTGGAGTTCATGAGATGCTCAAGCAGACTTCCGTACCCCCCTTCTCCATTGCTAGCACAGAGGTCTCAGAGTATCTGTGGGCACTCTTCATGAGAGAAAATCCCTATTGGGCAAAGAGTAACATAGCACAACTCATAGCAGATGAACGTGTGGATGAGCACTACCTTGCTGGACTCTACCCTGCTGTAGCAGTACCTTCCAGACAGCCGATCAGGAATATCAGCTGGTATGCTGCACAGGCTTTCGTGGAGTGGCTGGGAACGATCACCGGAACCACCGTATTCCTTCCCACTCAGGACCAATGGGAATATGCTGCTCAGCATGACCGGTCTGCCGAGCATGTATTGTCTGGAAGTCTCTGGGAGTTCACCAGTGACTCCTTCGCTCCTCTTGCACGATTCACCGAAATACCAAACACTTGGGAAAGTGACCAGGCAGGGGTGATCGTGAAAGGCGGTTCTGCAGTTTCTGTAGAGGCTGCCACAGATCGAGCATCTATTGGAGTACTCGATCGTTCAGCGTGCAGCGAGACTACCGGCTTCAGAATAGCTTGGATCGATTAGACAGGATTACTATGGGAAAAGAACAAATACAAGTATTACAGAAGAACAAAAAAGCCTATTTCAATTATGAGGTCGTAGAAGATTTCGAAAGTGGGATATCGCTTCAGGGGACGGAGGTGAAATCGGTTCGTATGAGCAGATTCTCCTTCGGTGATAGCTATGTGAAAATCACCTCGAAGGGACTCGTGCTCGTCGGTCTCCACATCTCCACCTATATGCATGGAAGCATACACAACCATGAACCCGAACGGGAACGACGACTCCTGCTTCATAGGCAAGAGATAAAGAGGATCAAGAGAAAGGTAGACGAGAAGGGAATGACTTTGATTCCTACGCTTGTCTATCTGAAAGGAAATCTGGTCAAGGTCCGCATTTCTCTTTGCCGAGGGAAACAGGCACATGATAAAAGAAATGCTATCCGCGAACGGGATATGCAACGAGAGATGCGTAGGGAGATGAAGAATTTCAATCGATGACAACACCTGATGGACACGGTGGCTCTTGTCGTTCGATTGCATGCGTAGTATAGTATGGATAACCCCAATGGGGGGTGTATTGGTTTCGACTGGCGTCAGATCATGCCGGTGGTTGCAAGCGGAGC
>CAYYOL010000016.1:0-29006 GCA_964473245.1 uncultured Spirochaetaceae bacterium
CAAGCGTTGCTACCGAAACAGGATATTGACTCGTACGACGAGTGCACCGTCTTCCGGGACGAACCTATCCCTTGCTCCTTCGACGCTTATCCGCATAGGAGTCAGAGCTGCCAGTTGAGGCCAGCCGAGATCATGACCTGTCGTTCATCGAGTGGAATGATCACCACCGCCTCCATGCCGAAATCACCCAGCAGCCCGCCTATCCCAGTCGTGATCTCACCCTCTCCACTGAAGGTGAACAGCGCTTCTCCAAACGGCCGAACCTCTCTGTACCCGGCTCGCAAGGCGACCCAGAAATCGCTGAGAAACTGCACTTTTCCTTCAAGTCCCATACGCACAGATCGTTGTTCTGCGTTACCGATATCGGCAATATCGAATGCGGCAATGGCTACCAATCGATTCAGTTCGTTGTTCCGATCGAACTTCGGTGTAGTTACCGCAATGCCGATTGCAGAATTATCGAACACATCCGACAGGTCGAGAACCAGCTGGTTCGACTGCTCGTCTATCGTGAACAACGAGTTTGTCAGAAATCCGAGACTGATCCAGTGATAATTGAGCAGTAGACCGATCCCTGAGGCGAAGAGCTGGCTGCCATCTCCTGAAGGTTCATATCGCTCAAGGTAGGTCCGAGAGAAATAGTCGAGTAGCGGCCGAGAGTCTCGAATGGTCACCTCACGTTCCGTGAGTGTTCCACCTCGAGCGAACAGACCTAGGGAGATCGCCTCCCACCCATAACTGGTGGTCAGCTGTATACGTGACAGATTGTTCGCTGTATAGACCTCTCTATCGGTGTACACGGGACCTCCGAGTGGCGGTTCCTGCTCGTTCAGGACGTTTCTCAATCCGATGGTGAGCGCTACGAAACGGTTGCTGAAGAGCATATCGAACGCTGCGGAGGGTTGTTGTATCCAGGCGATTGAATCTTCACCTTGGCCACCAATGCGATCTCCATAGCGGAATCCGACCTGGAATTGCGTGGTCTCTGTACGGTGGAGTGCAGCAGGGTTCTTGGTGAACGCGTTTCCAGAATCGAACAGGGCGACCCCTGCCGACCCCATTGCCAATGAGCGGAGATCGCTGTATCGATCAAGTTCATCATACACACTGGAGACCGTATTCGCACCGAGCGTTGCAACAACGAGGAGCATGCAGACTAACAATGAAAATCTAGTGCGATGCACGATGGTCCTCCTGTCTCTCATCATACGCCAATTGGAGAAATGCGGATAGCCGATGTATCAGTTTTTCTGTCTGTCGATCGGTAGCTCCGAACTGTTCGGCCAAGTCCTGCACGCGATAATCGAGCGATTGAATCTCGGAAGCTCCGAGTGTCTCGACCATCCTCCTCAGCAGGCTAAATAACCGTTTTTCCAATCGGGCTCTACCGACTCCATCGACCAGAGGACCGCTGTTCATGCAGGTAACCAGTAGTACACTCAACGCTTCATCGTCGTGGGCACACGCGTGGGATTCAAGATAGTCCACGTGACTCTCCAACTCCTCACTCGATAACTGCATGAGGTGCTCGGCAGAGGGAAGCCCATCGAGAAGCACTCCTCCGATGAATCGATACGGTGGCATCTCCATAGCCGTTCGAAATACAGCCCCATTGAGTACATCGAGTCGTTCGATGAGCGGAAGCAGATCGAGACCACGACCAACCGGAAGAGAGAATCCGCGTGGAGTACCGGTGATAAAGACCTGCTCGACCTGCTTCTTGCCTCCCCGCCCCTGAGGTCCACCCCGATTTCTCTTGTACAGTGGCACAACGGTCACCGGTGCATGCCGAGCACTGAGCAATGCATGAATCCGCTCTGCTGAGACTATCCCGTTCGTTGGATAGGTGAGCACGATATGTCGAGCATCGACGGTGTTCAGTAGATGCACCAGCGCAGCATCGGCATGTTTGAGCGAACAATAGGGGCTGTGCGTCTTTTTCCAATCCGATCGAATTCCCGCTTTATCGACCAGACCTCCCTGTCCGTCTCGCTCGTTCGAGGGGGTGAAATCGTCCCAGAGCGCTAGTGAATTGAGCAGGTGGTAGGCACTCCCATACTGGTGAACCCCGGCGGGAGGATCGAGATAGCAGATATCGGCAGTGTACCGTTTCACAAACTCAGAGGCCTCTATGCTGTGCATCTCCCCAATCGGCAGATCCGGGTCCGGTAGCACTGGAGCTCTCAGCATGCATGGTTCGATGATCCGTGTACGGACTGCCCCCTGAGCAGTGGAAAACCGTTTATGATAGGCGGTGAATGAACCGGATGTGTTTGCCTTTCTCGATGCTTCATACAGAATCGATGCCAGAATGACCGCCTTCTCGGATCCGCTAATCCGGTTCTCGAGCCAGGCAGACTCTATCTCTTCTCTCACCGTATCGAGAAACCGAGCATTCGCTGCTGTGTAAAAGAGCCGCTCCTGTACCATCTCGAGCTGCTCATCCGATTGTGGTGCATAGTGAGAGCTGAGGAATGGGCGTACCGGGTCGATCCCAGAACGGGCAGCATACAACCCTTCTAGATTCAACATGGACACGTAGGCATCGAGCCCTCCCATCTCAGAGAACAGGGGCACGAGATCCTCGTTGGAGAGTGTTAGATAGACATAGTTCGTGATAAATGCGAATGGCTCAAGGTCGCTGGCACGGACTTGCATGCCCAAGGTTCGAGCGATCCGGGAGACCACGCCCGATCCACAGAAAGGATCGAGAAACAGGGTATCTTTTCCCTGTGGAGCTAAGGACGACAGCAGAAATCGGAGTCTGTCGGCCACTGGACGTTTACTGCCAATGATCGAGATAAGCTGATCGGTCTCATATCGTGGTAACGAGAGTGCCAATGTTGCTCCTCTAGGTATCAGTTCTACAGGTAGCAACTGCAGAGTTCCGCCTTGTAAAGAGGACAGAACACTGGTACCATGCTCCTGGAAAGGGTTCCCAATGAAAAGAGTATCAGTGTTGTGGACAAAAGACAAGGTCCGTTCTGAATGCAGAATTACCGGTCATTCGGACCCGATTGTTGCGCATGTCTCCTATCATGCGCAATCATGTACCAAGCATGTCGCATATGTAGCCATACAGGGAACCCGAATCGATGGACACGACTTCATAGACCTGGCTATTGAACAGGGGTCTCGCGTGATCATTCACGAATCGCCTCTCGATCGATACCGAGAGGATACACTCTATATCCAGCATTCCAATCCACGGCGTGTTGCGTCACTGTTCTGCCGTAACCTTGCCCCTCGACTGCCTGAGCACATAATCGGCATTACCGGTACCGATGGAAAATCGACGACCTGCGCATTTCTCCATCATATCTTGAACACCGCTTCGATCCGGTGTGGATTGCTCTCGACCGTCTCTACAGACGACGGAACGGGTCTGACTCGTAGCCCACACCGGCAAAGTACACCCGAGGCACCGGTGCTCTACCCGTTCCTTGCAACATGCAGAAAGCATGGATTGGAATGGGTAGTGCTCGAAGCGACGAGCCATGGACTCTCGGAAGCCGGAGCCAGACTCGCCGATATCGAGTTCGCAGGTGCCATAATCACCAATATTACGAGTGAACACATAGAATTCCACGGAAGCCGCGAGCAGTATATCGATGCGAAGATGAACCTGGTGAGACAAGTTCGACACGGGGGATGGATCGTGGTCTCGCATGATTTCCCCTATCTCGACCGCGTGCAGGAGGCAAAACACCCATCGGTGCATCTACATACCTATGAGTACTCCCGTTCACCTGTACGACATGCCGAGAGTGAGTTGATAGCGTGGACCATTCAGAGTCAACTGTGCCAACGGACCCTCCGGTTTTCCTATCAGGAGATGCATGCGGTGACCTCAATTCCCTATGGCCCGCTCTGCTATGCACAGAATATGCTCGGAGCACTTCTCGGTGCCGTATCGACACAGAATCTCTCGTTCTCCCGTGTTGCCGAGTCGCTCGAGACGCTCCCTGCGGTACCAGGAAGATTCGAACTGGTCGAGACACCGCTTCCGATCACCGTGATCATCGACTTTGCCCATACAGAGCAGTCATTCGAGTCGTTGTTCAGCCATATCAGGGAACACCGTCCCCATGCCCGTCTCATTGCACTGTTCGGTGCAGCAGGCGAGCGCGATCGGTCGAAACGGGCACCACTGGGTCGAGCCGCTGCACGCTGGTGCGATACGATCATACTCACCGATGAGGATCCCAGAGGAGAGCCGGCTGACCAGATTCTTGACGATATCGAACAAGGAATCGAGCTCGAAAGGAGAACTGTAGCGGTTCAGCGGATCCATGACAGAAGAGATGCCATCGCGAAAGCGATCGCATGGGCTAAACCCGGGGACATACTCCTGCTGCTCGCAAAAAGTCATGAAAGAACCATACAGTATCGTGACCATAGCATCGACTGGGACGAGCGAGCAACGGTAGTAGACCTGACTAAGGATAGAGGTGAAACAGATGCATAGTGAGACAGGAAAGCGCGTTGCAGTGCTCTATGGAGGAGAGTCGGTTGAACATAGAGTCTCCTGCAGATCGGCAGCCACGGTTTGCACCAAACTGAAGGAGTGCGGATGTATTCCCATACCCATTGCGCTATCGCGAAAAGGGAGATGGTCGCTCCACCGACTTCCCCAGAATGGTGCGGATATGTATGAACTGGATTCCCAATTCATACCAGAACAGGAGGTTGTGATCCGTCTTGGTCAGGGGTTGGTTCTGGCATCTACCATGGACCCGCTCGAAATCGACATTGCATTCCCCCTTATTCATGGGTATGGCGGAGAGGACGGAAAGCTGCAAGGGTTGTTGGAACTAGCACACATCCCCTACATAGGGTGTGGGTGTAGCGCTTCTGCGAATGGGATGCACAAATTCACCATGAAATTGCTTGCGAAGGAGATCGGAGTTCCAGTACTTCCCGGTATGGTGGTCGAACGGAGAAAGCTTCAGAGTCTCTCAGGCAGCGATGATCCCTATATCGGACAACTGGTTGAGGAGATTGCCGAGCGGATCGGGAATCGAGTACTGGTGAAACCGGAAGATGGCGGATCGTCGGTCGGCATAACGGTAGTTCGAAACCTGCATCCACGATCGCTATACGAAGCGCTCAAGCACACAGCACGGTTTTCCCGATACATCCTTGTCGAACCGTGGCTAGAACAGATGCAAGAATTGGAGGTGGCGGTGGTAACCGATGGCTCTGCGATCTCTGCAAGCGACCCAGGTCAATTGATCGATCCTATGAAGTCGAGCCTGCATATCGTGACATACGAACAGAAATATCTGGCAGACCAGTGTGCCTATATGCAGGTTCCTGCGAAGATTCCCGAAGAGGCTGCACGGACTGTCTCACACTATGCGATTTCAGTTGCAAAGGTGCTTGGGGTAGAAGGGTATGCCCGAGTGGATTTCTTCTACGATGCGGCTACCAGTGAGATCCATTTCAACGAGATAAACACGATTCCCGGAATGACCGCTACCAGCCACTTCCCTGTTCTGGCGAAATCGATGGACTACGACTGGTCCACCTTATTACCATTGCTCGTTCGTGAAGGGCTCGATTCGTACAGTCGGAAGACGGATCGTGAACTGATTGCCGTGGAGTAGCTCATGGAGACAATCTGGTTTCATGTCGACATGGATGCGTTCTATGCATCGGTGGAACAACTCGATCATCCCGAGTACCGCGGCAAGCCGGTTATCGTCGGTGGACAGGGAAATCGGGGAGTCGTGTCGGCATGCAGCTATGAAGCACGAGCATTTGGTGTCCACTCTGCCATGCCATCCTACCAGGCTAAACGGCTCTGTCCTCACGGGATTTTCGTATCCGGTCGCATGGAACGATATCATGAGATGAGCCGAGCAGTCTTTTCCGTGTTGGCTACATTCAGCCCTGTGGTGCAACAGATATCGATCGATGAGGCATTTCTCGACATGAGCGGAACCGAACGACTCTTCGGTCGGCCGAGGGCGGCAGGAGCATTGTTGAAACAGCGTGTGCTGAACGACACCGGGTTGGTGATCAGTGTCGGTATAGGTCCGAGTAAATTCATAGCGAAGATGGCCAGTGGGTACGACAAACCGGACGGACTGTGTCGTGTCTCTCCCGGAAAGGAGGTCGCGTTCGTCGATGCAGTCGGACTGCGGAAGCTGTGGGGCTTAGGCGATACCACGATGGCGAACCTAGCAAAGCATGGCATCACTTCGACCTCTCAGTTAAGAGTCTACTCGGAACAACGGTTGAAGAGTCTTTTCGGAGATGCGAGTGGAACATACCTCTACCATGTGTGCCGAGGAATCGATCCTGGGGTACATACGGGAGTCACCAAGTCACGATCGATCAGTACTGAGATGACATTTCCTGTCGATATATCGCGAGCTCCGATTCTTGAACAGAACCTACTCGCCATGAGTCACGAGATTATGTTTCGTGCACTTGAGGAGCAGGTCACTGCATCGACAGTCGCGATAAAACTTAGATTCAGCGACTTCACCACGATAACAGCCCAATCTACAGCAGAATCTCCGCTGTACAGTGCAGAACAGATCTATGCGAGTGCGAAGGACCTGCTTCACCGAAAGTGGCGCGAAGGGCAACCCGTTCGACTGATCGGAGTCGGACTGCACAATGTCCAGGATGCCAATACGATCGTTCAACAGGAGTTGTTCGAAGATCCGTATAAGCGGAAACAGGATCTGGAGCGAGCCGTATTGAGCCTCCGGACAAAGGGGAGAACCCTGCAAAAGGCGAGTCTGCTTGACAATCGTGATACAAGAGACTCGGAAAGGTGACGACAGATCGATTCGGAATGGAGTGCTCCCCTTGCAGGCAGTTCGCCATTGGTGATACAGTACCTGTGATCGTAGACGGAGAGGAGAGGCTTTTGAATGGGGTTGCATATCGTACTCTTAGAACCGGAAATACCACAGAATACGGGGAATATCGCCCGAACCTGTGCAGCCCTCGGTGCCTCCTTGCATCTTGTACATCCCCTTGGTTTCGTGATCACTGAAAAACAACTCAGACGAGCAGGTCTCGATTACTGGCCTCTGCTCGATATTCATCACTACGATTCGACCGAGGAGTTCTTCACGGCACACCGCGACGATCCGCTCTGGTTCTTTACTACCAAAGCGTACCGAACCTATGCCGATGTAGTCTACGAAGAGGATACCTATCTGGTGTTCGGAAAGGAGTCTGCAGGAATCGATGAATCGATTCTCATCGATCACCCTACCCGCTGTGTACGTATTCCCATGCGAGACGTGGCTCGGTCGCTGAACCTCTCCAACAGTGTGGCTATCGGCGCATACGAATATGCACGACAACGGAATTTTTCTTCACTCGCCGTTCAGGGGGCACTGCATAGACTCTCCTGGCAGCAGGGTGTATCAGAAGGAGTGTAATGATATGAAAACCATGGGATTCATTGGTTGTGGAAACATGGGAGGAGCGATTCTGAAAAGTGTCGGTCCCTCCGGTTCATGGAACGTCCTGGTCTCCGATATCCGGCGAGAGGCTGCAGAGGCCCTGGCGAGCGAGAGTAATGCCACAGCCTGCTCCTTCGATGAACTTATGCACCAGTCAGACATTGTGGTGCTTGCCCTCAAGCCTCAGATTCTGCCGAGCATGTACGAGAAACTCCGTGCATACAAGGATAAGTCTTGGATTTCCATGGCTGCCGGTGTCTCACTAGACACCCTCGCAAAACAACTCGGAACCACTGAGGTTTCTCGCATCATGCCGAATATCGCAGCTGCGGTGCAGAAGTCAGTGACTGCAGTCGCCGTTCACCCGGAAGCCTCCGAGTCGCTCGAACCGATGGTACTGGAATTCGCCGGCAAGTTCGGCTCCACCCACGTACTGGAGGAGAAGCATTTCAGCGCCTTCATCGGGGTCTCCGGGTCGGCAATAGCCACATCGTTCGAATTTCTTCATGGCGTTGCCATGGGAGGAGTACATGAAGGCCTCCCCTATGCAGTCGCTCTCTCGCTGATTTCAGACACCGTCGAGAGTGCGACCGAACTGGTGCGACAGACAGGACGGCACCCGCAAGAACTCCTCACTCAGGTCTGCTCTCCTGCCGGCCTTACCGTGAAAACGATGCAGGTGTTGTATGAGAACGGGTTTTCTGGAACGCTCATGGAGGCAGTCGAAGCGGCTAGCGAAGGTGCTCGACTCATGGAAGAGCAGGCAAAACACTAAGATCACAGTATACGAGGAACACCATGATTGACATGAAGGAACTACAGTCGAGAAAAGATGAAATAGCTGAGAATATCGCAAATCGCGGCATGAATATCGACCTGAATGCACTACTGGATTCGCAGAAACAGCGGTCTGCTCTGCTACAAGAGACCGAGACATTGCGCGCGAAGCGGAACGAGCACGCTACAAGTATGAAGCAGAAGCTCGACCCGGAAGTGCGAGCAACGCTCATTGCAGAAGGCAAGGCATTGAAGGAGACGATCGCTGAGAAAGAGCAATTGCTCCAGGAGGTCGAAGCACAGTACCAATCGCTTGCCAAGAGCGTCCCTAACTATGCACACCCAGATGCTCCCATAGGAAAATTGGATACCGACAATCGGGAGATCCGCACGTGGGGAACTATCCCGACCTTCTCATTCGAGACAAAGGATCATGTACAACTCGGGGAGGATCTGGATCTGATCGATTTCGATACTGCCACCCGTGTTTCAGGGTCAAAATTCTACTATCTGAAGAACGAAGCTGTGCTACTCGAACTCGCCCTTGAACGGTTTGCGCTCGCTGTTCTCCAGAAGCATGGGTTTACCCTGACCATAACCCCGGATATCGCTCGTGAGGAGATTCTCGAGGGAATCGGGTTCAACCCACGAGGAGAGGAGACCAATATCTACACTGTGGAAGGAACCGGAACCTGTCTAGTGGGAACCGCCGAGATCACCCTCGGAGGGTACCATGCAGGCCAGATTCTCAATGAAAACGATCTTCCTATCAGACTCGCTGGCCTCTCTCACTGTTTCAGACGGGAAGCCGGAGGTGCAGGTCAGTATTCGAAAGGTCTGTACCGGGTTCATCAATTCTCGAAGGTCGAGATGTTCGTGTACAGTCACCCGGATCAGTCCGACGAGGTACATCAGCAACTGCTCGCCATCGAGGAGGAGATATTCCAGAGCTTGAACATTCCCTATCGGGTGGTCGACACCTGCACGGGCGATCTCGGAGCGCCTGCGTATCGAAAATTCGATATCGAGGCATGGATGCCGGGACGAGGAGAGTCGGGAGCATACGGCGAAGTCACCAGCACCAGCAACTGCACCGACTATCAAGCCCGTAGATTGCAGATTCGCTATCGAGACAACGATGGCAAAATTCAATATGTGCACCTTGTGAACGGTACTGCCATAGCAGTTTCTCGCGCTATCGTAGCCATACTCGAGAATAATCAGATGGCAGATGGATCTGTCGTAGTTCCTGAAGTTTTAGTCCCCTACATGGGCTGTACTGAAATTCGACCGAAACAGTAAAGGGGGAAATCATGACCCTATCAGCACTCTCCACCGACTTTTATGAACTGACCATGATGCAGGGGTATTTCCACACGAAGAACAACCCTCGTGTGGTCTTCGACATGTTCTATAGAACGAATCCCTTCAACGGCGGCTATGCCGTGTTTGCGGGACTAAACGATCTGCTCAAACGGATTGAAACCTTCACATTCAGCAAAGGTGATATCGACTATCTCCGCTCGCTCGGGAAATTCAGTGACGAGTTCCTTGAGTATCTAGCAACGTTCCGCTTCAGTGGAACGATCCTCGCGATGGATGAAGGGAGCGTGGTGTTTCCCGGAGAGCCGTTGATCCGAGTTGAGGCCCCGATGATGGAGGCTCAGATAATCGAAGGCATGTTGCTCAACACGATCAACTTCCAGTCGCTTATCGCAACCAAGGCTTCGCGAGTATACCATGCATCGGAAGGTGGGCAGATCATGGAGTTCGGCCTGAGAAGAGCTCAGGGACCCGATGGTGCGATCTCAGCAAGCAGGGCCGCGTTCATCGGTGGCTGCAGTGCAACCAGTAACACCCTTGCAGGGAAGATTTTCGGCATTCCGGTTGCCGGTACAATGGCCCACTCCTGGGTCATGTCGTTCGAGAAGGAACTCGACTCATTCCGAGCATTCGCCGAGATATATCCGAACAATACGATTCTCCTGATCGACACCTACGACACGCTCGGATCGGGTATTCGGAACGCAATCATCGTAGGCAAAGAACTTAAAGAGAGAGGTCTCTCATTTGGAGTCCGCATAGACAGCGGAGATTTGAGTTATCTCTCAAGAGAGATCCGAAAAAAACTCGACGATGCTGGATTGCACGATGCTCGGATCTATGTTTCGAACGATCTCACCGAAGAGATTATCGAGACCTTGATACACGATAAGGTTCCCATCGATTCGTGGGGCATCGGTACGCATCTGGTCACTGGAGGCTTTCAGAGTTCACTCAATGGTGTCTATAAACTCGCTGCCAGACAACTGTCGGACGGCACGTGGCAACCGACCATGAAAATCAGTAACTCATTCGAGAAAGCGACCAACCCCGGTTGTAAGCAGGTATGGAGATTCTTCGACTCGGAAGGCTCTGCACTCGGAGACCTTATCACCTTGGAGAACGAGGAACTCAATGGAGATCGGGACTATGTTTTCCATCACCCATTCAATCAGGCAGATTTCTTTGTCATGAGCAAGGGTCGCTTCGCGAAGGTAGAGCCATTGCTCAAGCCATGTATGATCGATGGCGTGAGAAAAGGTCATGCACCACGTATCACTACGATTCAAAAACAGGTGAAACAGAATCTCAATGCACTGCATAAGACCTATAAACGCATGATCAATCCCCACATCTACAAGGTCTCCTTGTCGAAGGAGCTTAAATCTCTGAAGACGGATCTCGTGGTCGAGGGACGTATTCGCATAAGCAGGGAGTAGCCCCGATCACCGTGCTCCCAATGAGTCCGCAATGCCCCGCGCGATAGCGAGTGCCATGCGGGCTTGCCATGCGGGATCGGTCAATTTTCGCGCTTCCTGCTCATTGCTCATGAACCCGATTTCTACCAGAACCGATGGGCTCTTGCTTGCATTGAGAATCCACACATCCTGCTCCTTGATCCCCCGATCCCTCATCTCCGGGAACTCCTCTTTGAGACGATTTCGAATACGTGAGGCAAAAAGAAAATTTGCCTGATTGAGCATCTGGTTCAACTCTCCCACGGTGTGAGTTGCATAGCGGAAAATAGCCCACGCAGGAGTCTCCTGATCGAGAAACCGGACGCGTATATCGCTTTGCTTCACCAGAAGCTCGAACCCGGAGGCACTTGCCACCGGAGAGGAGTTCGCATGTATAGATACCAGCAGCGTCATCTGATCGACTCCCGGATTCGTGTGCACGACCCTATCGGTGCGCTCCCTAAGTGACAGAAATGTATCATCGTCTCGTGTGAGCACTACCTGCAGATCGGGATACCAGTGCCGAAGCAGTTCCGCAGTCTGCAAAGTGATATCCAGGACAATCACCTTCTCCTGTAACACCGTCGTCCCATTCCATCGATGTTCGGCAACCGCTCCGGGATCGTGTCCTCCATGTCCTGCATCGAGCACTACCGTAGAGACGGGCATGGAGAAAGGTGCATCCACTGCCGATAAGCATGGAGTCAGCAGCAAAATCAGTACAAGTATGCCCAGGCCCTTTCTTGTATCGATCATCGAATCTCCTCAGGGGCTGTCCACTGATCGACCAGTTGCTGAAAATCGGTCTTGTAAAGCGCCAGCCGCTTCTTCACCTCTGCAAGCACGTGAGAGTCAGCATAGCGACCGGCACGTTTGGGATAGTTCTTCCCGTGCATCTGTCTCATGCCCAGCGCTCTCGTATGCACTCGTCTGATTCCCTCTCGCTCCGATCGATCCTCGATTATGAACTGCCGATGGGAGAACTTGCAGGATAGCGAAGGTAGATTGAAGATTGGATAGCCATAGAGCCACGATCGCAGGCCGAAATCGAGTGTCTGCCAATACACACCACCCACCTGCTCATCGAACCCTCGAAGGCGTTGAAATAGAGCACGTTCATACATGCCTACACCGAAGAATGGGTAGAGCGTAGGTTGTAAGGCCGTTCCTGGGAGAAACGAGACCGGGTCGATCAGACCGTCGCGAAGGAGTGGCACCTGTATGACAGGGATCCTCTCGCCCTGCCTGTTTACGAGTGTAGGAGTCACTGCAACCGGTCTGTCGCTCCTATGGAGCAGAGCAATGGCTGCATCGGCATCGAGCTCCAGGCATCGAATATCGCTTCTCATGAGGTAGAAAAATGTGGTATAGCACTCGTTGGCCATTGCATTCGCCATGGTTCCAAACGAAACCGGTCCCGTGTAGACGATGAATGTCACCGAGGGGAATCGCTTTCTCAGCTCGGGAATTCGCCCCTGCTCTTCGTACATGAGTACATGAAGAGGCCATGAGGAGAACGCAGAGATGTCCTCTATCGCTTGAGCGAGCGTCTCTCCGGTCTCCACGGCTATCATACCGATCGAGAGTGTCTCCTCCCTGTGCAGCAGACTGATTCTCTTACCGATATCCTGCTTTCTATGGAAAATCTGGTAGTTATGCTTCATAGTCCAAGAATACGATATCCTCCGGCCTGAACACTACATCGGCCTTCCCTTTTCCCAAGACTTTCGGAATATCTTTGCTCTGACACCCCGCCATTTCACCAATTTCAGCACTATTGTAATACGGTACCGCTTTTGCGACTGTATTGACCATTACCACATCGCCTGCATTGAACACCCCGGTAATGCTGATGATTCCCGAAGGAAGCAAACTCTTGTGCCTTCTGAGCGCCTGCTCAGCTCCATCGTCGACCCAGATGGTCCCTTTTGGAACACTGTTGAGAATCCAACGAGACCGTTGACTCATCCGCTTGAGCGGTTGCACGTAGGTGCCCAGTTCGTCTCCGGAGCAGACACGAGTCAAGGCATGATCGGTATACCCACTTGCTATGACTGTACCACACCCTGCATGTGCCGCGATCCTCGCGGCAAGGAGTTTGGTCTTCATTCCTCCCGTTGCAAAGACACTTCCTGAAGATCCGGCATACGAGAGAATCTGATCATCTACCACTGGAATATCATGGATGAGCTGCGCTTGTACGTCGTGTCTCGGATCACCGGTATACAGACCATCGATATCGGTGAGAATGACCAACAGATCTGCATCGATCTTACTTGCAACAAATGCACTGAGACGATCGTTGTCCCCTACAGCTGTCCCAATTTCTGCCGTGCTGACCACATCGTTCTCATTGAAGATGGGGATGACCCCGAGATCGAACAGACTGGTGACCGAATTCTTCAGATTCACGAAGGTGCGTCTCTCGTTCAACTCACTCCGTGTAATAAGCACCTGAGCACAGATGAGACCATGCGTCTGGAATGCAGCTCGGTAGTGGCTCATCAGCACCGGTTGCCCGATTGCCGCACACGCCTGTCTGAGTGCAGTCTGCTTCACAGCACTGGTTCGACCCAGCTCCTTTGCACCGAGTCCAACCGCTCCGGACGATACGAGTAGCACCTGAAGGCCCGAATTGTGCAGCTTTGCGATGTCCGACACGACCGATTCGATCCGTTTGACGTCTATGCCACTCGCATCGCTCAAGAGATTCGACCCAATTTTCACCACCACACGGCGAACCGCGGAAAAATCGCGGTTCATGCATGCACCTCAGAGAAAAGCGCAGCCCCGTCGGTTTCAAGTTCCCTATGATTGAAGGTTTTCCCCTTCGCATACGGATCGACGATATGCCCCTTCCCGGCTAGTAGCCATTTTCCGATAACCAATCCGTCGAGCCCTACCGGACCTCGTGCATGAATCTTCTGGGTGCTGATACCGACCTCTGCTCCGAGACCATATCGGTAACCGTCTGCGAACCGAGTACTGCAGTTCCAGAATACATCGGCCGAATCCACCTCGCGCAGGAAGGTTCGAGCAACCGAGGCTCGTTCGGTCACCACGGCATCGGTATGACCACTACCGTGCTCTGCAATATGATCCATTGCCTCTTGCAGTGAGCTTACCACCTTGATCGCCACTTCATATCCAAGATATTCGGTATCCCAATCAGAGTGCGCTGCAGGAACGCAGGGGATGAGCCCCTGAACGTGATCATCTCCATGAATAGTGACAGCGTAGGGTTCGACTGCCTGCTTGAATGCGGGGACGAACGCACTAGCTACTCGTTTGTGAACCAGAATGGTCTCTACTGCGTTACATACAGCAGGATACTGACACTTCGAATCGACTGCTATGGAGACAGCCATCTCCAGATCAGCGAACTCATCGACATAGAGAGAACAGATACCGTCGGCATGGCCGAGTACAGGAATTTTCGTATGTTCCATGATATAGCGGACGAACTCATTCGAACCACGAGGAATCAGAAGATCGACTAGGTCATCCAGCTCAAGGAGCTTCCGTACATCCTCCCTACTCTCCAGATGGGCAATCCACCCACTTCCAGCAGGGAAAGCCTGCAGTGCTTCCTGCACGACTTCGACAAGTGCACGATTCGTGTTCAGAGCTTCACTTCCACCTTTCAGAACAATGGCGTTACCGCTTTTTAGGCAGAGCGAGAGGATCTGAATCAATGCGTCCGGTCGAGATTCGAAAATCATCCCGATCACTCCAATGGGAACATCGACCCTCTCGAGGAGAAGTCCTTCATCGAGCAGACGTCTCTCTCGAACTCGTCCAAGTGGATCGTCGAGTGAGGCAACCTCACGGACTCCAGCACAGATACCGGTGAGCTTGTCCTGATCACAAACCAGCCGTTTCATGAGTGGAGCGGGAAGCTGTAAACGCTCTGCATCCGCAAGATCTTTCTTGTTCGCTTCGGCAATGCGTTCCCCTTGCTTCTCGAGTTCTTCAGCGATGGCAGATAACATTGCATCTCGAGTCTCTCTCGGGAGAGCTCCCAAGACTCGTTGACTCTGGGCGATACGAGAAAGTTGCTCGGCTATCGTACGATTTTCCATGGACGACCTCTCTTTGTACGCTTGACGCACCTTCCACAAGATTAGCGCGATTCGACGCGCTATGCAAGCTCACACGAATTTGATCAGATTTCCAGGAGTTGAAGATTCCCGTTGTATTTTAATAAACATAATGGTACGATATTCCTATCTATACCATCAATAAGGAAGAGACTATGAAATATCAAAGATCGGCAATACTTGTGCTCATAACGATTCTGCTTGTATGCGTTGTCACCCCACTCTTTGCACAAGGAGAACGAGAGTCGGAAGCGTTCCACGAGACACGTACAGCAGTCGATGCTCTAGGAAGAACAGTAACTATTTCTGGAGAGATCAATCGTGTCATGGTCGTCGGACGTGCAGCCGTCATGCCTGCAGACGCACTCTACCTATTTCCTGCAGCGATGGAGATGGAGGTTCTCCTCGCCAAGACAGATCAGGGCCTAGGCGATTTCTTCGACCTCATTCGCCCAGACTCCGAGCACGATTACCGCCTGGGACAACAGGTGGGAGCAGAGGAGATACTCGCGCACAAGCCCGATCTAGTGCTCACCAAAGCAAACAACTACGATTCGATCGTGAAACTGCTTGAACCGTTCAGTGTTCCAATGTTCGTCATGGATCTGGAAGATGCCGATTCCTGGAAACAAGAAATAGTCCAGCTGGGGATCCTGCTCAACGACACCGAAACTCCCCAACGGATTATCGCCGGGTTCGAAATGCGCGAACGACTCGTAGATGCTCAGATTGCTGACCTTCCGGAAGAACAGCGTCCGCGGGTACTCATCATGCAGGCTGCTGCTGCAGATGGAGTGACAGCGTTCAGTGTCTCACCTCGGAACTGGATTCAGTCGAAACTGACACAGAGAGCTGGGGGCAATCCAGTATGGTTGGAAGATAGTCCCGACTCGAACGCGTGGAGAAAGGTCTCATTCGAACAGATTGCGGCATGGCAACCGGAGAAGATCATCATCATAAGTTATAAATCATCTGCAGAACCGTTTCTTCAAACTATCCGCACGCACGCCCAATGGCAGAACCTGGATGCAGTGAAAAACGGATCAGTCGTGGCAGCTCCTGCCGATGTACTGAACTATTTCCAATCCGACTCGCGCTGGATACTCGCATTGCAATGGCTCGCGGCTGAATTACATCCGGATCGGTTCCCCGACTTCTCCATGGAGCAAGAGATACGGAGTTTCTATCGCGAATTCTACGGCATAGCAGAACACACGATTCAGCAGCTCATTTCGCTCTACCGTGCATCTGTCGGAATACACTGATCCAGGGCGTCTCCATGCAAGGAAAACAGTCTGAATACACCACCGTCACGAGACTCTACCGACGACGACTGCTCGGATCCTTGGTGCTGTTGCTCGCACTTATCACCCTCTCTGTGCTTGCAGGACGCTATCCAAAGGCAGGCTTTTCCAACCCCTTCACGCTTGCATCGGATCAGCTCATGCTGCAAGTCATCCTGCAGGTTCGACTTCCCAGAATCCTGCTTGCCGTTACAGGAGGAGCGGCACTTGCCGCAGCTGGATTCGTGTTTCAAATGCTCTTTGCCAACCCTCTGGTAGAACCAGGTTTTCTCGGGGTGAGCCAAGGAGCTGCATTTGGAGCTGCTGCTGCCATCACACTCTTTGGTTTCTCCCCCATCGCCGTTCAAGTCAGTGCAACCGTGTTCGGTCTTATGGCTCTCATCTGTTCATACTGGCTCGCCAAACAGTTCAGATTCGGTGGATGGATATTGCGACTTATCCTTTCGGGAATCGCTATTGGAGCTCTATTTTCCGCAGGACTTTCCATCATAAAGCTGGTTGCAGATCCAACAACCAGTCTCCAAGACATCACCTTCTGGATGATGGGCGGATTGTGGAACAGTACCTGGAGCACAGCGTGGAGCGTCATGCCTACCATGTGGGTGTCGCTCATGCTCCTCCTTGCCGTACGTTGGCGGATAAATCTGCTCTCCCTCGATGAACGGACTGCCCATGCAATCGGGATCTCGGTCTCTCGGGAGAAATCTCTCATGCTGCTTGTTGCGACCGTGGCTACGACCGCGATCATCTCTGTAGCAGGTCTGGTGAGCTGGGTCGGTCTTATCGTCCCACATCTTGCCAGGCGTCTTTTGGGATCCGACAGTAGATTCGCCCTTCCCGGTTCCATGATTATCGGAAGTATGTTCATGCTCCTCTGCGACACGGTGGGACGCACGATACTTCCTAGCGAAATTCCCCTTGGTGTCCTTACGAGTCTGATCGGGGCAGCACTCTTTATGATCATTCTCACGAGGAGACAGACGGAGGTGGAGCTGTGAACGATGCATACCGGCTCGATCATGTCACCTACACTTATCCAGGACGGGAACACCCCGCGGTACTGGACCTCTCGCTCTCCATCCCCGAAGGCAGGACCACAGTACTCCTCGGTCCCAACGGTGCAGGTAAGTCGACCCTCATGGATCTGCTACTCGCTTGGCGCCGACCTGAAACGGGAACGATTGCCCTATTCAACGAGGATCTCGGGTCATACACGAAACGACACCTCGGACGCACAGTGAGCCTTGTCCCTCAGGAAGAGGGCTCCCGATTCTCATTCTCTGTACTTGAGTATGTGTTGTTCGGCAGATCCCCCTATCTTCATGAGCTTGCAGCCCCGAAGAAGCACGATATCCAGATAGCGTACGAGGCAATCGGTCAAGTGGGAATCGAATCGATTGCCCACCGATCGATCACTACACTCAGCGGAGGAGAACACCAGCTGTTGCTGCTTGCTCGAGCACTTGCTCAGCAACCCAGAGTACTGCTACTCGATGAACCGACCAGCAGCCTCGATCCAGGGAATACAGCTAGAGTGGTGAGAATCCTTAAAAACCTATCAGAACAGGGAATCACCCTCTTCTTCACCACACACGATCCGTCGGTGGCTGCCGAGTGTGCCCACAAGGTAGCAATGATCGCAAGAAGCTCGCTCCTCCACAGCGGAGACACCGATGCGGTGCTCACCAGCGAACTGCTCACTGAACTCTATGGAACCGAGATGGAGACATTCAGGAGAGACGGAAGATTGATCGTATCCCGTACTCATGTGTGACTCCTTTTTGGAATGAAGCAAAAAACTTTACCCAATCCACGAAAAACGCAATTTTTTCTGTACAAAACAGCTCCATCCGGATAGAATGAGGCTATCGTAATAACCACTGTTAAGGAGTGATCAGATGGAAAAGTTATTTAAGCTCTCCGAGCACAAGACGAATGTGCGGACTGAGGTGCTTGCAGGTGTGACCACGTTTCTCACGATGGCCTACATCCTTATCGTCAACCCGTTGATGTTGGCAGATGCAGGCATGGATTTCGGCGCGGTATTCACCGCAACTGCCCTCTCTGCTGCTATCGCCACTCTGGTGATGGCTTTCTTTGCAAACCTTCCGTTTGCATTGGCTCCGGGCATGGGTCTCAATGCCTTCTTTGCCTATACGGTCGTAATTACCATGGGCTACAGCTGGCAGCAAGCGCTTGCTGCAGTGTTCATCGAAGGTATTCTCTTCATCCTGTTGACCGCATTCAATATCCGTGAAGCGATCGTGAATTCGATTCCAATGAACATGAAAAAAGCAATCAGCGTTGGTATCGGACTCTTCATCGCATTCATCGGGCTGCAGAATTCCGGTATCATCGTTGGTGGAGCAACACTCGTCGAGTTGGGCGACGTTACCCATGGAACCGCACTTGTTGCCATGATCGGTTTGGTGATCACCAGTGTGCTGGTCGCATTCAAGGTTCGTGGCGCACTGCTTCTCGGCATTATTGCAACAACATTTGTCGGTGTCCCCTTTGGCGTCACATCCTGGGCAGGCGGTAGTTTCGCACCACCATCACTTGCTCCGACTTTCCTCGCATTCTCGTTCGCCGATATCTTCAGCATCGACATGATCGTGATTGTCTTCACATTCCTCTTCGTCGATATGTTCGATACAGTCGGAACACTCATTGGCTGTGCTACGAAAGCCGATATCCTCGAAAAGGATGGATCGATCCCTAAATGTAAGGAAGCACTCTTCGCAGACGCGATCGGAACTACCGTTGGTGCCATGCTCGGTACATCGACTGTCACCACCTATGTTGAGAGTTCCGCTGGTGTTACCGAAGGCGGAAAGACCGGACTGACCAGCCTCACAGTTGCTGTTCTGTTCATCTTCTCCCTCTTCCTCTCACCACTGTTCATCTCGATTCCCGGCGCTGCAACAGCTCCTACACTCATTCTTGTCGGTCTGTTCATGATTTCACCGGTCAAGGATATCGATTTCGAAGAGGCAACCGAGGCTATCCCTGCATTCCTCACCATTCTCCTCATGGTTACCTCCTATTCGATCGCAAACGGTATTATGTACGGTGCATTGAGCTGGATCCTCCTGAAGCTCTTCACCAAGAAGGCAAAGGAGATCAGTCCGACCATGATCGTTATCGCGGTACTGCTCCTCATCAAGCTGCTGATTGGCTAGATCTGAACAGTACACCCAAAGACCGCTCCCGGCAGATGCAGGAGCGGTTTTCTTTTTGGCTCTCTTCAGAAATCTCAGCGAAACGAGAGTTACACCTCTAGCGATACAAAAGAGAACGCATCTACATCGAATAACCCCATATCGGTTACCTTAAGGTGGGGAATCACCGGGAGTGCCATGAAGCTCAGGGTCATAAACGGATCAAGCGTACGGTTGACCTTAAGACGATGAATAGCTATATCGTGCATCACCTGGAACTTCTCAGCCACATACGTGCCACCTTTGTTCGTCATAAGACCGGCTATCGGAAGTGGCAGCAGATCGAGCACTTCGTTGTTGTGCACCATGATGATACCTCCACCCAATTCGCTCAACCGGGTGACGGCAAGCGCCATATCGGCATCGTTGTCGCCAGCGACGATGATATTGTGGGAATCGTGAGCGATGGTTGTTGCTATGGCTCCCTCGGTCAATCCATATCCCCTGAGGAGTGCAAGACCGACATTGCCGGTCCCGTTGTGTCGTTCCACCACAGCAAGTTTTACGAGGTCGGAATTCAGATCGTTCTGATAGACTCCTTGAGAATCGACAGTAACATGTGCCTGACCGGCATTGGTCACTACCGAACCGGGAACCACATCGATCACTCTAACCAGGGAGGACTCGAGCTTCATCACCAAGGAGTCTTCCGAGAAGGATCCGATATCGACTCTACCCGATACCGATGGAGACACCGGCACTTCAATAGCATCTTCGGGTTCTTGGTAGCGCTCACCTTGAGTGAACACTGCCTGCACGGTGAAATCTGAGAGATTGTCGACTAACACCATGTCTGCACGTAACCCTGGAGCAATAGCTCCCCGATCGTGCAAACGGAAACATTGTGCCGCATTCAACGTTGCCATCCGAATGGCAAGTATCGGATCGAGACCCGAGGCCACAGCAATTCGAAGATGATTGTCTATGTGCCCAGATTCAAGAATGCTCTTCGGTTGTCTGTCATCGGTACAGAAAAGACACATATGAGCATTCTCTGCGGTAACTCCCGGAAGCAGATTCTGCAGATCCTGACACGCCGAGCCCTCTCGCAGTAGTACGTACATTCCTCGTGAGATACGTTCCTGCAGCTCGGTAGGGGTAGCACATTCGTGATCGGTATGAATTCCGGCTGCAACATATGCATCCAGATCGGACCCTTCGACTCCGGGAGCATGCCCGTCGATCAGTTTACCAGCCTTCTCAGCTACTGCAAGCTTCTCAAGAATCCGTTCTTCGGCTGCGATGGTTCCTACCATGTCCATCATCTCTCCTAACCCCAATATACGACGATGATCGATGCGCTGCTTGAGCGACGGTGCATCAAGAATTGCCCCAGCGTGTTCAAACGGTGTCGCAGGAACACAGGAGGGAATCATGAAGAAAACATCGAGCGGGAGAGCTTCGGAAGCTTCAAGCATATAGTCCAACGCATCCAAACCACACACATTACAGATTTCGTGGGGGTCTGCGATGACGGTGGTCGTTCCATGGGGAACCACCAGGTTGGCAAACGAAGCAGGGTCGACAAGGGAGGATTCGATATGTACATGGGAGTCGATCAGACCAGGAATCAGATAGTTTTCATTCGCATCGACAGTTTCAGTGCCACTGTAGGATCCTACACCGGCAATATAACCATCGACGACAGCGACATCGGCTTTCTTGACTGTGCCGCTGAATACATCCACCACATGAGCGTTACGAATCACCAAATCGGCATTTGATCGGCCTGCTGCAACTGCAATCAATCGTCTACGTAGTGCACTATCCATGAAGGCTGCCTCCTTCCAGTCAGCATACCACCTGGGTTAGGATGCGACAAGTAAAATTGCAACAAACAGCAACAAGCGTACCGAAAAAACCCTGTAACGTAGACGATCCCGGACTGAGTCCGGGACCGTATATGCTGAGACAATGGCAAGCAGTTAGGAAATGCGCTTCTTTGCTGCCTCTACGAGCTCATTAAGCTTTGCTGCAGGATTCTGGAACTTGGACAGGAAGATCATTGCAGCGATGATATATGGCTTGTAGGAGGCCTCCTTGTACAGTGGCACTCGATAGCGCTCGAAGACAGAAGCTTCCACCTCGCCCTCCTTACAGCTCACGCCACTGATATCGGCAGGAAGGCAGTGCATGTAGAGCGCTTTGCCATCCTTGGTTGTTTTCATGAGATCTTCGGTGCACTCCCAGTTCTTGAACTGAGCATTGTTCACGAGACAACGCTGTTCGAGTGCTTTCAGTTCATCGAATTTACCCTCGCCAACCAGCTGTGTGCGCTCTTCCATGACGGCAAACGGAGCCCAGCTCTTCGGATATACGATATCGGCATCCTTGAATGCCTCTTCCATGCTCTCGACGCGCTTGTAGGAACCACCACCCTTCTGTGCATTCTCTCGAGCTACATCTTCGATCTCTGGCATCACATTGTACCCTTCTGGGTGGGCGAGCACTACATCCATACCGAACCGAGTGAACAGACCGATTATCCCCTGAGGAACACTCAGTGGTTTTCCGTAGGAGGGGCTGTATGCCCAAGTCATGGCAACTTTCTTTCCTTTCAGATTCTCGACTCCACCAAAATGGTTGATAACGTGGAGCATATCTGCCATCGACTGGGTCGGATGGTCGATATCACACTGCAAGTTCACCAAGGTGGGGCGCTGCTCCAACACGCCATCCTCATACCCTTCCTGGACGGCATCGGCAACCTCTTTCATGTAGGTATGCCCTTTTCCGATGTACATGTCATCTCGGATACCAATCACATCGGCCATGAACGACACCATGTTTGCTGTCTCTCGGACCGTTTCACCATGAGCTATCTGGCTGGTCTTTTCGTCAAGATCCTGGACTTCGAGGCCGAGCATGTTACATGCACTTGCAAAACTGAATCGGGTTCTGGTCGAGTTGTCACGGAATACCGAGATGCCAAGACCACTGTCGAAAACTTTGCTCGAAATATTCTGCTCTCGCATAGCGCGGAGAATTTCGGCAACTGCGAATGTTGCAGCGATTTCATCATCGCTCTCCTTCCATGTATGGAAAAAGTCGTTTAGGTACATGTTCTGGGTTTTCAAGCCCTTCAATTCCTCGATCATCTTCTTGATTGTGGCAGTGTCTTTCATACAACCTCCAAATGGTGTTACTGGCATGTTTCGAATAGCGCAAGTATAGCATGAGCCTACAGTACTGTCTACTATTTTTGTTGCAGTTTGTTGCAACTTACAGATAATCACAGGCTCCCCCATGGGAGAGCCTGCTCGGTATATCATGTGACTGTATCAGGAAATCTTTCCCATCGCTCGGAGAATTTTCTCCGGGGTGAATGGCCAAGATCTGATCCAGACGCCTACAGCATCGTGAATAGCATTCGCAATCGCTGGAGCTGCTCCATTGGTGGCGATCTCGCTGATCGATTTTGCTCCAAACGGTCCGAATTCATCGTCTTCATCGATAAGCACAGCCTTGAAGTCTTCAGGCAACTCGCTGGTCATCGGTACCCCATACCGCGTGAAATCTGGGGTGAGACAGACCCCGTTCTCATCGAGGATCATATCTTCATAGAGTGAATGACCGATCGACTTGAACGCAGCTCCGTACATCTGACAGAGGGCAAGTTCAGGGTTGATCGGTGTCCCTGCATCCTGTAGCGCATAGAACTTCTGAACACGAACCTCTCCGGTCTTCACATTCACGGCAACCTGTGCGAAGTGCGCTCCATAGGGAATGGCGGCATTATTGGTAACAAACGACCCATACCCCACCAACTGTCCTCTTCCGACTCCAGTAGTTACGGTGTGACTCAACTTGGCATACGAGAGTGTCTTACCACTCTTTTTCGAGACCACCTGACCTGGTGCCTCCAATGTGAGATCCTCAGGCTTCTCATTCAGCTGTTGAGCAGCCTCCTTGAGCACTTTTTCTTTCAAATCGAGTGCTGCCTTGAGCGTCGCATTACCGGAGAAATAGGTCCCACTCGATGCATACGCCCCTGTGTCGAACATCGTGTTGTCGGTATCGCCGGAGAGGATCGAAACCTTGTCCATCGATACACACATGACCTCACTGACGCATTTGACACTGATCGTATCGAGCCCTGTACCAAGATCGCTTCCACCACTATGGACCATGAAGGTACCGTCGGTGTTCATAACAACATCGCAGGTCGAATGATCAAGCCCTGGCAACCCGGAGCCCTGTTGGATCATGGCGAAGCCCTTCCCGATATGCCAATCGGGATGATCGGACTTCTCTTTTTTGCTCCAATCGATCATCTTCGCACCCTCATCGAGGGCCTTTCGCAAACCACAACTACCTACGGGAACAACCGTACCCTCTCTTCCTTCTCCGAGACTCTTAAGAATCTCGAGCATGAACCCTCGTTCGACATGATTGATCTTAGCGAAATCGAGTGGGTCGAATCCGATTGCATCGGCCATCTCCGCCATGCAGGTCATAAGTGCATAGGAGCCTTTCGGTGCTCCATACCCCTGATACGCTCCTGTTGGAGGGATGTTGGTGTAGTAGGTGGTAACATCGAACTTCATGTTCGGACAGCTGAGCAACGGCAAGGTCTTTGAACAGGCGTTCATGGGTACCGTAAGACAGTGGTTTCCGTAGGGGCCGGTATTCGCCCGTACATCCATGTAGACTGCAGTGAGCGTCCCATCCCTCTTCGCACCCATCTTCACAGTTACGCGCATAGGGTGACGTGTGCTGTTGGCAATGAACTCCTCTTCCCGTGTATTTCTGTAGAGAATCGGCCTACGGGTCAACCAGGTAGCGTATCCAGCGACATCTTCCACCAGGATATCCTGCTTTGATCCATACCCTCCACCGACCTTCTCCTTGATCACGTGAATTTTGTTCTCTTCGATTCCGCACACTTTCGCTACAATCCTGCGAAGGTGGAATGGCACCTGTGTAGATGCATGGATGACCAGTCTGTCGTTATCGATCTTAGAGTATACGATGTGTGGTTCGAGTGGAGTGCATTGAATCTGTGAACTCTGATAGGTCCGCTCGATCACCTCATCTGCTTCGGCGAACCCTTTCTCCACATCGCCAATGGCTCCATGAGCTGCAGCAGCGACATTGTGTCGATTGTCTGCGTGCAATGGGAATGGATACACAATCTTCCCTTCACGTGGATCCACACCTTTGTTGTAACTCTCAAGATTCTCTGGAGCTCCACTGAGATATTCGGCAACTCCATTCTGGACGATGGGAGCATCGGGAGCCATTGCCTCCTCGACCGTGAAGATCGGTTTGAGTACTTCGTATTCGACTACGATCTTCTCGCGAGCTGCGATAGCTTGCTCTTCGGTCTCCGCTACGATTCCGGCGACTCTGTCTCCAACGTGGCGCATCTTCCAGTTGAACAGTCTTCTGTCATAGGGAGACGGTTCCGGATTCCCCTGTCCTGCTGACATATAGAAGACATCGGGACAGTTTTCTGCGGTGATTATGGAGATGACTCCAGGCATCTTTTCTGCCTCGGTTGTGTCGATTTTGGTTATGTATGCATGTGCATGAGGGCTGCGGAGCATGATGAGCGAACAAGCGCCCGGTTCGACTCGATCTTCCACGAACGACTTCCACCCCGCAACAAGCTGTCGACCATCGACCTTGGGCTTCACCTTTCCTACATAGGAGAGGTGATCTCTGAATTCTGGGGCTATACTACTGGTATAATCGCCCTTCTCCATTCGTTCCCTCGCAAGGTCCACTGCAAGGAAGTAGTGTTCATACCCTGTATCTCGGATAAAGATACCGGAGAGTACATCTTTGATCTCTTCTCTGCTCGGATTCGGGTTGTGCTCCAGTAGCCAGGTCAACAGCAGTGCAGCAGCAGGGGCATTATAAGCCGACTGGACCACACCTGCATCAATAAGTGCCTGCTGGACGATGGAGAGCTCTCCCCCCTTTGCCAGCGAGTCGGGCGTCCGAATGACGGATCCGTCAAGTTCGGCTGCGAGCAGGAGGTTCGCATAAACGGGAATGTCGTCCACAATCACGGTATCGCTACCGGCGAAACCCTCCCGGTCATCGCTATCGCGAACCGCGAAGTGGCCAAGCTTGACCAGCATGGCTCTGAGTGTATCATGAGGTTCCACGTGCGTGGAAACGTCTCTTCCATTGATGGTGCATCTGATCATCATACGGCACCTCCTTTGTTCATGGCGCCGAGGCAAGCTCGATACAGCTCGGACACCGCGGTACCGAGTATGTACCGTTTGTATGCAGCAGTTCCTGTAATGTCATCTACGAAAGCAATGTCTGCAGCCGCAAGCGTTGCAGCATCTTCTGGTGCCGAAAGCTGTCCACTTGACACCCCCTCTTCGACCTGAATGAGTCGAGATATGCCACTGCCTTTGATCGCAGCGCAGATTCTTACGTCGTGCACCGAGTCGCTCGAGATGTCTGCTCCGAACGAAACAGTGACTGCTGCAGGACTCTGTGCCGTTCTCGAGAATCGACTCGAGGCGACAAAACGGCGTGGTTTATTCAGTACGATCTTCATGATGAGGCTCTCAGCGAAGTGCTCTCTGAAAGCATGGTACTCACGAATCGGAACATCCTCCTCATGATAGGTACCATCGTCTGCGATATCGGCAAGCAACAATCTAGCCTTCGCTGCAATCAACGTAGGTAGTAAGTAGGAGTCGTCTCTACTTAATGCGATGTTCCCTCCTAGCGTAGCCATGTTTCTTCTCGTTCTGGATCCGCAGAAACGGAGTGCCTGCTTGAGATACTCGGGAATCATTTCACTTTCTAGTGCCTGCTGGAGCGTTACCATTGCACCAATCGAGACAATTCCATCTGAAGTCTCGATTGCATTGAGTCCAATCTCCTTAATCGACACGACACGGGAGCAAGCTACCGAAGAACCCAACCGGTTCACTTCAGTTCCACCTGCAAGAAACACTGTCCGTTCACCCGTTCGCTGACAAGCCTGTAAGGCCTCTTCAGGTGATTTGGATGTTATGAATTCGGTAATCATACCTCCTCCTTACGCTCTGCTTTCGCGAGCATTTCCCTACTGATAGCGTTGGCTTTGTGAACCAACGCTTCTTCATCGAAACCGACCAGGTGGCCGTTATCGACCACGACCTTTCCATTCACGATGGTGTAGTCGGTGTTGTGGTTGTTTCCACAGAACAAGAGTGCCGCAATCGGATCCGAGAGTGACCCAGCATAGGGCAATGTGTGTACGTTGAAAATAGCCGCGTCGGCAGCCCACCCCTCTTCGAGTTTTCCCACCTGTGAGAAGTTGAGCATCTTGGCTCCATTCTCGCTGGCCATCTTGAACGTCTGCCTCGCAGTCAACGCTGCAGCACCCTTCTCGACACGTTGAAGCAACAGTGCGTTTCTCACCTCTCCAAGCATATCGGAGGAGTCGTTCGACGCAGAGCCATCTACGGCGATACCCACATTGACCCCCATCTCCAACATCTCCTGAACCCGACAGATGCCAGATCCGAGACGCATATTCGAAGATGGACAATGTGCCACATGGGCTCCGGTCTCCTTGAGAATGTGCAACTCTTCGTCGTTGAAGTGGATTCCATGAGCGTAGAAGACATCCGGACCAATGAGCTCACACTCCTGCATGAGTGCAACAGGTCGTTTCCCATACATCTGGATACAGAAATCGTTCTCATCTCGGGTCTCAGCCAAGTGGGTATGCAACCGAACTCCATGAGCTCGAGCAAGGCGGGCACTGTCACGCATGAGTTCCTTGGTCACGCTGAACGGACTACAGGGGGCAAGCACGATCTTATGCATCGCCATGGGTGAGCTGTCATGATATTGGGTGATGACTCGTTCACTGTCTTCCAGAATCTCATCGGCAGTCTGTACCACCGAATCGGGAGGGAGCCCTCCATCCTTCTGGCTGAGAGACATGGAGCCTCGAGTAGGACTGAACCGCATACCGAGCGCGTCGGCTGCTGCGAATTGCACGCCCATGAGGTCGCCATCGAAACCACGAGGGTAGAGATAGTGATGATCGGTCGAGCACGTGCAACCGGTCTTCAGCAACTCTGCCATGGCTAAGAGCGAAGAGTGGTATATTCCATCTGCATCGATATATTTCCAGACATTGTAGAGAAACTTGAGCCAGTCGAAGAGCTCTGCATTCTGCACTGCTGGATGGTTTCTGGTGAGCGTCTGGTAGAAGTGGTGGTGTGTGTTCACGAAACCGGGAACCACGACATGCGACGAGCAATCTATGACTCGTGCACCGTGAGGGATATCCATATTCCCTTCTGGTGCGATCTGTGCTACCACCGAACCCTTCATGAGCATATCCGCTCCAGAGAGAGCGGGTTTGTCAGGGTCTGTCATCAGACTGAAGATATTTTTAAGTACCACCGCCTGTGTCTGCATAGTTTCCCCCTATTCAGTTATATGGTCTTCCAGTCTCTCAGAGCCGATGATCTAGCATGGTTCTGAGAACCAAACTGCACAGACGTGCTGGTGTTAATGGGGCCATTGTGACCACGCACGGTTGAGCAGTACCCGATTCCGGTGGATAAAATCACCGGAATCGGAGTAAGTACAGTATACCGTGATACCTCTCGGTTTTCTAGTTCTTCTGCTCCAAACTGTACGGAAGCATGGCGTAGAATGCCGAACAGATTTCAAGGTCGTCGATTCGGTTGATTTCGTTCGGAGCGTGGGCTTGTGCCTCATCGCCAGGACCGAATCCGATTGCCGGTATCTTATGACGACCCGTGGTGGCGACACAGTTGGTGCTGAATGTCCACTTATCAACGATCGGGTCCTTCTCGAACAGTGATCGGTGAGCTTCGACTCCAGCCTGAACAAGGTAGTGATCTTCATCGATCTTCCAAGTCGGGAAGTAGAGTTCCTGATGGTAATCTTTCTGCGTCCAACCCAATTTTTCATAGATCGGCATTTCGACTTTGATATCTTCGGGAGCATCGCCGGTTGCCTTAGCAATATAGTCTCGCACCTGTCCGATTGCAAGATCGGCATCCTCACCCCAGGTGAGTCTCCTGTCGAGATAGAGCATGGCATAGTCTGCCACCGCACACTGACTGGGTCCACGAACATCGATCTGACTCACGGTGATGGTTCCCTTTCCGAGGAAGTTCTCCTCATCGGGCTGCAGATCCTGGTTCAGCTGCTCCATTGCGAGCGCTGCTCGTGCGGCCTTATATGCAGCACTCACGCCACGTTCAGGAGCGCTTCCGTGACAACTGATACCACGAAGAAATACCCGAATCTCCATTCTCCCTCGGTGACCACGATAGAGTCTGCAGCTTGTAGGCTCGGTGGAGACCACCAGATCTGGTTTGAACTGCTCCTCCTCTATCAGGTACTTCCAGCACATGCCATCACAGTCCTCTTCCATGACCGTGAA
>CAYYOL010000016.1:29106-42744 GCA_964473245.1 uncultured Spirochaetaceae bacterium
GAGAGGTTCTCTGCCGTGTACTGGCGGTATTCCGCCGCTTTCTTTCTGATGTCTTCCTGAATTCCCATGTTCTGCTCCTTGGCTTATGATCGCCCCGACTCGGGGCGTATGTTTCGTTGTGTAACGTTTGGCTCCGGTCACGGAGCGATTGTGTCGACCCGTTTCCAGACGCGCTTTGCGACCTCTGCCGCCTTGGCATAGATCTCGTGGACATCAAAATCGAATGTCCGATGCTTCATGACCATGTTCCCTTCCACCATGACCGAATCGACACAATTGCTGCTCATGCCCCACACTATGTGGCCGGCGGCATTATCCGGTTCGATCGGGGTAGGATTCAGATAGTCGAGAACGGTGATATCTGCTTTATAACCCGGCTCGATTCTGCCGAACTGCTCACCGAAGTATCGTTCGAGGATCTTGTTTCCACGAGCGAGGACACCGGCGAAATCACCAGGCCACCAGGGGCCACCGGTATCTTTGTGCTTGAAGAACGCGAGTTTGATCTCCTCGAACATGTTCCCACCGCAACCATCGGTTCCCAACACCAGGTTATCCACATTTTGCAACCGTTTGCAGTATCCTACATGGTTATTCATATTGCTTCGAGGATTGTGGGCAAGAAAACTCTTTCGCTCATTGATCAACTCGATCTCTCGGTCGTTGAGCCATAACCCATGCACAAGCAGTGTATTGTCCGAAAGGAGACCGAATTCGTCAAGTCTATTCACAATATCCTTGTGATAGTGGTGGTGCGAATGGACCGAATCGTATGCACCTTCTCCTACATGGAGGTGTATGCCACGACCTGTCTCTTCGCAGGCACCCTTCATAAGAGACAACCCTTCATCGGGGATGGTGAAGGGGGCATGTCCACCGATCATGGCTTCCACTAAGGGCTTATCACCCGCCTTCCGACGAGAATCCACCTGTTTTGCGAATGCGATGTTCTCCTGCACTCCGGCACGGACTTCATCCATGCCACCATTTCTATCGGTCACCTCATAGCACGTGGCGCCGCGCACGCCAACCTCGCGCATACCACGTGCAATGGTATCGAGAGAGCCCTCTATGAACGAAGGGCTTGCATGGTGATCGATACAGGATGTTGTGCCGGCGGCGATCGCATCGATGGAACAGATGAGGCTGGAGTAGTAGACGGCCTCTTCATCGAGAGCTCTGTCGAGTCGCCACCACCACTCTTTCAAAACCTGAATGAAATCCTCTTGCGGTCCGGCCTGAACCAGCATGCCGCGAGAGAGTCCCGAGTAGTAGTGGTGATGTGAGCAGACCATTCCCGGAATCAGGGTCTTGCCGGAAGCATCGAACACGGCAGCTCCGGGATAGGCGGACCCTGCATTCTTCCCCACTGCCACGATGGTGTCGTCCTTGACTACGACATCGACCGGGTCGAGCACTTGAAACGGAGGTGTCGTCTGTACGACACGAGCTTGAGAGAATATCGTAATTGCCATAGTAAATCCTCCTTATTCATCCACTGAACCGAGCAGATAGGGGTAGTTCACGATGATCTCTTCCATGATCACCGAAACCTCTTCGGGTAGATCGCCGTCGAGTGTACCATCTGCACTCAGTGTGTGCTTGGTGATATCTCCATCGACTCTCACTGTCACTACGCCATTTTCCATGAAGAAACCGGTGTTCTCCGAATTATCGAAATCGTCTGCTCTGCTGAACACGGTGAGCTTATCGAGATACGGTGCACCCTCCCATGGACAGAACGTAGCGCAGTTACCACACTCATTACAGAACGCATCGAGGTGGACAATCTGATACGGATGGTCGAACAGGTCGTTTCTATGACGCATATCGATGGCCATATTCGCTCGGTTCGGACATACTTCGACACACTTGTTGCAAATGTACGAGCACTCCAGGCAGCGAGCAGCTTCCCGTTCGGCGAATTTCTTGATCGGCGAATCGAGTGCGAGTGACGGAAGATGTCTCCCCTTCTTTGCCCTGATTTCTCCGAAGAACTCGTCTTCTGCTGCTTCGATCTCATCGAGTTCCTCATTGGTGTACTCGTCTTCACTATCTTCATCGAGACAGGAGCAGTCGCCATCTGCATGGTCGTGTCCACAATCGCAATCGTGGTCATGCTCGTGAGCATCGTCTGCAAGAGAGCCGAGAACCGAATCGATTGCCGCTTCGACTGCCTTTCGGGCAGAGGCTATGCAACGAACCACGGTTGAAGGTCCGCTTTGCGCATCGCCAAGCACATAGACGCCGGAGAGCGGAGTCTCGAGTGTCTTCTCGTCTGTCTTCGCCCATCCGCTTTCAGCAAGGGGAACGCCAAACCAAGAGAGTCGCTCGCCATCCACCTTCTCTCCGATTGCTGTAATCAGTGCATCGGCCTGCATGGTGATCGTCTTGTCTGTAGGAACCGGGCGTCTTCTTCCAGACGAATCGGGTTCACCGAGCTCCATAACTCTGCATACGAGCTTCCCACCCTCTTCGAAGGCTTCGGGGTTTGTGAGGAAGTGGAATGTCACCCCCTCATCGACTGCATTGTCGAACTCCTCAAGATCAGCAGGCATCTCTTTCTTGGTTCTCCGATAGAGAACCGATACATGCTCGACTCCGGGAACCCGCGTAGCTGCCCGTGCACTGTCCATAGCGGTATTCCCTCCCCCTACAACCACAACCTGCTTTCCAAGAGAAATTGTAGCGGGGTCCTTTCTGAACTGTGTAAGGAACTCGAGGGATGGGATGACTCGACTCCGATCTCCAGTGAGCGGGATCTCGTTGTCCACCTCGGCTCCGATCGCGTAGAAGAGGTGCTCGAATCCGCTCTTGTGTAGTGCATCGACGGTCACTGAGTCACTGCCCACGCCAAACTTGAAGTCCACTCCGTGTTGTGCAATGAAATCGATATCGGCCTGGAGCGCACTGTCGGGGAATCGGAACCCTGGAATGACATGCCTGGTGACACCACCAGCGCTCTGTTCACGCTCGAACACGGTGACGGCGAAGCCGGCTCGGGCGAGGAAGTAAGCTGCCGAGAGACCTGCAGGACCGGCACCGACGACGGCGGCTTTGACCACTGCCCCTTCGGGCTTCTCCCACCGTTTCACATACTCTGCAAACCCCTGCTCTGCAGCGATCTTCTTCATCTCCCGTATGTGCACCGTACCCTCGTAGTCGAGTCGGGTACAATGGTACTGACACTGATGGTCACAGATATATCCGGTGAGATTCGGCAATGCATTGGTATCGTAGATGACTTCAAGCGCATCGGCATATTGCCCCTTTCCCACGAGGTAGATGTAGTCTGGCACATCCTGGTGTATGGGACAGGCTTGGACACACGGAGCTACATAACAATCGGTGAGCGGAAGCTTGCCCGGGACCGACACGGTATCGGTTCCACGAAAATCCTTCTGGACATATCGATCGGTTCGCGCCTCTGCAGCTAAGTGCTCCAGTTTCTCGACGTCGATCTCCGTAGCATTCCAGCTAGTGCTCTCCTGTTCGAGAATCTCGACCATCTGTTTCAGGCGTACGTATCCACCCGGTTTAAGCATATCCGTGGCGCAGGTAATCGGTCGAATACCGGTATCGAAGATATCGGCAACCGTCATGGCATTCGCTCCTCCACAATACGAGATGGGAAGCTTTCCCGAGAACTCCTTCGACAATAGAGAAGCAACACCCGTGCTGAGCGGGAGGAGCGTTCTACCCGACATGTACATCTCGGCTCCTGGCAATACGCCCTGGTCGTTGACCGAGCCGAGCGTATTGGTGAGCTTGACACCGAAGCCGAGTTTCTGCTGGGCAGCGAGGTCGACCAGTCGATGCAGCATTCCCACAGCATCTGCATACTGAAGATCGTGATTGAATGAGTCTTTGCTGAGGCTGAGGTAATCGTAGCCGAGATCGTCCAGTATGGCTCGAACGGTATCGAACCCAAGCAGTGTGGGATTGAGCTTCACGAAGGTGTTGAGCCGTTTCTCCGTAAGCATGTACGAACAGATTGCCTCGATCTCATCTGGTGGGCAGCCGTGCATGGTACTTATGGTGACCGACGGACTGATCTTCGACGAGATTCGATCGGGAAGATCAGCGATCTTTTCTGAAAGTCCCTCCCACTCGGTGCCATCCAACACCGATCCATCGCGCAAGAGAACGCGAAGCGATTCGATGGTACTGGTGAATATTTCAGATTCTCCTGCATCGATCATGGAATCGATGAAGGTCTGCATTTTGGGCGTCTTGATCCCAGCAAGATCGTAACCGACACTCATATTGAAGATGAACGACGGGGACTCGAACGATCCTCCCTGCAGGAGAGCTTCAATCAAGTGGAGAAGGACCCATGCCTTCACATACTCAGAGAGAGCTTTCGGTAAGGTGTATTCGGATGACCACTCGACATTGTATCCTTCATCGCGTGCATCGATACAAGGCTTGTCGATCTCGAGCGTATCCAATTGTTGGACAGTCTTCAGTTCCATGAACCGACCGCCGACCAGATAACTGGCGACAATATTCTGGGCAAGCTGCGTATGTGGGCCGGCCGCAGGACCGAGTGGGGTCGCACATTTCTGTCCGAACACCGTGATCCCTTTAGCAGGGTCGGGACGACAGAACTGATCACGGTGAATACCGAAGATCGTTTCATTGTCTCGATACTCGGAAAAAATCCTCGTAATGAGTTCCTCGAATGGAACAGGGCGCATGATATCTCCCATAATGGTAACAGCTCCTTGGGATAGGTTTCGGGGAGCTAGATTCCCCGGGTTTCATTGTAAAGGAGTTTTAGGAGAAGTCAATCATTTTTGCAACATATTGCAACAGAAATGGATGTTTTTGCGCCCTTTTTTTCCTCATTTCCGCTGGTTGATACTGTTATTTAAACTACCTAGAAACTTAGGTAATACGCAATTTAATTGCTATTTTTCAAGCTTAGGCAAATTTTAAAATTATATATTTACATTTCCAATAAACCCGTGCTAGTGTAGTTACATATACTTTTAACTACGTGAATCCATGGAGGTATCACCGTGTATGATGTAATCGACCTAAACATGAATAACGAGGTTCGCGCGAAGAATATCGAGCGGTGCCGTGAGAAGGGAATAGTCCTTCCGACCTTCAAACAGATGGTCGATCCGACTCAGACCCCCGAGAAAATCAAGAAGGCTCTAGGGACCATGGGTCTTTGGGATGTCCACTCGGAGAATCTGTTCCGGATCAACTGGAAAAATGAGGGGGTTGAGAAAGGTGGTACATTCGGCGATGTCAATTTCGTGGAAGTTCCCCGGGCCATCACCGGAACCAAAGCAAGGATCCTTGCACTCGTCGGAAAATGGTTCCCTACTGGCGGACATAAGGTAGGGGCCACCTATTCGTGTCTTGCCCCAGCACTGGTGACCGGAAACTTCGATGCCGTTGCCCAGCAGGCTGTCTGGCCATCGACCGGTAACTACTGCCGTGGTGGAGCCTACAACAGCGTTTTGCTCGGTTGTGAATCGATTGCCATTCTCCCCGAAGAGATGAGTCAGGAGCGGTTCAATTGGCTCAAGACCATCGCTGGAGAGATCATCGCCACACCGGGCTGCGAGTCCAATGTGAAGGAGATCTTCGACAAGTGTCATGAACTGAATGCGGAGCGGGGCAATTCGATCGTTATTTTCAACCAGTTTGACCAGTTCGAAAACTACCTGTGGCACTACACAGTCACAGGAGCCGCGATGGTCGAAGTCTTGAAGAAACTGGGCGTGAAGGATGAGAACGTACGAGCTTATGTCTCATCGACCGGCTCTGCAGGAACCCTTGCAGCTGGAGACAAGCTGAAAGACGTCTACCCGAACCTCAAGATCGTTGCTGGCGAGGCTCTTCAGTGCCCGACGCTGCTCAGAAATGGTTTCGGTGGACACCGAATCGAAGGAATCGGAGACAAGCATGTCCCGTGGATTCACAATGTGAAGAATACCGACATGGTCGTTGCAGCCGACGATGAAGATTGCATGGATGTCTACCGCCTGTTCAACGAGCCTGAAGGGGTCGCCTATCTGAAGGGACTCGGACTCGATGACAAGGAGATCGACGATCTACAGTTCTACGGAATCAGTGGTATTGGCAACGTGCTTCAGGCGATCAAGGTAGCCAAGTACTATGAGATGGATGAAGATGATGTGATCTTCACCGTACTCACCGACAGCTCCATCATGTACACATCAAGATTGGCTGAGCAGACCGAAGAGAAGGGACCGTTCACTACACTCGATGCAGCGAAGATTCATGCAGCTGCACTCTTGCATCAGGGAATCGACCATATGCAGGAGCTCGGCTACTACGATAGACTCCGTGTTCACAACCTCAAGTACTACACCTGGGTGGAACAGCAGGGCAAAACTTACGATGAGATCAATGCTCAGTGGTATGATCGATCATACTGGAAACAGATTCCGGCCTATGCCGAAAAGATCGACAAGTTGATCGAGGAGTTCAATGCGGAGGTCGGGCTGCTCGACTGACCGCAGCACAATAACGATCGCCGGGCAAGCAGCCCGGCGTTTTTTCGGAGGAGAACCATGCGTTTTCATTATCAATGTACAGATTGTGACCAGGAGTATCGATCCGAACAAGTCATGTATACCTGCCCGACATGTGCTACCGACACGACCGAGGCAGGAACATTCAGGAAGGGGAACCTCATTGTCCGTTACGAGAAGGAAGATCTGAAAGAGGTTGCAAAGAAGCAGAATCTCTCGTTCTACGACTTCTTCCCCTACCCGGTCCCACACCATCAGTGCTTCCCGGTCGGCGAGACACCGCTTGCAGAGTCGTTCAGACTACGCAAACAGTATGGATTGCCGAATTTGGTGATGAAATTGGACAGCGCGCTCCCTTCGGGCTCGTTCAAGGATAGAGCATCGCAGTTGATAGCGGCTCAGGCCATCGCTCACGGGGAGCACAAGATAGCGCTTGCATCTACTGGGAACGCTGGAGCGGCAATGAGCTGTGCAGGAGCTGCGTATGGACTGGAGATCATCCTCTTCGTACCCGAAAGCGCTCCCGCGAACAAATTGATGCAAAGCGTGCTCTATGGTGCGACAGTCGTTCCGGTGAAAGGTTCGTACGACGATGCATTCACTCTCTCGCTCGCATATACTGAGCAATTCGGAGGCATCAATAGAAACACCGCCTACAATCCCATGACCGTCGAAGGCAAAAAGAGTGTCGCGATCGAACTCTTTCTACAGATGGGGCGAAATGTGCCCGATGTCGTATATGTCTCGGTCGGAGACGGCTGCATCTACGCTGGCGTCTGCAAGGGGTTCATCGATCTCTATGAGGCTCGACTCATCGATCGTGTTCCTCATGTCGTGTGTGTGCAATCCACCCGATCGAACGCCATTTCACAGGCTTGGAAGCACAGGACGTTCACGAATGTCGATGCAACGACCAGAGCTGACTCGATCAGTGTTTCATCTCCAGCGAATGGGCGCATGGCGGTTCGCTACATAGACGAGACGGAAGGATGGTCTGTAGAGGTGACCGATGAAGCGATTCTACAGGCTCAGATGGATCTCGCTAAGGATTCCGGGATATTCGTAGAGCCGGCTGCAGCGTGTGCTTGGGCAGGCCTGCTCGAGGACCGCGAACAGCTTATCAACCGATTTGGCAGCGATGTCTCAGTCTGCGTGCTACTCACGGGAACCGGTTTCAAGGATATGGCTGTATTCGATGGCCGGGTGACGCTGCCAAAGTCGATCGAGAACTCGACTGAGGCTATGAGAGAACGGTTTTCGTAATCGTATGCACACGAGTTGAACCGGCGAATGAGCTCGTGGTATACTTGCACATCGCGCAAGCGAACAAGGAGAGTTTTCCATGGAGAACATCATTATAGGCATAGCAATCGGATTTGTTCCGATGCTCGTCGTCCTCATTGTCCAATACGTGCGACACGCAACGAAAGCTAAGGAGCACAGACAGGAGATAGCACGTCTGAAATCGATGTTGACCGACAGGATGGATCTCGAATCGGAGGGATTGGGAAAACTCAAGAGTGAAATCGCCGAGTTAAAGACGCAGAACGAGAATCTGCGGATCAGTTTGAGAACGTACTCCCAGAAGCCGGGCAGAAAAGAGGTTGCCAGACTCCATGTGTTTCAACAGGCAGCTGACCGCCTTACCATAAACAGTCCCGGCTTCGGAGCTGCCTGGCAGGCAGCTCTGAAAGAGAGTGAAGATGAGTTCGAAAAGACATTCTATGGTGTCCAGCCCTTCATTAGAAGAGTCATTCCTCTCAAAAATTCCGAGGCTAATGTGGTGGGACGTCTGGAAAAGGACGACTAGCTTCGAAACCGATCAATCGTCCTCATAGAGTTCGTGTACCACATCCCAAGCTTCGGCATCGCCCAGTCTCAAACGACAGATCAGCTCATAGTGATACAGGAGCATCCCCAGTTGTTTCTCCCGGACCTCTTCAGGATTGGAACCGATCACGGCAGTGAGCTCAGGTGAATCGGCAGGCAATTCGATGAGGCGATCGTATTCATTCAGCACATCTGCCTTCTTCCACGTAGAGAATCCCGGCACTTTGAGTATCGTCATCGGTTCGTAGTGATGTCGCTCCAGCCCCTCTGCTGCAAGTCGAATCTGCTCATCTGTCGCATCCTCTGGTAATTGTTCGAACATGTCTCTGGTATACTGCATGATTACTCCTCTCTATTTTTTCTCACGATAAGCGATCGGACGTGATGAATGTGACTGCTCCATCGAAATAATCGACCGGGCCGTAGCGTGTACCATCGACCGAGTAGATAAGATCGGTTACGGCAAACAGTCGCTTTTCGGGGAAAGCTTCCAAGAGATCGAGTAAAGTCTGCTTCACACAGTAATCCCCGGCTAGACCGAACACATAGATCTCATCGCCGACAATCGAGTCGACGTTCTTTCCCTCGGAGAATGCGGAGAATTCGTCTCTTTCCAAGGATCTCCCCTTCAGCAACACGACAGAGTCGTCTGTTGCGATAGCCAATTCGGCCCCACGGGTCCCTGCAACACAGTGTGGGGGAAACACCGAGAAGGAGACATGTCCCTCCGGATGGCGATCCGCAGTAAGTATCACCTGATCGAAACGGGATCGAACCCGCTCGACAGCCTGCACATAGTCCTTGTCCGCTCCGGGAACTGCAAGGGAGCCCCCTGCAAGGAAGTCGTACTGGACATCTACAATGACAGCTGTTCTTTTCATACCATCAGTATCGTAAAAACTGCTCATCTTGGCAACCTCGAGATTATCGTTCTATGGGGCATACCGGAATCGACCGATACATGAGGCATGAGGCAATAATGACATAATTTTTGTTTGTGTTGCGTTCGATTGTGGTGAGATGGTTCATGAAATCCTTTACATTGCTACGTGGCAGTGGAGCGGAGGAGATAGCTCAAAATTCCGAAAGCAGACAGAGACAGACGAGACTAATGAAACATATTTGCTTCTTAATTTGTTCAGATAGATATAGTTCCATGGGCTTTGGCGATAGATTCGATGAGGATCATTTTCTGAGAAATTTTCATTGACCGCTCATGTATGTGGTGCTAGGATGTTTAGTACAAGATTTTTGTAGTTAACAGAAAGCTACAACAGAATCTCAGCCTCCAGGGGGGAGGCAAGCAAATCATAAGGAGTGTGGAATATGAGAAAAGCTGTGACAATCGTAGTATTGGCAATGCTTATCGTGGCAATGGGGTCGCCTCTATTCGCCGCAGGTGGCAAGGAAGACGGAAAGCAGAGCGTTGGTATCGCTATGCCGACCCAGTCTTCCCAGCGTTGGATTCAGGATGGAAACAACATGAAGGACATCCTCGAACAGCGTGGGTACAGTGTCGATCTGCAGTATGCAGAAGACAGCATTGATGCTCAGGTCAACCAGTTGGAGAATATGCTCGTGAAGGGCGTCGACTGTTTGGTTATCGCATCGATCGACGGGGAATCCTTAACTAATGTGCTTGATAAAGCCGCTGCAGCAGGCGTCCCGGTTATCGCGTACGACCGACTTATTCGGAATAGTCCTCACGTAAGCTACTATGCTACATTCGACAACTATCTTGTTGGCGTACAGCAGGGTGGATACATCGTTGATACGCTCGACCTCGAATCGGGTGCCGGTCCATTCAATATTGAGATCTTCGCAGGATCCCCAGACGACAACAACGCCTATTTCTTCTTTGATGGAGCCATGGATCAGTTGAATCCGTACATCGATAATGGTCAGCTCGTGGTCCGCAGTGGACAGACCGATTTCGATCGTGTCGCAACACTCAGATGGGACGGCGCGACAGCTCAGCAGCGCATGGACAACATCATCACAGCCCACTACACCACCGGTCAGCGGGTCGATGCAGTACTTTCCCCATACGATGGTATTTCTATTGGTGTCCTCTCTGCACTCAAGAGCGCAGGGTATGGCTCAGCCAACAGACCGCTCCCCATTGTAACTGGACAGGATGCTGAACTTCCTTCAGTCAAGTCGATTCTTGCTGGCGAGCAGACTCACACGGTCTTCAAAGACACCAGAGTTCTCGCAGAACGTGCTGCTAACATGGTCGACGCAGTCCTGCAGGGACAGGAAGCTGAAGTAAACGACACCACCACCTATGATAATGGTGTAAAAGTCGTTCCTTCGTATCTTTGTGAGCCCGTTTCCGTTGATATCACAAACTGGAGAGAGGCTCTTATCGAAACCGGTTACTACACTGAAGATCAGTTGAAGTAATCGTTGCGCTATTCACATAACATACGTTACGATTCCAAGAGTGGTAAGTTGCTCTTGGAATCGTGTTGTGCAAGACATCCACATAATCGGGAAGGAATGCAATGGCAGAAATTCATTTGGAAATGAGAAACATCACCAAACGGTTCAGTGGAGTTACTGCGTTGGACGATGTGAGTCTTTCGGTCGAAAATGGGGAGATTCACGCTTTGGTTGGCGAAAACGGTGCGGGAAAATCAACGCTGATGAACATACTCAGCGGTGTGTATCCACATGGCGAATACGAGGGACAGATTTTTCTCAATGGAGAGGAATGCGTCTTTCGTGATATTCGGGAGAGCGAAAAACTGGGAATCGTCATCATTCACCAGGAACTCGCGCTCATACCCTACCTCTCCATCGCAGAGAACATCTTCCTTGGTAACGAACGAGCCTCGAACAAGGTGATAGACTGGAATAAAACTGCATCGGAGGCGGCCAAGCATCTTAAGATCGTTGGCCTAGAGGACAATCCTACTATCTCGGTCTCTGAAATCGGCGTTGGCAAGCAGCAGCTGGTCGAGATTGCAAAGGCATTGGCAAAAGATGTCCGACTCCTTATTCTCGACGAACCGACTGCAGCTTTGAACGATAAAGAGAGTCAGCAGTTGTTGTATCTGCTTAGACAGTTGAAGAAACAGGGAATCACATCGATTCTTATCAGCCACAAACTCAACGAGGTTGAGAGTGTAGCAGACCGGATCACGGTCATCCGAGACGGCAAGGTGATCGAAACGATCGGGAATACCGATGACATCGACGAAGATCGGATCATTCGAAGCATGGTTGGACGACCCATTGTGGATCGGTTCCCGAAACGGGAATCGAAACCCGGAAAGACGAAATTCGAAGTTGAACACTGGAATGTGTACGATCCTTCGAATCAGAATCAGTTGTTCATCAAGGATGTATCGTTTCATGTCAGAGAAGGAGAAGTGGTCGGGTTCGCCGGTCTCATGGGCGCCGGTCGCACAGAGATTGCGATGAGCCTGTTCGGTAAATCCTGGGGCAAGAAGCACAACGGCACTATCAAGATGGACGGTAAGGCAATCCAGCTGAATACGGTCAATGATGCCATCGATCACAAGATTGCATACATGACCGAAGACAGAAAGACCTACGGACTGGTACTCATCAGCGACATCATGAAAAATGTCTCTCTGGCAAGTCTCGACAAGCTCAGTTCAAGGGGTGTGATCAACAACAATCAGGAGATTGTCGAGGTAGAGAAGGCTCGAGAAGCCATGCACATCAAGTGTAGCAGTATCAAGCAAGTGGTCGAGAGTCTATCTGGTGGCAACCAGCAGAAAGTGGTATTGAGCAAGTGGGTTCAAGCACGACCGGATGTCCTTATTCTCGATGAACCGACGAGAGGTATCGACGTTGGTGCAAAGTACGAGATCTACACTATCATCAATCGTCTTGCAGCCGAGGGGAAATCGGTTGTGATGATCTCGAGTGAGATGCCGGAGTTGCTTGGCATGTGTGACAGAATCTATGTAATAACTGATGGCTCGATCGTAGGTGAACTCACTCGCGAAGAGGCTACACAGGAATCGATCATGAAATGCATCATGAACGCACAAAGAAAGAAGAGGGCTTAGAGAGTATGAGCACATTGAAAACCTATTTAAAAAACAATATTCGACAGTACGGAATGGTGATCGCCTTGGTGTTCATCATGTTGCTATTCCAAGTTCTCACCAATGGAATCCTGTTCAGGCCGATGAATATTACCAATCTGATTCTGCAGAACAGCTATGTCCTCATTCTGGCAGTAGGCATGCTCCTTCCGATTATCACGGGAAACATCGACTTGTCGGTGGGATCGGTCGCTGCTTTCATCGGAGCCATTGCCGCTGTCATGATGGTGGACAATGGCATGCCAGTCTGGCTTTCCATCTTTCTCTGTCTCCTCATAGGACTTGCCGTAGGGTCGTTTCATGGGCTGTTCATCGCATACTTCCGCATTCCTCCGTTCATTGTAACCCTCGGTGGTATGTTGATCTTCCGTGGTCTTACCATGGTTATCCTCAAGGGACAGACCAAGGCTCCATTTGCCCGCTCGTTCCAGGCTATCGCTGCAGGGTATCTTCCAGGTATGGATATTCGGGTGGGCTCCTTGAGTATTGTCGCCCTGCTTATTGGTGTGGCAGTATCGATTATCTTCATCTTTACCCAGATTTATAACAGAAAGAGTCGTAAGAAGTATGGATTCGATGTCCTCCCCTTCCCCTTCGAGGTGGTAAAAGTACTTCTTGTCGTGATTGCGATCAATCTACTCACCGGTAGCCTTGCTGCGTATAACGGTATTCCGCTCGTTCTGGTTCTGCTCACCTTCTTGGTGATCGTATACACATTCATTACGCAGAAGACGGTTCCCGGACGCCATATCTACGCGCTCGGTGGAAATGAGAAGGCAGCCAAACTCTCGGGAGTAAAGACGCAGCGAGTCATGTTCTGGGTATATGCCAACATGGGTATGCTTGCAGCGCTTGCAGGGCTCGTTGTTGCCGGTAGGTTGAATGCAGCGACACCTAAGGCAGGAACCAACTTCGAATTGGATGCAATCGGAGCCTGTTTCATCGGTGGTGCATCTGCTAGTGGTGGTGTCGGTACCGTCGTTGGAGCAATCGTTGGTGGATTGGTTATGGGTGTTCTGAACAATGGAATGTCGATCATGGGTGTAAGTGTCGACTGGCAGCAGGCTATCAAGGGAATGGTGCTCCTCGCAGCAGTCAGTTTCGATGTCTACACCAAGAGCAAGTCCCAAGCAAGTTGAGTTCGCCTACGACAAACGGCTGTATACGGAGGTTCTGTACATCCTCTGAATGCAGCCGTTTTCTTG
>CAYYOL010000017.1:0-42210 GCA_964473245.1 uncultured Spirochaetaceae bacterium
GCCGAACCATTTCGGCTCCCAGACCACCGGCTCCTCCGGTTACGAGAATTACTTTGTCTTGCACTGTCATACTATCTCCTCAGCTTTCTAAAACGACTTTCAGCATACTTCCATCATCGTTCTTCTCCAGATCTTTGAATGCTTGAACTCCATCGGAGAGGTCGTAATGATCGGTCATCAATGGCTTCACATCGATACTGCCTTGTGACAACAGGGAGAGGCTCTTTGAGAATCCTTCCACATCGTACACATAGTTTCCAAGAATCGAGAGTTCCCGAGTCACAATGTTCTGCATATTCACTTCTACAGTTCTGGAGGCATTTCCGATCCATATGGCAGTACCACCAATCTTCAGACATTCGATTGAATTCTGAGCTGTGGGTGCTATGCCTACGGCTTCAATGGAATAGTCGTATCCATCGCCTCCAGTGATTCTCTGCGTAGCTTCCAAGAATGGCTCTGTAGCGGGATTGATAACGGAATCGGCTCCCATCGCCCGAGCCACGTCGAGTCGAGAGTCTTTCGCATCGCTCACTGTCACGTGTTGTGCTCCACGATATTTAAGCAGAGCGAGTGCAAGAAGGCCAATCGTACCACCACCAATCACCAGGATATGCTTTCCCTTTCGAATCATCTCATCGGTAAGCTTGTACACCGACCGATACGCGACTGCTAAAGGCTCAGTCATGGCTGCTTCCTGGAAAGATATTCCCTCGAATGGTAGGATATATTTTTCCTGAATACTCACGTATTCGCACATGGAACCATTGAAGTCGAGCACTCCCATGCAGATCCCTTCCGGGCAGACATTGACCATTCCCTGCTGGCAATATTCGCAAACTCCGCAGTAGGGCTTTGGAAATACCACCACGGTCTGTCCAACGGTATGGATTCCACCTGCAGGAGCAGACTCAATGATCCCAGAAAATTCATGCCCCATGATCATAGGTGGAGTGCGTCTCCCGGTCTTGCCCATATAGCCTTCAAAATCTGAACCGCACACACCATTGGCTTTCACCCTGATCAGGTATTCATCACCTTTGGGGACAGGTCGCTCAACCTCTCTGAGCTCCATCGTTTTCTCTCCGGTATAGTACAAAGCTTTCATTTTCATCTTATATTCCTATCGTTTCCATTCCAATTACATCATATGATATGTTAGTTGTATTACAACTTACATTTGACCACGGTTTCCCCTGATTGTCAACAAACAAACATGGGAATCTCTTACAAGGTATCGTAAGACTTGCCAAAATTCAGGATATTTCCATCCTCATCGAACTCAAATGGGTGAAAATCCTCCAAAAGCTCCAACTCGGGAGAGGCAAGCACTTCGTCCTTCAATCCTTCAGAGACATAGATAGTCTCAATATGTGAAGAGTTTGGAATTCTCACTATACGCGGTGCATCAACATCGATATCGACACAGGTGAACAGTGCTGCACGGATCGCAGTTTGATCGTTTTTCATGATCATCGGTATTCTCACCCCCATCACCACAGTACAAGTGAGTGCGTTGGGATAGGCAGCATCGAAGTCGATTTTGTCAAATAGCCGCTTCGTCCCGACATCTGCCATTCCGGCACCGATCGAGTTTCCGTGACTCTCTTCACTCAAATCGAGCACCACATACCGTTGAACCGTTGGTCCTCCACTGGCAAATGGCGTACAGAATGATCCGGTGATATTCGGATCCATGCCATCGCCACTGAAATTCTTTCCGATGGTATCCACAATCAGCACATCGATATCACGTATTGCAATGCTGGGCATGAGAGCTCTACTCTTCTCCAGCAAAACTGGTTCCCTCTCCGGAATGTCCCACCGGGGAATTGCTTCGATAATCGCTGTATCATCGAAGGCATTCTCAACAATGGCAACACCGAATAATATAGGAGCTTCCTTCAGTATGACATCTCCGAATGTCTTGATATTGTGCGCCATTCGTCCGAAGCCCTCTTCATGACAAGCTTCGGCTCCCTTCTGTTTTCCCAGGCCGATCACCATCATCTTATACAACCCACTCTCAAAAGGTCCTCGAAAACAGGTATGCGGTTTAATTCTTCCTACAATAATGATCCCATCTGCCTTTTCAGCGAATGAATCTATGTAGACGGTCTTACCATCCTCCTGGGTTCCGATGGGAACCACCGTCATACTCGACTTAATAGGAGCTCCCACGGCCTCTTCCGTGATCCCTAAACCATTGAGGATCTCCAGTTGCCCTTCGACGGTGGCGCCACCATGACTGCCCATTGCCGGTATGAGAAACGGTTCAGCTCCAAGACGTTTAACTTGTGCAACCACTTCGCGAAGAATGAGAGCTATGTTCGCAACTCCTCTGCTACCTGCAGTGATCGCGATGGACGCACCCTTTTTGACCGTTCCAGCGATTTCCGGTTTTACGAACTCCTGCTCAATGGCTAGAGGGATGTCTGAGATTCTGGTCGAGTCAAGCTTCTGCCTGACTCGAGCCATCTTGGGAATCGCCTGATTCTCCAGTATATCTGAAATTACATTGTCACGATCCCAAACACTATCTCTAAGTGTCATGCGCTCACCACCTTTATATGAGAATGTTCGGAAGCCAGATGGAGACCTGCGGTATGAAGGTAACCATCATCAGAGCAAGCACTAAGACCACATAGAACGGCTTAAGCTCACGAATGATCTTCTCAATACTGACATTCGCAACTCGAGAAGTCGCAAACAACACCATCCCAATGGGAGGAGTGAGCAGTCCAATCATGAGGTTGAGTATCATGATCACTCCCACCTGAACTGGATCCAGACCCATGATAGTGGTAATTGGCAACAGAATCGGTGCAAGGATGAGAATCGCTGCGTTCGTTTCCATGAAACAACCGATTATCAGGAGGAATACATTGATTATCAATAATAGGATTACCTTGTTGGAGGTAATATTCAACAGACCGTTAATGATAGTATTCGGAATCTGTGTCTTCACCAGTAGATAGCCAAACAGATTGGAAACAGCAACGATAATCATGATGGCAGCAGTCTCCCGAACAACCTCTTTCAACACCTGATAGAGCTGCTTTGCCGAGATTTCTCTATATACAAATACAGTCAATATAAAGGCGTAGGCAGCGGCGACTGCAGCAGCCTCGGTTGGAGTGAAGACACCAAGGATGATTCCACCAATAAGAATGACAGGTGTGAGCATGGGGAAGAATGCATCGATAGCCAAGTGCAAAAACTCTTTGAACTTGGGAAAATCTCTTTTCGGATATCCCCGCTTCTCAGCAACGATGAACGATACGATCATCATGAGAATTCCCATGAGAATCCCAGGAATGAGTCCGGCGATCAACAGCTTGGAGATGGAGACGCCACCTGCGACACCGAACATGACCAATGGAATACTGGGAGGAATGATCGGACCGATTGTGGAAGAAGATGCTGTGACAGCAGCGGAGAAATCGGCATCGAACCCTTCGTTCTTCATAGCTTCGACTTCTATCGTTCCCAATCCCGAAGCATCGGCTACAGCAGCTCCACTCATTCCCGCGAACAGGATGCTGGCAACAATATTTGCATGAGCCAGCCCACCAGGAATCCAGCCGACTAGGGAGTTTGCGAATCGGAAGATCTTCCGAGTGATACTTCCTGCATTCATCATTTTTGCTGCAAGGAGGAAAAAGGGTATTGCGAGCAGGGTGAAGTTGTTGGTACCGGCAACGACCTTCTGTGCCACCGTACCGATGGAGACAAGGCTGAGAGAACCTTCAACAATTAAAACAATGACAGATGTTATTCCTATTGCCCAGGGAATCGAGGCTCCGAGCAGAAACAAAACGAACAACACTCCAACGAATACTAATAGAATTTCCATTCAAACACCTCTTATTCTGATTCGGTAACAACGGCTTTCAACGGCGAGTCCTGTTCCGGAAAATACTCCTTAAAGAACACTATTTGCTTAATTATGTAGTAAATTGCAAAAGGAAAGCAGATTATCACAGGTATATAGATGATAGCTTGAGAGAGGAACGGTAGCGACCCTAACGTGATGTGCCAGGAGCTTCTTACCATTCGAAGTGAACCAAAGACCATCAATCCGAGAAACCCTATGCTCAGGACATTCAGGCCGAGCTGGGTGAAGTATCGAGCCTTCTTAGGAAGGGCATCCAAGAGAAACGTAGTTTTCATCTGAGAGTTTTCAGCCTCAAGCAACACCACGCCATTGAAAATAAGTATTCCGTACAATAACCGAGACAACTCCTCGGTCCAAGGAACGCTTATTTGCAACACATAGCGAAACAACACCTGAGCAAGTGCGAGCCCCGTAATGCCTACTAAAATAATCACGCAGATTATGTTGAAAACTTTATCTACTTTGGTAATTTTTTTCATAGTCTTCTCCTAATTTTCACTCAATGCCATAAACCGATACCATCAGAAACTCTGAAAATGGAATAGTCCAACAATTGCCGATGCTATCGATTTTGTCCACACGATCACTACCAAAAACAGCTACTCTTTGCAAGAATCAGCTCATCGGGAAACTGGTCTCCCGATGAGCTGACCATATTACAGAGACATTAAGTTATTTGGCGCCGAGAACAGCAAGGATTTTCTCCTTGACTGCAGGATCCATAGTCTCTGCGACAGCACGGATTCCAGGAGCAGCTGCACTCTGGAAAGCACTCTTGTCTACGTCGACAAAATTGACACCCATGGACTCGAGGTTTGCACGGATGTTGTCTTCGTGCTGCTGGATTCTTTCATCACCCCACGCAGCGGCTTCACGTGCAGTCTCAACCAAGAGGTCTTTCAGATCTTCAGGAAGGTTGTTGTAGAAATCTGCATTGATTGTCCACTTGAAGACACCCCAGAGGTGCTGAGTCAACACGATGTTGTTGTTAACTTCGTAGAACTTGTTTGTGTTAATCAAGTCGAACGGGTTCTCCTGTCCATCGACAACGCCAGTCTGCAGAGCACTGTACACTTCAGCAAGAGCGATGGGAGTCGGGTTTGCACCGAGGGATCTCCAAACGGTTACCCATGATGCAATTTCAGGAATTCGGAGCTTGAGGCCAGCAATGTCGGAGGGCTTGGTGACATTTCTGCTCGTGGTAAGGTTTCTTGCACCACGGCTCTGATATGCAACGATGATCTGATTACCATTCTGGAGAACAGCATTGTTGATCATTTCGCCGATATCGCTCTCGAGCACATCGTAGGTATCCTGGAGGCTCTCATAGAGGAAAGGAATGATGGTGGAGTCATAGCGTGCAGCCAACTGTCCGGTAAGGTTGTCACCGAAGATCGCCATCTGAATTTCTCCAGTCTTAACCTGCTCAAGGTTTTCCAGCTCTGAACCGAGAGCCGCATTCGGGAACAATTTCACAGAAAACTGTCCATCGGATGCTGCTTCCAGATTCTCTTTGAATCTTTCAAGAGCATACACTTCATTTGAACCAGAACTTGTGTGGATACCAAAGTTAATTTCATACACCTTCTTTCCGGATGCTTCACCCTGCCCTCCTGCAGTCACTACGCTGAGTGAAATAAGGGCAATCATTGCAATAACGATCAGTTTTTTCATACCAATCCTCCTATATAATGTTAGTTGTATCATAACTTACATATAATGCGTTGTCAAATTTTATTTTTCACAATTTTTGAGATATACTTCTTTTTATATGATATGAAATTATGAATAAACTAAAGGGAAATAAGCAACTAAAGGGAAGTTAATAAAAATATATCGATAAATACTTATTAAAAATATACATTGACAATTGTTACTGGAATGCAATAATGTTTCATATATGACAACTAACATGAAATAATTTTACAGACAGGCGGTACGGGAATTGGAAAGATTAACAAAAATCAAATCGGAATCTCTAAGAACTCAAGTCTATAGCCAGTTGAAAAACAGTCTTATCGCTGGTGTCTGGAAGCCTGGAGAGAGAATACCATCGGAAAAAGAACTCTGCGACACTTTTGGTGTGAGCAGGGTTACGGTTCGAGCCGCAATTCAGCAGCTGGAAATCCTTGGTCTAGTGACTACACGTCAGGGAAATGGAACCACCGTGAACGACTTTTCCTCTACCCACAACTTCGATGCATTTCATCCGATCATGCAGGTAAAGAAGAATCAGGATCTACTCCACATTCTCGAGTATAGAAAGATTCTAGAGACCGGAACAATCAGTCTCGCAATTGAACGCATCTCCGACGATGATATCGCTTATTTGAAAAAAAAATTAAAGGAGATGCAGAATTCGGTTGACGACCATGTGCAAAATGCAAAGGCAGATCATGCCTTTCACCATCGTATCGCGCAGTCGACTAAGAATCCCATTATCGTCAAAGTATACGACTTGATCAATGAGATGATATCCACAGCTATGGTAGATGTTGTGGACATGATAGGTACAGAACGCGGTCTTCGATACCACAAACTCCTGCTTGATGCAATTTCCGTCAAGGATGCAGAAGCCTGTTCCAAACTCATGGAATCGCATATTCAAGAGACGATCAATGCAGTTATAGAGCATTCGGATCGAAGTCTTCTCATTAGTTGATTGCCAAACACTGCGAGAGGGAATGGGAAATCTTTCGAGCTAGTGCAGTACAGCCCGCCCCTTTAGGCGGAGCCTCCTAGACCCGAGGCTCGTTCAAGAATCTTTCTACCGTTCAGAGCTTGAGATACGCCAGCATTCATGTAAACCCAGTTTATCCTCTGGTAGCCATAATCTAGTCTTACGAGGTCGCAATGAATATGCATTTTCTGTCAGCAATGCCGATTATCCTATTCTTCTCTGTAGGCATGTCGCTGAAAAAGCTTCACTTCTTTCACCCCAGAACGATCGAAGATATTAAGAAATTCGTTCTCCATATCAGTGTGCCTGCCCTTCTATTCAGAGCCTTCCTCACCATATCAATCGAGATTGAATATCTGCTACTTATCCCGGTCATATTTCTTATGGCTGCTGTCATGGTACCGGTTGGCACCCTCGTTGCGAAAATACTCAAAATAAAGAGCCCCTACTTTCCTTTGCTCATGACTGGATTCGAGATGAGTATGTTCGGCTATGCGCTATTTATCAGTCTGTACGGTATCGACAATCTAGGGACCCTTGTCTTTCTCACCATCGGTCAAACCATCTATACGTTCACATTCCTCATGTCTTCACTCACCACAATACGTGATGGCAGACAATCTCGAACAAAATCGTTGAAACGATTTGTGACCTCTCCCATCATCTTAGCGATAGCCCTAGGTCTATTCATTGGAAGTATCGTACCATCCATTGAGCAGTATGTAATCTTTCCCATTCTCAACGAAATTTTCATGTTGGTTGGTCCGACCTTGAGCGTTCCGATCATAACCATGCTCATAGGGTATGATATTGTGCTGAAACGGGAGGGACTGGCTATTTCATTGATAACAATTGGAACGAGAAAACTGTTTCTGACTATCTTTGCTCTTTTAATCAACCACTACATTATCGATGGATTACTTGGCATGGACGCGATCTATCGGCATGCCATGATGGTGATGGTGCTCGCTCCGTCTACATTTCTCCACTCGATGGTCATTCCATCTCATGATCGAAAGAACTATGAGTATGTGAACAGAACCCTCTCGCTGGACTGCATAATTTCCATTTTTGTAATCGTATTTGTATCAATGGTCTATGTATGATGGGTGAAACATCAATTCGATTCTGTCTGCGTCCTAGTCTTCATGGTCTTCTTCAACGCTATCTTGCCACCCTCGTAAGCCGGTTTCCAGAACGACCGTTGCGGTTTACGCTCTCCAACAACGAATCCAAGCTCCTCGTACATACGAATCGCCTTAAAGTTGGTCTCAGCCACCTCGAGGAGGAACTCTCTATAGGGGAGCTTCCTCAGTACGTATCGTTGTAGTTCGGTAGATATCCCAGCGCCTCTGAACGCTGTATCAGTTGCAACTGAATCGATATAGCACTGATAATCGGTGAGCTCCAATGGGTGCCCGAGCACTCCTCGAAGGCGGAAGAAGACGATAGAACCCCGAAACAACCCGAGCTTCGCAATCAACTGCTCACGGCTGAACTGATGCGATCGTCCCGTTGCAGTTGAAAACGACATAACTCCCACGACATTCCCATTGAGCAAGGCTACAAAGTGATGCTCCGGGATGAATGAGTGTTCGAGAATATCTGCAATGACTTCGACTTGAGGAGAAATGAAGCTGAGTGGCTCGTAGAAACTCGCTGCAAAGATCTCTACAGCTTGTCTGAGATGAATACTACTCAACTCTGCAAGGTTCCGAAATACTGGCCGTTGTGCCATCCGAACCTCCCCCTCTATTGCTATAGTACTCCCATAGTTGAAAATAGGAAAGAGTTAGTTTATCAAAATTGTATGAAGACTATAGGATTCTTATATAACTAGGAAATTCCGAAGCGATCAAGTCAAGGTATAATCCAGCCGGAGAACCAAATCCTGTGGATAATCACCGAACTGTTCGCCGAAGAGACTCACCCCTCCTACATGTTCTGCATCTTCCTTTATACCGATTCTCACCTTGGTGAAACAGGATTTTTCGATATGCAACTGAGCCAGATTCGTAGATGAGACCTGCTCATTATCTATGAAGGAACCTTCATCGGTCACCACCCAGTTGGTGAGCAATCCATATTGATTGAGAGATTCTGGCCACCAGGAGGGGTTGAACTTTCCACTCCTTCCACCAAAATCGCCAGGACTTGTCCAGGTGCCGATTTCGACATCGTTGACCCAGACGGTGATATCGCTAGGCCAGTCGTTTCGATAGAAGGGGGCTTCTGAACAAGCTTCGAATGAGAGCTCAAACCGATTCACCTCTCCGGAATCTGCAATATTGTTAGGGAAACGGTACTCTACGTACCCCTTGAAGAACCACAATAGCTGCGCACTTGTCCGTTCCGGATAGTAGAAGCTGATCGGCTGGTCGAAGATACCGATACTGTTCTTCTCGTTCACGATTCCACAGGTCGGGTGAATTTCGCAATCTGAGAAGTTACCGACCGGCATGTTGACGACTACCGAGTTGGATTTGCCGCTACTCATGTCTCCATATAAAAGCTTGAAGACTACCTTGTCGCAGACCCTACTGCTTACCTTCATTGAGCCTCGAATTCCTGGTTGGCTCTCGGTGAACAGCAACTCAGCATTCTCTAGAATCCGCACATTCAGCGCAGCGGTGGAGGTGGGAAGGTCGAGCGCTTCAGCAATTTCATTGACACTGAGACTCCTCTCGTTCAAGAGCTCCAGAATTCTGATTCTCGATTCATTAGCAAGTGCCTTCGCTATATTCAGCATGGTCTGCTTATCGGAATAGTCGAGATAGACCTCTTTCAGCATGATCGTTCTTCCCCCGTTGATTTTGAACGAAGCGAGTGGAAAGGGACCAAAAATGGTCACTCTCCCGAGCGGGTGCAGGCAACGCAAGCATCCATGCTCCACCCCTTAGGCAGAATGGGAGACGTAGCCTCCTAAGTCCTACACGGCTCTCGGGTATCGATACCTTTCGTTGCGCACCATAATAGCACACATGCAAACTATTGGCATGGGTACCAGAATCCCGATAACAGGGCGTCCGGTACCCAGTCGATTCTTATACTCAACCCCAATAGCCACTATTCCAACGCAGTTCCTTCCTGAATTGCCCGATGGTGGTATCCTTTCCAATGTCCACACATTCGATACCAGTCATCTCTGCAAAGGTTCTCAGATACTCAGTGTCGATACTGTCCGAGTAGGCCGTATGGTGCCCACCTCCTGCGAGAATCCACGCCTCACTTGCCGTGACAAGATCGGGAAGCGGTTTCCACAGTACTCTCGCTACCGGTAAACGCTGGAAGGCTTCGGGAGTCTGTATGGACTCGACCTCGGACACGACGATTCTGAACCGATTACCCATATCGACTATTGCAGCACACAATGCATTGCCAGGTCTTCCATCGAACACCAATCTAGCAGGATCCTCTTTGTCTCCGATTCCCAACGGATGGACCTCGAGAGTCGGTTTCCCCTGAGCCAGGGAGGGACAGATCTCCAGCATATGTGCACCCAGATCGAGCATGGCTCCCTCTTCCAGATGGTAGGTGTAGTCCTCCATGAATGAAGCACCTCCCGGTAGTCCTGCTCCCATCACCTTGAATAGACGGACCATGGCTGCGGTCTTCCAGTCGCCTTCGCCTGCGAACCCATACCCCTTCGCCATGAGTCGCTGTGCTGCAAGTCCGGGTAACTGGCTCATACCGTGGAGATCCTGGAAATTTGTGCAGAACGCCCGAGCACCGACATCTTTCAAAAACCGTTCCAGCGCAATCTCGACACGGGCCTGCTCCCGAGTCTGTCGAAGGAAGGCCTCTTCAGATACCGAATAGGTGAATGTATAGAGCGAGCGGTACTCCTCGATGAGGGCATCGACATCGCTTTCGGCAACATCGTTACGATATGCGACAAGATCTCCAATACCATAATAGGGGACAGACCAACCGAGTTTGATCATGGCTTCGACCTTGTCGCCATCGGTCACTGCGACATCGCGCATATTATCTCCGAATCGGGCGATGATAAGATCTCTTCCCTCTGCCACGGCCGATGCTGAGCGCATCCACCGAGCAATGCGACTCTGGGTGACCTTGTGCGACCAGTGTCCGGTGATCACCGTTCTCGGAAGATCCATCCGTGCTGTGATGTGTCCGAACTCTCGATCCCCATGGGCACTCTGATTCAGATTCATGAAATCCATGTCGATCGTGTCGAATGGGATTCTCTCGTTGAACTGGGTATGCAGCTGTAATAGTGGTTTCGAGAGGACAGAGAGGCCGCTGATCCACATTTTCGCTGGACTGAAGGTGTGCATCCAGCAGACGACGCCACCACACCGGCTATCTGCACCAGCTTGTTCGATTGTAGCCCGAATCTGCAAGGGGCTCTTCTGCACAGGCTTGTTCACCAAGGTGAATGGAAGCCTTCCACTGGCATTCAACTCGTCTACTATCTTTTGTGAGTCACGAGCCACCAGCTTCAGCGGCTCCTCTCCATATAGATCCTGGCTACCGGTCAGGAACCAGAACTCCAATTTCTTCAACTCATTCATCATCCTCTCCTCTCTCTCTCTTCGAAGGCTCCAAGAGCCTGGTATCGTTCATAGAGTCTGTCATAGACTGCTTTTTTGATTGGATCTGGCTTGTGCACACGTTCCATCCCTGCACAGAGCGCTCTCTGTGCCGAAGGAATATCCGAGTAGAGACCAGCAGCCACTGAAGCGAATGCAGCTGCTCCGATTGCAGGGGCCTGATCATTGCTTGTTACATGGATATCCCTTCCAGTGACATCGGCCAATATCTGCATACCGATCTTGCTCTTACGCGCGACACCACCGATGGCGACAATCTGATCTATCTTCACACCCCCCTCTTCGAAGCACTCCAAAATCGCTCTCGCGCCGAAAGCAGTCGATTCGAGAAGCATGCGCATGATCGAAGGGGCATCGGTGCCAAGTCTCAACCCGGAGAGAGCTCCGGTGAGTGTCTGGTCGGCGTTCGGACTTCTCCGTCCATTGATCCAATCGAGTGCCACCGGAGAGTCTTCTGTCACTTCCAGTTGCTCTGCAGCCTGTTCGAGTACAGCAAGCACCTTCTTCTCCATTGCTGCGGATACATCGTCGGAGATATCCAACGCCATATGTTGTATTGGCCACATGAGTACAGAGCGGAACCATGCATAGAAATCCCCATAGGAGGATTGTCCAGCTTCGTAGCCGATATATCCCGGCACGACCGATCCATCAACCTGTCCTGCGATACCGGCGATACGCTTCTCCTCCGTTCCAGGTTCCGGTTGCTTACCAATGATTATGTCGCAGGTACTGGTTCCGATGCTCTTGACCATGACTCCTTCGGCCACATGCCCACCGACTGCACCGATATGGGCATCGTAGGATCCTACACAGATAGGTATTCCGGCAGGCAGATCGAGCTTTTCCGACCACTGGGCTGTCAGGTTGCCAGCGACTTGATCGGCAGTGTAGGTTTCGGATCCCAGACTCTCACGGATGGTAACAAGCAGTGGATGCAGTTTCTCTAGGAATTCGGCTGCGGGGTACCCTCCCCATGAAGCGTGCCAGGCAATCTTGTGTCCAGCAGCGCAACGGCTTCTCTTGATCTGTTCTGGGCTCGTGGTTCCTGTCAACAAGGCGGGAAACCAGTCGCAGTGTTCGACGGCTGTCTTTGCAGCTTTGGTCACCGCTCCACCTCGTCGTGCGACATGGAGTAACTTCGACCAGAACCACTCAGAGGAGTACGTTCCGCCCATGAACTGCGTATAATCGACACCTCCCCAACTACGTGAGAGTGCATTGAAATCGTCTGCTTCCTGTATTGCCGTATGGTCCTTCCAAAGAATGAACATGGCATCTGGATCTTCGGCAAACTCCTCTTTTAATGCAAGAGGCATGCCCGTTTCATCGCAGAGAGCTGGTGTTGATCCAGTGGTATCGACACAGACGGCACGAATCTTTTTCATGGCTTCCCCACACGCTCGACCTGCCTCTTTCACCGCTTCCTCGAAGCTCTCAGTATAATCCAGAGGATGCTGACGAAATTGATTTGCTCTCGGATCACAATACAAACCCTGTTTCCAACGTTTGTAGTACGATACGGCTGAACCTGCCATGTCTCCGTTGGCAGCATCTATTACGACCACTCGAACCGAATCTGACCCGAAATCTGCTCCTAATACGTAGTTCTTTCCTGTTTCCATAACGTATGCAACTCCTTGGTTAACGTGCCCGCCACTCGGCAGGTTATTATTTCATAACAGTATATGAGACCACCCTACTCCATGCAAGGCTTCTATCTATCTGGATGCTCCAGATCGTCATTTAAAAGCACATAATGGCTATGACCCTCCCAGCACCCGGCAATTTTCAAGTACCGGCTACTGTAGCCCTCATTGATAAACCCCAATTTCTCAACAAGTCTGATCGATGCATGATTACCCGGCATGATGTTCGCCTCTATCCGATGAAGCCCATAGCGTTGAAACGCGATATCTATCACATTTCCGACCGCCTCTCCCATGTAGCCGTGACACGTTTCACAACGAGCCATCCGGTACCCCAGGAAGCAGGAGAGAAAAGCTCCATAAATTATGTTTGAAAGAGACACTATACCGAGAATATTGGAGGCTTGAGGCCGTTGAAGGTAGAGGTGCAATGCACTTCCGGTTGCATTTTCCCGTGCTTGTCCATTGAGCATGAGTTGTACGGCATCCTCTGTATAGAATTCTGCATGACGCACCGGCTCCCACGGTGCATGGAAGACCTTATTATCTAGAAGGAATGCCAATACAAGCATCGAGTCAACATTGTTCGGTTGCTGCAGAACCAATCGATCGGTTCCAACCGATTCTGTAAGCCATGGATCCTGAGGTCTCATGGCTCTATCCTAACTTGCTCTCCTCATTAGTGCAACATTTTTGTTTTAAATACTCACAACTGCTTTGCTGAAGAGATGGGTATCCACAGATTCGGTCGCTCTTTTTCCCGAATTCGTGCCACAAAACGTCCTGCAGTCCGGGACTGGAACTCAATCGAAAGTTCGTTGAACCGCTTATGAGTCGAGGGACTCCAATAGGTGTTAGAAGTCTTGGTAGGCACGATGTAGATGGAACGATCCTTCATATCTGCGTATTCAAGCTCTTCAAGACAGTGCTTTGCTTGGATGGATTGCTCTGTAGCAAGAAATACAAATACATCGGCCATATCGATTCGTGCGTGTTCATCGATCGACTCTTTGCTCCGCTCCTCATCGGTAAGGCTGGCGAAACTCCAGTCGTAGTAGGCATCGATGTTCGCACTTCTCATGAGCACGATGAAGCCTTCCACCATCCTGAAGGCCTCGGTTGCATGTGATACATACACTCGTCTTTTCGTTAGATGCCTGACTCTCCCACGAGGCAAGAACTCCAGATTCTCATTCTCTCTGTACATCGAGGCTGCCCACAAGAGTAATCTCTGGTCAATAGCCATTAGGCATCTCCTTTTATATGAGGTCTCTACTCAACGAAACACATGATCTCTAATAATCGTCTCGTACGCCGAATTCGGCATGTTCGACCCAGGTCTCCGGTCGTTCAACCATAACGATTATGTCGTCGATCAGGTCGTAGTGACGTCTCTCTTCCTCGATAATCTTGGCCAATGCTCGCTTCTGTTTGACATCTGACACCAGATCGTGCTGTTCAGAGTAGAACTCTATGCTCTTCAGCTCAATCTCAAGCGCATCCTCATAGACGGCAAGCTGCTTCTCCTCATTCAGAAAATCGTCCTTCGAAAATTGCTTGAAAATCTTCGTAGCACGAACGGATGCATCGGAGGTGCTGGCGGGAATCGAGGTATTGCTCTTCATAGCTTCGAATGTAGCTTTATGCCTATCCTCATCTTCTGCTAGCATGGTGAATATGGATTTGAATCCTTCAGATGTAGTTTTCTGCGCAAGCTCCCTGTAGAACTTCGCCCCCTCTTCTTCCATACGAATAGCAACATCAAACAGTTCCATGTAGTCCTCCTCATCTGTACATTGATAGTACCAAAGCTCTGACCAGTTGGCAAGCAATTGCTGACATATGCAACAAGACACACGCCAGGCGTGGTCTAAAGCGGAGGGACGTGCCTCGTGGTACTTGAAGCTCCAATCGGCCGCAGGGGAATCTGGAAAACCTCTCTGTAAATTATTGATATTAATTGAATATTGAAAATAAAACGCTTTACGACTCATACATTTTTCCATATGTCAAGAAATTTTTTCATTATTTTTCTAAAACCTCTTGCCTTACGTTCAGAAATTATCGATACTAGAGGCATAGGGAAAGAAAAACCTATATAAGAAACGATATAAGGAGGGGTCACATGAAAAATGACACCAGCTTTGCAAGGATGCAGTTCCTATTGGCTAGCACTGGTTCCGTGTTTAACGAAACAAACTACCAGGCCCTATCCGATCAGATAGAAGTGCATAAATACCTAATCAACCAGGGCATACCCTGGGTCATCTCATGGGATGATGCAGCATTTTCTTGGGTGGAGAACGTATTTCACCCGATCATGCAAGTCATTGACCAGTGGGAGGTTCAAGCAGCGTTTCCGAGCTTGACCCGTGCAGAACTGTTCTTTGCAGTCTCAAATCACTGGTACTACCTACTTGAGAAGAACTCGGAGACGAGTGCCTGGTATGCAGCTGTGGATTACGCTGCAACCTATGGGAGGGGACTGGCTCGCTGGATTTCCAGATTGCAGCTTCCTCGCCGTGTAGCCTAGAGCATATAGACTACAGAAGAAACTGCCGTTGCGGGGATACTCCCTGGACGGCAGTTTTCGTATTCACGTTCCCTTTCGAAGACGGAAGAACTGTTTCACTTTGCGGATTGATCTCCGCAATTCAGGATAGTGTTCCCTCATAATCTCATACTTCTCCCGCAGATAGCCGGGATCTTGCTCTTTCTCAACCTGTTGTGACAGCATGATTATGGAACCATAGTACTCGGGAAGCACATCCACCTTTCGCCCCTTGAGTGTACTAATCCAAAACTCCCAATCTCCTGCACGATTCATCTCTTCGGGAAATCGACTGCAAATCTCTTTTCTCACGATCATTGAGTTCAATGGGACGCTCGGTTCATACAGCAATCGTTGGTAGAAACCAAACAGCGAGTCGTTCGGCATATGGACACGAGCGGTCCGATTATCCTGTTCATACACGGTCGCACATTGCACAGCATCTGCCTGTGAGAGTTTGAAGCGGTCAACAGCCTTCCCCAGCCACATGGCTTGCACCTGCTGTCCACTCTCCACAAATAGAACATACTCTCCTTGAGCCTGCTCCAACGCTCTGTTTCGAGCAGCAGAAACGCCTCCAGCGTCAGAGGCGTCGATAAAACGAATATCCGGATACGTTTCCGAATCGACAAGCGATCGTCTCGATCCGTCTCCGTAGTCGACCACAAGCACTTCCACAGGCTTGTAACTCTGCTCGATACACGAGGTGAAAGTTCGATCGAACTCGGTATCGTTCTCTCCGACAGTGATGAGAATGGTTATCAGTGGTTGTTCTTCTTCATTCATACACTCAAACATACAACGAACAGGGCCAATCGGAAAGGAGGACAATCGTATCAACGAATCCTTGACAGGTGGAAGAGACTGATGTATCTTTACTTTGCAGTACAAAGTACTTTGTATTACAGGAGGTATATCATGAATTCATTAGAACAGGACTTGGCAATCATCAAGGATGCAATCCGAGCAAACAATGGCTTCATCCGTCAATTCCTCGCTGCACCGAAAATAAGCAGCTTTTTTATTGCATTCGGAATCGCAGGAGTCGTGCTTCCCCTAGTCTGGCATTTCACTCTCGCCTTTCATGGGTCGTTCGCATCCTTGCCCGCACTCACCTCGATTTTACTCATTGTCGCTACAGCAGGTGTCCTTGTCGGCCTCACCGTATGGAAGATCAAAGCGATCTCTCGCGCTATTCATACAGTTGATCCGAAAGCATCGTGGGCATCCATGGTTGAAGAGCTGGCCAAGCTTCCCATTTTTATCGCCCAAGGGCTGCTCATGCTTCTGACAATCGCCATTGCGGTAATCGCCGGGATTCAGCAGACCGCTCATCTTATTCCAGCAATCGCGGCAGGTGGTATAGCAACAGTATACCTGCTCTACCTCGTAGTGTTTCTTCTTACCGAGTACATGCCGATCACTGTCTGGCTCTATCTATTTCTTGTCGCAACACTCATTGCTCCACATATACCGCCACTGATCATGACCGCTATCGGGTTCGGTGTTGGATTCATCCTATTCGGGATCTTCAGTGCTCTTGTGGGAAAAAGGTCGTAAGGGTGTGCGATATGGAAAAGAGTATCACACATGCAGAACATGTCGATCTGCTCCATGACCGGAGTCGACTGACCATCATCTCTCTTCTCGCGACGAGCCAGGGGGGCTTTCTCCCCTTCACTACTCTTCAGGAGAGATCCAGCCTCACACCGGGCAACCTCTCTTCCCACCTTAAAATGCTCGAGAACCGAAAACTGATTACGGTACGGAAGGAGTTTCATGGCAGAAGACCGCGTACCACCATTCAGATAACCAAGGAAGGGCGGGAGGCTCTCGAGGCTTTCATTGCATCGATGGAAAAGCTGATCAGGCAACATAGAAGCTCGTGAGTTCTCTCTGTGACGTTATCACCGAACACAAAGTACCATCATGGTAGAGTGTGCTCTCTTCGTAGGAGGGAGCATGAAGCAGAAGGTAGACAAACGGAAACCGGGACTGATCGACGGTCTCTATGTGATAACACTTGTATATTTCGGCCTAGGATTCGTCTCGATATACACGGCTCTGAGTGCTCTCGTATGCATGAGCTTACCATTCTTGCTCATCTGGCGTCATCAAGAGAAGCGGTGGTGTCACCACTACTGCCCCAGAGCGAGTCTTACATCGCTAACTGGAAGGTCGAAAGCGACATGGAAACATGCTCCAAAGAGTTGGCGCGATGGTAGTGCGAAGCGGTTCATGCTCTGGTATTTCTCATTGAATCTACTATTCATAGCAGGCAGCACGATACAAGTGGGACTGGGAGCCATGGCTCCCATGCCATATATTCGACTTTTCATTGCGATCCCACTCTGGCCGATCTGGCAACTGTTCGAACCGGTAGGACCACAATGGCTCGTGCACCTCTCCTACCGCTTCTATTCAATGATGTTGAGCTCCACGCTCCTCGGGATCATATTCTCTCGCCTCTGGCGCCCACGATCATGGTGTGCGGTGTGTCCTGTCGGCACTATCTCGAACAAGATGACACCGCCACCAAAAGAGATGAAAACTAGAGGGCCAACTTGAGAATCTTCTCGACATCGTCGGATTTCAGCTTTCTGAAGTTACCCAGGTATTCTCGGCCGATCAAGGCGTTCTCCGACATCTTGCGAACACGCTCGTTTCCGATTCCGGCATCGCTCATTCGTACCGGCAGACCAAGCAATCGATAGAAAGCCTCGAGACGATCGATCGTTGCCTCGATGATCGTGTCTTTGTCATCGAGCGTAAGACTGACATCCCACACCCTGTTGGCATACTGCACAAAGCGATCTACATTGTCCTTGTATACATATCTCATCCATGCAGGAAAGACGATTGCAAGTCCAGCACCGTGAGCTATGTCATACTGACCACTGAGTTCGTGCTCGATATCGTGACTTGCCCAATCGCCAACTCTCCCTCTGTCGAGCAGGTTGTTGTGAGCCAGAGTCCCGGTCCACATGAGTTCTGCACGATAACGGTACTCATTCGGATGCTTGAGCGCTAGCGGTGCATAGGCGATGATGTTTCGCATAGCACTTTCGAGCAGTCTATCGGAGAGGTCGTTGCATGTCTCTTGCGTAAAGTACCGCTCCTGCAGATGCGCTAGAATATCCGAGGCTCCACAAGCCGTCTGATATGCAGGTAATGAGTAGTTCGTCTCAGGATCCATCACTGCGAATTTTGGTATGATCGTCTCGCTGTTTACTGCTCGTTTGAGATTCGCATCCCAATCGGTAATGACCGTACCGGTGGAACTCTCCGATCCTGCTGCAGGGATAGTGAGAACGACTCCGACCGGCAACGCCTCACGTACGACACAGTCGCCATTCATATAGTAGTCTTCCCAGACATCTTCATCGGCAGGGAGCTTGACTCCGAAACTGATCGCCTTCGCTGAGTCGATCACACTCCCTCCACCGACAGCAAGGATAAGATCTACCTGCTCCTTCTTACACAGCTCAATACCCTCTCTGACTAGAGAAAGTCTCGGATTCGGCACTACAGAACCAAGTTCGATCACCTTGAGCCCGGCCTCCTTGAGAGACTGTGAAACCGTGTCGTAGACACCGTTTTTCTTTATCGACCCTCCACCGTAGTGGAAGAGGACGGTCTTCCCGTAGCCTTTTGCCAAAGCCCCGGTCTGCGCGATTGTTCCCTTACCGAATACAATTCTTGTTGGATTGAAATAGGAAAAATTCAACATATACGCTCCTCCTTACTCATCTCTTGTAGCTATAACAGGTGGTGTCTCGTGCGGTTTTCTCAGAATCCATCTAAGAGACTGAACCACGAGATCGTGATCATCCTCCTGCTTAAGACCCGATACCGTCACCGTTCCCACCACACCGGTACCACGCAATCGAAGTGGAAAACTACCACCATGAAACGCGTACTCCGATTCATCGACATAGTATTTCTGCGCAGCACTCTTTCCCTGCGCGGCCAAAAACCGCCCAAGATAGAGACTCGAGTGACCAAACCGCATGACCGATTTCCGCTTCCTCTCGATCCATGCTTCGTTGTCCACAGATGCTTGGTTTGCAGACCAATGGAAGAGACATCGACCCGAAACGGTGATATCCACAGCAATTGGCAGACCCTCTTTTCGAGCCTTCTTCACAATCCAAGACCCAACCCTCCAGGCAGAAAAGGAGTCGAATGCATTGAACTGCAAATCGTCTTCCTGCCGCAATAATTCGGAAAGCAGTCTATCCATCTCGTCACCTCGCCGACTATACTGATTTGTCTCCAGTATATCACAGTGCGGGACATCTGCATATCATAGACACATCATGTGATGGGTGGTCATAAAACCTCCTCCGTGGTATAGTTACAGGATTGCTGAAAACTCGGCTACCGGAGCTCTCCATGGATATTGCATTACAACCCAAACAGACCACAGGCCTCTATGAAACACCGCTGCTACACCAAACCAGCTTCTGGTCCACGGTAAAACAGGAGCAGGGAATTCCTACGCAGGCTTTTGACCTCAAGATTCGAGCACAGGACATCGGCTCCCCCTCCGGCGCGCCCTACTTGCTCGATGATCTGCTGGTACTGTTTCAACCGGTCGGCCCCGATACCACCATAGGATATGTTCCCTATGGCCCTTCGGTGCGCCCGAACGACGAACATATTGGCACATTTCTCGAGGAGCTCTCAGAATCTCTTCATCCACTGCTCCCGAACTCCTGCATCCTCCTCCGGTATGACCTGCCATGGGACTCTCCCTGGAGTCATGATCCGGAAGGGTTCGACGAGGTTGGACAGTGGCTCGGCCCACCCGAACCGGATATCCAAGAGTTGCGGCTCAACTGGGGCACCGTGGAACGGAATCTGCGCAAATCGACATCTGATCAACTTCCGGCAGACACCATGATTGTGAATTTGCTCGGTTCCGAGTCTGATATTCTCGGTCGTATGAAACCCAAAACCCGGTACAACATTCGTCTATCTCAGAGGAACCAAGTGGCGGTACGAAAGGGAACCTTCAACGACATGGAGGTTTTCTACGATCTCTACCGACAAACCTGCCTCAGAAATGGGATAAAACTCCACCATCGCGCCTATTTCGAGGCGATGTTCACCCCACAGGCACTCGGTCAGGACCCCTTCGACATATCGACCGACTTCGATCTGCTCATAGCCGAATTCGAAGGGACTCCGCTCGCAGCAATCTTCCTTGCCTACTCGAGTACACGTGCGACCTATCTATTCGGGGCATCGTCTTCCCAACACAGAAACCTCATGGGAACCTATGCGCTACAGTGGGAGGCTATCCAATTAGCAAAAGCACGAGGATGCACCGAGTACGATCTATTCGGTACAGCCCCGAACAACGACCCGTCCCACCCCATGCATGGACTCTATCGTTTCAAGACCGGCTTCGGTGGAGTCGAACTGCATCGGATGGGTTGTTGGGATTATCCTCTCCAGCAGGAGGCGTATCGACGATTCTCCTCACAGGAGATGGTTGCCCAAGGTTATCACCTCAGATAGCCCGTATCTGCTCGAACCACCCGTTCGGGTGATGCACTTTCACCCACAACTCGCAGCTGAATACTCTCCGTTTACGATATCATTGTCGCCACTACCCCAGTATAGTTCTCGGTGGAGTGTATGCCATGGAAAGAACAACACGGAAAGACATCGCAATTGTACTGGGAGCTCTCCTGCTCGCAGCCCTCTCGCTCTCAATGCTCGGTAGACTGATCATAGACAGCTCCACAGATATATTTCTCCCTGAACAGGCACCTGTTGTCGCGGTCAATCGAGAAATTGAACAGAGATTCGGCTCGATGGATGCAATCATAATTGGAATCTCGATCGAAGACGACTCAATTCTGAACCAGAGGTCGCTCACCGTTATCGATGAAATGTCTCGCCGAATCGAGTCATTCGCCGGCGTCAAGACAGTCGTATCTCTGACAAACACCGAACACATGCAGGCCGGAATCGACGGTTTCGAAGCAGTTCCGTTGTTCACAGGGACCGATGATGGCGCCATTGCACTCCTTGAAGAGCGCCTCTTGTCTTGGGCCGAGGTCTACGAAGGCAACCTGATCTCGGCCGACCGAAGTATGGCAACGATCATCGTTCAACCAGAGACCGCACTAGCCCATGAGGCACAGGATGAGCTACTCGACGCAATCCAACAACTTACTGCAATCTCCGGCCGGAACGGTGAAACCTTCTCCATCGTGGGACTTCCCGTGGTCAAACAGCAGATAAACCGAAGTCTTCTCAGCGATATGGCAGTCCTTGGTCCCATTGTTGGATTTCTCATCATACTCGTACTCTTCTTCTCTTTCCGCCGCGTGGCAGGGATCTTCCTTCCCCTTATTGGACTCGTCATTTCCGCTTCGGTCTCTCTGGGAATCATGTCGTTGTTCGGTATAACCTTCACATTGGCAACCATGCTGGTCCCGGTTCTCCTTCTGATAGTCGGGAGTGCGTACGCGATCCATGTCATGAGTCATTTCTATGAGGAGGTGACCCGACTCGACAAACCCTTGGGCGCGATCCAAACTCGTGCGATCATAGCCGATGTCTCTCATAGAAACCGGATGCCCATCGTAATGGCAGGAGCTACCACCGCAGCGGGATTTATCGCTCAGTTTACCAGTCCGCTGCTCCCATTTAGGACTTTTGGACTGCTGAGCGCGATCGGTGTAGTCCTCTCACAACTCTCCTCCCTCTATTTGCTCCCTGCAATGCTGAGGATCACCTATCGGAATGGAATCGACCCGGTCAAGATACATGCTGAACGCGACCAGATTCGAGCCCACAAGGGACATCCCGTTTTCTCGATATTCGAGAACATAGCTGTTCGTGGACGTCTGCCGCTCACCATCATCTCGCTTGCATTCGCAGGGCTGACCATCGCCCTGGTTCCGACCATAGAGACCGGAACGAACATGCTCGACTTTTTCAGTCCATCAAGCCGCCTCGTACAGGATACGAATCGGTTCAACAACACCATGAACGGCAGTGGGATTCTCACGGTTATGATCGATGGAAAAGAGAAGGCGTCCGTACTCGATCCGGAATTTCTCGTCTCCCTCGATCGGTTCGCCAATGAACTGCAGACGATGGAGTCGATCGGATCGGTGCAGACTATCACCCCCTACCTGAAACGGATGAACCTGATCATGAACCAGGACACCCCTCCGTATAGTGAACAGACAACGGACGATGTCGACTTCGATTTCTTCGGCGGGTTCTTCGGTGCCGACATGGAAGATGATCCAGATGATCCGTTTTTCGAAGAGAGTCTCTCTGAGGAGCCGGTGCAGGAGTGGGATCCAGAGACATATCGGGAAATTCCGTTAGATCCAGCAAAGTATGGAAAAGAGAGCACCGAAGAGCTGGTCAATCTCATAAGCCAGTATCTCCTACTCTACTCGGGGAATCTAGAGACATTCATCAACGACGATCTAGAGCCGAGTGCCACGCTCGTAACGATCCAGCTGCAGAGAACGTCGACTCAGACACTACGGGATACGAATGCCGCGATCGAGAAGTACTGGATTGAAAACCTTCCAGCAGGGTGGGAGTTCGCCATTGGAGGAGGAGAAGCGATCAGTCTTGCGCTCACCGACTTGGTCACCCGTTCGCAGATCTACTCCCTCGTTGGAGCGCTCCTGATCGTCTGGTTACTGGTCACGATCATCTTCAGGTCGCCGGTAGCTGGTCTGATTGGTCTGATTCCCGTCATATTCGCACTGGCTGGCATTTTTAGCTTCATGGCGATCCTTAACATTCACCTCGATATCATCACCAGCCTACTCGCCGCCTTGGCAATCGGAATCGGGGTCGACTACGCCATCCATTTCCTTGCTGCCTGCAGAAGACAGGCATGCGGAACCGGCATGCAGGGAGGGGGCCTACGAACTGTCATGCACACCACCGGTCGTGCGATCGTGATCAACGCTGCCAGCGTCACCGTAGGATTCTCAGGACTCATATTCAGTAGATTCATCCCCATTCAGCAAATGGGCATACTCTTTTGTGTATCGATGGTGTTCGCAGGGCTTTCGAGTCTCACCGTGCTCCCCATGGTACTGCACACGCTCGAACCGAAATTTCTCAAACGTAGAGGAGGTACTTTTCTATGAAAAGCTTTACCAGACATATTTTGATTGTGATAGTTCTCCTGTTCAGCGTTCCAACGCTACTCTCGGCTACTGTAACAGGAAATTCTGTTATGCAGCAGGTCATGGATACGCAGGCTGCAAAGAGCTCTGCAATGGACCTGCGATTGACCCTGATAGACGCATCCGGGACGAGTCGGGAACGGCGTCTTCAGACGCTCACGATGACCGAAGCAGGTCTCACGAATACGATCACCGTGTTCTTAAGCCCTGCCAGTGTCCGCAACACCCGATTCCTCACTCGTCAGCGAGCGGATGGAACCGACGACCAGTGGATATACCTACCTGCAGTAGGACGGGTTAAGCGTATTGCAGCTTCCGAAGGTGGTGGCTCGTTTATGGGAAGCGACTTCACCTACTCGGATATGGCGAGCACCACGTACGATACCGATGAAGCCGACCACACACTCTTGCGAAATGAGACGCTGCAGGGAAGAGACACCTACGTGATCGAGTCGATCCCTTCAGTTGCCTCCGATTACGGCAAGACAATCATCTGGGTCGATACCGAGACATACCTTCCCATGCGGGTCGAATTCTACGACAAGAGCTCAAGCGCCGTGATAAAGGAGCTGATCACCGACGATTTTTCCTACACCGAGGGACGTTGGATAACTCGGAGTATCACCATGACAACAAAGGCGAGCGGTCATAGCACACAAATCGAGATTCTGCAGGCGAAGTATGACATTCCCATGAACAGTGGGTATTTCACGACTACATTCCTTGAGACCGGGAGGGTATTATGAGAAAGCTACTGGTGACCAGTGTGATTGTACTTATGTGTATGAGCCTACCGCTTGCAGCATTCGATGGATTTACTGATATTTTCGGCGAACCGGAACTGCCAGAACAGACGACTCAGCAGGCCACGCAGCAGACCAGTTTCACAGTCGATGGTTCGGTCGGTTTCAGTATTGAAGGCACACGAGGTGAAGACGAACCATTCAAAGGACGCGTGGATATCGGCGGTGGTCTCGATATCGACCTCTCATGGCGAGGCTCCATGGTCGATGCCAGAACCAGCTTCTCTCTTCACCCATCGAACGACACCGAATTCCGCTGGTACGATGTCTTCACAGGCCTCTCGCTCACCGCTTACTACGAGGGAGGCTTCGTTGAGGCGGGGCTGCTGAAGAAGGAGTGGGGTTCAGGCGATGGCGTCCATGTGGTCGATGTGCTCAACGCTCCCGATTATCGTAACGGTTTTGTGGATGATGCATTCGCTATGAAGGTCGCCGAACCGATGGTGGGCTCAACTACTAGGTGGGATGACACCACACTGGAAGTGTTCTACAAGCCCATGCTCATTCCCATGATGGCAGCCGAAGATGCTGAGGACCAGTGGAGCATGTATCCGCCGGGTATGGGTGCGATAGAGCCCCCTACATACGAAGATCTGGCAAGACTCGGCAATTGGCAGGGAGCTGCACGACTGAAGAGCATTGTCGGTCCAGCCGATGTAGGTCTGATCTACTTCAATGGCTTCCATACCCAACCGGGGTATGATCTCGTTTCGGATCCACTGTCGATATCGATAGTGTTCACCCGAGCTCAACTCTTCGGAGCAGAATCGACTATCGTAGTAGGGCCGTTCACGATCATGCTCGAGGGAGGCTTCTGGCTCAGCGAGGATCGCGATGGAACTGACCCTACCCGGTACAACAGTAAGTGGGTCTACCTTGGAGGCATAGGCTACCTCTTCCCCGATATTGGCGCCTATGCGAGTGTGACCTACAATGGACACTACATCCTCGACTTTCAAAAAGGAGATCTGTCAGATATTTCCAATCCCAACAATGCAGATGTTGATTATGTGCAAGCAACCCGATCGAGTGGCGGAGCCCCGTACATGAATACCCTGACAGCGGCGTTCGAACTTCCGCTGGCACGCGAGCGAGTATCGGTGAGACTGGCTGGAACCTACCAGCTGGAGACTGGGGGATATGCATTTCTCCCATCGATCACCTGGAGTGTGACCGATGACTTCATATTCAAGGCAAGCGGCAGATTGTTCGGCACCATGGGGCGTTCAGAGGAGAGCATCTTCAAGAGTTGGGCGAAAAACGATTCGCTGAAAATGGGTATCTCCTACTTGTTCTAGCGAAAGTATAGGAGGACAAGATGCGACGGAGCAAGCGTATACTACTCATGATTGTTCTGGGAATCTGTTCGATCTCGATGCAGCACCTGACTGCAAACACACCGGAGGATGCAATCGGATTCTGGAAGACCGTGGATGAGAAGGCTAATTTCACCACCTCGATCATGGCAGTGTATCGGTACGAAGACAAACTCTACGGAAGGGTCATTGTAAGCTACGATGAAAAAACGGGGGCGCTTCTGGAGACACACCGCAATCCATATCAGCGCATTGAAACGATCCCGAGTCGACCGCTACTGCTTGCAGTGGACATCTTCTGGGATCTTGGGCGAGAAAAAGAGCGGTGGCGAAATGGTTACGTGCTCGATCCACGGTCAGGGAGGAGATACACCTGTGACTGTTGGGTAAAGGACAAGACGCTGATTCTCAGGGGAAGATTCGGTCCGTTCGGCCTCAACTCGATATTCTTCCCAGCCGAAACCCACGACTTCCCCCCTGGCTATACACCTCCGGATCTTGATCACATGACTCCAAACATCCCATTATAGACCGTTAATTCATTTGCATAGGTGGTAGCCTATGGTAAACTTCGTACAGTATCGTTCGAGGGGGCGTCACGTTGTTCATCGTTGGAGATATTCTACTTTTTGCCACTACCGCTCTGGTTCTATCCATAACCTGTCTCTGCATTCTGCTCCATGTGCGAGCTCGCGATGCCTTCACCATGAATTTCCTCCTGGTGCTCGTACCGCTCTGTCTGCAGATCTGTCTCACTATGTTGGTAACTTACGTGCACAGAGTGTATCCGGTCGAACAACTCGCTGGACGAGCCTATGAGACAAGTGCACTCTGGGTCACGTTGGTATCGATTTTCCTGACGACGGTACTGTTGCACTTCATGAGCCGATACATGATAGCACTGCTGCCGATCAGTGACGCACAACAGAAATTGGGAAACAGGATCGTGGTTGCCATCATCCTCACCTTTCTCATACTGAGTCTCTTCTTCATCCTCGGAAGAAGTCACGGGAACTGGGTAGTGGCTATGAATCTCACGTTCGGCTTCCATTTCTTCAGCGGCAGCATGCTTATGGTACTACATGGAATCACCGCACTCATATACAGAAAGCGTGCTTCGGGGTGGGAACAGGAACAGCTACTTACCGGTATCTCATTCACATTTCTCCCCTTGGTACTCACCTTCCCTCTCGATCTCATCTTCTTCAGAGACCACACATTCAAGATCGCCTACCTCAGCTTCTCAGTCTTCGTCGTCTATCTCTATTTCTTTATCAGCAGACACTACTTCCACGACTACGATACACCATGTCCGGGAAGGCAACTCCCGAAAGAGTTGTTGGATACGAGAGGAGTATCGGCTCGAGAACAGGAGATCATTCTGCTCCTTATCGATGGCAAGACCAATCGAGAGATTGCTGAAAAGCTGTTCATTAGCACAAATACCGTGAAAACGCACGTCAAGAACATCTACGGAAAACTGCATGTCACGAACAGAGTGCAGCTGTTCTCTCTTCTCAGAGGGACACGAGAACGTGTCCGCTAGCAGTAAGTCTCTTTGCTCAGTGTGGACATACTTGAAATCAGATGGCGCGACAGCCGGGCCCTTCGAGCCTGCTTACGCCACCTGCAATAGGAATAACCGATATCCGAACTGGAATCCGCTCCTGCAGTGCTCCCACATGACTGATGATCCCTACCAGCTTCCCCTGACTTCGCAGTGTGCTCAGGGCAGTGAGCGCCGTCTCCAGTGCCTCTTCGTCGAGTGTACCGAACCCTTCATCCAAAAAGAGTGAATCGACCTGAACCCGCTTGCTGGCAATAGTGGAGAGTGCAAGCGAGAGGGCGAGACTCACCAGAAAGCTCTCCCCTCCGGAGAGGTTCTTCGCCGATCGAACCTGACCAGCTTGATAGAGGTCAATCACCGCAATGTCGAGTGGACGATCGGGATCCGGCGTGAGCATGTATCGATCACTGAGAATCCTCACATGCTCGTTCGCGTGCCCTATGAGCATCTCGAATGTGAGACTCTGTGCAAAGTTCCGAAACTTCTTGCCATCGTGTGACCCGATCAGCGAATTCAGTCGATCGTACCCCATCAGCGTCTCACGTTGTGCATCGACAGTCCGTTTACTATCGGTGAACTGAGCGTGTTTCTGTACATCCGCTTCCAGTCTCTCCTGTAAAGCCCCCAAGCTCCGATTCACCCTGGCCTGTTCGCGACTTGCCCACTCCAGTGTCTGCTCAAGGATATCTTTCGACCACCGTCGATCTACCGGCAGTTGTTCGATTCGCGCAAGAGATCCCGTTACCTCCTCAAGACGTTGATCGCAACTCAATGAGCGACGATCGTAAGTGTTGAGGCGCTGGTGCATGTCCAGTCTCTCCGAGGCGTCTCTCTTACTTTTCAGGTACATCTTTTCGGTCTCGAATCCATGAGCAGTACATGCAAGCAGGAATGCTTGCTCTTCTTGTCTCAGTTGATCTTGCTGCCGTTCTAGCCGCTCTTCGATCACCTGCATACCTTGAGATAGCAAAGCTCGCTCATGCTGTACATCGGAGCGGTTTTGCTGTGCCTCTCGGTGAGCTTTTTCAGCCTGTTCGAATTCTGCTCGCCTGAGCGTCTCCCACTCCGAAACCGACGTTCCACCAATGAGATCGATCAGTGTGCTTCGCAGTGTTGCACTTCTGGCACGTGATGCTCCCATTTTTTCACGAAGAGACTTCACGTTCGACATATCATCTTGCAACCGCTGGAAGTTATCGGTTATCTGCTTGTTCAGCAATGCCAACGCTGCCTCTGCGGTTTTTCGAGCCTGATCCGCCTCCACCCACATGTCGCATCTCGCTTCGAGCTCCTGTACGGATTGCTCGATTTGCGCATGGTCGAATTGGTCCACGAATGGGAATGTCACACCCCATGGTTTGAGAGCTTCGTTGATAATCGAACCATGGGTATGGTAGGCATCTTCCTGCAGAGCCACCTGGCTACGAGCTCTGTCTTGCTCCGTTGCAGCCTCCTGCTTCTGGTTCTCACATGATTCGATCGATGCACCGATTGCGCTCTTTCGTTGGAGAAGTAGCGACTGTTCATCTGAAACAGCCTGGATGCGTGCCTCGCTATCAGCAAGCTTTCGCAATACAGTGCGGACCGTTTCTATTCTCTTATCGACATTTGAGTACTGAGGTGTTCCCGAGTCTGCATAGGGGTGCTCCAGTGCACCACACAGTGGACACGGTGACCCTTGTTGCAACTCACCACGAAGATCCTCGAGTTTGGCGATCTTGACCAGCAACAGCTTCTTTTCCTGCAAATGCTCCGACTCCTGCTCGTATTCCTTCTTGGTTCTTCCAGCCAACAACGCTTTCACTGCAGCACGCTCATCGGACAGTTTTCGATCGTTCTTAGCGATCTCCTTGTCTACCTGGTTCAGCTCTGTGCGAATTGTATCGAGCGAGGTGGACCGCTGGGTTATCTCCCGTCCAAGTTCCTCGACACGAGCTCTCCACTGTATCCCTTTCTCACCAGCCTGCTTCAAGGCGGAGATCTCCGAAGTCAGCCTCTGTAACACCTGACTCAATTGCCCATCCATCCGGTGCTCATGTAACCAGGCTTCTTGCTTGGCAATCGCCTTCTGGTCGGTTATGAACTGTTCGCGCAGACTCTCCAACTTGACCAAACTTGCCCGACGATTCTTCAAGCCTCCAAGCAATTGTTCGCGTAGAGCGTCGGCTATACGCAATTCGGTGGCCAACTTCCCTTCCGTACCTCGAGCCGCCTCGAGAATCGATTCGGCATGCTCCCATTGTCTACCGGCAAGCTCATATGCACGTTTGCACTGCTCAGCTTCGACTTGCACCTCCTTGTCTCGTTGATTCAGATCGAAAGCTTTCGTCTCTCCTTGGGACAGCTTTTTCTCATCGGCACTGCACTGGGCTCTGAGACGTTGCACACCTTGATACTGTGGCTCTATTTCAAGGGCCGCCATGGACTGTTCATACTCGAGCCGAAGAGATTGCATCTCCGGTACGAGCTCTGCAAGGGCTTTCTGTTCGAGCATGAGCTCTGCTCGTGTAGCATACAGATCTTCTATCTGCATCAGAATATCCCGCGCATGCTGAGCTGCCTCCTGTTTCCTTGCAGCTCCCCGTTCCCACCTCACCAGCAGTGCTTCACGTGCTTGCAGAAGCTCGACCTCATCCTTACTCAGTGGTGTGACATGGTGTAATTCGTCACGCATCCGCTCGAGAAGCTGTTCCTGCTCACGCCTTCTTTCATGCACCATTCGAGATATCTGTGAATAGATTTCCGTGCCGGTGATCTGTTCGAGTATGGGAGCTCGCTGATCGGCATCGGCATTGAGAAATGCTGCGAACTGGCCTTGTGCGAGTAGCATGGAGCGGGTGAATCGCTCGAAGGTCATTCCAGTACATCGCTCGACAGCCTGTGCCACTTCTCGTTTTTTCGACTCCAGCACCTCACCGGTCTTGGCATCGACCAATTCGTGTTTCGCTTGAATCAGGTTTCCATCTACTCGATTGTGTGCACGATGCTGCGCCCAGGAACAGCGGAAGAGCCCTTCTCGAGTTTCGAAAGTCACTTCGGAAAAACATGCTGCTCGTTGACGACTCATGATCTCATTCGTCTGAGCTCCAATGGATTCCAGGCGGGGCGTCCTACCGTAGAGAGCAAGACATATGGCATCGAGTATCGTCGATTTTCCTGCACCGGTTGGACCGGTGATGGCAAATAGACCATCGGAGAGATACGCTTCATGGGTGAAGTCGATCTCCCAAGTTCCATAGAGTGAATTCAAATTTGAAAAGCTCACTTTCTGAATCCTCACTCCTGGTCCACCTCCTCATGCAGATCGTAGAGAATCGATTCATACAACTGTGTCAGCTGTGCACACTCCTGTTCGTCGATATCCTCAACTGCTAGGCGACGAGCGAATACCTCTCGCTCATCTAGGTCATCGAGTGTCTGTTCCCACCCTTGTCGTTGGAGCATACGATCCATCATGCGCGTGTTTCCAAGTTTGAGAATCTCCACAGACGATCCTTCGATCTGTGCATCGAGCTGTTCTCTTAATTGTGTTGGAGAGAGAGTTCCATCGTATTCTACCTCGACCCAGACAGAGACATCCTGCTGTACCAGATCCTGCAATGCCGACTCTATCTCATCGAGCGATCCGGAAATTCGCTGCAATTTCTGAAATTCGGGAACAGGTACAGCATCGATCTGCAGAAAGAGCTCTTCATCGTTCGAAGTGACCAGAACCACCTGCTTCTGGTGTGTCGCCTCTTTGAAGCCCATGGGAATGGGAGACCCCGAATAGCGAATCGTCTCCAGATTTGCCACGCGTTGAGGTACATGAAGATGTCCGAGAGCGATATAGTCGGCATACTCTTCGAAGATGGTAGCTGGAATCTCTGCGCTCGTGCCTACGTATAGATCCCGAACTCCGTCATCTTCGGTCACTTTGCCACCGGTGGTGAACAGGTGACCGGTAACAACGATAGGGACGACCACACCAGAGGTACTCTCTATCTCATTCTTGAGTTCTCTTGCCCTGACACCGACTCGTTCGTAGTATGTAGCGACACCTGCTGCCAATCTAGTTGCCTTGTCACGGGAATGCTCACGCTCTTCAGAGATGCGAACATCACGGTCTCTGAGGAAGGGAACAGCGCAGACGATGGCCTCGGGATCTCCTTTTCTGTCGCGAAGGAGCAACACTGCTTCTGCTTCGTCTTTCGGGGCATTTCCTACGACATGGACTCCCATGGTCTGGAGAATCTCACGCGGAGCATCGAGAAGCGAGGGAGAGTCGTGATTTCCGCCAATGATCACCACATGGCGACATTCGGTATCTGAGACTGAACGGAGAAACGAATAGTAGAGCTCAAGCTGTCTGTTTCCGGGCGTTATCGTATCGAAGATATCTCCACAGACAAGGAGCAGTTCCACCTTCCGAAATTCGATAAGATCTCGCAACCATGCGAGGAACGCTGCATGTTCATCATGACGACGCTTGTCATGGAGTGTTCTACCAATGTGCCAGTCCGATGTATGGAGTAATCTCACCCTCGCGGGACCTCCTCGTCTTCGGCCAAATCGATGACGTTCACACTCAAATTCACTTTTCTCTCCACTCCTGCGAAGGTAAAAGCAACCACTATTCGCTTGTGATGCCGATCCAGTTTAGCTATCCTTCCCTCCATGTCCTTGAGCGGACCATCGAGCACCTTCACCAATTGCCCCTGTTTATAGACTACTGTGCTCGGCTCGAATGTGCCGTCATGCTGGTATACCCAGTGGGCATATTGGGCATCGGAGCCCTTGAGCTCCATTGACCCATCGTCGTTTCGCAGAATCTTGTAGGCATCGCGCTCCTGCCGAATGATGAAGAGGGGGAAGGGTATCTCGTCGTCGAGATAGATGAATACATATCCTGGAAGGAGCGGCTGTTCCACTCGTGACCACTGCCCTCGCTTCCTCTGTTGCATGATTCGGGTGGGATAGATGACATCTGCATCCATCTGCAGGTAGTCTCGCATATCCTTTTTCAGCAGATACACCAGTTTCGCCTCGGAACCGGTCTTGCAGTAGAGACAGTATGCTTTCATGATCAGGATCCTATATCTCTGCACCCCTGGTAGGTGAATTCGGGCACAAGTTCACGAAGGATGTCCAACAGTCGACTCGGTTCCATGGTATAGATCGACTGCATGAACTGCTGAAAATCGTCACCCTTCAATGTGCCGTTCACGATAGCTTTGAACACCTTCGGGTTGTCGGTCGGAATCGTCTTGTCTTTGTCGCTGAGTTTCTCCTCGTAGAGTTTCTCTCCTGGACGCAGACCGGTGACCACGACTTCGCTTCGCCCATCGCCGAAGTATTTCACCAATCGCTCGGCGAAATCATAGATATTCACCTGCTCGCCCATATCGAGCACCATGACCTCTCCTCCTGAACCGAGAGCTCCAGCAAGGAAGACCAGACTCACCGCTTCGGGGATGGTCATGAAATAACGGATGATTCGTTTATCGGTGACAGTAATCGGCAATCCCGCCCGCATCTGCTCCAGGAAAAGAGGGAGCATGGAACCTCTGCTACCAAGTACATTACCGAACCGAACGCAGACTATCTCGGTTTTTTCGTTGTTCAGCATGCTTGCAACCATCTCTGCCACCCGCTTTGTGGCACCCATGACATTGGTTGGATTCACTGCCTTATCTGTAGAGACGAGGATACACTTCGCTGCCTGGTAGCGGACCGCTGCACTTAGTACATTGTATGTTCCGCCCACATTGGTTCGGATCGCCTCCTCAGGGTAGTACTCCATCATGGGCACATGTTTATAGGCAGCTGCATGGAACACAATTTCCGGTTCGTAGTGTTGGAACACCCGATCCACCTTGACTTGGTTTCGTACATCGCAGACGATGGGCATGATCTCATGGCTGAACTCAGCCTGGTAGTCATGGAGTCTCAGTGAGAGGTCGTGCAGATCGGTCTCATCGATATCGAGCAAGAGTAACTGGGAAGGACCATAACCGAGGATCTGGCGAGAGATTTCACTTCCGATTGAACCACCGGCACCGGTTACGAGTATCCGCTTACCCTTCACCATCTCTCGGATGGGACTCTTGTCGAATGTCACCGGGCTTCTTCCCAGTAGATCATCGAAGTTGATGGATCTGATATCTGCGACACTTTTTCGCCCCTCCTCCATCTCGAACAAGGATGGGACGATCTTGGTCTCTATGCCGTATTTCTCAGCGACATCGAGGGCATTTCGCATTTTCTCGCTTGAGAGGTCCGTTATGGCGAGGATGAGCACCTCCACTCGGTGTGAACGGATTACCTCGTTGAGCATGCCGATATCACCAAGGACTGTCAGCCCTCCGACAATCGAGTTCTGCTTCACTGGATCATCATCGATGAATCCGACCAGATGGTAGGGAAGCTTCTTCTTGTAGAACTGTCTTGCCAGTTGTATACCGATCTCTCCCGCCCCATACACCAGGGTCTTGGGAAAACCATTTCCCGCAGATGACCGAACATGGTAGCTGAACACTAGCCGGTAGACTATCCGGTATCCGAGCAGAATCAGCACATTGTACGAGACATAGACACTGGTAATTCTGAACGAGAAATCGAACGATTTGGAACTGGTAAGCACAATGACCAGAATGATAAGACCGGAAAGTAATAACGCGCCGGCTCCACGAATGGCAAGTTCGAGCGAACTATCGATCAATCGAATGTAATAGATGCGGAAAACCATGAGGAATGCAATCTGTAACAGGATGATCGCAACGAGGGCTAAGGTATTGTTGTGAATTATTTGAAGATTCGCTGAAACGGCATAGGATGCGAACAGAGCACAACAATAGAGAATCAAACCGTCGGCTAATACCATTGCAGCACGACGGAAGAACCGTCTCACCCTATTTCGCATACGCTCTCCTCGAATCGGTTCAGGCTTCCGGTACTGGAATCTTCCTAAACCGGAATCCAACTGCTGGATACGAGACTATAATAGCCGAGCCATCCCCGATATTCAACCATACTAAGTATACGAAACGCTACTCATCTGCAGCATGATTCATGACAAAAATATTGGTACTTCCCTTGTCATATCGTTCTATGCGGATATGCTTCCAATGCTGCTTTCAAACACTCCATAGCATGTCCGAGATCGACAGTGTTAAGCACATATGCAATACGCACTTCCCACTTGCCGAGACCTGGTGTCACATAAAATCCCTCGGCAGGAGCAATCATGACCGTCTGCCCATTCAGCTGGAAATCGCGCAAAAGGAATATGCAGAAATCCTCTGCATCTGCAACAGGAAGTTCGGCAATAAGATAAAAAGCACCCTTTGGGACACTGCAAGTGACTCCCGGAATAGAGCGCAACTTCTCCACAATGAAATCTCGTCGATTCTGATATTCGGCCTTGACCCGATCAAGATATTCTCGGGGTGTCTTCACTGCAGCAAGCGCAGCGACCTGCTCAATATCCGGTGGACAGAGGCGTGCCTGCGCAAGCTTCATGGCTCCTTCGAGCACTGCAAGATTTCTGCTTATCAATGTCCCAATTCTGGCACCACACATACTGTACCGTTTCGAGAAAGAATCGACAACAATGACCCTATCTGCATACTCGGGATACAGTAATGCACTGGTGAACTCTTTACAGTCGTAGCAGAACTCACGATAGACCTCGTCTACAATCAGGAAGATATCGTGCTCTTCCACTAGCTTGAGAATCTGACGGAACTCTTCATCGGTATAGATATGACCTGTCGGATTGTTCGGGCTGCAAAGCAAGATCGCTCGAGTCCGCTCGGTGATCTGTTCTCTAAACTGGTCTATCTTGGGAAGAGAGAAATCGTCTTCGAGTCTTGAGGTAACTGCTTTGAGGACCACACTTGCACTGTGAGCGAAGGCGCCGACGTTGGTGTAGTATGGCTCTGGAACGATCACTTCATCACCTGGGTCACAGAGCGTCATAAACACGAACTGAATAGCCTCGCTGCCTCCGGTGGTGATCATTATGTCATCGGCACTGATATCGACTCCGAAAGTCCGATAATAGCCTGGAAGAGCCTCTCTGAGATCGAGCTCTCCCTCGCTCTGGCCGTATGCAATGATCTTTGGAGCATAGTTCTGTACTGCATCTATGACATGAGGAGGGGTGATGATATCGGGTTGACCGATATTCAAGTGGAATACGTGAACTCCTCGCCGCTTGGCGTCGTTCGCATAAGGAACGAGTCTTCTTATGGGTGAAGCTTGAAAATCAGAAATTCTATTGGACATCCGCATGGTGCGTCTCCTATTCAGTTGAATGGCACGTGACTCCGTCACGCGTTGTCGGGGCTTGGTGACCAGCCGAGGAGGCGAAGAGTCTCAGGTTCCGTCACCGGTCTCTGTAGACTTCCTTGCTCCCCGGCGATGGAGCCTGCGGATTTGCCTGACTCATATCTACAAACCGGTGGATGAACTGCCTATTGTCGAGTAGTGGACTCAACGGCCGTCCATGGTGCAATCGACTGATTACCCGTGCAAAGAGCTCAGTTACATCGGCTTGTATGAACCACTCCTTATCGGTGAGTGACTTATCATGGAATACAGCATTGGTGCCTACGACACGAAAGAATACCCCCTCCTGATATGCCTTTTCGAACTCTTCGCGCGAATCTCCGTTGAAGAATGGGAGGCTTACCAGACAGATGATCCGTTTAGCCCCGAGGTTCTTGAGTTCTCTCATTGCAATAAGCAACGTTCCTCCGGTACCGATCATATCGTCGGCCATGAGTACTGTCTTGCCTTTTACATCGCCCAAAAGACTGATGCTCCTGATATTCGAACTTCTCGCATCTTTGCTCACCATGGAGTAATCTCGCTCCTTGTAGAGCATGGCCAGTGGTCGATGGAGTGCCTCTGCATAGAACTTGTTCCGCTGAACTGCTCCCGTATCCGGGCTCACTACAACAAGATCGGGATCGCTGAAATCGATGATCTTGTGCAACTTGATCAGCGCTTGATAACTTGCATGCAGATTCTCAAGGTGGGTATGGTTAAAGCAGTTTTCGATCTCGCGGGAGTGGATATCGAGGGTAATGATCCGTTCGACTCCCATATTCTCGCACATTCGTCCGAACATTGCAGCCGTGAGTGCTTCTCGACCACTTTTCTTGTGTTGCCGTGCATATGGATAGGTGGGAAGCACGAGCGTGACGCTCTCCACACCGGCATTCTTCAACGCATTGATCGTGGTGAAGAGGAACATGAGGTGATCGTTTATCGTGATAGGTATCGGTTCATCCGCCCCGGCGACCTTGATAGGGTACTGATTTGCCATATCGTAGATGATGAACATGCGCAGACCACGAACAGCCTGAAGAATCTCAGCTTTGACTTCTCCATTGGCAAAACGGGTATATTTTACTGGGGTTTCGAAATCGGGACAGGTATACGCCTTCGGCTTCCTCCCCCGTGGAATCTTCTTGCTGATCATATCGTCGTTGAGTGTCACGACATCGAGCAACTGCTCGGGGGTCATGTCGTGTCGCTTTACGAGTGCGGCGCTCAGCTTCTGATATCTATCCAAATAGAGTCTGCGAAGATGTTTCACCACCTTGCGAGCAAAATATTCTGAACCAGGACCCGCAATGATTCCCAGTTTATGCGGCTTGACGATACTCATGGCTGTACTCTACCACATTCGAGTCTAGGAATTCAACTCATAGTGAAGAAATCGGTTTTAATTTTAAATCAGAACTGATTTTATCATGCAGAGGTACTATTTCCATCGAGGTAAAGGAAAAACACGATCGTGCAACCTGTAACAATTGACACTTCCGCATGTTATGTATTTGTTATTATAACAATTCAGAATCCTAAAAGTACCAGGTGACTTTTATGGATTCGAGGAGGCTATCATGAAGAGAAGGTACCAGTTAGCGACCATTGTCTTGGTGATTGCGATACTCGCTATTGCTCCGATTTCGGCACGGATGAACTCATCTCTTGCTGTGGGCGCACAATTCGGATTCTTGGCCACCGGAATCGTAGCAGATATACCGCTCGGTCCTCTTGCACTGCAAGCCGGAGTGAACTACCCAGTCGGGTGGCTCTATATCCAGTCGCTTGCCGGGGGTGATGATTTCGGAGATTTCTTCAATCCATTCTTCGTTCTCACCGCCGATATCACTGCACCGATCGGGCTCGGAGAGAACTTCGACCTCAAGCTTGGAGTGAGCACACTTGGGTTCACCGATTTCGAAAGTGGTGTGTTCGGTGTAGCTGGACCTGCTGTGAAGGGTGAGTACTGGCTAGCCGAGAAGGAGGTCGGGCTCTATGTCAACCTGAACGTTCCGATCATGGGCTACATTCTCACCGCGGATGGTTCGTTCGACTGGATTATCCACCAAGCTCTACCGCTCGCAGGACTGTTCACCACCACAGCAGGGGTACTTTGGTCGCTCTGAACTACCAGGTGACCAATTGTATCTCCGCTCCGGAGAGCTTCCGATACACCTCGACAAGTCCATTGATTCGATCGGTACATTGAGATTCCAGATCGTCGGACCGTTTTGCCATGGCGTCCAACCCAAGATTCCCGGTTGTACCTTCGCTCACCCGACCTCTGATCGTCTCATCCGGATCATATGAGGCAACAGACGCTAGATCCATGCCGACTTCTCGATAGACATCGCGAAACGATGCCCCGCCCACAAGTCTCTTGAGCACCTCATCGGTGGCGTAGAGTTCACTGGCACACCCGTTTCGCAATGCCGGTTCATTCACTTCTAGTCGCTGCATCATGAGTTGCATCACCCGTGTTGCGAGCAGCGTTGTCTTGGTCCCGGTAAACAATGGCTCCTTGGTGTCTTGGAAATCTCTGTTGTAGCCCGAAGGGAGGCTTCGGATGATCGACTTCACTCGCTGGGAACATGAGCTGATGACCGCACTTCTGCTCCGCGTAAGCTCAAGGCCATCTGGATTCTTTTTCTGCGGCATGATACTGCTACCGGTGCACAGCTCCTTCGGCAATGAGAAATAACCGAACTCGGGCAGCGAGAAGAGGATCAGATCCTGAGCAAGCTTGCTGAGCGTGAGCCCGATATAGTCACACCCATCGAGCAGCATAGCCTCGAACTTCCCTCTGCTGTTGTTCGCATAGAGGACATTGTTCTGTACTCGTGAGAATCCGAGCTGCTGTGCCGCGAAGGTTCGATCTAGCGGAAGCGAAGTCCCGTAGCTCGCGGCCGATCCGAGGGGACTCTGGTCCAGCAATACGACGAGGTTGAACACCTGGTCAGCTTCATCGATCAACTCCTCGGCATAGGCTGCTATCCATAGACCTACCGAGGAGGGCATGGCAAGTTGCATGTGAGTCCTACCCGGCATGGGGACAAACTCATGCTCTTTGGCGAAGGCAAGCATGGTCGAGGCAAGTTGAGCCGTCTCCTGTGCTAGAACCAGCGCGAACTCACGCATCCAGAGCCGCAAAGCCGTCTGCACCTGGTCGTTTCTCGAACGACCAGTATGGATTTTCTTCCCTGCATCGCCGATATGGCTAGTGAGGTAGGCCTCTATGGCAGTATGACAGTCTTCATCGGATACTGAGATGGTGAAGGATCCGGCGGCATGGAGATCGAGTATCTCGCGCAGCCCCCGCTCTAAACCCGAAAGCTCCTGCGCATTGAGCAATCCTGTCTTCCGAAGCGTTCGTGCGTGAGCTATGGAGCCGAGACAATCTGCACGTACAAGGTCAAGATCGATCAGATAATCATTTCCTACAGTGAATGTTTCCATGAGGGTATCGAGTGTATACCCCTTCTGCCATAATTTTCCCATGCATTGCCTCCTCGACTGACAAAGTGTAGAGCAACAACCGCAGGTGGTCAATCAACCATCGACCTGGTGACGTCTCTTCATAGAGGAGTTGCTATGAGACAAAGAACCTTGAATGTCCTGATTCTGTGCTTCATGTGTAGTATGATTGGATGCGAAGCGCAACCACAGCTGGAATTGCACAACGTACTGCTCGGTCATGACCACTACAGCCCCGTGCTCCTCGATGCACGAGCCACGGATCGCTACACAGCGGAATACCGATTCGATGAGATGGTATTCTGCTCCGACAGTCAGTTCACCGTAGTGTCGGCAGATTCCGACGCTCAGAGGATTGTACGCGTACACCCCTACAAAGAGACGGTGACTATCGAATTCTCAACACCGCTGATTCCTGGGAGACGCACACTTGTACGTGGTACCGTACGAGACAGGGCGGGAAACTCGTTGAGTTTTACCGTCGGGGTGTGGGGATATAACGATCGCATTCCCCCTCTGCTCATCAACGAATTCACCACAAAGGGAACTGCGGCTAATCCAGATAGGGTCGAGTTGATCGCCCTATCCGACGGAAATCTTGCAGGAGTGACACTCTATCACGGCATGCCGGACATATATGACTCCGAGACCGTACTCCCCTCCTGGGACGTGTCTGCTGGAGACTATCTTGTTATCATCTACGGAGACGAACCGGAGTCTCTCGAGAAAAACTGGCTCTATGGCGGAACCGTCGGCTTGGGAGCCAACAACGGGGTGGTCTCTCTTGCCAAGAGCCCACAGGGAGATCTCATCGATGCAGTTCTCTACAGCAATCGTACGAGCGACAGTGACGAGCACTATGATGGGTTCGGTACGCGAAAAGTACAACAATGGGTGCGCTCGCTCGAGGAATCGGGACACTGGGCATCGTTGCCAGCAACACCGGAATCGGCAGTCGACAGTACATACAGTACAGCAACGAGGAGTTTCTGTAGAGTCGAGGGAGAGGCCGACACCGATGGTCGGGAAGACTGGCACATCGTACCTACTCGGGGAGCTTCGTTCGGAGAGAAGAATTCCGAAGAGATCTACAAGCCGTGACTTGGACCGACGATGCGGTCTCTCCCTCGCCGCTTCGCCTCATAGAGATGGTTGTCTGCCTCTTGTACGAGCTGATCTGCATGCATACCTTTCGAGATTGCCACGCCTCCACTGATGGTGAGCTTGATATCCTGAACGAACGTATGCTTCTGTATCTGCAACCGTACCCGCTCAGCAATCTTCATAGCTTCAGCTTCTGAGATTCTATCAAGAACCACCAAAAACTCTTCGCCACCGTACCGGCCCACCCGATCTTCCGACCGGAGCGCCTGTTGCATGAGGTGGGCAACTGAAATGAGGATGTCATCACCGATCAGATGACCATACGTGTCGTTGATCCGTTTGAAATGATCGATATCGAACATGATCACCGCGACGCTATCGCTTCGCGCGACGGCGGCTTCGAGCATGAGGAATATCGCCCTCCTGCTAAGAACGCGGGTGAGTGCGTCGTGATCGACCATCTCTTTGAGCAGTATATTCTGTCGTTCCAACTGCTCCTCCATCGCTTTCTGCTGCGTGATGTCGAACACGATTCCCACCAATTGGAGCGGCCGGCCTTCGTCGTCTCGCTTGGTAACTTTCCCTCTATCGTAGTACCACCGCCATGAGCCATCCGTATGTCTGATTCGGTATTGGGCTTCGTAGACGGGGTCTATCCCCTTGAGGTGCCTGCGCATCTGATCCATAACAGGATCGTAGTCCTGGGGGTGAAGCAGGTCGGTGAAGAACTCATACCCGATTAGCTCGGGTATCTCCTCTTCGGCATAGCCAAGATTGAGTATCTTCTGTTTATTGCAGATAACCCGATTGGAAGGCACACTCCAAATCCAGGTGCCAAGGTTTCCAGCCCACGGCAAGTCGAGCAGTTCCTCTCGGTCCTTCGTTCCGGAAAGCGTTTCAACCAGCAGCTCGAGCTCATTCACCCTCTGCTCAAGTTCTATGCAATTTCCATCTCGCATATAGAAACTCCTTCTCGATGCCGTGATAGTCTTGTCAACTTACCTGTGAACGAAAAAACCGGATACACAGGTACCCGGCTCAAACGATGTCAAACGGCGATCATTACGTTAGACATAGTCAGCAACGAACGACTCAAGTACGGTGTACGAGACCGCGCCGATTCGCTGATTCACTACTTTCCCACCCTTGAACAGTGCGAGTGTAGGTATACTGGAGATATTGAACTTCTCTGCAAGTTCCGGCTGTTCATCCACATTCACCTTGCCCACTTTGATCTTACCTGCATGGTTCTCTGCAAGTTTAGCAACGGCAGGAGCCACCATTTTACACGGTCCACACCATACTGCCCAGAAATCCACGAGAACGGGTAGATCGGACTTCAATACTTCTTCATCAAAATTGGCGTTTGTCAATGTTACTTCACTCATTCGATTCCTCCTCCGATTCTTGACTTCCCTAGTATACTATGCAGAAATTCAAAAGGAAAGCAGTTCTAGCAATCTCCATCACGATTATCAGAGTGGGGTATTTCCTGGTAATGACTCATCCCATTGGTATCCCTGCCTCTTTGCATTACACAGCCACGTTTCATGTATTCGAAAGGTCCCAACTGAAGTCCATTGCATGAAGAGCTTCGGAAGAAGCTCTCCATGCATACAAGGTGAGAAAACTTGGCAGATGCTCAACGTTTGCGCTTCTTCTTTGTTGGAGAAGCTGATTCCTCGAATACCATATCTGCTTCGGGAGTCTCCGATTCGGTCATCTCGATCTCTCCTTCAACTCCGTTCCCGTCGGCCCCATCCGAGGCATTCGCTCGATTGGGGTCGGGATAGAATTCAACATGCTCTGCGACTACGATCATCCGTTCTCGAGGACGATCGTCATCCCCCTGCCAGCGATCCTGGCGGAGTCTCCCTACCACACGCACGCCCCTCCCTTTCTGTAGGTACCTGTTGCAATTTTCTGCAAGACGACCCCACGTGTCGACGGTGACGAAGGAGACTTCGTTAATCAGTTCACGCTCTGCGTTTCGGTAGTATCGGTTCGACGCGATTGCGAATCGACAGGTCTTGTTCCCATTCGGAATCTCCTTGATCTCAGGGTCGTGGGTGAGGTTCCCCTCAATGACAAC